>VGEP01000014.1 GCA_016869215.1 Alphaproteobacteria bacterium | reverse complement strand
CAAGCGCGACCTTGGCTTTGAACTCCCCGGAAAACCGTCTCCGCGTCCTCATGGTGGATTATCCTTCGCATCGGCGAATCCACCTTAACCGCCTGTCTCAGGAAGTGGGACCACCTCAAGCAGTGATGGCTTCATTGTAGTTATTCAAGAACGCGAACATGAAGTAAGGCATCCCCGAAAAACATGTTCCGCATTTTTGCTTTGGACGTAGAATTGTGGACTAGCATTGAACGCTCGGAAGGCCATCAGTTGTCACGTCTCGGAAAGGTGAAGTCGACTGGGCGCTATTTCGGCCAAGTTGAACAACGCCGCGACAGTAGCGGTTGAAGATTGCAGTAGGTGCGCCTCCGGAAGCGCAAAGAGCGCCGCTCGCGCGGCGCTCCTCGTTTCGGTCGCTGGTGCTACCAATTCATCAGCTTCTTGGTTTCCTGCTCTTTTTGCTTGAGGTACTTGCGGTACTCCTCGCCTTTGACGATGAGCGGGTCGAGGCTGAGCTTCTCGGCCTTTTCCTTGTGCCCCGGCGACGCGATGGTTTTTTCGAGCGTGGCGATCAGCGTCGCCTCGACGTCCTTCGGCAGATTCGCGGGTCCGGCGACGCCGCGCGAGATCGCCCACACCTGGTCGAAGCCTTGCTCGCGGAAGGTCGGCACATTCGGCATAAACTTAGAGCGGGTCGGCGCCATCACGCCGAGCGCGCGGATCTTGCCGGTGCGCACGTTCTCGGCCGCCTCGCTGACGTTGGCCGCCAGCACGTCGATGTGACCGCCGAGTACCTGGGTCATGCCTTCCGCGGTGCTGCGGAAGTGCGGCACCACGAACTTGGTGCCGGTCGCGGCTTCGATCGACAGGATCGCGATGTGGTCGTCGGTGCCGTGGCCGCCGCCGTTGAGCGAGATTGCCGACGGCCGCTTCTTGGCGTCGTCGATCACGTCCTTGACGGTCTTGTATTTGCTCTCGGCGCGCACGCCCCACATGTTGTAATCGAACACGTGGTTGATCAGCGGCGTGAAGCTTTCGAGATTTTCCTTCCGCTGTCCGCCGGCGATCGAACGGTCGAGATACCCGGCGTAGAGGTTCGGCGCCGCGATATAGCCGATGGTGTAGCCGTCCGGCTTCGACTGCGCGAGCGAGCCCCAGCCGATCCAGCCGCCGCCGCCGGCGCGGTTTTCGACCGTGACCGGCTTGCCGAAGTTCGGCTCGAGGTCGAGGGCCAGCAGCCGCGCGCTGATGTCGCTGCCGCCGCCCGGGCCGTAAGGCACGATAATGAGAAGGTTGCGCTCCGGGTATTTGGCGAAGGCCGCCTGCGGGCCTGCGACGGTCAGTGCGGCCGCACCCGCGGTGGTGCCGAGGAATCCGCGCCGAGTCATTCTTGCAATCATGTCACTCCCCGTGTGTTTGTGTGCCCGTCGAAGAACATCGGGGGTCGTCTTTTTTATCTTGTCGAAACGTACGAAGGCCGGCGAAACCGGCGGCCTTCGTAATCCTTTACTTCTTCACCGCCAGTCCGACCTGTTGCACGACCGGCGACCAGCGCGTCTTCTCGGCCGCGATGAACTGCTGGAACTGCTCCGGGCTCATCGGGTTGGTGATCATGCCGTCGCGCCGCATCCGCGCCGCGACCTCGGGCTTCGTCATGGCCTTGTTCACTTCCGCGTTCAGCTTGGCGAGGATCGCGGGCGGCAGCTTGGCCGGTCCGGACAGCGCGAACCAGATCGACGACACGAGATCGTGGCCCTGCTCCTTGAACGTCGGGATGTCGGGAAAGTCGGGCATGCGCTTGTCGGTCGAGACCGCGAGTCCTTGCAGCGTGTTTGCGCGCAGGAAGCTCGAAGTCGACGTCACCGTCTGCGAGCACCAGACGATGTGGCCGCCGACGAGATCGTTGAGCGCTTGCGACGCGCCCTTGTAGGGAACGTGCGAGCTCTTGATCTTGGAGATGCCGACGAAGTTCTCGCCGACCAGATGACCCATCGTGCCGAGTCCGGACGAGGAATAGGTCATCGACTCAGTCTGACCGCGGGTGACCAGGTCCTTCAGCGTCTTCAGCCCGCTCTTGCCGGAATTGACCGACAGCACCACCGGCGAGCCGCCGGCGAAGGCGACGTTGGTGAGGTCCTTGAGCGGATCGTAGGTCGCGTCCGCCCGCGACATCGGGTGGATCACGAGATGAGAGACGCTGACCAGGGCGAAGTTGTAGCCGTCGGGGGGCGAATCCAGCACCGACCTCACGGCAATCTGGCCGCCCGCTCCGGCGCGGACTTCGACGAAGAATTGCTGCTTGAACGCCGTCGAGAGATTTTCCGCGATGACGCGCGCCAGCACGTCGGCGGCGCCGCCCGCCGCAAAGGTGCTCAGGATGCGCACCGGCCGCGACGGCCATTCGTCCGAAGCCGCGGGAACGGCCGTGATGCAGGCCACAGACCCGGCCAGCGCAAGCGCGAATCCCAGACGTTTCATCGTCATCCCCATGATTTCCGTTGCCAAAAGCCTATCCCAATGGCGTTCCGGCGCAACCGAGAGGCGCACGCTATGGTGCCGCATGTCCCCGTGGACAACTCCGGTCATTTCGGAGATGGTCTCGCAACGCATCCCAGGGTGTCTTCCGCACATGCCGTTTCGCAAAGCCTCGCAAGCACTTGCACGCTTCACCGTCCTCGACCTGACGCGCGTTCGGTCGGGCCCCACATGCGTGCGGCAGCTCGCCGACTGGGGCGCCAACGTGATCAAGATCGAGATGCCGCCGGACGAAGCGGGCGGCGATGCACCGGGTGGCCCGCGCGAAGGTCCCGATTTTCAGAATTTGCATCGCAACAAACGGAGCATGACGCTCAACCTGAAGAGCAAGGAAGGGCGCGCCGCGTTCCTGCGGATGATCAAGAAGGCCGACGTCGTGGTCGAGAACTTCCGGCCAGACGTGAAGCGGCGGTTGAAGATCGACTACAAGGACCTGAGCAAGGTCAATCCGCGCATCGTTTACGGCAGCATTTCCGGCTTCGGCCAGGACGGACCTTACGAAAACCGGCCGGGCTTCGATCAGATCGCGCAGGGCATGGGCGGGCTGATGTCGATCACCGGGCTGCCCGGCCAGGGGCCGGTGCGCGTCGGCATCCCGGTCGCCGACCTGACGGCGGGATTGTTCTGTGCGCTCGGCATCATGGTCGCCCTGCTCGAACGCGAGAAGTCCAAGAAGGGCCAGCACGTCGCGACCTCGCTGCTGCAGGCGCAGATTTTCATGCTCGACTTCCAGGCCGCGCGCTGGCTGATCGGCAACGATGTGCCCAAACAGGCCGGCAACGATCATCCGACATCGATCCCGACCGGCGTGTTCAAGACAACCGACGGCCACATCAACATCGCCACCACCGGCGGCGCGATCTGGGAGCGGTTCTGCAAGGCGCTCGGCGCCGACGCGATGATCAAAAAGCCGGAGTATGCGAGCGCGAAGCTGCGCTCGGAGAACCGCAGGGCGCTCAACGCGGAGATCGGAACCTACACCGAGAAGAAAAGCAGCGCCGAGTGGATCGACATTATGAACAAGGCCGGGGTGCCCTGCGGCCCGATCTACTCCATCGACCAGGTGTTCGCCGATCCGCAGGTCAAGCATCTCGGCATCGCGCAGAGTGTCAAGAAGAGGGACAAGAGCACGCTCACGGTGGTCGGCCAGCCGATCAAGATGTCGCGCAGCAAGAGCGCGATTGCGGCTGTGCCGCCGGGTCTCGGCCAGCATACCAACGAAGTGCTCAAGGAATTCGGATTCAGCGCAAGAGATATTGCAGCGCTGCGCAAGGCCAACGCCATTTGACGCGCGCGCCGCGCGCAAGGAGACGACTGAAATGACGCAGACCGACAAGATGCTGTCGCGCAAGGAAGGGCGCGTCGGCTACGTGATCTTCAATAATCCGGAGCGCCACAACGCGGTGTCGCTCGACATGTGGGAGGCGGCGGGCCAGATGCTCGACGACTTCCGCGACGACAAGGACATCGCCTGTGTGGTGGTGACCGGTGCCGGCGGCAAGGCGTTCGTCTCGGGCGCCGACATCTCCCGCTTCGAGAAGGAGCGTTCGAACGAGGAAGCGGTCGCGCGATACAACGCCGTCGTCGAAAAGAGCTACGCCGCCTTCCACGAGTTCCCCAAGCCCACCATCGCGATGATCCGCGGCTATTGCATCGGCGGCGGCATGGGGCTTGCGACCTGTTGCGACATCCGGATCGCCACCGAGGGTTCCAAGTTCGCAGTTCCCGCCGCCAAGCTCGGCCTTGGTTACGCCTATCCGGGCCTGAAGCGGCTGGTCGACGTCGTCGGACCGTCGTTCGCCATGGAGATTTTCTACACGGCGCGGCAATTCACCGCAGCGGAAGCCCAGACCATGGGCCTGGTCAATCGGGTGGTACCGGACGGCGAATTGGAAGGCTACGTCAAGAATTATGCCGACATGATCGCGGGCAACGCGCCGCTGACCATCCGGGCGGTCAAGGTCACGGTCGCGGAAATGCTCAAGGACGAGAGCAAGCGCGACGTCAAGCGGTCCCAGGCCGCCGTGGACGCCTGCTTCAAGAGCCGCGACTATGAGGAGGGCCGCAAGGCCTTCATGGAGAAGCGCAAGCCGGTGTTTGTCGGCGCGTAACGGAAGGCCCGTCAGGGGTCCGGTGTTTAAGTCGAACCGGCGTACGCCGGAAGGGGGATGGGCAGTGGCGTCGGTCGAATTGCGCGGATTGACCAAGCGATACGGATCGCTGGCCGTGGTCGACAATGTGTCGATGCGGATCGAACACGGGACGCTGGTCTGCCTGCTGGGGCCGTCCGGTTGCGGCAAGACCACGACGCTGCGGCTGATTGCAGGCTTCGTGGAGCCGAGCGAAGGCGAAATCCGGGTCGGCGACCGCGTGGTGTCGACGCCGGAGCGTTCGCTGCCGCCTGAGCGGCGCAACATGTCGATGATCTTCCAGAGTTACGCACTGTGGCCGCACATGACGGTGACCGAGAACATCGTCTACGGCCTGAAGCTCCGGAAGCTCGACGCTGCGACCATCAAGCAGAAGCTTGGCGCGATTCTCGCGACCGCCCGGCTTGAGGCGCTCGCCGGCCGCTATCCGGGCGAACTGTCCGGCGGCCAGCAGCAGCGCGTGGCGCTCGCGCGCGCGCTGATTGTGGAGCCGGAGACGCTGCTGCTCGACGAGCCCTTGTCCAACCTCGACGCCAACCTGCGCGAGGAGATGCGCTTTGAGGTGCGCCGCCTGCACGACGAATATCGCTACACCACCGTCTATGTGACGCACGATCAGTCCGAGGCGATGACCACGGCCGACGTGATCGCGGTGATGAACCACGGTAAGATCGAGCAGGCCGGCAGTCCCGAGGACATCTACGACCGGCCGCGGTCCGAATTCGTCGCCCGGTTCATCGGCATGAGCAACGTGCTGCGCGGAAAGACGCTGGACTCCACTCACGTGTCGCTCGCCGGCGCGCCGCTCAAGGTGACGGGCGAGCCGCTCAAGACGGGCGGTGACACGGCCGTGTCGATCCGCCAGCACCAGATTCAGATTTTGTCGTCGAAGCCCGCCGACCAGGCCAACGTCGTCCCTGCCACTGTGGTGCGGCAAGTCTTTCTCGGATCGAGTCGCGACTATATGGTTGAGGCGGCCGACGGGACGCAACTGCGCGTGGTCACGCCCGCGAGCGACAATGTGGCGCCCGGGTCTTCGATTTGGCTGCATCTTCCGGCGGACCGATGCCGGGCGCTGGCCGGATGAATTCGAAATTCAACGAGAAAACAACAGTGCCGATCATTCAGGGAGGAACCCACCATGAAGCGACGGATTACCAGGCGTGACGTCCTGAAGGGCGCGAGCGCCGCCGCACTGACCGTCTATGCGTCCCCGATCCGTGCCTCGGCACCAGCCGCGGAAGCGGTGACGCCCGCGCTGATCGAGGCCGCCAAGAAGGAAGGCCGGGTGGTCTGGTACACCTCGGTCGACCTGCCGCTGGCCGAGCGCGTCGCCAAAGCCTTCATGACCAAGTATCCCGGCGTCACGGCGCGCGTCGAACGGTCCGGCGCCGAGCGCATTTTCAGCCGCATCAGCCAGGAATATGGCAGCAACATCCGTGCAGTCGACGTCGTGAATTCGTCGGACGCGGCGCACCTGATCGTCTGGAAGCGCGGCGGCTTGCTCCAGCCCTACGTGACCGAGGACGTGGCCAAGCACTATTCCGCCGAGCACAAGGACCCCGACGGGCAGTTCGCGAGCTTCCGCGTGTTCCTGTGCCCGATCGCCTACAACACCAACCTGGTGAAGAAGGAAGAAGCGCCCAAGAGCTTCAAGGACCTGCTCGATCCCAAATGGGTCGGCAAGATCGTGAAGGCGCATCCGTCCTACAGCGGAACGATCCTGACCGCGACCTTCCAGATGTCGCGCGATATCGGCTGGCAGTATTTCGAGAAACTGGCCCAGCAGAAGATCATGCAGGTGCAATCGGCGTCCGACCCGCCCAAGAAGCTGGCGCTCGGTGAGCGCGCCATCATGGCGGACGGCGTCGAATACGTCGTGTTCCAGCTCAAGGAGAAGGGCGGCCCGATCGAGTTCGTCTATCCGAGTGAGGGCACGCCGCTGATCATCGGGCCGAACGCGATCTTCAAGGCCGCGCCCAACCCGAACGCTGCGCGGCTGCTCCAGCAATACATGTTCTCCGCCGAGTGCCAGCAGCTCTGCATCGACCATGGCGGCCTGCGTTCGGCGCACCGGCTCGCCAAGGAGAAGCCGGGCCGCACGCCGCTGTCGCAGATCAAGCTGATGAAGGACGACGCGGCGGGCGTCGAAAAGGAGAGCGACAACATCAAGAAGCGCTACACCCAGATCTTCAAGGTCTGAGGCGCGGCATGCGCGGCGGGCTCTCGCGTCGCAATCTGCTGAAAGGTGCGGGCGCCCTGGCGCTCGGCCTGCCGGCGGCGCGTGTGCTCGCCGCGGCGCCGCCTGCGTCGGCGATTACGCCGGCGCTGGTCGAGGCGGCGCGGAAGGAAGGCAAGCTCGCCTACTACACTTCCGTCGATCTGCCGATGGCGGAACGCATCGCGCGCGCCTTCGAAGCCAAGTTCCCCGGCATCGCGGTGCGCGTCGAGCGCACCGGCGCCGAGCGCCTGTTCCAGCGCATTGGCCAGGAGCTCGGCAGCCGCATCCACGCCGCGGACGTGGTCAATTCCTCGGACGCGGCGCATTTCATCGTCTGGAAGCGGCAGGGCCTGCTGGCGCCCTATGTCCCTGAAGACGTGGCCAAGCATTTGCCGCCCGCGCACAAGGACCTCGACGGCTTGTTCGCAAGCTTCCGGATCATGCTCAGCGTGATTGCTTACAACACCGATCTGGTGAAGGCCGGGGACGCGCCGAAGAGCTTCGCCGACCTGCTCGATCCGAAATGGAAGGGCAAGCTCGTCAAGGCTCATCCGGGCTACAGCGGCACCATCATGACCGCGACCCAGCAGCTCGCCCGCGATCTGGGCTGGGACTACCTTGAGAAGCTCGCCAGACAGGGCGTGATGCAGGTGCAATCGGCGTCCGATCCGCCCAAGAAGCTCGCGCTCGGCGAGCGTGCGGTCCAGGCCGACGGCAACGAGTACAACGTGCTTCAGCTCAAGGAATCCGGCCGACCGGTCGAGCCGGTCTATGCCGCCGAGGGCACGCCGCTGATCGTCGGGCCGAACGGCATCTTCAAGACCGCGCCGAATCCCAATGCGGCGCGGCTGTTCCAGAACTGGTGCTTCACCGCGGAGTGCCAGCAGCTCATCGTCGACGTCGGCAGACTGCGCTCGCCGCATCCGCTGGCGAAGGAAAAGGCCGGCCGCAAGCCTTTCAAGGACATCAAGACCTTGAAGGAAGACCCTGTGGCGGTCGAGAAGCAGAGCCAAGAGATCAAGACCCGTTACAGCCGAATCTTCAAGGTCTAGGAGGCCTCCATGCGCGATATCAAGATCACCCGACGCGGCGTCCTCAAAGGTGCGACCGCGCTCACTGCCGTCACCGTATTCGCCGAGCCGATCCGCGCCCAGGCGCCGGCGGCGGCGGCGATCACGCCCGAACTGATCGCGGCCGCGAAGAAGGAGGGCAAGCTCTCTTTCTACACCGCGATGGACCTCGCCTTCGCCAACCGCATCGGCAAGACGTTCCAGGACAAGTATGGCATCGCTGTGCGCGTCGAACGCTCCGGCGCCGAGCGCGTGTTCACCCGCATCGGCCAGGAGTACACGTCCAACATTCGCGCGGTGGACGTCGCCAATACCGCGGACGCGGCGCACTGCATCGTCTGGACGAAGAACGGCTGGCTCGAGCCGTACATGCCCGAGGAAGTCGCCAAGCACTATGACAAAGCGTACTACGATCCCAACGGGCTCTACATCACCACCCGCATCCTGGTGTCGCCGATCGCCTACAACACCAACCTGGTGAAGAAAGAAGATGCGCCCAAGAGCTTCAAGGACCTGCTCGATCCAAAGTGGTCCGGCAAGCTCGTCAAGGCGCACCCGTCCTACAGCGGCACGATCATGAACGCGACGTTCCAGATCGCTCGCGACATCGGCTGGAGCTACTTCGAGCAACTCGCCAAGCAGAAGGTGATGCAGGTTCAGTCCGCGACCGACACGCCCAAGAAGATCCAGCTCGGCGAACGCGCGGTCATGGTCGACGGTGCGGGCTATCTCGTGATCCGCTACAAGGAAGAAGGCGCTCCGCTGGAGATCGTCTATCCGGAGGAGGGCACACCGCTGGCGCAAGGGCCGAGCGTGCTGTTCAAGGCCGCCCCGAATCCGAACGCCGGCAAGCTGTTCCAGAACTGGATGCATACGCGCGAGGCGCAGCAGTTCCTCGTCGACTGGGCGCGGCAGTACTCAGCGCACGGCCAGACGGTCGAAAAGCCGAGCGTGCGTCCGCTGCGCGCCATCAAGCTGATGAAGGAAGACCCGGAAGGCGTGTACAAGAGCGCCGACGACATCAAGAAGCGCTACAGCGCAATTTTCAAGGTTTGAGACGGTTACCTCTCCCCGCTTGCGGGGAGAGGCGACTTGCGAGCGAAAGCGAGCCTGTCGGGTGAGGGGCGATCCCGCGAATTTCGACATTGCGGATTGTTGAATCGCCCCTTCACCCCGACCCTCTCTCCAAGAGCTGGGAGAGGGAGTTTTGCCGTGCTTAAGGAGAGTCAATTCCGTGACCATTGCAGTGCCCGCGCAGATCGCCGAGCGGCGAAGCCTGAAGATCGACTTCACCTGGCCGGTGCTGATCACCTTCGCCTTGCTGCTGTGCGTGCTGGTGATCCTGCCTGTCACGTGGCTCGTCATCTACAGCCTCAGCTCCGTCGACGAGGTCACGAAGGCGCGCGAATTCACGCTCGCGCATTTCGCCAACCTTTTTACCGATCCAGAGTTCGTCAATCCGCTGATCACGACGCTGGTCGTGGCGGTCAGTTCGAGCACGGCCTGCTGCGTGATCGCCGCCCCGATGGGGTGGCTTGTCGCGCGCACCGACCTGCCATACACGCGCGCGATCCGCGCTCTGGTAACGGCGTCGTTCGTCACACCGCCGTTTCTCGGCGCCATTGCCTGGGAAATTCTCGCGGCGCCCAACTCCGGGCTGCTCAACCAGCTCTACCGCTTCGTTACCGGCGCCGAGCAGGGCGAGTATCTGTTCAACATCTACTCGCTGCCGGGCCTGATCTTCGTCATCGCCTGCTACACTTTTCCCTACATCTTCGTGCTGATCGCCAACGCGCTCGACCGCATCCCCGGCGACCTCGAAGACGCCTCCGCGATCCTCGGCGGCAAGACCTGGACCACCGCCTGGAAGGTGACGATCCCGCTCGCGCTGCCCGCGCTGCTCGCGGGCGTGCTAATCGCGTTCCTGCAGGCCATGATCCTGTTCGGTTCGCCCGCGATCCTGGCGCTGCCGGCGGGCTTCCACACCATGACCACCAAGATCTGGAGCCTGTTTCAGTACCCGCCGAAGCCGGAGCTCGCCGCTGCCGCTTCGCTGCCGCTGCTGGTCGTGACCGTGCTGCTGCTGCGTGGCCAGGCCATGATCCTCGGCCGCAAGGGCTATTCCATCGTCGGCGGCAAGGGCGCCGACCCGCGGCTGATCAAGCTCGGCTGGTTCGTCGTGCCGGCCATGGGCTTCGTTGCCATCGTGCTGATGATGCCGGTGTTCCTGCCGTACTTTGCGCTGTTCAACGCGGCGTTCTCGCCGATCGCGACAACGCTGCTGACGCCGCTCAATTTCACGCTGCACAATCTGCACTTCACGTTCTTCGAGCTGTCGTCGACGCAGGTCGCGCTGAAGAACACCTTCATCCTCGGCTCACTCGCGGCGACGCTCGGCACGGTTCTGGCGCTGGTGATCAGCTACATCACCGCGCGGGAGGCGGTGACCGGGCACCGCTTCCTTGGCTTCCTCGCCACCGCGCCGATCGCGATTCCGGGTATCGTGCTGGGCGTCGGCCTGTTCCTGAGCTACACGCGTCCGCCGTTCGTGCTCTACGGAACGCTGTGGATTCTGCTGATCGCCTACATCACCATCGAACTGCCGGCGGCCTACCAGCAATTGCAGTCGGCGTTCCGCGCGGTGCATTCCGAGCTTGAGGATGCCAGCCGCATCCTTGGCGCGACGCGGCTGCGCACGCTGCGCGACGTCACGGCGCCGCTGCTGCGAACGAGCGTGATCGCGACATGGTGCTTTATCTTCGTTTCGGTGATCCGCGAGTTGTCGGCGGCGATCATGCTGTTCACGTCCGAGACCAAGGTGGTTTCGGTGCTGATCTTCGACTTGAAGGAAAGCGGCGACCTCGGCGCCATCGCGGTGTTGGGCCTCTCGATGCTGCTGCTCACCTTCACGGTCGTGATCCTGATGAACCGGATTCCCGGCTTCGGCGGCACGCGGCTGCGCAACACCTGACCTACCGTGAACGCCGAACTTCCCAAGATCGCGCTCGCCGAACGTCTGGCCGAGCGGATCGCCGCGGTCGAAGCCGCCGGCCTGACCGCGGCCATGCGCGCGCGCTGCGAGGAGACGGCGATCGACGTGATCGGCCTGTGTCTCGCCGCCCGCAACGAGGCCTATGTCCGCAGCACGCTCGAAGCCTGCGACGACGGTGGTCCGTGTACCGCCATTGGCCACAGCCGCACGCTTGGCGGCGCCGGCGCTGCGCTGGTCAACGGTACGGCGGCGCATGGCGAGGATTTCGACGACACCTTCGAGGGCGGGCCGGTGCACGCCGGGGCCGTCATAGTGCCGGCGGTGCTGGCCGCTGCCGAGCGTTACGGTTCAAGCGGGGCGGATGCGCTGGCGGGCGTGGCGGTGGGCATCGAGATCATGTGCCGGATGGGCCTCGTCGCGCCCAAGATGGTGCACAAGGCGGGCTTCCATCCGACCGCGGTGTTCGGCGCCATGGGCGCTGCGGCGGCGGTGGCGCGCACGCTGCGGCTGAATATGAAGCAGACCGTCGATGCCTTCGGCGTCGCCGGTTCGATGGCCTCCGGCATCATCGAGTATCTGGCGGAAGGCGCGTCGACCAAACGCATGCACGCCGGCTGGGCGGCGCAGTCCGGCTATCGCGCGGCGCTGATGGCGCGCGCGGGGTTCGAAGGGCCGCGCACGGTGTTCGAGGGCTCGCACGGCTTCTTCCACGGCTTCGCCAACACCACCAGGGGCGACTTCGAAGCGCTGGCCGGCGACTTCGGCGCGCGCTGGATTGCCGAGGCGCTGGCGTTCAAGCTTTATCCCTGTGGGACCATGACGCATCCCTATATTGACTGCGCGCGCCGCCTCGGCGTGAAGTTAAAGGCGAACGACGTCGTGGAGATGGTCTGCGACGTGGGCGAGGGGACCGTGCACCGCCTCTGGGAGCCGCTGGCCGCCAAGCAGAAGCCCGCCAATGGCTATGCCGGCAAGTTCTCGACGCCCTATTGCATCGCCGCGGGCTTCGTGCGCGGTAACGTCGGCCTTTCCGACTTCACGGACGACGCGGTAAAGGACGTGGCCGTGCTCGCGCTCGCGGGCAAGGTCCGCTTCCGGATCGATCCGGACAACCCCTATCCGAACAACTTCACCGGCCACATCCGCGCCACGCTGCGCGACGGCAGCGTGGTCGAGGAGCGCCAGCCGCACATGCGCGGCGGCGCGCACGAGCCGCTGTCGCGCGCCGACATCGAGCAGAAGTTTATGCTGAACGCGCGCCACGGCGGCTACGACGGGACGGGGGCGAAAGTCGCTTTGACGATTGCCGCAGGCGTATTTGCGGGCAAAATCGACTTGTCCGGATTGAGGGGTTAGCGCAATGGCAGAACGGGAGCTTGCCGGTCGCGTCGCGGTGATCACCGGCGCGGGCCGCAGCATCGGGCGCGCGATGGCGCTGGAGCTCGCCTCCGCCGGCTGCAACGTCGTCGTCAACGTGCGCTCGAACCGCGCCGAGGCGGACGAGGTGGTGCGCGCGATCGAACAACGTGGCGCGAAGGGCCTCGTCGCCGTTGGCGACGTGGTCGACGCCAAGGCGGTCAATGCGATGGCCGAGAGCGCGCTCAAGACGTTCGGCCGGATCGACTACCTGGTCAACAACGCCGCGCTGCGCCAGGAGAAGCACATCGGCGACATGACCTTCGAGGACTGGCGGCTGATCACCGGCGTCGTCCTCGACGGCGCGTTTCATTGCGTGAAGGCCTGCCTGCCGGCGATCCGCAAGAGCGACGCCGGCTCGATTATCAATATCGGCGGGTTGACCGGCTCCATGGGTGCGCCCGACCGCGCCCACGTCGTCACCGCGAAGGCCGGTATCGCGGGCCTGACCCGCGCACTTGCCATGGAACTCGCGCCGGACAAGATCACCGTCAACACCGTGGTGCCGTCGATGCTGGCGCCCGCGGGCAAGCCCGACGTGATCCCGGAGCATCCGGTGTACCGGCCGCTGCTCGGCCGCGCCGGCTGGCCCACCGACATCGCGCCGCTGGTGCGGACGCTGCTTGGTCCCGGCGGGCGCTACATCACCGGCCAGATCGTTCACGTCAGCGGCGGCACCTACTTCAACGTGTGAGGCCCAAGGGTTCCATGGCTGCCGTCCCGACGTGGATCGTTGCGATCGGGGTCATCCTCGTCCTGCAGACCACCTCGGCCTATCTCAGCCGCTTGGTGCCGATCGTTGCGCCCGCGTTCATGGGCGAGTTCGGCTGGGATGCAAGCCTCGTCGGCTATCTAACTGCGGCCAACATCGTCGGCGCACTGTTCATCCTCACCATCGGCATCGGCGCGATCCGCCAGCTCGGCGGCGTGCTGGCGCTGCTGGTGACGCTGCTGATCGGGGCCGCGAGTCTGCTGCTGCTGGTCGCGCCGTCGGTCGCGCTGGCGCTGCTCGCAAGCTTCCTCATGGGCTTCTCCAACGGCACCGCCAATCCTTCGGGCAGCGAGGTGCTGCAGCGCTATACGCCGCAAGCGCACCGCAACTTCGTGTTCTCGATCAAGCAGGCCGGCGTGCCGCTCGGCGGCGTGGTTGCGGGCCTGACCATCCCGCCGCTGGTCGACGCCTTCGGCTGGCGCACGGCGCTGGTCGTCGCGGCCGCGGGCGCGGCCGTTGCGACACTCCTGATGTGGCCGTTCCAGCCGCGCATCGATCCGCCGCGCCAGCCGATGGTGGCTGCGACCTTGATCAGCTTCCGCCTGTCGAGCGTCATCGTCCCGCTGCGCTCGCTCCGCCGCGCGCCGGGCCTCGTGCGCATCGCCTGGGTCGGTGCGATCATGGCCATCGCCCAGTCGGTCTGGTTCACCTTCACCGCGACCTACCTCGTGCTGGGATTGGGCCTGTCGCTCGGCGTCGCGGGTCTGATCTTTGCGGTGATGCAGGCAAGCGGCGCGATCGGCCGCGTCATGATGGGCTTCGTCGCCGACCGCGTCGCCTCCAGCACGACGACGCTAACCATCGCGGCCACCGGCTCGGGCCTCTTCACGATTCTGTTCGGGTTCACAAGCGCATCGTGGCCGGTGTGGGCGCTGCTGCTGCTTGCCGCGGCCGCGGGCATGGTGGTGGCCGGCTGGAACGGCGTGCAAATCGCCGAAGTTGCCCACCGCTCGCCGCCGGAGCTGGTCGCCGAAACCGCGGCCGGCTCGGTGATCATGGTGTTTCTCAGCAACATGTTCGGCCCGGTGGCCTTCGCGGCGGCGGTCTATCTGACCGGCCGCTACGACATTGCGCTCTGGGGCGCAGGCGCGTGCAGCCTTCTTTGCCTGCCGCTGCTGATTGGCATCGACCGCAAGGAAGGCCCGCCCACCGCGTGAATCGGAGCGGGTGGCCGCCCCGCGCCGGAAGTGCTAAATCCTCCGCCACGAGGAACCAGCCAACAACGAGGGTGTCATGTACAGCGATCTTGGCCTCTATATCGACGGAGCCTGGCGCAAGACCGGCAGCGCCGGCAAGTCCGAGGAGGTCATCAATCCTGCGACTGAGAAGCCGCTCGCGGTGCTGCCGCACGCCGCCAAGTCCGATCTCGACGAGGCGCTGGAGAGCGCCAGGAAGGGCTTCGCGGTCTGGAAGAACACCTCGGCCTACGACCGGTCCAATATCCTGCGCAAGGCAGCCGGCCTGATGCGCGAGCGCCACGACGCCATCGCCAAGATCATGGTGATGGAGCAAGGCAAGCCCTACGCCGAGGCGCGCATGGAGGTTCTGACCTCCGCCGACATCATCGACTGGTACGCCGAAGAGGGTCGTAGAGCCTACGGCCGCATCGTTCCGGGCCGCGGCAAGGCGCGGCAGCTCGTGATGCAGGAGCCGGTCGGCGTCGTCGCCGCCTTCACGCCGTGGAACTTCCCGGTGCTGACGCCCGCGCGCAAGATCGGCGGCGCACTCGCAGCCGGCTGCTCGACGATCCTGAAGGCGTCGGAAGAGACACCCGGCGCCTGCGTCGAGATGGTGCGCTGCTTCGCCGACGCAGGGCTTCCGGCGGGCGTGCTCAATCTCGTGTTCGGCGTGCCGGCGGAAGTTTCCGAGCACCTGATGTTGAAGGATGCAGTGAAGAAGATTTCGTTCACCGGCTCGATCCCGGTGGGCAAGCATCTCGCGCAACTTGCCGCCAAGGGCATGAAGCGCACCACCATGGAGCTCGGCGGGCATTCGCCGGTGGTGGTGTTCGCCGACGCCGATCCGGAGAAGGCCGCGGACACGATCGCGGCGTTCAAGTATCGCAACGCCGGTCAGGTCTGCATCTCGCCGACACGCTTCTATGTGCAGGAGGACGTGTACGGCAAGTTCGTCAACCGCTTCACCGAATACGCCAAGGGCATCAAGGTCGGCGACGGCCTGGAGAAAACCACCACCATGGGCCCGCTCGCCAACGCGCGACGGCTCGATGCGATGGACGCTTTCGTCGCCGACGCCAAGGATCGTGGCGCCAAGGTTCAGACCGGCGGCACGCGCCGCGGCAACCAGGGCTATTTCTACGAGCCGACCGTCATCACCGACGTTCCGGACAATTCCAAGATCATGACCCAGGAGCCGTTCGGACCTCTTGCTCCCATTGTGACATTCAAGACCTTCGACGAGGTGGTGCAGCGCGCCAACTCGCTCGAGTTCGGTCTCGCGGCCTACGCCTTCACCTCGTCGAACGCGACCGCGGCTGCGATCGGCGACGCCATCGAAAGCGGCATGGTCGGCATCAACTCGATCGCGGTCTCGACGCCCGAGACGCCGTTCGGCGGCGTCAAGGAGTCGGGCCACGGCAGCGAGGGCGGCTCCGAGGGGCTGAGTGCCTACCTCAACACCAAGTTCATCTCGCAGATGTAGCCGTACCTTGAAGGAATCGAGGCTATCGAAATCTCAGCCATTTCCGACGTTTCGGGCTGTCATTCATCCAGCGGGCAAGCTCTTCAAACTCGTGAAAAAGCGCGGGATGATTGGTCCTTGCCCGGACAGCTTGAATGTAAGGTGCACCGTGGCTCCAAAACCGAACGACGGTCAATTGGAACCAACGCCGATAAGTTTCGTAGTCGAATATCCCCAGCTGAATCCCGATTGAAACGATCTCAAACTCGTTGAGCACGAGTCGAATATTCTGCGCTTCCGAAGACGTGTCCTTATCGTCGGCAGCCCAAGGGGCCAAGCCTTCAGGTTTTTTGGAGAGCTCAATAAACTTACGGCGCGCGGCGATGAAGGTAGCATCAGCCTCCATCTTAGAAATGTGCTCAAGCGTGGCGCGGCGTCTCGCAATCGCACGCTGACTAAGAATGCCCCACAGCGCTACGCCGACCGTAGCGATGCTGATAAAAAGAGCGGCCCCCAGTTCCATGGAGGCCGCTTATAACTCGCGTCATGGTTGCAGACAAGTTCAGATCAGACCGCCCCAACCTTCAAGACCGCACATTGATTCTTCTCCTTCGGAGGTGGACGACATGCGAATCCGAATCGGAAACGCGATGCGCCGAATCAGCATGTACATATAAATGATTACGCTAAATGGAAGGTTAACGAAGCGATATGTCCGCTGGTGGATGTGCCGAGTTTGAAGTATCCACACGTGTTACGTGAATTGCTCCATTTCCCTGAATGGTTATTGGCTCATTCCGGTCGGCGCGGCGTCCGTTTCAGCGGAAAGTTCGCGCTGTCGTACAGCCCACGGATGCCGTCGCCGTCGAAGCGCTCCTCGTCGACTTCGAGCGTGGCACCCAGCAGGAGTTCCGGATCGAGCTCTTCGATGGCGAAACGGACCGCCTCCGCCGCCGATGGAAACCGCCGGTAGCCCATCGGGCGCTTGGCCTTGCGGCTGCGGCTCGGGAAAAGTTCGGCGGGTGCGTTGTAATCGAATTCGCTCATAAGCCAATCTAGCACGGATTCGGACCCGATGCCGCACCGGAAGGAGCCTCGCAACCAATGCCGGACCCAATTGTAACCCTCTGCCCGACCTCCGAGATTCCGGAGGGCTCCGCCAAGAGTTTCGAGGTCGGAAACCTCACGATCGCCGTGTACAACGTCGGCGGCCAGTTCTACGCGACCGACAACGAATGCACGCACGGCGCGGCGAGCCTCGCCGACGGCATTCTCGAAGACGACGTCATCGAGTGCACGCTGCACTATGGCGCCTTTAACGTGAAAACCGGCGAGGCGGTGCAGGCGCCGTGCTTTACGGCGCTGCGGACCTACAAGGTGATTGTCGAGGGCGGCGACGTGAAGGTGGATATGGACAAGACTGCGGCGGATTGAGTGGGTTTGTCCCGCACGCGGTGCAGCGCGTCAGCGGTGCACCGCAGATGTGGGATTCCGGTTGCCGCTTCCCGAATAAACCGGGGCCCGGGTCTCCCGCGCTTCGCGCGTTCGCCCGGGACACGAGACTTTGCCTTACCCCGCCATCGCCCGACACGCCTTCCACACCTTCTCCGGCGTGGCCGGCATCTGGATCTTGTGGCCCGAGCCCGGGATCGCGTCCGAGAACGCGTTCATGATCGCAGCGATCGCCGCCGTCGTGCCGGCTTCGCCCGCGCCCTTGACGCCGAGCGGATTGGTGGTCGCGGGCACTTCAACGACCTCGTCCTTGAACATCGGCAGGTCCTCGGCGCGCGGCATGGCGTAGTCCATGAACGACGCCGTAAGAATCTGGCCGCTGTCGGAATCGAACACCGTCTGTTCCATCATCGCCTGGCCGAAGCCCATGGCGACCGAGCCGTGCACCTGGCCCGCGACGATGGTGTGGTCGAGGATGTTGCCGCTGTCGTCGACTGCCGAATAGGACGCAAGCCGCGACAATCCGGTCGAAGGATCGACCTCGACCTCCGCCACATGGCAGCCGTTCGGGAACGTCAGTGGCGTCTCCGTGACGACCCTGGTGTCCATGTCCTCGGGGATGTCGCCCTTCTTCTTCATCTCCTTGGCGCGCGCGGCGACGTCGAACAGCGATAGGCGGCGGTCGGTGCCGACCACGCCGAAGGCGCCGTTCTTGTATTCGATATCGCCTTCGCCGGCTTCGAGCGCGGTTGCCGCGATCTTCTTGCCCTTGGCGATCAGCGCCTCGACGGTCTTGACCATCGCGTGGCCCGCGGTCATCGCGGTGCGCGAACCGACCGAGGCGTAGCCCGCGATCTCATGCGCGCTGTCGCCGTGGGCATGGATCACCTGTTCCGGCTTGATTCCAAGCCGTTCCGCGACCATGCGCGGGAAGATGGTGGCGTGACTCTGGCCGGTGGACTGCACGTTCATCACGAACGTCAGCTTGTCGCCGCCGGGGAACACCGCCTGCGTGCCCTCGACCGGCATGCCGCCGGCGTGCTCCAGCACGAAGCAGACGCCGATGCCGCGCAAGAGGCCCTTCTTCTTCGATTCCTTCTTGCGCGCCTTGAAGCCCGCGTAGTCGGCGAGCTTCAGGCCCTTCTCCACGACGGTTGCGAAATCGCCGCTGTCGTAGGTGGTGCCGATCGCGGTTTTGTACGGCATGGCCTTGCGCGGAATGAGGTTCTTCTTGCGCAGCTTGATCGGGTCGATGCCGGAAACGCGCGCGGCCTCGTCCACCACGCGCTCCAGGCAATAGCTTGCCTCCGGGCGGCCCGCGCCGCGGTAGGGCGCGGTCGGCGTGGTGTGCGTGAACACGCACTTGGTCTGGACGTCCATCAGCTTGATGTCGTACATGCCCGGCAGGCAGCGCGTCATGTTGGCGGTGTGGATGTTGGCGCCGACCGCGCCGACATAGGCGCCGAGGCTGCCGTAATGGCGCTGGCGGTAGGCCAGGAACTTGCCCTTCTCGTCGAGCGCAAGCTCGACGTCACTGACCGCGTCGCGGGCGTGGTTGTCGCTCACGAACGACTCGTTGCGGCCCGACATCCAGTGCACCGGGCGGCCGATCTTCCTGGCGCCGATCAGCATCGCGACGTATTCGGGGTAGGGGCCGGTCTTCAGACCGAACGCGCCGCCGACTTCTTCCGTGGTGACGCGGATCTTGTTGTTGGGGACGCCGAGCACGCCCGCCATCGAGTCGCGCATGGCGCGTGCGCCTTGCGAGCAGACGCGCAGGTTATAAACGTCGCTGGTCTGGTCGTAGCTCGCGGTGGCGCCGCGCGGCTCCATCGAGGCGACGTTGATGCGCTGGTGTACCAGCGTGACCTTGGCGACGTATTTCGCCGACTTCATCGCGGCGTCGACCTTCGCAGCCATCTCGTCCGGATTGGCCGCAAGCCCCGCCCAGTCGACCGCGATATTGCCGGGGGCCTCCGGCCACACCTGCGGCGCGCCGGGCTTCATCGCTTGGCGCAGGTCGGTGACTGCGTCCTGCGCTTCGTATTCCACCTCGACCGCATCCGCGCCGTCCTGCGCCGCGGCATAGGTCTCGCCGATCACCATCGCCACCGGCTCGCCGACGTGCCGCACGCGGTCGCCCGCGAGCGCCGGCCGAAACGGCATGATCAGCTTGCCACCGTTTCGCCCTGCGACCGGCGGATGCTGCGACAGGTTCTTGACCTCGGCGGCCTTCAGTTCGTCTTGAGTGATCACTGCGACCACGCCCTTGACCTTGAGCGCCGCCGACACGTCGATCGACTTTACGTCGGCGCAGGCGTGCGGCGAGCGCACGAAGCAGGCGTAAGTCTGTCCCGGCATCGGTGCGTCGGCCATGTAGCGGCCGGCGCCGCGCAGGAGATAGTCGTCCTCGACGCGGATGGTCGGCTTGTGGGAGGCGGTCGTGTCCATGTCGGCTAGGGCTTTCCAAGGATGGCGGATAAGCTAGGGCGGGTAAGCTGCGGATGGATTTTAGGAATACCGGCGACGGCGGCAACCTGCAATGACCCAGAATGGCGCTGAAAACGCACCCATCGGCCTCGGAATCGCCGGCCTCGGCATGGCCGGCGCCGTCATGGTCCACGCCGCGGCGGCCCATCCGGGCTACAGCCTGCGCGCGGCCGCCGACCCGCACGCCGCCCCGCGCGAGGCCTTCGCCCGCGACCACAACGCGCGGGCCTATTCCGACGTCTCGATGCTGGTCGCCGACCCGGCTGTTGAGGCGGTCTATATCGCCACCCCGCACCAGTTTCACCGCGAGCACGCAGTCCTTGCTGCCCAGCACGGCAAGCATGTCATCCTGGAAAAGCCGATGGCGCTCACGCTTGGCGACTGCGACGCGATTGTCGAAGCGGCCGAGCGCCGCAAGGTCACGCTGATCGTCGGGCACACGCACGCATTCGACCCGAACGTGCGGCTGATGCGGCGGATCATCGCGGGCGGCGAGCTTGGGCCGCTCGGAATGATCCATTCCTTCAACTACACGAATTTCCTGTACCGCCCGCGCCGTCCCGAAGAACTCGACACGGCGAAGGGCGGCGGCATCCTGTTCAACCAGGTGCCGCACCAGATCGACACCGTGCGGTTGCTCGCCGGCGGCCTTGTGCGCAGCGTGCGGGCGAGCGCCAGCGTGCTCGACTCCGCGCGCCCGACGGAGGGAAGCTGCGCGGCGCTCTTGCAGTTTGAGGGCGGCGTGGCGGCGTCGCTGGTCTACAGCGGCTACGATCATTTCGACGCCGACGAATGGCATTTCGGCATCGGCGAGCGCGGCGCGCCGAAGGCCATCGATCATGGCGCGGCCCGCCGGGCGCTGGCGCATGTCGACGACGAGACCAGGAGCCGCACCGAGACCTTTGCCTACGGATCGGGCAGCGCCGCCATGCCGCCGCACCAGCCGCATTTCGGCATCACCATCGCCACATGCGCGCGCGGCGATCTGCGCGCCTCGGCGGACGGGGTCACGATCTACGGCCAGGGCGGCATGCGCGAGGTCCCGATCGAGCGCGGCGAGGGCATGCCCGGCCGCCGCGAGGCGCTGGACGACATGCGCGCTGCGATCCGGTTCGGGCGGCGGCCGGTGCACGACGGCCGCTGGGGCAAGGCCACGCTGGAGGTGGCGCTGGCAATCCTGCAATCCACGCGCGAGGGGCGGGAGGTCATGCTGGAACATCAGGTGGCGGTGGACGGGTCTCCGGGCTAGATGTACAGAAACGCGAATTCCCGGCGCCGCCCGCGCGTCTGACCGCTGGAGCCCGCAAAATGCTCGACAAGCCCACGCAAAACGGCCGTTCGAACGGCTCGTACGACGGCAAGCTGGTGGTCGAGGACCTGGAGAACCTGACGTTCCAGGTCCATCGCAAGGTGTTCGTCGAGCCGGACATCCTGGAACAGGAAAACCGCGCAATCTTCGACAAGTGCTGGATCTACGTCGGCCACGCCTCGGAAATCCGCAATCCGGGTGACTTCCGCACCCGCCATGTGGCCGGCCGGCCGGTGATCTTCTGCCGCGACCGGCAAGGCAACGTGCGCGCGCTGTTCAACGTGTGCCGCCACCGCGGCGCGGTCGTGTGCCGCGAGCGCGAGGGCAACACGCGGCAATTCTACTGCATTTATCACGGCTGGTCGTACAACACTGACGGTTCGATCAAAGGCATTCCTGGCGACGACGCCTATCCGCCGAACTTCAACAAGAAGGGCATGGGCCTCGTGCCGGTGCCGCGGCTTGAGCACTACAAGGACTTCTACTTCGCCAATCTCGATCCCGACGCGCCGGACCTGCACACGTATCTGGCGGGAGCGAAGGACTACATCGATCTCGTCGTCGACCAGTCGCCGTCGGGCCGCATGGAGATCATCTCCGGTGTGCAGGAATACGACATGAAGGCGAACTGGAAGCTCCTGGTCGAGAACAGCGTTGACGACTACCACCTCGTCTCCACGCATGCGACCTGGCTCAACTACATGCGTAACTCCGGCGTCAACGTCACGCCGGCCAAGGGGCACATGCTGCCGACCAAAGGCTTCGGCAAGGACCTCGGCAACGGGCATCTGACGACCGACAATCCGAACTACCGCGGCCGCCCGGTGGCACGCTGGATTTCGGTCTACGGCGAGGACGCCAAGGCCGACATCGACGCGATCCGCAACGAGCTGGTCGAGCGGCTCGGCGAGGCCCGCGCCGCGCGCGTCGCGGACACCAACCGCAACCTCTGCATCTTTCCCAATCTCGTCATCAACGACGGCTCGTCGGTGACGGTGCGCAACTTCACGCCGGTCGCGCCGAACCTGATGAAGGTCACCGCTTGGGCGCTCGGCCCGGTGGAGGAGACCGAGGCGCAGCGTGCGCGCCGGCTGCACGCGTTCCTCACCTTCTACGGTCCCGGCGGTTTCGCCACGCCCGACGACGTCGCGGCGCTGGAGCTGGCGCAGCAGGGCTACGCGGCTTGGCGCGAGGTGCCGTGGACCGACCTGTCGCGCGGCATGGGCAACAGCCAGGAGCAGCTTGCGACCGACGAAGGGCACCTGCGCGTGTTCTGGCGCAAGTGGGATTCGATGATGAGCGGAGCGCCGGCATGACCAAGCCGATCGATCATGCTTCGACGGTCACCCGCGACGAGGTCGAGGACTTCCTCTATCACGAGGCGGACCTGCTCGATCGCTGGAAGCTCGACGATTGGCTCGGGCTGCTGACCGACGACGCGTCGTACTACGTGCCGCCCAACGACAAGCCGGAGGGCGATCATCGCTTCACGCTGTTCACGGTCGCCGACGACATCGTGCGGCTGCGCGAGCGGATCATCCGGCTGAAGGACCCGAACTGCCATGCCGAGTTTCCGCCCTCGCGCACCCGGCGGATGATTTCCAATGTGCGGATCACGGGCACCGAAGGCGACCTGATCCTGGTGAGCGCCAATTTCGCAATCTACCGCTACCGCCGGAACGAGACCGTGCCGCGGCTGTTCGTCGGGTGCTACCGCCACAAGTTCAAGCTGACCGACGCCGGGCTGAAAATTCACGAGCGCCGCGCGATCCTGGACGCCGAAGAGCTCGGCGCCATGGGCGCGGTGAGTTTCCTGCTTTAGGCAGTTTCGCCCCACGGTCATTCCGGGGCGTGCGCGTAGCGCACGAACCCGGAATCCAGAGCCAGGTCTTCAGGCCTACGCCTTCATGCCCCTGGATTCCGGGTTTGCCGCCGCGCGGCGCTCCGGAATGACCGCGGATGGGCTTGTGCCCGTCATCGGCGGCTTGCTAATCGTCAGCAATGAACCGCCGGGGCCAGCCCGGCTTTCCCATAATGAGGGGGTGAAATGCCCAATCCGCTTTCGATCGACGCGCACGCGCACATCTGCACCGAGGAGACGATGAATCTCCTCAACAAGGAGACCCCGAAGGTCGCGTCCGCGCTCAAAGAGATCGAGAAAGATGTGTTCGAATGGACGGTCGCGGGCGTGCCGTACCGGCCATTGCCGCGCGGCGGCTTCGACATCGAACAGCGGCTGAAGGACATGAAGGCGTCCGACGTCGACATGCAGGTGCTGTCGAACACGCCGCAGACCTTCATGTACAACCAGGATGCCGGGATGACGACGGCGGCCTGCACGATCCAGAACGACCAGATCGCCAAGCACGTCCGCGACTTTCCCAGGAGCTTCTACGGCATCGCCACGCTGCCGATGCAGGCGCCGAAGGCCGCGGCCGACGAGCTGGAACGCGCGATCGGAAAGCTCGGCCTCAAGGGCATGCAGATCGGCTCCAACATCAACGGCAAGAATCTCGACGAGCCTGAGTTCGAGCCGGTGTGGCAGGTCGCGAACGCGCACAACGCGTTCTGCATGGTGCACCCGAACAACGTCGCCGGCGCCGACCGGCTGAGGAAGTATTACCTTAATAACCTGATCGGCAATCCGCTCGACACCACGATTGCCGCGGCCTCGCTGGTGTTCGGCGGCGTGATCGAGCGCTTCCCGAATATCCGCTTCTACATGGTGCACGGCGGCGGCTTCACGCCGTATCAGGCGGGCCGCTGGCAGCATGGCTGGCATGTGCGCCCGGAGCCGAAGGTGAACCTCAAGGTTCCGCCGGCCGAGACCATCCGCACGTTCTATTGGGACACCATCCTGCACTCCAAGCCGCAGCTCGAGTTCCTGGTGAAGGAGTGGGGCGCCGACAAGGTGATCCTCGGCAGCGACTACCCCTACGACATGGGCACCTTCGAATGCGCCCGGCAGGTCAAGGCGCTGTCCTGCGGCGAGCTCGACAAGGTGACGATGCTCAACGGGCTGGTGCAGAAGCTGCTCGCGGGCGTGAAGTAAATGGCGGAGGCGCAGGGCGCGCGGGTCGCCGCAAAGGCGATCGCGGCCTTCATCAAGGATGCGATGACTGCGGTCGGCGTGCCAAACGCCGACGCGGCGAAGATCGCCGAGCTGATGCTTGAGGCGGACTTGGCCGGCGCCGACGCGCATGGCGTATTCCGCCTGCCGCAGTATGTCCGACGCATCAGGGCCGGCGGCGTCAATCCGAAGGCGAACGTCACGGTCGAGAAGACCGCGCCGGCGACGGCAATCGTCGACGGCGATAACGGCATGGGCCATCTGGTGATGCAGCGCGCCGCCGATACGGCGATTGTACTCGCGAAAGACACCGGCATCGCCTGGGTCGGCGCGCGGCGCAGCAATCACGCGGGCGCGGCCGGCACTTACGCCGCGATGACGCTGCCGCACGACATGATCGGCATCTACTCGGCGGTGGCCAACGCCAACCACATGCCGGCCTGGGGCGCGGCCGAAAGCCTGCTGAGCACCAATCCCATCGCGATTGCCGTGCCGGCCGGTGACGAGGCGCCGATCGTGCTCGACATCGCCACCACGGTCGTGTCCTACGGCACGGTCAAAGCCTACAAGCTTCAGAACAAGCCGATGCCGGATGGCTGGATGATCGACGCCAAGGCCGGCAAGCCGCTGACCGATCCCGACCGCAGCGCCGAAGGCCTGCTGATGCCGATCGGCGGCCACAAAGGCTCGGGGCTTGCGCTGGTGCTCGGAGTGCTCGCCGGCGTGCTGAACGGCGCGGCGTTCGGCCGCGAGGTGGTCGACTTCAACGCCGACGACGAGAGCGCGTGCAACACCGGGCACTTTGTCATCGCGCTCGACGTGTCGCGGTTCCTGCCGCTTCCCGCGTTCAAGGCCGAGGTGGACCGGCACCTGCGCGACCTGAAATCTTCGCCGCGATTGCCGGGCGTCGATGAAATCCGCATTCCCGGCGAGCAGCGCCGCGCGCGCCGCGCCGAGCGGCTGCGCGATGGCGTGCCGGTGTTTCCGGAGGTCGTGACGCAGCTCGATGCACTGGCGGCGGACTTGAAGATCACGCCGCTGCGGGAGCGGGGTTAGCCTTTGCCGTCATTCCGGGACCGCGAGAAGCGCGGGACCCGGAATCCAGGGCGGTACGTTCGGAGCTCTTGGCACTGGATTCCGGGTTCCGGCCTTCGGCCGGCCCCGGAATGACCCCAGTGAATCAGCCGAGTTTCAAATTACTTCTTCACCGCCATCGCGTCGCGCACGCGCGCGACCGTCGCCTCCGGCGTCTTGTAGATTTGCGCGATCAGCGTGCCAACGCGTTCGCCGGTCAGCGGACTGATTTCGATCTTGAGCTTCTCCGCCTCGGCCAGGAAGTCCTTGTCCTTCATGGTGGCGTCGAAGGCGCGGCGGATGGCGTTGACGCGGTCGGCCGGCACGCCGGGCGGCATCATGAACGGCCGGCCGAACTCCAGCCGCGCCATCGCGAGATCGAGCGCCTGCCGGTCGGCTTCGGTCTTGGCCTGTTCGACGATCGTCGGAACGCTGGCGATCTCCGGATGCTTGCGGCCCCACTGCACCAGGATGCGGACCTTCTTTTCCGTGATCCACGGGCTGGCGATGGCCTTGAGCGTCGACCAGTTCGCCCAGGTTCCGTGCACCTCGCCGCTCTCCATCGCGAGATGAATCTTCGGCGTCGCCTGATAGCCGGTGATGACCTTGAATTTCGTCCCGAACAGCGCGTTGGACAATACCGGATAGTCGTATTGCGTCGAGCCCGGCGCCTGCGCGCCGATGATGGTCTCTTTGGTCTTGATGTCGTCGAACTTTTGGATCGGCACGGTGTGCCAGACGTAAGTCACCTGGGTTTCGCTGTTGGTCGAGCCCACCCAGTTGATCTTGACCGGGTCGAAGCGCGCCTGGCCGGGCTGCAGCAGCGGCAGCGTCGGCAGGCCGTTGAAGGTCGCGCCGATCGCGGTGCCGTCGAACGGCCCGGCGGCGTAGAGCTGGTTCGTCATGGCTTGCGAACCGGCGCCCGGCTGGTTCTGCACGATCACCTGCGGGTTTCCGGGGATGTGCTTGCCGATGTGCCGACCGAGCAGACGGGCGTTGACGTCGTAGCCGGAGCCGACGCCGACGCCGACGACGATACGGACGGTCTTGCCCTTGTAGAATTCGGCGACGGATTCCTGCGCCTGCGCCTGCGCGGGCAGGGCGGCGGCGAGCGAAAATACAAGCGCAATCAAAGTCTTCTTCATGACGTCCTCCGGGCACCCGGTCTTTGGGCGGGCGCGTCAGCGTGGCGGATCGAACCCTGCAATTCAAGCGGCCCGCAGCTCTTCCTCCGGATCGAGCGGCAGCTTTACCGGCTGCTTGCGCTTGGCCGACAGGTCGAGTGCCTTGGTCAGCATCAGGTTCTTGTGCGCCTCTTCCACGGTCGCGGCCGGCGTCGGCAGGCCGAGCGCCACGCGGTTGAGCCAGGACACGGTCTCGTCCGCCATCGGCCCGCGCAACTCGCCCAGCGCCATGTCGCCCGGCGGATAGGAGCCGAGGAAGTCGACCAGGCGCGACTGGTCCGGCGCGTAGCCTTCGCTCTGCGGCTTCGACACGGCGAGCACCATGTCGCGGTGGGTGTCGTCGATGGTCAGAACGCCGTCGGTGCCGGTGATGCCGACTTCGAGCGAATAGACTGCGCCCGGCCAGGTGACGGGCAGCGCCCAGGAAATGTTGAGATGGTAGATGGTGCCGTCCGACATCATGATCATGCCGGCGGTGGCGTCGATGCCCTGGTAGAGCGGGCCGAGCACCTTGTCGACCGAGCGCGCGTAGCATTCGACCGGCGTCTTCTTCTCCAGGTACCACATGCACATGTCGAGCGCGTGCGTGCCGGAGATCACCATCGGCGAGATGGTCTTCGGATCGTCGGTGCGCTTGTAGTTGTCGATCGCGACCAGCCGGTTCATGAACGCGCGCGAGGTCACGAGCGTGACGTCGCCGAGCGAGCCGGTGCGGACCTTCTCCTTGCCGGCGAGCCACTTCCGGCGGAAGCGCTGGGTGTAGCCCACGACCGCGTCAATCTTGGCGTCCTTGATGGCTTTCAGGACCTTGGCCGACTGGGCGAGGTCGGTGGCGAGCGGCTTCTCGATCAAGAGCGGAATGCCGCGCTCGATCGCGGCCATGATCGGATCGACGTGCAGGTGCTCGTCGGTGGCGATGATCGCCGCAGTCACCTCCGGCCGCTTCAGCAGTTCGACGTGACTCTGCGTCACGAAATCGGCGCCCACTTTCGGCGCCACTTCGCCGGCGCGGTTCGGGTTCTTCTCGGCGAGCCCGATCCACTTCACCGCCGGATGGCGGTTCGCCACCTCGCCGCGGAACAGCCCGACGCGTCCGCCGCCGATGATGGCGAGGCCGATGTCAGCAGCTTGTGTTCTCACTTGTTGTCTCCCGCCCTGATCCTGGCCTTGAAATCCGCAACCGCCGCGATGGTCTCGTTGGTCAGCGGCAGGTCCACCGGCTCGTTTCTGTCGGCGGACAGGTCCGCCGCCGTGTAGGCCTCCATCACCGCGCGCGCGCTTTCCGCCGACACCATCGGCGGTGTGTTGCGGATGCAGGCTTCGAGGAAATGCAGCGTTTCCGGGCCCATCTGGCCGGCGAACACGTCGTTCACCTGCTCGCCCGGCATGGTCGACATCGGGAACACCTGGCCGCCCTTCACGGTGTTGAGCCAATGGTCGCGCGCGGTGTCGTCGAGGATCAGCGCGCCCTCGGTGCCGGTGATCTCCATCCAGGTCGAGCAGTAGTTCGGATAGCTCGGCGGCAGGTTCCAGCCGCCGCCGATCATCACCACGACGCCGTTGTCCATGGTGACGGTGGTGAACATGATGTCGTGGCTGCCGTTGATCGGCTGCATGAAGCCGAACGCGCCCTGCGAATAGACCCGCACGGGCTTCGCGGGCTCCAAGAGCCAGAACACGAAATCGAGATCGTGGGTGGACTCCATCACCACCGGCGACAGCCGAACGCGCTTGCCGATCTTGGTTCCGAGTGTGCGCGTGATATGGCGGCTGACGAGGACGGAGACGACCTTGCCGAGCGTGCCGTCCTCGATCTTTTTCTTGGCGAAGGCGACTTTGGGGTTGAACCGCTGCGAATAGCCGATAGTGAACTTCACGTTGTTGCGCCTGGCGAGCGTGATCAGCTCGTCGGCCTCCCACAGCTCCAGCGAGATCGGCTTCTCCAGCAGCACGTTCTTGCCGGCGCGCAGGCAGTCGCGGGCGATAGGATAGTGGTTCGACTCCGGTGTGGTCGAGATATAGACGACCGAGATGTTGTCGTTGCCGACGATGTCCTGATAATCGAGCGTTGCGGTCGCGGGTTTGGTCAGCGCCTTCACCTCGGCGAGCCGCTCGGGCCGGATTTCGCAGATGTGCAGCTTGTCCACAAGCGCGGAGCGCGACAGCGTCTCGGCACGGATACCGCCGCACCAGCCGGTGCCGATGACTGCCGCTTCGATTTGTTTCACGTTTCTTCCTTGGGAATGGGACGGTGGGCCAGTGTCGCGATTCGGAAGTTCGCGTTAATTTTCGGCTTGCTCCATAGCGAACTTCCGAATCAAAGCGACACTGGCAACTCCATGAATCTAGTGTCCCATTTTGAACCCGAAGTTCGCGAGCGAGTTTGCAGCACGATCATGCGAACTTCGGGTTCGGGACATTGGGATAGAAACCACGCTTGCGCTACGGCTTCAAGCGGACATGTTCAGGCGGACTTGCCGGCGCCGAACACCCGCGCCGCGAACTGCGGATAGACCTCGGCCAGTTCGGGCGCCACGACCTCCCGCAGCAGCCGCAGAGTCTCGGCCGACGGGGCCGGGGTCTCCGGTACGTCGGGCGGCCGCTCGAACTCGAAACCGGTGTTGACGATCACCTCGGCGAGCGTGTGGCCGGGGTGCACGCTTTCCAGCTGGAAGCGCCGGCGCTCCGGGTCGAACGAGAACAGGCAGCGGTTCGTGATCAGCGCAATCGGGCCGCCGGTGCGGTGCACGTTGTCGTCGCTGCCGCCTGGCGCGCTGATGAAGGCGACCTTGGGCACCAGCGTGCGCTTGGAGTGCTCGGTGCGGAACAGGATCACCTTCGGCACGACGAAATAGAGATACGAGGAGCCGAACGAGCCGGGGAAGCGCATTGCGGGTCTGTCCGGGTCGCCGACGCTCACGAGGTTGACGTTGCCCTCGCCATCGATTTCGCCGCCGGAGAGAAAGAACACATCGATCCGGCCCTGGCCGGCGCAATCGAACAATTCGCGCCCGCCGTCGGTCCAGAACGTGTGCCGCTGGCTGCCGAGCAGCGAGACGTAAGGCCTCCCGTTGCCGCGTGCGCGGGCGAGCAGCGCGGCTGCGGCCGGGATCGGCGAGGCGTTGCCGACCGCGACGTGCCGCACGTCGCCGATCAGGTCGGCGACGACCGAGGCGAGGAGTTCTTCGTCGCGGAATTCGAAATTGGCTTGGCGATCGGGAGCCACGGGTCACCTCCCTCTCAAGGGGGGAGGGAACGGAGAGACCGTGCCCAACGAACTACGCCGCTCGCTTCTCATGCACATACCGGTCGAGATATTGCGCGAATCCCTCGTCGGTCGCGGCCAGCGCCGCGTACTCCTTCAGGTGCTCCGCGTCCCATGCGTAATGGTCCGGCAACGGCAGCGGCCAGGCCCCGCGCTCGGCGACCGCGATGCTATCGACGTAGAATCCGGGCAGGGTACCGGCCGCGAGCGCGGGATCCTGCAGAAAGTTTCCGTCGTGGATTTTCTCCACGGTCACGACGGTGCGCTCCGAGGCATGCGCCATGGTGACGAGTTCGCGCTGGCGGCCGATCCAGACGTTGCCCTCGCGGTCCGCCATCGGTGCGTGGAGCAGCGCCACGTCGGGCCTGATGGCGGGCAGCAGGACGATGGGATCTGGCGCATTCGGCGCGTTGCGCTCGAACGGATTGTCGATCACCGTCCAGTCCGGCCGGCGCGCCAGCACGTCGGTGCCGATCAATCCGCGCAGCGGCATGAACGGCACGCCCTTTTCCGACGCCTGGAACGCTGCGTGCAGCGCAGGGCAGGTGGCGTCCTTCATCGCGATCGAGCCCGAGAGAATCGCGGCGGTAAAGCGCGGCGCCAACCCGAACTCGCCGAGGCTGACGGCGGAGGTTTCCAGCGTCTCGACGCAGCCCGCGCCGATCAGAAGATCGGCCTGCAGGCTCGACGTCGGCAGCGCGATGAGGTGCAGCCGTTTCGCTCCGCGCCGGATCAGCGCGCGGGTTGCGGCCATCGGCACGCCCGCGCTTTCGCGCGGCACCGCCAGCACGCAGTCGTCGGCGATTGCGCCGAGCGCGTCGTCGAGGCTGCGGGCGATCGAAGGCATACGGGCGAGTCTACGGGTGGGCCGCGCCCGCGCCAAGTGGGACTGCCGCCCACGGCTTGAAACGGGGCGGGAATTGGAGAACAACGACCCCGTGGAAACCCTGAAAGAAAAGCTCCAATCCGGCCGCTTCGTCGTCACCGCGGAGATCGCGCCGCCGGTGTCGTGTGCCGCCGCCGATCTGCTGGCCAAGGCCGCGCCGCTGAAAGGCCTGGCCGACGCGGTCAACGTCACCGACGGCGCCGGCGCCCGCGCGCACATGGGTTCGGTCGCAGCGGCTGCGATCCTCCTGCAGAACGGCATCGAGCCGATCCTTCAACTGACCTGCCGCGACCGAAACCGCATCGCGCTGCAAAGCGAACTGATGGGCGCGGCGGCGCTCGGCATCCGCAATCTGCTGCTGCTCAAGGGCGACGACCCGAAGCAGGGTGACCAGCCCGACGCCAAGCCGGTGTTCGACTACGATACCGCGGCGCTGACGGCGGTGGCGGTCGCGCTGCGCGACAAGGGCGAGCTTCCGACCGGACGCAAGGTTGGCGGCAAAGCCGAGTTCTTCATCGCCGCCGCCGACGTGCCGATCGACCCTCCCGCCGGCTGGGAGCCGAAGAGTCTCGCGGCCAAGCTCGCGGCTGGCTGCGAATTCGTGCAGACCCAGTTCTGCATGGATGCGAACGTGGTGCGGCGTTACATGGCGCGGCTTGCCGAACACGGCATCAAGGTGCCGTTCCTGATCGGCATCTCGCCGCTGCGCTCGGCGAAGTCGGCGCGCTGGATGCGCGAGAAGCTCTACGGCACGATCATTCCCGATACGGCGGTCGAACGGCTTGAGGCTGCGTCCGATCCGGCGGCGGAGGGCCGCAAGCTCTGCCTCGAACTTATGCGCGAACTTGCAGCGATCTCCGGCGTGGCCGGCGTCCACATCATGGCGCCCAGCAACGAGGCCGCAATCGCGGACGTGATCCGCGATGCGGCGGGTTTGAAGCGGGCGAAGTAACCGAGTCCCAGCCTCACAACGTCTCGGCGAAGAAATCCCGCATCAGCATGTAGGACGTGCGGCAGAGCTTCTCGTCGTACATCGCCTGCCCCGGCACGTTGGCGGTCGGATCGCAGAACGAATGCACGCCGCGGCCGAAGGTCACAATGTGCCAGTCGACCTTGGCCTTGGTCAGTTCGTCCTCCAGCGCGTCCATCTTCGCCTTTGGCGTCGTCGGATCGGCGCCGCCATGGACCGCCAGCACCCGGCCCTTGATGTTGCACGGTGTCCCTGCGACGACCGGGTTTGGGTTGGTGACGTGGAACACGACCACCGCCTTGAAGTCGGCGCCGGTGCGCGCCTGCTCCAGCGCAAAGCCGCCGCCGGCGCAATAGCCGATCGCAGCCTTCTTCGCGGTGTCGATCAGGCCGCGCTTGTCGGCCTCCGCCACCAGCGCCTGGTAGGCGGCGGCGCCGCAGCCGAGCGTGAAGGGCAGATTGGTGTGCACCGCCCGCATGCCCTTCATGAGTTCGTCGCGGGACTTCGGCTTGTCGCCGTAGCCTTTGCCGAACATGTCCGCCATCAGGACCACAAGATCCTTGCCGGCAGCGGCGCGCGCGGTCTTGACGGTGTCGGAATCGACGCCCTTCCAGTCGGGTTGCATGAAGATCGCCGGGCGCTTGCCCGAGACGCTGTCGTCGCAGACGATCATGCCTTCGAACTGACGGCCATCGTACTGGTACGGCACTCTGATTTCAGCCATTGCTTATGGTCCTCATTGCGGAATTGGGATTCGTTTGTAGCTCACGACAGCGCGCTTTTCACCTTGTCCGGCGAGAACGGCACGCGGCGCAGCCGCACGCCGGTGGCGTCGAAGATGGCGTTGGCGATGGCTGCGGCGACCGGCCGGATCGACGGCTCGCCCGCGCCGGTCGGCACGCGCTCGGGCCGGTTGATCAGCACGCAGTCGATGGCCTCCGGCGCGTCGCCGATCTCCAGGATCGGATAGGTCAGCCAGTCGACGCTGGTGACGTTCTTTGAATCGAACTTCACCTCTTCCCACAGCGTGCGGCTGATGCCCTGGATGATGTTGCCCTCGATGGTGTGCACGAGGCCGTCCGGGTTGACGATCTGGCCGCAGTCGTGCGCCACCGTGAACTTGCGCGCCCAGATCTTGCCGCTGGTGCAGTCGATTTCGACCTCGGCGACGATGGCGCAGGTGGTGCCGTTGCGCTGCGAATAAGCCACGCCGCGGCCGTTGACCGTATTGCCCGACTGTCGCTGCGGGCCGGTGCGGGGCTTCCATCCCGACTTCTCGGCGGCGGCGCGCAGCACCGCAGCGTCGCGCGGATCGCGAACGTGGCGCAGGCGCAGTTCGATCGGATCGACGCCGATGGCGTGCGCGACTTCGTCCATGAACGACTCGCTCGCGAAGTGGATTTGCGGCCCCACGGGGTCGCGCAGATGCGCGCCGCGCAGCGGCGAAGAGCGGTCGAGAAACGGCGCGATGGTCTCCCACGCCGTGCGCTTATGGTCGAAGCCGTAGGATTCCGCCGGCACGCCGAAATTGTCGGCGACGCGCAACGGCACGCCGCGGAAGTGGCCGGCGAGCGTGTCCTCCGGCCGGCTGCCGTTGGTGCCGACGTCGATGCGCGAAAAGCCCTTGCTCAGGAACTCGTAGGCGACCACCTTGCCGGACGCGTCGACCGCGGCGCGGGCCTTGTGGATCGAGGCCGGGCCCTTGGGGTCCCAGCCGGTGCCCTGGTCGCGGGTGTATTGCAGCCGCACCGGGCGGCCGGCGAGCTTCGCCAGCACGGCGGTGTCCATCGCGCAGTCGTCGGCGTCGTTGCGGCCGTAGGAGCCGGGGCCGACCACCCAGATGCCGTCCACAGTCTCGGGCTTCACGTCGAGCGTGCGTGCAAGGCCGTCGCGCACGAAATGCGGCTTCTGCGAGCCGGTGTAGCAGACGACGCGGCCGTCCTTGATCTCGACCACGGCGCAGGCCGGACCCATGCAGGCGTGCGACTGGAACGGCCATTCGTACTCGGCCTCGATCACGCGCGCCGCGTTCTTGAACGCTTCGTCGACGTTGCCGTTCGGTCGCACATCCTCGCGCCTGCGGACCGGCGCCTTGCGGATGTGGTCGTAGAGCGCGTCCTGCGAGGGAAACGGCGGCTTTGCATCCGACCATTGAACCTTCAGCTTGCCGTGCGCCTTGACCGCATCCCATTCCTTGTCGGCGACGACGGCGAGGAAGTTGCCCTCGCGCACCACGCGCGCGCCGGGCACATCGCGGATCGAGCCTTCGTCGATGCTGACGACGCTTGCGCCCGCGACCGGTGGCCGCAGCATCCGCGCGTGCAGCATATTCGGCACCTTGATGTCGGTGACGAACGGCTCCTGGCAGAACACCTTGGGCGCGATGTCGGCGCGCTTGATCGGCTTGCCGACGATCTTGTGCTGCTTGTGATCCTTCGGCTTGGCTTTGCCGGGGGCGTAGAGGGCGTTGCCCATCTGCTTGTTCCAGGCGAGCTGGACGTTGAAGTGGCGCCCGCCGATCAGTTCGGCGTAGCTCGTCTTCTTGTCGCGGTTGAAGGCGGCGCTGACGACGCCGTCGACCACGATCAACTGGTCGGCCGGTGTGTCGAGCTTCTCGGCCGCCATCTCCACCAGCACACGCCGGGCCTCGGCCGCGGCCGCGCGCATCTGCACGCCGCCGCGCTGGATGCCGGTCGAGCCCGACGCGCCGCCCTGGTTCACGCTGGTGCGGGTGTCGGCCATGAAGACCTTCACCGCCTCGAACCTCACGTCGAGCTCTTCGGCGACGATCTGGCCGATGGAGACGTAAAGCCCCTGACCCATGTCCATCTTGCCGAAGAACGCCGACACCGTGCCGTCGGCGCCGACCGCGATGTAGGACGACAATTGGTCTGGCACGAGCGGCGGCTTGCGCGGCGTCGCGGCGGCGAAGGCCGAGTTCAGCGCAAACAGAGCCTCCGCGCCGACCGGCGCGCCGATCGAGACGACGAGCGCGCCTGCGCCCTTCAGCAGCGAGCGACGGGAGAAATGCGATGGCTTGTCGATGCTGTTCATGTAGGCCTCCCTCAACCCATCATCGACGCCGCGCGCTTGACCGCGCGCATGATGTTCATGTGGGTGCCGCAGCGGCACTTGAGCCCGTCCAGAGCCTCCTTGATCTCGGCGTCGGTCGGCTTTTTCTTGCGCGCGAGGAACGCGGCCGCGGTCATGATCCAGCCGTTGATGCAGTAGCCGCACTGCGTCACCTGCTCCTCGACATAGGCGGTCTGGAGCGGATGTGGCTTCTCCGGCGTGCCCAGCCCGGACAGCGTCACGACCCTGGCGTTGCCGACCGACGAAATCGGCGTGATGCAGGAGCGGATGGGCTGGCCGTCCATGTGCACGGTGCATGCGCCGCATTGCGCCAGCCCGCAGCCGAACTGCGGGTTGTTCAGCCCGATGTCGTTCTTGAGCGCATAGAGCAGCGGCATGTCCGGATCGGCATCGACGGTGTGCGTCTTGCCGTTCACGGTGAGCGTGAACTGGGCCATGGCGGCGACCTCCCAAGAAATTGTTTGGGATTAGACTAGTTCAAACGGTCGGGGCGGGGAACGGGGGGTGCGCCGGCGGTATGCCGGTGCGCGCTGCATCGCGCCGCAATGCGGGTCTTACTCTCCGCTGACGTAGCCCAGCGCGTTGCAGGCCTCGAACAGCGCGCGCACCTGTGCCTCGCTCACGCCGCGGGTGATGAACACCAGCCGCGTCGAGCGGTCCTTGTCGGGCCATTCGCCAAGCTCGACCGGCGGATGGATCAGGTGCTGCACCGCCTGGAACACAACGGGGCCTTTCGAGCCGGCGAGATTCAAAAGTCCCTTGATCCGCAGCAGGTCCGGCCCGCGCAGCGCGATCAGCGTGTGAACCGCGCGCAGGAACACCGGCCAGTCGACCGGCTTGTCGTCGCGCATGACGAAGCTCGAAATGCCGTCGCTGTGTGAGGCCTCGGCGACGAAGCCGGTGCGCGGCGCGATCGGCGGGCCCTCGCCGGAATCGATCAGCACCTTCGGGTCGATGTCGCCGGACACCGCGGTGTCGATGGCGGCGCGCGGATTGAGCGCCTTCAGCCGCGCGATGAGCTTCTTCGTCGTCGCCGCATCGGCGACGTCGGTCTTCGACACCACGATGCGGTCGGCGAGGATCGCCTGCCGCCGCGCCTCGGGCGCCTTGTCGAGATTGCGCAGGCCGTTAACCGCGTCGACCACGGTCAGCACCACCTCGATTGCGAATTCGCCGCCAAGTGCGCGGTCGGTTGCGAAGGTCTGAAGGATCGGGCTGAGATCGGCGAGCCCGCTGGTTTCGATCAGCACGCGGCCGAAATGCGGGATCTTGCCGCGGTCGCGGTCAGCGACCAGGCGGCGCAGCGCGATCTGCAGGTCGGAGCGCGTGTTGCAGCAGATGCAGCCGTTGCCGAGCAGCGTCACCTCGTCGGCGCTCGAGCGCAGTAGTGCGTCATCGATGCCGACCGAGCCGAATTCGTTGACGACCAGCGCGGTGCCGCGGCCCTCCGGCGTCTTGAGGAATCGCTGCACCAGCGTGGTCTTGCCCGCGCCGAGGAAGCCCGAGACGATGGTGACCGGCAGTCGCGATCCCCGCGCGCGCTTCTGCCGCCGCCCGAAGCGGCTCGCGGAAGCGGAGGGGAAGAGATCGAGGATGGTGCTGTCGGTCATACGTTTAATTTAGATGAGGACGCCGGGACGTTGGAGTAGGGTGCCCAGATGCGCGTGTCCCGGGCGCAGCGCAGCACGCAGTGGTGCGCTGCAGACCCGGGACCCAGCTACCTTGCACAAACCGGGGTCCCGGATCTGCGGTGCATCGTTTCACGCTGCACCGCGTCCGGGACACAAGCGGCAAACTCAGAAATCCATCTCCAGGCAGTACAGCCCGCCGATGTGGCGGTCGACGCAGTACACCACCTCGCGTTCGTCGATGAACACGTCGTTGATCTGCGTCGTGCCGGTCGGCGCACCGGGCGCCGGCGGCGGCACGAACGTCGCAACCGCTTCCGGCCGGTACGGGTTGGAGATGTCGAACGCCCGCAGCCCGCCGTTGAAGAACGTCCCGACCACGATCTGGTCGGACTGCCAGCAGGTCGGCAGCGGTACGTTCTCGTGGATGTTGTGTGCGCCGAAACGTCCGCGCGAGGAGTAGGCCGTGTGGTCGGGCAGCGGGCAGGTCGCGATCGGAACGAGATTGGTCTCGTCGCGGGCGTCGAGAATCCAGACGAGCTTCGGCCAGTCCTTGGCGTTGTTTTCGGTCGACTCGTCGGTCACCAGCATCAGGCCGCGGTCGAACAGCGGCACCACCGTGTGCATGAAGCCGGTGTAGGGCGGCGAGTTGGTCCAGGACGAGATGCGCTTCGGGTTCGCCTTGTCCGAGATGTCGAGCACGTGCATCCCGCCGTCGATATAGGCGAGATAGCAGCGGTCCGGGCGCTGCGGATAGACGTTGCAGTTGTGCGCGCGGTAGCCCTTGTCGAGCGGATGGCGCGGCGGCGGCATCACGTTGTCGCCCTGCTTGGTGCCCGGCATGTGCCAGCGGCCGACTTCCGTGGGCTTCGACGGATTGCGCACGTCGATGATGCGGTAGAACTGATCGTCCTGCGGATGTGTCGGCACGAAGTCCGCCGAACTGGACGCCATGTGGACGTATTCGCCGTCGCAGAACCAGAGCTGGTGCACACCACGCGAATGCGGGCCCGAGCAGTCGTAGAACGCGATCGATTTCGGGTTCTCGGGCTTGGAGATGTCGAACAATTCCATGCCGGCCGGCTGCTGGCCCTTCTTCTGGGTCTGGTAGGCGACCGCCATGATGTTCCCGCAGGTCTCCAGCGAGTTCGAGCGCATGTGGCTGGTCGGCAGGTCGGTCTGGCACACCACCTTGGGCTTGCGCGGATCGGAGACGTCGACCGCGGTGAAATTCTTCGGCGCGCTTTCGTGCGCAAGCCACAGGATGCGGCGGCCGTCGGGCGCGATCTGGATCGACATGCCTTCGCCCATGCCGCCGAAGCCGCCGAGCAGGTTGTGCGACAGTTGCTTGAAATTCCACGTCACGATGCCGTTCGCGCCCGCAGGGGCGGACCGCTTCACGGCCGGTTTCTTGGGGGCTGACTTCTTCGCGGGCTTTGCGGCCTTGGCCCTGACGACCTTCTTCGCCGCCTTCTTGGCAGTCTTCTTGGCAGTCTTCTTGGCGACCTTCTTCTTTGCACGCTTCATAATGGCCTTCTCCCTGCAGGCGGACCCAACGACCGCGAGGCCAGACGTTTAGCGCGTTTTCGGCGTCGGGGGGAGGGGCCGGAGACTTCTATCTTGACGCGTTTTCCTCACGCGAACCGATTTCAACCTTGCTCGAAAACGCTCCAAGCGAAAGGGCCGGCGCGGACGCCGGCCCTCATTGCATCTCCTGTGACGCGGGTCAGGAACTGGCGCGCGCCTTCTGCATGAACTCGGTGCGTAATGCGGCCTTCCAGTCCGGAATCTTGGAGATTTTCTTCTCCTTCAGCAGCACCTCGGCGTGGTGTTTCATGTAGGGCTCGAGGCCCGACGGGAAGCCCGGCGCCACGTCGACCTTGCCCATCGCCTTGGCGAAGGTGTCGGCGGACATCTTGTAACCCTTCGACGTGAAGAAGGAGTGGATCACCTCGGTGACCTTCTTCGGGTTCGACTTGAAGTCGTTGGCGACGTCGAGCCAGGCGCGCAGGTACGCCACCACCGCGTCGGGATGCTTGGCGACGAAGTCCGGAGTCGCCGCCATGAACACCGGCACCTTGTCGACCGACGACAGGTCCATGAGGATGTTGCCGATGCCGTCGGCCTCGGCGATGGCGTTGTACGGTTCGACGTTGACCATCGCGTCCACGGTCTTGGCGGACATGGCGGCGATCATGTCGTTCACGTTCATGCGGACTTCCTGGTAGGAGCCCTTCGCCAGACCGTTCTTCGGTCCGATCTGGTCGACGAAGATGTTGCCGATCGACGAGCCGGTCTGGTTGGCGATTTTCTTGCCTTTGAGGTCGGCCAGCGACTTGATGCCGAGGTCCTTGCGCGCGACGACCGCGGCGGTGCGGCCGACTTCCTCGATCTGGGCGATGGCGACCAGGCCGCCCTTGTCGTGGCCGATGATGAAGGACGGGCCGGCATAGGTGCCCATGTCCACCTGGCGCGCCACCATCTGCTGCATGGTGAGGTTGCCGGACGGCACCGCGAATTCCTGGACCTTCAGGCCGCGCTTCTCCAGCAGGCCGGACTTCATCAGGTAATAGGTGGGCATCCCCCAGATGTTGGTCTGGTAGCCCTGACGGAGCGTCACGCCGGCCTGCGCGGCCGCATCGCGGCCCGTTCCGAGGCCGAGCACCAGCGCGGTGGCGCCGGTGGCTCCGAGGTATTGCCGACGAGTGATCTGGGTCATTGCATTTCCTCCCTGAGTTTTTGTCTGAGTTCTTGCCGTTCGGTTCGCTTGTTATCCGCCTGTCGTGGTTCGCCCGGTCACGCATGCACCTCCTGGCCGAGCTGGCGCAGGAGCTGCTTTTGGAAATCCAGAAACTCGACGCTGAGCGGATCGCGCGGCCGCTGCAGCGTGATCGGCACTTCGACCTTTATCCTGCCGGGATGCGGGGTCATCACAACCACCCGGTCCGCGAGGTAAACGGCCTCTGCGACGTTGTGCGTCACGTAGATCACCGTCTTGCGCGTTTCGCGCCACACGTCAGCAAGCAGCCGCTGCATGTCGTCGCGCGTCAGCGCGTCGAGCGCCGCGAACGGCTCGTCCATCAGCAGCACCGCCGGATTGTAGGCGAGGGCGCGGGCGATGGCGACCCGCTGCTGCATGCCGCCTGACAGATGGTGCGGGTAGGACTGCGCAAACTTCTCCAGTTTGACGAGCCTGAGTTGCTTCAGCGCGGTTTCCTCGCGCTCCTGCTTGCCGATGCCCTTCATTTCCAGGCCGAAGGCGACGTTGCCGAGCGCTGTGCGCCACGGGAACAATTGCGCAAAGTCCTGGAACACCACGCCGCGGTCCATGCCGTGGCCGGTGACCGCCTTGCCGCCGATGCGGATTTCGCCGCCGGTCGGTGGCAGGAAGCCCGCGATGATGTTGAGCAGCGTCGACTTGCCGCAACCGGACGGCCCGACGATGCAGAGGAACTCGGACTCCTCGATGGCGAAGCTGGCGCGGTCGACACCCACCACCTGGCCCGCCGGAGTGTCATAGACCAGCGAGACATCGCGAATCTCAATGTGCGGCATTTCCATCCCTGGAAGGTTCTTGGGTCTTTTCTTGAACCCATTATGCCCATTTTCGGCTGAATTCCGACCGCCTTTCAGTGTCGCAGGGGCCGAAATTCGGTGTACCCTTGGCGTGGGCCGGTCCGCGTGGGCCGGACGTCAATGCAAGGAGGGGCCGGATGGGTCCTCAGCAGGCGCTTGCCGACAAGATCACCAGCCAGATGACGCTCTCCGAGAAGGCCGACGCCATCGAAGAGCACATGATGCACGAGCTCGACACCATCATCACCCGCTCGGTGTTCAGCCATCTCACCGAGGGCCGCGTGGACATGGAGGGCGGCGCCGCCCTCCAGAAGAAACATCCCGGCAAGTACTTCAACATGGGCCCGGACCCGCGGTTGCCGCCGATGCCGGAGAAGCCGACGCTGCTCGACTACTTCAAGCACCGCTTCGCCTCGACCAACCACCTGCTGCAAAGCGGCGCGCTGGCGCTCAAGAACGGTCACAGCGAGAAGGTGGTGCTGGCCTGCCTGCTGCACGATATCGCGGTGGTCAGCTTCATCCGCTGCGACCACGGCTACTGGGGCGCGCAGATGATCGCGCCCTACGTCGACGAGGAGGTCAGCGAAGCGATCCGCATGCACCAGGCGCTGCGCTTCTTTCCCGACGAGTCGATGGGCTACGCCTACCCCGACATGTACAAGAAATATTTCGGCGAGGACTACAAGCCCGAGCCCTACATCGTCGAGGAATACAAGCGCGCCCGCGACAGCAAGTACTACGAGACCTCGCGGCTGATCTGCGTCAACGACGTCTATGCGTTCGATCCGAACGCCAAAGTCGATCTCGGCCAGTTCGAGGACATCATCGGCCGCAACTTCAGGCAGCCCAAGGAAGGGCTCGGCTGGGACCACAGCCCGTCCGCGCACATGTGGCGCACGATCATGTGGCCGACGCGGTTCCTTTGAGCACGAAGTCGAGTCAGGACAGATCGGGGCGGGCGGGGTGCCCGTCCCGATTCATTTTCCGCCCCGCGCCTATTTCCACGTCCGCTCCAGTACGTTCAGCCAGTTGAGATAGCAGATCTTCTCGATCAGCGGCTCGCCGAATCCGCGCTTTCGCATCTCATCGACCAGCACCGGCAGGCCCGCTGCGTTGCCGAGTCTTTTGGGGATCATCGCGCCGTCAAAGTCCGAGCCAAAGCCGACATGGCCCTCGCCGGCCACCTTGAGCATGTGCTCGATATGGTCGACCACGATTCCGGGCGGCGTGTCGCTGTTGTGCCGCCCGTCCTTGCGAAGGTAACTCACCGCGAAATTCACGCCCGCCAAGCCCTCGCTTTTGCGGATCGCCGTCAGTTGCTCGTCGGTGAGGTTGCGCGAATGCGGGCTCAGCGCATGCGCGTTGGAGTGGGTGGCGACCAGGGGCGCGTCGCTCAATTCGGCGACGTCCCAGAAGCCGCGCTCGTTCAGATGCGATAGGTCGATCAGGATTTTCAGCCGGTTGCAGCGCCGCACCAGTTCCTTGCCGAGGTCGGTCAGGCCCGGACCGATATCCGGCGAGGACGGGCAGCGGAACGGCACGCCGTACCCGAAGATGTTCGCCCGGCTCCACACCGGCCCGAGCGAGCGGAGCCCCTCCCGGTGCAGCACGTCGAGCATGTGGAAATCCGGGTCGATCGCCTCTGCGCCCTCGATGTGCAGCACGGCGGCCAGCACGCCGCTGTCGATGCTATGGCGGATATCCTCCACGCTGCGGCAGATGCGAACCCGTCCGCCGGCTTCGCGTTCGATTCCGGCGAGAATGGAGATCATCGCCGCCACGGCGGCTTGCGCCGCGGCGATGTCGGGCGGTGGCGGCATTGGTACGCCAACGGTCGCGTCGAACGCCGGTGCGTCTTTCGGCGCATCGGCGTTCTTCGGCGACGGCACAAAGATCGCGAACAGCCCCCCTGCGAACCCGCCTTTCTGCGCCATCGGCAGGTCGAGCTGCCCTGTGCCTTCACCCTCGACAAAGGCCAGCGCTGCGTCGGGCCCCGCGCGCTTCCACAGCCGCAGCAGCGCATCGTTGTGTCCGTCGAAGATCGGCACCGGCCTGTCGGCGTTCATGGCTGAAAATCCGCGGTCGCAGAATATTGTGTCGCGAGTCGGCGGGAAAACCGATGAGCGACGGGCTCGATTTGGTCAAGGCACGATGTCTGGCGACAGCGGCTTGGGGTCGACGCCATACAGGGGAGCCCGGCCGTGTGGTCCAGGATGGAATGCCATTGCGGGCCCGGGCGGGATGATGCGATAATACTTAGCAATCTAACCATTGCAGACCGGCCGGAGTCTCCGATGTCCACGATTGCAGCATTCGACCGCCTCGAAGAGCTCGACCGCAGCAAGGTCGTCGCGATCGATCTTGGTGACGACGAATTCAAGGCCAACGCGCACCGCCACATGGCCGAGTGGGGCCGCCGCCCGCCGTTCTACGTGCTGCGCAAGGGCAGCCCGCCGCAGGTTGTGGTCGGCCGCTATGCCGACGTGCACCGTGTGTTCTCCGACACCGAGACCTTCCGCTCCGAGATGCCGAAGGGGCCCGGCTGGGAGCAGTTCCACAAGTTCATGGACGCGCAGTTCGTCACGCAGATGGACGGAGCGCAGCACCAGCGCATTCGCCGGCTGCTGATGCCGGCGTTCTCGTCGCGGCGGATCGAGCAGCTACAGGGCGACATCACCAGGATCATTGATCGTCTGCTGGACAGGATCGAGGCCAAGGCGCCGAACTTCGACGGCATGCAGGACCTCGGCGCGCATCTCGTCGTGGATGCGCTTCTGGAGGCCATGATCGAGATGGACCCGCGGCGCAAGGCTGTCTTCGTTGCGTTTCACGACGTGCTGCCTGCAACCACCTACACCAAGCCGGGCGAGCCGTTCCCCGAGGATTGCCGGGTCGCGATGCAGAACCTGATGGACGAGATCGGAGTCGTCATCAAGGAGCGGCAGGCCAAGCCGCACTCCGATTTCATCAGCGACCTCGTCAACGCGCGCGAGGCGGGCGACAAGCTCACCGACAAGGAGCTGTTCGACCAGATCTTCGGTCTTGCCGGCGGTTCGCTGTCGGCGACCAGCCGCGCCGCGGGCGGGGCGCTCTATCTGCTCTACACCCACGACGACCAGCGCCGGCAGTTGATCGAGAACCCCACGCTCATCCCCGATGCCATCGAGGAGTGCCTCCGGCTCGGCAGCAACGGCTATTTCACCTTCCCGCGCGTCGCCACGAAAGATACCGAGATCGGCGGCACGCGCATCCTCAAGGGCATGGTGGTGCGGCCGTCGCCGCTGTCGCCGAACTACGATCCCGACGTGTTTCCGGACCCGTTGCGCTTCGACATCCACAGGAAGCCCAAGCGCATCCTGTCGTTCGGCGCGGGCCCGCACCACTGCGTCGGCAATATCCTGGGCCGCGCCGCGATCACCACGGCGATCACGAGGCTGCTGGCGCGCTTCCCCAAGGCGCACATCCGCGAGCCGAATTTCGTGCCGGTCTATCGCGGCGCGGTCGGCGAACTGCGGCTGCAAAGCCTGCCGATGACGACGCACTGACGGGCACGGCGGAACCGGCGCCGTTGAACCCCGTCGCGCGGGCGGGCGACTAAGCTTTATTGTGTGTCTTGCCGATTCGGCCGCAGCCTTCTGAACCGGCGGCCGGCATTCCCGATGAGGCGCCTATGCGGGTCGAATGGATCGTCGTAGCGGTTCTGGCCGCCGCCGCGCTATACGCCATTGTCGTCTTCAACCGCCTGATCCGGCTGCGCAACCTGGTGCGCGAGGGCTGGAGCGGGATCGACGTCCAGCTCAAGCGGCGCAGCGACCTGATCCCCAATCTGGTCGAAACGGTGCGCGCCTATGCGAGCCATGAGCGGACGCTGTTCGAGGAGGTCGTCGAAAAGCGCAATGCGGCGCTGCACGCCATGCGCGTGGCCGACAAGGACGGCGCGGAACGCGCCCTGCAAGGCTCGCTCGGGCGGCTGCTGGCGCTGGCCGAAGCCTATCCCGATCTCAAGGCCAACCAGAACTTCCTGAAGCTCCAGGACCAGTTGTCCGAGCTTGAGGATCATCTGCAGATGGCGCGGCGCTACTACAACGGCGCGGTGCGCGACTACAACATCGACATCCAGTCGTTTCCCGACGTGCTGGTGGCGCGCTTCACCGGCTTCCGCGAGGAGCCGTTCTTCCAGATCGACGCTGCGGAGGCAGCGCGGCCGGACGTGCGATTCGAGGGGCGCGCGCCGTGATCGCGCGCCTCGCACTTGCGCTGGTTCTCGCCGCCGCCGCGCTGCTTCCGGCCCGCGCCGAGGAGCGCATCGAGCGCTTTGTGAGCGACGTCGAGGTGCAGCGCAACGGCGACCTGATGGTCACCGAGACCATCCAGGTCCGCGCCGAGGGCAAGCAGATCCGCCGCGGCATCCTGCGCGACTTCCCGACCGTCTATCGCCGTGCCGACCGTTCGCGCGTCGAAGTCGGATTCGAAGTGCTGACCGTGACCCGAAACCGTGCGGTCGAGCCGTTTTCCACCGAGCGGCTGGTCAACGGCGTGCGCATCCGCATCGGCAGCGGCAGCCACTTCCTCAACACCGGCTCGCACACTTACGAAATCCGCTACCGCACCACGCGCCAGATCGGCTTCTTCGGCTCGTACGACGAATTGTACTGGAACGCGACCGGCACCGGCTGGACCTTCCCCATCGACGTCGCGGAGGCGCGCATCCGCCTGCCGGAGGGCGTGCCGTTCACGCAGCATGCGATCTACACCGGCCCGCAGGGCGCGCGCGGCAAGGATGCCGCGGTTGTGGAGCAGCGGCCCGGGCTGATCGTGTTCCGCACCACCCGCCCGCTGCCGGTCGCAAACGGCCTCACCGTCGCCGCCGCCTGGCACAAGGGCGTGGTGGCCGAGCCGACGCGCGAGCAGCAGTGGCAGGCCATTCTCACCGACAATCCGGCGCTCAAGTCGGCGGCCATCGGCGGCGGGCTCGTGATCGCGTTCTATCTGCTGGCTTGGCTGATCGCCGGGCGCGATCCGCGCCGCGGCACGATCATTCCGCTGTTCGAGCCGCCGAAGGGCATGTCGGCCGCGGCCGTGCGTTATGTCCACGAGATGAATTTCGACGACCGGGTGTTCGCGGCCGCCATCGTCGGCCTTGGCGTCAACGGCCGGCTGCGGCTGGTCGACCGTGGCCGTCACAAGGAGGTGCGCAAGGCCGACGGCAACACGCCGATCGATTCGGCCGAAAGCGCGGTCGAGCGCATGCTGTTCGCGAAGAGCGGCGAGGTCGAGCTCGACGACGCCAATTACGAGATCATCGGCGGCGCGCGCAGCGCGCTGCATGCGGCGCTCAAGCGCGATTATCACGGAACGTTGTTCCGCAAGCACACTTGGCTGTCCGCCATTGGGCTGATCGCCGCGGTGCTCGCGATCGGCGAGCTCACGCTGCAATACTCCGGGATGTACGGATCGAACGCGCCCGGCATCTACGTCGGCATGTTCCTTCCGCTCGTCCCCATCATGATCGGCGTCGGGCTGGTGCGCGCCGGCTGGCGCGAGGGCGACCGCCGCGGGCGGCGGCGCGCCATGACCGGCTTCGTGACCATTGCGCTTGCGGTTGCGATCGGGATCGCGATCCTCGGCTACAGCGCGGGCCACGGACACGCAATCTGGCCGGCGCTCGTGCCTTACGTGCTGGTGGCGTTCGTGTCGCGGGGCTTCTCCTGGCTTCGCGCACCGACCCGCGAGGGCCGCCGCGTCATGGATCGGATCGAAGGCTTCAGGCAGTACCTCGATGTCGCCGAGGAGGACCGGTTGGAACACCTGCATCCGCCGGAAAAGACGCCGGAGCTGTTCGAGCGGTTTCTGCCCTATGCCATCGCGCTCAACGTGGAGAACCGCTGGGCGGCGCGATTCACCGGCGTCCTGGCGGCCGCGGGCGTCGGCGCCGCGGTGTCGTCGTGGTACACCGGCGACAGCGCCAGCCGGAACGATCTCGGATCCCTGACGGAGCGGCTGGGCGAGAGCCTGTCGAGCACGGTCGCGTCGGCCTCGTCGCCGCCCGGCTCGTCGGGCGGCGGCGGCGGATCGAGCGGCTCCTCCGGCGGAGGATCGTCCGGCGGGGGCGGGGGCGGGGGCGGCGGTTCGGGCTGGTGAATGCGGGTCGATTGTCACGTCCATATCGTCGGGCCGGCCGAACGCTATCCGCAGGTGGCGGAGCGCACCTATCTTGCCGGCCTCGCGCCGGTCGAAACGCTGATCGCCAACGGCGCGCCGCACGGCATCTCGCGCTTTGTGATCGTGCAGCCGAGCTTCTACGGCGACGACAATTCCTGCACGCTCGACGCGCTCGATGCGCTGGCCGGGCGGGGCCGGGGCGTGGCGGTGGTCGATCCTGAATCTGTCCGGCCCGAATCGCTCGCGGATTTTCACCGCCGCGGCGTGCGCGGATTGCGGATCAACCTTTACAGCCCGGTGGCGTCGCCCGCCGGCGACAATCTCGATGCAGCGTTTGCCGCGACGGCCGCAATCGCGCAGGCGATGAACTGGCACGTGCAGGTCATCGCGCCGCTGCCGCTGCTGCTGGCGAACGCGCGGCTGCTGTCGGACGCGCCGGTTTCGGTCGTCATCGACCATTACGGGCTTTACGGCGGCCGTCGTCCCGACAGCGACGACGGCCGCCGCCTGCTGGCGCTTGTGTCGCTGCCGCACGTATGGATGAAACTGTCCGCGCCATATCGCCACGACCGCGGATCGCTGAACGTCGTGCCCGACCGGGCCTGGATCGAGGCACTGCTCGGCGCGGCGCCCGACCGCTGTGTCTGGGGCAGCGACTGGCCGCACCCGCCGCCGCACGACACGCACCGCGGCCCGGACGTCGAGACGACATACCGTGCGCTGTCCTATGCGCGGCTTGTCGACGAATTTCTCGCAGTGCTTCCGGCCGCCCTGTGGGCGGATCGGATCATGATCGGCAATCCAGTGCGGCTGTACGGGTTCTGAAGGGCTAGACTTTTCTCGGCGTCCACTTCGCGGCGCGCTTCTCGGCGAACGAGGCGAGGCCCTCCGCGGCCTCGGCCGACTGCCGCTTGCGGGCGTGGCGCTCGACCAGGCTCTCGAATGCTGCGTCGTCCGGGTCGAAATCGCTCCACGACGATTCGAAAATGAGCGCCTTGGTCTGCGCGATCGCGTCCGGGCCGTTCTCCAGGATGTGGCCCACGATGCGCTCGCCCGCCGCTTCGAGCTGATCGAGCGGCACCACCTCGTGGACGAGGCCGATGCGCCGCGCTTCCGCCGCGCCGAAACGCTCGCCGGTCAGCGCGTAGCGGCGCATCTGGCGCATGCCGATGGCATCGTTGAGCTGGGGCACGATGATCGCCGCGGTCAGCCCCCAGCGCACCTCGGCGATGGAGAACACCGCGTTGTGCGCCGCAATCACAACGTCGCAGGCCGCGATCAGCCCGGTGCCGCCGCCAAAGCAGCCGCCCTGCACCAGCGCGACGGTCGGCACAGGCGCGCGGTTGAGCCGCTGCACCGCTTCGGCGGTGGCGCGCGAGGCGCGGACGTTCTCCTCGTGCGAGGCCGTGCGAACCCCGTCGATCCACTTCAGGTCGGCGCCGGCCTGGAAATGCCGGCCGTTGCCCGCGATCACCACCGCGCGCAGGTCCTTCACGCCGCCGAGCGCGTCGAGCGCCGCGAGCAGGCCCTGAATCAGCTCGCCGTTGTAGGCATTGTTGACCTCGGGGCGGTTCAGCGTCACGCGCGCCACGCCGCGCACGTCGACGCCCCAGAGCACGGGGCCGGTGGTGTTCGATGCACTCATACTCGCCTCCCTGGGTCGCCGCGATGGCACATTAGCGGATGGACTCGGCGCGGCGAAGCCATACGATTGCGGCGGCAACGAACGGGACGTGACATGCAGCGCAGCACCGGCAGGATTCTCACCACCCACACCGGCAGCCTGCCGCGCCCGCCGCGCGTGGTGGAATTGCTGATTGCTCATAAGCACGGCTCCGAACTCGACGCTGCGGTGGGCGAGGCCGTCGCGGGCGTGGTCGCGAAGCAGATCGAAGCCGGGCTCGACGTCATCAACGACGGCGAGCAGGGCCGCGCCGACTACACCGTACATGTCGTCGACCGCCTCACCGGATTCGAGGGCCAGTCCGACGCGCCGCGCGGCACCGGCGAGCCGGAATTCCCGGAGCTGGCACAGCTTCTCAGCCAGTTCGCCTCGCCGCTGCAGCATCGTCCGGCCTGCTCGGGACCGGTTAAGTGGAAGGACTTCGCCGCCGTCGAGGCCGATATCGCGCGCGCCAGGGCCGCGCTGCAAGGCGCGGGCGCGGCGGAGTATTTCATGACCTCGCCGTCGCCCGGCCAGATCGCGCGCTATCTGAAGAACGCCTATTACAAGACCGTCGAGGAGTATCTGTTCACGCTGGCCGATGTGATGGCGCGCGAGTATCGCGCCATCGTCGACGCGGGCTTCGTGCTGCAGCTCGATTGCCCGGACCTCGCCATGTCCTACAACCTCTATCCGGGCATCTCGATCGGCGACTACCGCAAGACCATCGCGCTCAACGTCGAGGCGCTCAACGCCGCGGTGAAGGGCCTGCCGGCGGACCGTATGCGCATGCACGTCTGCTGGGGCTCGACGCTCGGCCCGCACCACAACGACGTGCCGCTGAAGGACATCGCCGATATCGTGCTGAAGGGCCGCCCGCAAGCGGTGTCGTTTCCAGCCGCCAACCCGCGGCACGGTCACGAGTGGAAAATCTGGCGCGACGTGAAGTTGCCGGACGGCAAGATCGTCATCCCCGGCGTCATCGACTCGACCTCGAATTTCGTCGAGCATCCGGAACTGGTCGCCGACCGCATCGTTCAATACGCCGGCGTCGCCGGCCGCGAGAATGTCATTGCGGGTGTCGACTGCGGTTTCGGCACCTTCGCCGGCCGCATGCAGGTGGACACCAAGATCGTGTGGATGAAGCTCGCCGCGCTCGCCGAGGGCGCACGGCTGGCGTCGAAGCAGCTTTGGTAGCTGCGCTCCGCTATCGTCTTACGGCTTGCGGTCCGCCTTCTCGCGCTCGCGCTGCGCCTTGCGTGCTTCCTGCCGGCTTGCATACGTGACCGGCGCTGCGGCGCGTTTGCGGGCGTCGGCGGCCTCGCGCCGTCCTCGGATCGTGCGCGACAGGACGAAGCCGAGCGCAAGACCGCCCAAGGCGCAAACAATCGCGAAAGTGAACGTCGATCCGAACATGTCGCCGCCGATCCGTTGCCTGCCGTGCCGCCGCCGGTCGCAAGCATAGACCGGCGTCTTCCGGCGTGGAACGACCCCGGCCGGCGTCGCAGAACTGGAATTATGGGCTAGCATCTATCCGGGAACCGCGTCCTGCAACGCGGGTCGGGGAGGTCCTGGTCACCGTGTACAACGCCCTCAACGCATTCCTCCTGGTCTACGCCGCGCTGTTTCCGATCGTGAACCCGATCGGCGGCGCGCCGTTGTTCCTCGCGCTGACCCGCGGCGTTTCCGAAGCCGAGCGCGGCAAACTGGCGTTCGGCATCGCCCGCAACAGCTTCCTCCTGTTGCTCGGCTCGCTGTTCGTCGGCTCGCACGTGCTGGTGTTTTTCGGCATCACGCTCCCGGTGGTGCGGATCGCGGGCGGTGTTGTGGTGGCGGCGTTCGCCTGGCAGCTCCTGCATTCCGGCGTGGAGCCCGACGGCGCGCGCAGCGAGGCGGCAGCCAAACCCGGCCTGCCGGTGGATGCGTTCTATCCGCTGACCATGCCGCTGACCGTCGGACCCGGCTCGATCTCGGTGGCGATCACGCTCGGCAGCCAGCGCTCCGTGTCGCCGGGCTGGACCGAGCTGGCCGTGTCCGGGGGCGCGGCGGTCGCGGGTCTCGCCGCGATCGCGCTGACCGTCTATGTCTGCTATCGCTTCGCCGAGGACATCGTCAGGCTGCTCGGCGAGCGCGGCACCAGCGTGATGATCCGCCTGTCGGCCTTCATCCTGCTCTGCATCGGCATTCAGATCGTCTGGAACGGCTACCAGGCGCTCATCGCCGCCGGATAGAGCGGGGCCAAGCCGTCAGCCCTTCACGTCGCGCACCATGCCCCAGCGCATGACGGTGGCCTTTTCCAAGCCGCCGAACACGATGCGCTCGAAGGCGAAGCCGATGGCCCCGATCACGATCAGCGAGGCGATCATCAGGTCGGCGTTGAGGAATTCCTTGGCGTCGAAGATCACCCAGCCGAGCCCGAAGTCCGACGCTGCGAGGAACTCCGCGCCGATCACGGCGATCCAGGCGCGCAGAAACGATTGTCTGACGCCGGTGATGATGAAGGGTGACGCGCCCGGCACGATCACCTTCCAGAACAGTGCCTTCTCGTCGGCGCCCATGGCGCCCGCCGCGCGCAGCCACAGCGGGTTGACCGCGCGCACGCCGGACCAGGTGTTGAGCAGCATCGGGAACAGGGCTGCATAGAACACGATCAGGATCGCGACCGTGTTGCCGAGCCCGAACCACAGGATGAAGATCGGAACCCAGGCGAGCGAGGGGATTGGCATCAGCGCGCTTGCGAGCGGCATGACGAAATGCTCGACCGGCTTGAAGCGGCCCATCAGGATGCCGAGCGGCATGCCGACGACGACCGCGAGTCCCATGCCGATCAGAACGCGGTAGAGCGTGCTCGCGGCATGCGCCAGCATTGTGCCGTCGAGCAGCACGGTCCACAGCGTCACGCCGATCTTGATCAGCGACGGCATCAGGACGGCCGGGAAGTAGCCGGTGGCGGCGACCAGTTCGTAAACGACGCCGAATCCCGCGAGCGTGATCGTGGCGCGGATCGCCGAGCGCAGCCGCGGCGAGATCGCCGGTGCGTCCGCGGGGCGGTCGATGGCGGCGACGGTCACGTCATCATCCCCCAGCGCTGCACGGTGAAGCGTTCGATCCTCTGGAACACCAGCTTTTCGAGCGCGAGGCCGAGAACGCCGATCACGACGACGCCGGCCAGCATCACGTCGGTGTTCAGGAACTCGCGTGCGCCGAAGATCATCCAGCCGAGGCCCCACGGCACCGCTGCAAGCATCTCGACGCCGACCAGCGCGCGCCATGCCTGTGCGAGCCCAAGCCGTAATCCGGTGAGGATGTAGGGCAGGGCGCCCGGCAGGATGACCTTGACGAACAGGCTGCGGTCGTCGGCGCCCATGGCGTGCGCCGAGCGCACCCAGATTTCCTTGACCGCCTTCACACCGGTCCAGGTGTTGAAGATGATCGGGAACGCCGACACGAACGCCACCAGCAGCATGGCGGGCTGATTACCCAGCCCGAACCAGAGCAGGAACAGCGGCGCCCAGGCGATGCCGGGAATCGGCGCGAGAACGCTGACCAGCGGCAGGCCGACGTCCTCGGCGCGCCGCGAGCGGCCCATCAGGATGCCGACGGCGACGCCGACAACCGCGGCGAGGAAGAAGCCGCCGAGCAGCCGCAGGATGGTGTCGAGCGCGTGGTGCGGCAGGATGCCGTTCGCAGTTAGGTGCCAGAATGCCGCCGCCACTTCGACCAGCGACGGAAACAGCCGCGGCGGGAACACGCCGGTGCGCGCCACGATCTCCCAGATCGCGAACACCACGACGAACGGGAATGCGGTGCGGGCGATCACCCACAGACGCGATTCCTGCGGTGCCGAGGAACCCGCTATGGCGCCGGGCGTGGCGGTGACGTCGGTCATGGCGCGGCAGGATAGGGCCTTCCGGCGGCGGCCCACAAGGCGGCGTTGTGCCTCTGGGTGTCCCGGGCGGAGCGCGGCATGAGATGACGCGCTGCTGACCCGGGACCCCAGTTCGCAAGAAGCAACCGGGGTCCCGGATCAGCGGTGCACCGCTTCGTGCCCCGCACTCGCGCTGCACCGCGTCCGGGACATTTGCGTCGAACATTGGGCCTCCGCCCAACGCATGGTTCTCTGGATCGATCCCAGTTCAATTCGCTGCGCCGCTCGCCTATTCTGCCGCCCGACCGTCAAAGGAATTCAGGGAGGATTGCCCGTATGTTTCGCGCCACCAAGGACATCGTTCTGCCGACCACCATCACCGGCTCGCTGCCGCGGCCGAGCTGGTACACCGAGAACCTCGGCAGCCGGCACTTCCTCCAGGCGATGGTGACGCGGCGGTTCCGCGAGCAGTACGAGGACGCGGTCGCGTGCTACCTGCGCGACCAGGAGATCGCCGGACTCGACATCCTCACCGACGGCGACGCGCATTTCGACGACGATGTCGGCGGCCAGAGCTGGACCTCATATCCGCCGACGCACATGGAAGGCTTCGAGCGCGACAATCCGCGGCCGACGCCGGCCGGCCGCGGCGGCATCGCCTTTCCGCGCGGGCACATCCTGCACGACTACCTGGAGTCGCGCGTCATGCCGACGGTGGTCGGCCCGATCGGCCGCGGCGACCTGCAATACGCCGAGATGTGGAAGGTGGCGCAGCGCTACACCAAGAAGCCCGTGAAGTGGGGCGGCGTGTCGGCGGAAATCGTCGCCTTCGCTGTGCAGGACAAGTTCTACAAGAACCCGGTCGACCGCATGTACGCGCTCGCCGACGCCTTCAACGAGGAATACCACGCGGTGGCCGACGCCGGCTGCCCGCTGATCCAGATCGAGGAGCCGCAGATTCATCTGCTCGCGGCGCGCGGCGTCAACGATCCGGTCATCAACGCCAAGCTGATGGTGGAGCTGTTCAACCGCACGGTGAAGGGCCTGCGCGCCAAGACCGAGGTGTGGGCGCATTCGTGCTGGGGCAACCCATCGCAGCAGCGCATGTTCGCGCAGGTGCAGAGCTACAAGGCTTCGCTTGAGCTCTACAACCAGGTCGACGCCGATGCGATCACCTTCGAATCGTCGAGCTCCGGCGGCATCGACCTCGAAGCCATCGGCAAGAACATCAGCGGCAAGAAGGTCGCGATCGGCGTGATCGACCACCACACACTCCAGGTCGAGCAGCCGGCGGAGGTCGCAACCCAGATCCGCGCCGCGCTCAAGCACATTCCGGCGGACCGGCTCATCATCTCGACCGACTGCGGCATGGGCCGCGAGGGCATGAGCCGCCGCCACGCGGCCTACAAGATCGCGTCGCTGGTGCTCGGCACCAACATCGTGCGCAAGGAGATCGGCGCGCCGGAGGCGCAGGTGCTGGTCGCCGACGACCGCTACTCGCTGGTGCAGCGGCTCAAGGACGGCGTGGCGTAGGGGAGTTCTGGCGTAGGATAGATCGGCGCTACCCCCGCGCCTTGGCGGCCTCGTAGCGCGCCTTGGCCTCCTCGACGGCGGTCATGGCGAGCTTGGTGTTGTCGCTGTAGATCGGCGCATTGCGGTCGTAGCTCGCCTGCCGCAGCGCGTTGCTGCCGCGCAGACGCGGCCGCACCTCTTCGGCGATCAGTTCGAGGCTGCGCTGCGTCGCCTGCCAATTGGCCCAGTCCTGCGCGAACACCAGGACGCCGCCGAAGCCGCCGGTGACCTCGAGCATGTGCTCGATCTTCTCCACCGCATCGTCCGGCGTCCCGATGATGGCGCGCTGGTTCTCAACCATCCAGGCCGCCGGATCGGCGTGGCCGCGGGCCGGAGGCGAGGGCGATGGCACGATGTCGTTGGCATAGCCGATCCATCTCTCCAGGCCGTACTGCACGTCCTTGCGCGCCTGCTCGCGGGTTTCCGCGAGATGCATCTGCACCGTGAACGCCCACCGCGAGCGATCGGCGACGTGGCCGTGACGGGCGCACGTCTCCTCGTAGATTTTCCAGTTGCCGACATAGTGCTTCAGCGAGTTGTCGTCGACGCCCGACAGCACCAGAAGCTGCACGCCGTATCGCCCCGCCGCCAGCGCGCCGGCCGGCGAACGGACCGAGGCGATCGCCAGGTCCATCATCGGCTGCGTGTAGCAGCCGACCGACAGGCGCGCCTCGTTCAGCTCGAACCAGCTTGTCTTCCTGGTGACGGTCTCGCCGCGCAGCAGCGCGACAACGCAGTCGAGCGACTCCTCCATCCGCGGTCGCAGTTCGGAAGGCGCGATGCCGAACATCTTGGAGTCCGACGGCAATGCGCCCGGTCCCGCGCCGAACATGACGCGGCCGCGCGTCATGTGATCGAGCTGCGCCATCGTCTCGGCGACGATCAGGGGATGGTGGTAGGGCAACGATTTGACGCCGGTCCCGAGCCTGATGTGCTTGGTGCGCTCGGCGGCCGCGGCGATGAACACCTCGGGCGCGGCGATCATCTCGAATCCGCCGGAATGATGCTCGCCGATCCAGGCCTCGTCGAAGCCGAGCCGATCCAGCTTCACGATCAGCTCGAGATCGCGCTCCAGCGCGTAGGTCGGATCGAGATTGGTGGCATGGAACGGGCCCATGAACATGCCGAAGCGCAGCGCGTGTCGAGGCGGGGCGGTCCCTTGCATTGCGGTCATGGCGTGCTGTGTCCTGCGGGGGAGTGGCTTGGTGGTTGGGCACAAAATCAACCACGTGCGATGGGGGGCCGCAACCACCTGCCTTTCGGCCGTTACCCGGTCGCGGCTATGCTTGCGCCATGAACCTCTCGACGCTCCTGCTCCAACGCGAAGCCCAAGGCCGACCCGTCACCGTCGGCCTGATCGGTGCGGGCAAATTCGGCACGATGTTTCTGGCGCAGGCGCGGCTGACGCGCGGCCTGCATGTCGTTGCGGTTGCCGATCTCAACGTCGCACGGGCCAGGAGCCAGCTCGCCACTGCCGGATGGCCTGCGGAGCAGTTCGCGGCCGCTTCGCTTGGCGACGCGCTGAAGGCCCGTACAACCCACGTCACCGATAATGCCGAAGCCACGATCGCGCATCCCGGCGTCGAGGTGATCGTCGAGGCGACGGGAATCCCCGAGGCCGGCATCGCGCACGCGCTTGCGGCGATCGCACACGGCAAGCACATCGTCATGGTCAACGTCGAGGCCGACGCGCTCGCTGGCCCCTTGCTCGCGCGCAAGGCCAAGGCTGCGGGCACGGTCTACAGCCTCGCCTGGGGCGACCAGCCGGCACTGATCTGCGAGCACGTCGACTGGGCGCGCGCCTGCGGCTTCAAGGTCATCGCGGCCGGCAAGGGCACGCGCTACGAGCCGCACTATCACAAGTCAAATCCAGGCAACGTCTGGGACATCCTCGACAAGTATCTGAAGATCGAGGACCGCAACTCGATCAATCCAAAAATGTTCAACTCATTTGTGGACGGCACCAAGTCCGGCATCGAGATGACGGCGGTGTGCAATGCCACGGGGCTCGAGCCGCAGAGCGGCGGGCTGTCGTTTCCTCCGGCCACGCGCTTCGAACTCGCCGATGTGTGCAGGCCGAAGAGCGCGGGCGGTGTGCTGGAAAAGGAGGGCGTCACCGAGGTGACGTCGTCGGTGTATCGCGACGGCCGCGACGTGCCGCATCATCTCGCGCTCGGCACCTACGTGGTGATCGAGGGCGAGACCGCCTACGCGCGGCAGTGCTTCAAGGAATACGCCATGCTGCCCGACAAGTCGGGGCGCTATGCCGCGCTCTACCGGCCGATCCACATGATCGGGCTGGAACTCGGCGTGTCGGTCGCGAGCGCGGCGCTGCGCCGCGAGCCGACCGGCGCCCCCACCGGCTTCCGCTCCGACGTCGTCGCGACGGCGAAACGCGCGCTGAAAGCGGGCGAAGTGCTCGACGGCGAGGGCGGCTTCTGCGTCTGGGGCAAGCAGACCCCGGCCGCGCACTCCTTGGCTGAGGGGTTGCTGCCGCTCGGGCTCGCGCAGAACGTGCGGCTCAAGCGCGACATCGCGGAGGGCGGGGCGCTGAAATGGTCCGACGTCGGCTACGACCCAAACGACCTTGCGGTGCGCGTCCGGCGCGAGATGGAGGCGGCGTTCGCGCGGCCGAATGCCGGCGCGTGATCGAATTTCCGGTCAGGGCCAGAGCGTCCGGCTCCAGGCTTCCAGGAATTGCCGCGCCATCGTCATGTTCGAGTCGCGCGGCTGGGCGGTCAGCCGGAACTTGACGAACTTGTTGTTCCAGCCGCCGACGCACAGATAGCTGTCGAAATGATCCGTCTCGCGCGTGAGCGCATACGCGCCGCACGCCAACCGCTCCTGGCGCCGGGCATTGGCGACCGCAAAGAGCTCCTTCAGGCTGACGGTCTTGTAGCGGCCGGATTTCTGTGTACTGAAAATATCGCCTTGCGCCTGTTCGAACTGCGCCCTGATCGCGTCCGACTTCGGATCGTCGGGGATCGACGCCCGGCGCAGGTCGTAGACGAAGACATCGACGGTCCAGCCGGGGCGGAGATACCGGACGCTGTAGCCAAGGCCGGGTTTGGACTTTTCGAAATCGTGGGATTCGCTGCGCCTGAATCCGGAAACGCGTTCGGGAAAAGACATCCCGTAATGGACGATCTGTTTCTGCGCCGCCGCCGGATCCATGGCGGAGATGGTCGCAGCAACCGCCATAAATGACAGAATGGCACCTGGAATAACGGCGCGCATTGCAGTTCTCGCCGGGGCTGCTGCGGCACTTCCGCAGAAAGAATTTCAGTATGCGCGCAAGGCGGCCGGCCTGCAACAAAGCCGCAGTGGTGCCGCCGGACTGCGGGTGTATGATGCAGCGGCCCGGCGACCACAGGGAGGACGCCTTGCTCGACCGCACCGCCCCTTCGATGCGCGACCGCGTCGCCATGTACAACGGCAACGCGTTCAAGCTCGGCCTGTTCGGCGCCAACTGTTCGTCGGGCCGCTCGGCGACGCGCGTGCCGGAGCGCTGGTCGGCGAGCTGGGACGACTGCCTCGCGCTCACCAAGATGGCCGACGCGGCCGGCATGGATTTCATGCTGCCGATCGGGCGCTGGAAGGGCTACGGCGGCGAAACCGACCTGCACGGCGAGACGCTGGAGACCATCACCTGGGCCACCGGCCTGCTCGCGCACACCGAGCGCATCACCGTGTTCGGCACCGTGCACGCGCCGCTGTTCCATCCGCTGATCGCCGCCAAGCAGATGGTCACCGCCGACCACGTCGGCCGCGGCCGCTTCGGCCTCAACATCGTCGCCGGCTGGAACGAGGGCGAGTTCGAGATGTTCGGCGTGCAGCAGCGCGAGCACGAGGCGCGCTACGAATACGCGCAGGACTGGGTCGACGCCATCCGCGCCGCCTGGACGCAGCCGGACGACTTCGAATTCGACAGCACGCACATCAAGCTCGCAAAGCTGCGCGCCAAGCCCAAGCCCTACGGCGGCACGCGGCCGATGATCATGAACGCGGGCTCGTCCGGCACCGGCAAGGCGTTCGCGCTGCGCAATTGCGACGCGTTCTTCACCGCGACGTCGGACTCGCGCCAGTCGCCGGAAAAGACCAAGGAGATGGTCGACGGCGTGAAGGCCGAGGCGCGCGCGCTCGGCCGCGAGATCGAGGTCTTCACCGTCGGTCAGGTGGTCTGCCGTCCGACGCAGAAGGAGGCGGAGGACTACTACCGCTACGCCATCATCGAGATGGCGGACTGGGGCTCGGTCGACCGCATGCTGGAGATCAAGAACCTCACCCCGCAGACGCTGGGCGAGGCCGAGTACCTGCGTCGCCGCGAGTATTTCGCCGCGCGCGCCATCGGCGGCTTCCCGTTCGTCGGCACGCCCGACAAGGTCGCCGACGAGCTTGCCAACTTCGCCCGCGGCGGCGTGCGCGGCGTGGCGTTCTCGATGATCAATTATCTCGCGGAGTTTCCGCTGTTCCGCGACGAGGTACTGCCGAGGCTGGAGCGGATCGGGTTGAGGGAGGGGCGGTGAGCGCCGCGGTTAATCTGACCGGGTACGGTCATGCGCTGCGTGGAATGCGGCGATAATCGTAGTCTCGTCCGCAGCCTCATCGACTTCATAGACGATGACGTGCGGCAGGCCCACCACGCACCACTCGTGTGTTTCCGGAACGAACCCGGTATGGCCGATGTAAGGCCAGTGTCCCAACCGGTCGCTTGCACAGCGAATACGCGTAACGATGTCCTTCGCAGCGCGTGGATTGCGCTCCGATACGTACGAATGAATGCTTTCGATATCGCGAAGCGCCCGGCTGCGATAGCGGACCTTCACAGCCCGAGCTTTTTCCAGACGGAGGCGACTTCCTCGTCGGTCGCGTAGCGCTCGGTGCCAGCCTTGAAGGCATCGCGCCGACGCCAGACCTCCTCCGCTTGCTCATCCGAGAGGCGATAGCGGCAGGAATCCTGCGCTTCCATTTCGCTCAGGATGCGCGCCGCGTCCTCCTGCCGCTCGGGTGGCCAGGTCAGGACGCGGTCGAGGATTTCTTTGACCTGATCCTTCGTCATTCTAAATTCTACCATGGCAAGCAAGAACGCGCAGCAATGGCCGCCGTTGCCTGAGACGCCGCAATACTGGCTGCGATTCGTAGGTTGGTGCCCCTGGCCGGGATCGAACCAGCACGGTGTTGCCACCACCAGATTTTGAGTCTGGCGCGTCTACCAGTTCCGCCACAGGGGCTAGGCGGGGCGGATCATAGCCACGAACGGTGCGGGGTCAACGTTCTGGCGCAATCGCGTGCTACGCAAACCAAATGACCGTTCTGCCGCGCGTTCCCGCGAAAGCGGGAACCCAGGGGCGGTGAGTGCTGCAAAATCTGGGTCCCCGCTTCCGCGGGGACGAACGGAGTTTGAGGCATCCAGCCGTAATTCGTGTGTCTCGCCGGTCTGACGCTGTGCAGCATCACGCCTCAGTGGGTCGACAGCCGCCCCGTGCGGCGCTAAGAGCCCGCCATGGTCGAACGCGCTCTCAGCATGGCCCGCGCCGAGCCGGTCGCCGCCGCCGCCGCCGCAGTCGCGGCCATCGGCATCGCGACCATTCTCGGCGCGTACTTCTTTCAGTACGTGCTTGGGCTTCCACCATGCCCGCTGTGCCTGGAGCAGCGCTATCCATACTACTTCGCGATACCGCTCGCCGCGCTCGTCATGCTCGGCGTCTCGGTCGGCTCGTCGCGCAAGGTGCAGGTCGCGGCGCTTGCGGCCATCGCGTTGGCGATGCTCTACAACGCCGGCCTCGGCGCCTATCACTCCGGCGTCGAGTGGAAGTGGTGGGCCGGGCCGCAGTCCTGCGGTGCGGGCGCGGCCGATATTCGTGGCGGCGGCAACCTGCTCCAGCAGCTCCAGCAGACGCGGGTGATCCGCTGCGACGAGGCGCCGTGGCGGTTCCTCGGGCTGTCGCTCGCCGGCTACAACGTGCTGATCTCGCTTGCCATCGCGGCCGTCGCCGCCTGGGGGGCGAAGGCCGGATACGCGCGGCTTCAGGGATCCAGCTCGGTATCCCAGTAGAGATAGTCCAGCCAGCTGTCGTGCAGGTAGTTCGGCGGGAACAGTCGGCCGTTGCGGTGAAGGTGCTGCACCGACGGCTGCATCGGCGCCTGCGACGGCCACATCTTGGCTTCGTTCGGCGTGAGGTTGCCCTTGCGCAGGTTGCAGCCCGAGCAGGCCGCGACCACGTTGTGCCACGTCGTCTGCCCGCCGCGCGAGCGCGGCAGCAGGTGGTCGAAGGTCAGGTCGTCGCGCGAGCCGCAGTACTGGCAGGAGAAGCGGTCGCGCAGGAACACGTTGAACCGCGTGAACGCCGGGTGCGTGGAGGGCTTCACGAAGGTCTTGAGCGAGACCACGCTCGGCAGCCGCATCTCCATGGATGGGCTGTGCACCGCCTGGTCGTATTCCTCGACGATGTTCACGCGATCGAGAAACACCGCCTTGATCGCGTCCTGCCAGGACCACAGCGACAGCGGATAATAGCTCAGCGGCCGGAAGTCCGCGTTCAGCACCAGGGCCGGATAGCCGCCAGCGAAACCATGCGCAGTCACAGCGAGGCTCCTCACCCCCGATTTCACCGCGCGCCGCAGCGGCGGCTCCGCATAGTCTATAGGGGACCGCGACAGGATTGTGAAGCGCGCGGATGCAGCCGGCGGCGCGGATTTGCAGGTGGATAGACGCCGTCCGGCGGTTGCGAATCGGTGTGCTGCCGGACTCAGGTCGGCTCGCGCCGGGGCTGGCGAAGTCTTCGCGCCAGGCCGAGTTCGGACACGATCAGCCCGGCGCCGGCGACGAAGCCTGCGATGTCGGTCCAGATCGCGCCGGGGAATGCGTTGGCCGGCACCATCATGGCTAGCCCCGACGCGGCAAAGGCGATCCGCAGCACGGGGCCGATCGGGCGCGTCATGAAACCCGCGACGCCGACCGAGACCAGGTACACGCCCATCATCGCTGTGACGACCGCGAGCGTCACCTCGTGCGGTTGTCCCTGCATCAGCAGCGTCGGCGAGGCGACGAACAGGAACGGCACGATATACGCCGACCAGCCGAACTTGACGCCGGCAAGTCCCGTGCGGATCGGATCGGCCTGGGCGATGCTTGCTGCGGCGAAGGCCGCGACCGCGACCGGCGGCGTGGTCATGGACATCATGCCGAAGTACAGCACGAACAGGTGCGCCGCGAGCGCGGGCACCCCGACCTCGGTCAGCGCCGGCGCGACCAGCGCCGCCAGCAGCACATAGACGCCGACCGTCGGCATGCCCATGCCGAGCACGATGGCGATGCCGGCTGCCAGCACCAGAAGCAGGACCATGTTGCCCGCGCCGAGCTTCACCAGCGCGATGGTGAGTGCGAACGACAGCCCCGAAACGTTGAGCACGCCGATGATGAAGCCCGCCGCCGCTGCGATCATCAGAATGTCGAGCGAGCTGCGTCCGGTCTCGACCAACGACTCCAGCACGTCCTTCGGCTGCATCCGGTTGCCGCGGTAATTCCCGGCGAGCCCGCAGCCGATCAGCACGATCGAGGCATAGAGCGCCGCGGTCTCCGGGCTCTGGTTGAGCCAGAACAGTCCGCCGATCAGTACCGCGAAGGGCAGGATGAAATACCAGCCTTCGCTCAGCACCTTCGAGGCGGGAACGATCAGCGACTTGGGGATCGCCGCGATATTGCTTTTGGCGGCTTCCAGGTCGGCCTGAATGAACAGCGCGCCGTAGTAGAGCAGCGCGGGCACCGTCGCCGCGATGACAATCTCGCGGTAGGCCACGCCGAGCAGCTCGGCCATGATGAAGGCCGCGGCCCCCATCACCGGCGGCATCAACTGGCCGCCGGTCGACGCCACCGCCTCGATCGCGCCGGCGTGCTCGGGCTTGTAGCCCGACTGCTTCATCAGCGGGATGGTCACGACCCCGGTCGCGACCACGTTGGCGACCGCATTGCCGTTGATGGTGCCGAACAGCGACGACGCGACCACTGAAATCTTGGCCGCACCGCCGCGGAAACCGCCGAAGACCGCGGTCGCAAGATCGGTGAAGAAGTTCGCGCCGCCGGAGCGTCCCAGCAGCGAGCCGAACAGCAGGAACGTCACCACGATGGTGCAGGCGATGCCGAACACCGATCCGAAGACGCCGTTCACGTCGATGGCGAGATAGAACAGCAGACCGTCCGGGCTGACCCGCCGGCCCTGGAACTCACCCGGGATCAGATGGCCGAAGAACCCGTAGGCGATGAAGAACAAGAGAATGACGGTGAGGACGTTGCCGCTGACCCGCCGCAGGCCCTCGAACACCAGCGCCAGCAAGATGCCGCCGACCGCGACGCCATGCAGCGGACGGAATGCGATGGCGTCGTTCAGCGCCCGGTGGTCGTAGGCCACGTACAGCGCCGCCGCCATTCCGATGGCGCCGGCGGCGATGTCATACCAGGGCGGCGGACCGGAGGTGCCGCGCCGCGCCCGCACGGTCAGGAAGACGAGAGCGAGCGCAAGCGCGAGCACGAAGGCGTTGAACTGCTCGTTGTAGAGCAGCATGCCGGCGGTGCGGTAGATGTCGGCGGCCCAGCCGACCGCGGCCAGGGTGAGCAGGAAGGCCAGCACGCGTGCCGTCCATCCGGTCCATCCCGATCGATGCGCGCCGCGGTCGTTGCCTTCGTCCATGCGCGTGCGAACGCCTGTGAGCGGCGGTCAGGGTCAGTTGCCCTTCCAGATGCCTTTCTCTTTATAGTACTTCATGGCGCCCGGATGGAACGGCACACCGCGGTCCGCGCCGAGCTCGGCCGTCTTGTATTGCTCGTAAGTCTTGGCGATGCCGGCGAGCTTTGCCTGCTCCTCGTAGAGCACTTTGGCGAGCTTGTAGGCGTCGCCGTCGGAGATCTGCGTTCCGCCGACGACCAGATAATCCTCGAAGATCAGCTTGGTCGGCGCCACGATGCCGGCGAACTGCGGAGCGGGATTGAGGACGCTGACGCTGGCGCGCGGCAGCACGGTGCGCAGCCGTTTGATGGCGTCCGCCGAGTCGGGCACGTTCAGGAACCGCAGTCCGCCGACCTTGGCGTTGGCTTCCGCGATCTTGCCGGCGCCGACCGCGAAGGTCGATGCCTCGACCTTGCCCTGCATGAAGTCGTCGGCTCCGCGCACCACGTGCGGCGCCTGCACGCCGTCGAAGTCCTTCTCGGTCACGCCATAGGTCGCAAAGCTGGCGCGGAAGAATCGCTCCTGCGCGGAACTGGCGGTGAAGCCGACCGCGATCTTCTTGCCCTTGAGGTCGGTCAGCGTCTTGTAGGGAGAGTCCTTCTTCACGTACCAGCCGATGGCGAAGGGGAAGACCTTCCCGATCGCGCGCAGGCTCGGGTTCGGCTTGCCCTTGAAATCTTCCTTGCCTTCGAAGGCGTTGATCGTGTCGGTCGCGGTCGAGATCGACAGTTCGAGTTCCTTTCTGCCGATCAAGGGCAGCACGTGCTGACCGCCGCCGAACGGAACCACGCGCGCGCGCAAGCCCGCGGAGTCGGTCATCACCTTGCCCAGGGCGTTTCCGGTCGAATAGTTCAGCGTGCCGACCGGGCTCGTGCCGATGCTGAGTGTCTGCGCCTGTGCCGTGACGGCGGCCACGGCCATGACGGCGGCGGCAATAATCAATCGCTTGCAGGTCATGGTCCCCTCCCTGGTGTCGATTGCCGCCGTGTTCCGGCGTTGTTCGTATTCGACCTGCGGCCTTCGACCCGTTCCCGCAACGGTTGTGGCCGTAGTCCGGCGATTATGCGCCAAGTCGGCGGGCCAGGAACGAGCCTCCGTGTCGCAGCCCCTCCTGGTCGATGCCGTGGCCGACGCCTTGCGACAGGTGCCATTCGACAGGCACCTCCAGCGCGGCCAGCGCCTGCGTGCCGAGGAACAAGGCCTGAGGGGGAATCAGGTCGTCCTGGTCGCCGTGGATCAGCATCACCGGCGGCCGGCCTTTGATCTCGCCCGCGACGGCTTCCGGTCCGGCGCCGTCGGGCAGCACGAACACGCCGGAATAGCCGACGATGGCCGCGGGCGGCGCGGCGCGCCGCAGCCCCACATGCAGTGCCATCATCGTGCCCTGGCTGAAGCCGACCAGCGCCAGAGCCGACGGCGGCAGCTTGTGGCGCTCCAGCTCGGCGTCCAGGAAGCGATGCAGCACGGGCGCCGCGCGATTGACGCCGTCCCAGCGCTCGTTGGCGGAGCGGGTGAACAGCGGAAACCACTGCCGCCCCATCGGGGCCTGTCCGCACGGCTCCGGCGCATGCGGCGACACGAACGCGGCGTCGGGCAGCAGTTGCTGCCACGCGCGGCCGATGTCGATCAGGTCGTTGCCGTCGGCGCCGTAGCCGTGCAGGAACACCACGAGGCGCTTGGCCGCGCCGGAGCGCGGCTGAAGCCGCGGGCCGTCGATCTCAGCGGCCATTGCGGCCCCGCATTGCATTCTTCCCGGCGGTTTTCTTGCCGGTCTTGGGCACGATCTTGGACACGTTCCTGGCCTTGGGCTTCGCCGTTGCGGAAACCGGCGCGCCTTCGCGCCGCTTGACCACGTGATAGTAGGCCCACAGCAGATGCGCCGCCACCCCGCGCCATGGACGCCACGACTCGCCGAGCCTGACCATGGCCTTCGCGTCGGGCCGGCGGCGCAGGTTGAGCGCGATGCGCGCCGATTCCTGCAACGCGAGATCGCCGGCCGGCCAGGCGTCGGCATTGCCAAGGCAGAACAGCAGATAGATGTCGGCGGTCCACGGCCCGATGCCGTGCAGCGCGGTCAGCGCGCCGTGGGCCTCGTCCGCTTGCATGCGAGCGACCGCATCGAGGTCGATGTCGCCGTCCGCAACCGCCGAGGCGATGGCCTTGATCGACTTGATCTTGGGCCTCGACAGGCCGAGCCGTGCGAGCTTGTCGGCGCGCGCCTTGCGGATCGCGTCGTGATGGAACGGATCGAAGGCGGCCATGAGCCTCGCACGGATCGCGGCCGCGCTTGCGGTCGAGAGCTGCTGCCCGCAGACGATCGCGCACAGCCCGCCGAACCCGCCGTCGCGGCGCCGCAGCGCCGGCATGCCGGTGAGTTGCAGCAGCGGCGCAAGCCGCGTGTCCTGCGCGACCAGCAGCGCCATCGCGGCGGCAAGGTCTGCGTCGGTGCGGAGGAGAGACATGCGGCGAGCCTGGCCGTGGCGCTCGATTACAGCACCGTCCGCAGCGGCGCCGGGACGTAGCGGTAGCCGACCGGCGCCCGGCCGATGTAGCCCAGGCCGGGCCAGGGGAAGTGATACGCCACGATCGGCGTGCGGCCCGACACCAGCATGTCGAACACGCGCAGCCGCGTCGCAACGCCCTGATTGCCGTCGGTGTCGTAGGCGAAGGCCGCGCGCGGCATCTCGGTGGACAGGACGTGATGATGCGCGACGTCGCCCAAGTTGAACAGCATCTTGCCCTCGGACACGATCGTGAAGCACAGGTGCCCGACGGTGTGCCCCGGTGTGGCCATCGCCTGGATGCCCGGCACGGGTTCCTGCCCGTCCTTGATGAACACGATGCGGTCGCGGTTCGGCAGCAGATTCCGGCGCGCGCCGCCGATCATCATCTTCATCATGTCGTTGCCGCCGGCCTTGCTCTCGTCGGTCCAGAAGTCGAAGTCGGCCTGCGACATGTAAATCTGCGCCTTCGGAAACACGCGCGCGCCCTTCGCGGTCATCAGGCCGAAGCAATGGTCGGCGTGCGCATGCGTGAGCATGACCGCGTCGATGTCGGCGGGGCGAATGCCGGCGGCTCGCAGGTTGCGCACCAGCCGCCCGGTGTTGGGACCGAAGGTGTCGAGCCCGCCGGTGCCGGTGTCGAACAGCACCAGTTGCTTGCCGGTGTTCACCACCAGTGCGTTCTGTTCCATCTCGACTGCGTCGGGGGCCAGGAATTGACGCTCCAGGGCCCGCTTCATGTCGTCCGCGGTCACGCCGGTCAGAAGCCCATCCTTCGGCGGCCCGATGTTGAGCGGTCCGTCCGACACGATGGTGACTTCGAAGGCGCCGAGCTTGAATCTGTGATGCGCGGGCGCAGGCCGGTTGGTCATCGGCGCGGCGGCGAGCGCCGGGCCGCCTGAAAGGCCTGCGACCGCTGCACCTGCGGCGCCCGCGAGCAGCGATCGGCGCGTCACGCCTCCAAAGTCTTTCATGGCAATATTCCCTGTACGGATTGAGTCGACGGATGTGCATTATCCCGATTCAATGACAGTGGCGAAACCATGTCGCGGCGGCCGATTTGACAACACCCGTTTTCCGATTTGCGCCCAGTCCGAACGGCTATCTGCACCTCGGCCACGCATTGTCGGCGCTGATGAATTTCGACATGGCACGCGCCGCAGGCGGCCGGCTGCTGCTGCGCATCGAGGACATCGACGCAACCCGCTGCCGCCCGGAGTATGAGACCGCGATCTACGAGGACCTCGCCTGGCTCGGCATCGAATGGGACGCCCCGGTGCGCCGCCAGTCGGAGCACTTTGCCGAGTATCGCGTAGCGCTCGACAGGCTTGCGGCTCTGCGTCTGACGTTCCCGGGTTTCGAAAGCCGTGCCGAGATCGCGCGCATGGTCGCCGACCGCGACGTACGCGAGCGCTGGCCGCGCGATCCCGACGGCGTGCCGCTGTATCCGGGCGCAGCGCGCGGCATAAGCGAGGCCGAGCGGGCCGCTCATATCGCGGGCGGCGAGCCGTACGCGATACGGCTCGACATGGCGAAGGCGCTGGAGTGGGTGGGCGAACGGCGGGAGCCGCTGCGCTGGACCGAGACCGGATCGGGGCCTGCGGGCGAGACCGGAACCGTCGCGGCCGATCCCGCGGCGTGGGGCGATGTCATTCTTGGGCGCAAGGACACGCCGACGAGCTATCATCTCGCGGTCGCGGTCGACGACGCGCTGCAGGGCGTCACGCACGTGGTGCGCGGGCAGGACCTGTTCCACGCGACGTCGGTGCATCGCCTGCTGCAGGCGCTGCTCGGGCTGCCGGAACCCGTCTATTGCCATCACCGGCTGATCCTCGATGCCGACGGCCGCAAGCTCTCGAAATCGACCCGCGCCACCGGCCTGCGGGAATTGCGCGCACAGGGCGCGACGGCGGGGGATATCCGCCGCCTCGCGGGGTTATAGCGATTGGTGCCGGCGCGGCCGGCGTGCCATCCTCGTTCGAGGGCGGAGGCCGGGGGGTCTCATGCCGAAGGCCAGGCGAAAGTCGACCAAGGCGCGAAGCCGTGCGCGCATGGCGCACGGGCGGCGGACTGCGTCCGGGCGCGGCCGGCGCGCCATCGAGGTGGCGCTGGCGGGTCTCGCCCACGACATCCGCACGCCGCTGACGGGCATCCTGGCGCTGGCCGATCTGCTGGCTTCGTCCGATCTGCCCGCGCGCGAGCGGCGCTGGGCCGATTCGATCAAGGACACCGCCGACCACCTGGCGCGCCTCACCACCATCGTGGTCGATGCGGTGCGCGCGGAGACCGCCGGGCTGGTGCTGCGCGAGGAGCCGTTCTCGGCCCGCGATCTGGCGCGCTCGGTCGCGGCTTCGCTCGGCGCGCGTGCCGAGACCAAGGGGCTCAAGGTCGATGTCGCGATCGCGGCCGATCTGCCGGCGCGCGCGCTTGGCGACGCGCTTCGGCTGCGCAGCGCGCTGGAAAACTTGTGCGACAACGCGGTCAAGTTCACTGAGCGCGGGCGCATCGGGTTCACGGCGCAGGCGTCGCGCGCAGCGCGCGGGCGCACGCGGCTGACATTCGAAGTGTCCGACAGCGGTATCGGCATCGTCGAGGCCGATCTCAGGCGGCTGTTCAAGCCGTTCTCGCAGGCGAGCGAGCAGGTGGCGCTGCGTTACGGCGGCGCGGGCCTCGGCCTCGTGTTCGTCAAGCGCATTGCCGAAGCGATGGGCGGCGGGCTGACGGTGAAGAGCGCGCCGGGCCGCGGCAGCACGTTCCGGCTGTCGGTGACGGTGAAGGACGCCGCGCCGGCCGCGCGCCCGCGCACGAACGGTGCGCTGCGCCGCCTGCGCGTGCTGTGCGCCGAGGACAATCCGTACGGCCGCATGGTGCTCAAGGCTGTGCTCGGCGAGCTTGGCCACAGCGTCAGCTTCGTCGGCACCGGCGAGGCCGCGGTGGAAGAGGCCGCGCGCAACAAGCACGACGTGGTTCTGATGGACGTGGCGCTCGCGGGCATCGACGGCATCGAGGCGGCGCGCCGCATCCGCGCGCTGCCGCCGCCGGCCGGACGCGTGCCGATCGTCGGCGTGTCGGGCCGCACCGAGGCAAACGACGCCGTAGCGGCCAAGGCCGCCGGCATGGACGCCTATCTGCGCAAGCCGGCGTCGCCTGCGGACTTGAACGATGCGCTGCGGACGGTGTCGGCCGTCAGGCGCGTTTGACCAGTCCGATGATCACCAGCAGGATCACCGCGCCGATGGTGGCGTTGATGACCGCCGCGATGATGCCGCCGCCGATATTGATGCCGATGCGCGGCAGCAGCCATCCGGCCACGAATGCGCCGACGATGCCGACGACGATGTTGCCGATCAGACCGAAACCGATGCCCTTGACGATCTGACCGGCAAGCCAGCCGGCGACCGCACCAACGATCAGCCAGATGATCAGTGTTTCGATGGTCATGACATCCCCCTCCTGGTCACGGCGGACGGCTGTCGCGCGCCGGCCCACGATGATGGGATAGCCTACCGTGCTGCTAGCGGGCTGTCAGCCGATCAAAAGCCGGCTATTTGAGGTCGATAGCCGTCAAGGCTCGAACTTCACCGAGACGCCTCCCCCGGCGTAGTAGCTCGTTGCGGACTCGAATTTGATATTCGAAGGCGCGCCCTTAAAGGCGCCCCCCAAGCACGAATCGCCCGGACATGACGGCGTCACGCCCGGGACTTGGCTGTCATGGTTGAGACCGGCGAACGCCTTGATCGCCACTTTCCGCCAAGGTGTCAGGGTCAGCCTGGCCTCGGCATTGGCCAGTATCGGCGTAGCTGCAGCGTTGCCTTGCGCGGTACCGCGGTACGAAAGGACCGCATTATAGTTAAACTTGTCGTTCGCCGAGAACGTCACCTTGCGTCGTGCGACGCCGATGCTGCCGCCCAGTCCGATGGTGAGCCAAGGCGTCACGGCCGTTGCGGCGTCAAGTCCGACTCTTGCGCCCCAGTCGGCCCAATCCAAATCGATGGTAGCGACATAACCGTATTGGTCAACGGGAGGAGTTAAGGCCATGCGGATTGAAAGATCCTGGCGGCTGCGAGCAATTCCGCCGATCAGCGCAATCGACGGCGTGAGCGTAATCGGACCCGCCTGATGGTCACCGGCCATCTTCAGGCTGAATCCCCACGCGTCGTATTTGGTTGCGAGATTGGATTGCGCGGAGCAGGCGACGTTGCATGAGAACGAGGTCAAGAACGAGCCGTCGACAGATGCAATCCTGAATCCGATGCCCGATGCCAGTGCGAATGCTGCGCTCGCGCCCGCCTGGGTGCCCTCCACATGCGCGAACGACCAGCCCAACTCGATCCGCGCATTCGCTCCGAATGCTGCCGGAAGCGTCCCATGGGGCAGGACACGGCCCAAGGCGCCGGAGGCTCCTGCGCCGGACAATCGCGGTTTGTGCACGTTGGCCGGGCCTCGGTCCGCATCCGTCGCAAAGACGGTGTGACGCCAACCGGCGTCGAAAGCCGGCAGAGCGATCGACTGGTAGGAGCCAACTAGATCGAAATAGACGCTGCCTTCGACGGGTTTGGCGCCCGTCGATCTGGCTTGTGCCAACGCTGCGGGCGCGCTGGCGACAAGGGTGCCCGCCACGGCCATTGCCAGAGCCGACCCGCGGCGGCCGCTGAATGTTTTGAGCGTATCGCTGTGCATAGGGCCCCGCGCGTGGAGTTCAAGAGCACAGGGACGATAGGTTGGAGGCGGCGCGTCATCTCATACGGGGAGGAAGCAGACTGGTACTGTGGCGAAGTCGGACGATTGCGATTGCAAAAATTGTCGATTTTTGAACCCGGCGTTGCATGTTGGCGACAGACTTGTGTCGCTTGCCGGGCGTTGCTTCAGGAGAGTTCATGCCGTCACCGAACGCCAATTCCATGCATTTTTCCACCGACAACGTCCCCGAGCGTGACAGGGTTTGCTATCTGCGGGAGTTGTTTGGCAGCGCGATCGTCAAACTCGACCTTGAGCCGCTCGATCGGGCGAGCTTTCGGCAGAGTTGCAGGCTTCAGGTTCTTCCGGGGCTGAACATCGCGCTCGGCACGACGAGTGGCATTGTCAGCCGCCGGACCCGCGCTCTGGTCGCCGACGGCAACGACGACTTGATCTTCACGGCAAACCTCTCCGGCACCAGCGCGATTTCGCAACTGAACGCCGACATTGAACTGGGCGCCAACGAGGCATTGCTCCTTTCGAGCTCCGACATCGGAACGCAAGGGTTCGCAGAGACCGGGAACTACCTCAGCCTTGGCATTCCTCGGAACGCATTGCGGGAAAGGATGGCGGACCCGGAATATGCGCTGATGCGCCCTATCCGTGGACCAAACGGCCCCTTGCGGTTGCTTGTCGATTACATCGCGCTGACAGTTTCGAACCACACGCCGATGGATACGAATTTGCAGCGTCCGTTCGCCGGCCACGTACACGATCTCATAGCGTTGGCGCTTGGGGCGACACGCGACGGCACCAAGCTGTCGTGGGGCCACGGCGTGCGCGCCGCGCGCTTGGCCGCGATGAAGGCGGACATTCTGGCGAATCTGCGGAACGAAGGAATGTCCGTTCACGATATCGCGCGCCGCCATCGGGTCACGGCACGTTATGTCCAGATGCTGTTCGACGACGATGGATCGACGTTCTCGGAGTATGTCGTCGAGCAGCGTTTAGTTCAGGCGCACCGGATGCTGTCGAGTCCGCGATTTTTCGACTGGACGATCAGCGCCATCGCATTCGAAGTCGGCTTCGGCAATCTGTCATACTTCAATCGCACATTCCGGCGGCGGTTTGGGTCCACGCCATCGGATGTTCGGAACGCGGTGCGTTAAGGCCGGGGCCAGGGGCCGGTCCCGATATCTCACGCCGTTTTGTCAACTTGCGTTTCCACGATCCGCACCACGTCCTCCATGATGCGGTTCAGCTCGAAATCTTTTGGCGTGTAGATCGCCGCGACACCCGCCGCGCGCAGTGCGCCTTCGTCCTCCGGCGGAATAATCCCGCCGACCACCACCGGCACGCCGTCCATGCCGGCGGCTTTCATGCGCGCGACCACGTCCTGCACCAGCGGCAGGTGGCTGCCCGAAAGAACCGACAGGCCGACCACGTGCGCCTTGCGCGCCTGCGCGGCGGCGACGATCTCCTCCGGCGTCAGCCGGATGCCTTCGTAGACCACCTGCATGCCGGAATCGCGGGCGCGCACCGCGATCTGCTCGGCGCCGTTGGAATGGCCGTCGAGGCCGGGCTTGCCGACCAGGAACGTCAGGCGCCGGCCGAGCTTTCGCGACACGCGGTCGACCTCGGCGCGGATGCCGTCAAGCCCGCCGATGTCGTTGCGCATCGCTTCGCCGACGCCGGTCGGCGCGCGGTACTCACCGAACGCCTCGCGCAAGGTCCAGCCCCATTCGCCGGTGGTGACGCCGGTCTTCGCGCATTCGATCGAGGCCGGCATGACGTTTGTGCCGTCCTTCGCTGCGCGCTTGAGCTTCGCGAGCGCTGCCTTAACCGCCGAGTCGTCGCGCGCAGTGCGCCAGGCCTTCAGCCGCCCGATCTGGTCGCGCTCGGCGTCCTCCGACACCGTGACCACCGACTCGGCGCCGCCCGCGAGCGGCGAGGGCTCGCTCTCCGGATATTTGTTGACCCCGACCACGACGAGGTCGCCGCGCTCGACGCCTTCGAGCCGCGCGGTGTTGGACTCGACCAACTGCCGTTTCATGTAACCGCTCTCGACCGCGGCGACCGCGCCGCCCATCGCTTCGATGCGGCGCAGTTCGTCGCGCGCCTCGTCCTTGAGCTGCTCGACCTTGCGCGCGATTTCGGGCGAGCCGTCGAACAGGTCGCCGTATTCAAGGAGGTCGGTCTCGTAGGCGAGAATCTGCTGTAGCCGCAGCGACCATTGCTGGTCCCAGGGCCGCGGCAGGCCGAGCGCCTCGTTCCACGCGGGAAGCTGCACCGCGCGGGCGCGGGCGTTCTTCGAAAGCGTCACGGCGAGCATCTCGATCAGGATGCGCGCGACGTTGTTTTCCGGCTGCTGCTCAGTGAGCCCCAGCGAGTTCACCTGCACGCCGTAGCGGAACAGTCGGTGCTTGGGATCGGTCACGCCGTAGCGCTCGCGCGCAAGCTCGTCCCACAGTTCCGCAAAGGCGCGCATCTTGCACATCTCGGTGACGAAGCGCATCCCGGCGTTGACGAAGAACGAGATGCGCCCGAACACCTCGTCGAACTTTTCCGCCGTCACCTCGCCGGACGCTTTCACCGTATCGAGCACGGCGATGGCGGTCGCCAACGCAAAGGCCAGCTCCTGCACCGGCGTCGCTCCCGCCTCCTGCAGGTGATAGGAGCATACATTCATGGGATTCCATTTCGGCAGCTCGGCGGTGGTGAAGATCGCCACGTCCTTGATCAGCCGCATGGACGGCGTGGGCGGGAACACGTAGGTGCCGCGCGACAGATACTCCTTGATGATGTCGTTCTGGATCGTGCCGGTGAGCGAGCCGCGCGGCGCGCCCTGCTCGTCGGCGACCGCGATGTAAAGCGCGAGCAGCCACGCCGCTGTGGCGTTGATCGTCATCGACGTGTTCATCGACGACAGCGGAATGCCGTCGAACAGCGCGCGCATGTCGCCGAGATGGCAGACCGGCACGCCGACCTTGCCGACCTCGCCGCGCGCCAGCACGTGATCGCTGTCGTAGCCGGTCTGGGTCGGCAGATCGAAGGCGACCGAAAGCCCGGTCTGGCCCTTGGCGAGATTCTTTCGGTACAGCGCGTTCGATTCGCGCGCGGTGGAGTGCCCGGCGTAGGTGCGGAAAATCCAAGGCTTGTCAGGCCGCGCTTGGTCGCGCATCGGCACCTGCCTTAAGGGCCGCGCCGTGCGCAGTCCCCTGATTTTGCAGTGCGAACTCCAGAATAAGCCTCCGAACTGGTCTTGTCAGCGAAAGTTTTGCAATGCGACATGAATCGTATTGCTATGCACAATCGCCTGACGCAGACTTCCCGGACGTGGAAATTGACGTGTTGAACCGGCAAACCCGGAGGCGCGGTCATGTCCGCCGTCGCAACGCTCAAGCAGCCGCCTGCGTCAGCGCCGAAAAGCCTCTACGGCATCGGCGAGGTGCCTCCGCTCGGCCACGTTCCCGAAAAGATGCACGCATGGGCGATCCGCAAGGAGCGCCACGGACCGCCGGAAACCTCGATGCAGATTGAGGTCGTGCCGACCTGGCCGATCGGCGAGGACGAGGTGCTGGTCTATGTGATGGCCGCGGGCGTCAACTACAACGGCGTCTGGGCGGGGCTTGGCGTGCCGATCTCGCCGCTCGACGGCCACAAGCATCCGTTCCACATCGCGGGCTCGGACGCCGCCGGCGTCGTGTGGGCCACCGGCTCGAAGGTGCGGCGCTGGAAGGTGGGCGACGAAGTCATCGTTCATTGCAATCAGGACGACGGCGACGACGAGGACTGCAATGGCGGCGATCCGCTGCTCTCGCCCTCGCAGCGCATCTGGGGCTACGAGACGCCGGACGGCTCGTTTGCGCAATTCTGCCGCGTGCAGTCGCGCCAGCTGATGCCGAAGCCCGCGCATCTGCCGTGGGAGGAGGCGGCCTGCTATACGCTTACGCTCGCCACCGCCTATCGCATGCTGTTCGGTCATCCGCCGCACACCATGAAGCCCGGCGACCACGTGCTGGTGTGGGGCGCCTCGGGGGGCTTGGGGGTGTTCGGCGTGCAGCTTGCCGCCGCGTCCGGCGCCTACGCCATCGGCGTGATCTCCGACGACTCAAAGCGCGACTATGTCATGGACCTCGGCGCGCGCGGCGTCATCAACCGCACGGACTTCAAGTGCTGGGGCGCCATGCCCAAGGTCGGCGCGCCCGAATACAACGACTGGGTCAAGGAGGCGCGCCGCTTCGGCAAGGCGATCTGGGACCTCACGGGCAAGCGCGACGTCGACATCGTGTTCGAGCATCCGGGCGAGGCGACGTTTCCGGTGTCTTGCCTCGTGGTCAAGCGCGGCGGCATGGTCGTGTTCTGTGCCGGCACGTCGGGCTACAACATCACCTTCGACGCGCGCTACGTCTGGATGCGCCAGAAGCGGATTCAAGGCTCGCACTTCGCACACTTGAAGCAGGCCTCGGCCGCCAACCAGTTCGTGCTCGACCGCCGGGTCTATCCCTGCATGAGTGAGGCGTTGCCGTGGGCGGAAATCCCCCGCGCACACCAGATGATGTGGCAGAATCGGCACAAGCCCGGCAACATGGCCGTGCTGGTCAACGCGCCTGCGCCGGGGCTGAAGACGCTCGACGACGTGGTGGAGGCGGGGCGGTAGTCTTTTTGTTCTGACGCGGTCTACTGCCCCTTGATCCCCGCTTTGCGGGCGACCTTGCCCCACTTTTCCGTGTCGCCCGCAATGAACTTCGCATAGTCCGCGGGCGTGCCCGGAGCCGCAATGCATCCCAGTTCGGCCAGGCGCGTCCTGGTCTTGGGATCGCTGATGCTGGCGTTGATCTCCTTGTTGAGCCTGGCCACGATCGCGGGCGGCGTGTCCTTCGGCGCGGAGATGCCGTACCAGCCGCTGGCCTCGTAGCCCGGTAGGAATTCGGCCATGGCGGGAACGTCCGGCAGCACCGCCAGGCGCTTCTCGGCGGTGACGGCCAGCGCACGCACCTGGCCGCTCTTGATGAAGGGCAGCGATTCCGGCACGACGCCGAACATCGCCTGCACCTGTCCGCCCAGAATATCGGTGCGCGCCACTGGCGAGCCGCGGTAGAAGACGTTGGTCAGGTTTATGCCGGCCATCATCTTGAACAGTTCGCCCGAGACATGGAGCGGAGTTCCGTTCCCGGTCGCTGCAAGGTGGACCTTGCCGGGATTGGCCTTGGCGTGGGCGATGAACTCCGGAACCGTCTTCGCCGGCACGTTGATATTGACTTCCATCACCAGCGGAATCTTGCCGATGAACGCCACCGGTGCGGCGTCCTGCATGAAGCTGAACCGGAGATTGTCGTAGATCGCCGGGTTGATCGCGTTGGCCGACATGGCGAACAGCAGCGTGTAGCCGTCGGCCGCGGAGCGGATGACGCCTTCGGTCGCGATATTGCCGCTCGCCCCTGGCCGGTTATCGACGACGATGGGCTGGCCGAGCCGCTCCGACAGCGTCTGTCCGACGACGCGGGCGATGATGTCCGGTGCGCTGCCGCCCGGAACCTGGACCACGACCCGTATCGGCCGCGTCGGATAGTCCTGGGCAAATGCGGAGCGCGAGAGCGCGGGAAGCGCGACGGCGCCGGCCGCGAGATGCAGAAATCGCCTGCGAGCGAATGTCATGACGTTCCCTCCCAAGACCGGTTTCGGTTCGATTGTTGTTGTGTTTTTGGGCGCGAATGGCTGCGCGCCGGCACCTGGCCGTGCCGCAATCCTATATCGGCATCGAACCTGTTCGATAGGGGCGTAACGGGCCGGGTCGTGTGGCCGAACGGCGCATGCCGTCAAAGCGTTTTCGAGCGAAGTGGGACCCGGTTCGCGTGGAGAAAACGCGTCAAAACAGCCACAGCGTTTTCGAGCGAAGTGGGACCCGGTTCGCGTGGAGAAAACGCGTCAAAACAGCCACAGCGTTTTCGAGCGAAGTGGGTACCGGTTCGCGTGGAGAAAACGCGTCAAAACAGCCACAGCGTTTTCGAGCGAAGTGGGTACCGGTTCGCGTGAAGAAAACGCGTCAAAATAAGAAGCCCTTACCCGGTATTGTCCGACCGTTCGCGTTCGCGTGCGACGGCCGCGTTCAATTCGCCGCCGTAGATGAATATGCCTGCGATCAGATACAGGAACACCAGCGCAATCATCGCCGACGCGAGGCCCGCGTAGTAGCTGACGTAGGTTTCGGCAAATCGCGACAGGTAGGTGCCGAACACTTCGCCTGCGATCAGCCAGAGCAGCAGCGTCGCGAAAATGCCCGGCACGATCGACAGCAGCGGCCGGCGTCCGGCCGGCAGCCACTTGTGCACGATCACCAGTGCCGCGATCAGAACCGCGGACGCGACCGCGATCCGCAGGAAATTGAACATCGGCGACAGCGGCGCGAGCTGCGGCACGTAGCGCACCACCGTGGCGAAGATCAGCGGGGCCAGCACCACCAGGAACGCCAGCGCCAGCATTCCGACCGCGCCGATCAGGACGTAGCCGATCGACTCCAGCCGCAGCACCCACCAGCGCCGCGTCTCGGCCGTCCCATAGGCGCGGCTGAGGCCGATGCGAAGGCTCTCGACGCCGCTCGAAGCGAAGAACAGCGCAAACGCGATGCCGACGGTGAGAACGTCGCCGCGCCAGGTGGTGAGCACGCGCCGGATCTCGCCCGCGATCGGCGTCGCGACCTCGGTCGGCAGAACCTCCAGCAGCATGCTGGCGACCTCGTCGGCAAGCTGGTGGGAGCCGAACAGGAACCCGCCCAGTCCGGTGACCAGGATCAGGAACGGGAACAGCGCCATCAGCGCCGACAGCGCGATATGGCTCGCGGTCGACCAGCCGTCGTTGGCGTTGAAACTGTCGAATGCGTCAAAGGCGACGCGATAGCAGCGTTGGAGTGTCCGCACGGCATCCTCGCGGCGGCGACACGCTCAAATCGCGGATTGCCGCGCCTTTGGCAAGGGGAACGTGGCGGCGCTATGCGGTGGCGGCGTGCCCGTTCAGACGTTTGACCTCGGCTTCCAAAGCGGCGATCCGCCGGCCGGCTTCCGCAAGCGCGGCATCGACGTCCGCGGCCTCGAACCGCTGCGGAATGTGCTGGTTGCAATTGACGTCCCAGGCGAGGACCTTGAACAGGATGACCTGTTCCGGCCTCGCCTTGTAACCTTGTGGCATCAATCGTGCCGTAAGCTCGGCGTCGCCTTCGACGACGCGCGCCTCTCCCCAGATTTTCACGCGCTGCCTGGTCGCGTAGTCGATCAGGAACAGCTGGGCCTTGGCGTTTTCTGCGAGGTTGCCGAGGGTGATGAATTGCCGGTTGCCGGCGAAATCCGCAAACCCGATCGTCGTGTCGTCCAGCACGCGCAGGAATCCCGGCGGCCCGCCGCGGTGCTGGATGTAAGGCTGGCCCTGCGCATTCGCGGTGGCGAGAAACGCGCTGGTTTGCGCGCCGATGAAACCGGCAAGGTCGGCGGTGATCCTGGTTTGCCAGCCGCCGCGCTCCTCCTGGCGTTCGTAGCGTTCGCGCGAACCTTTGCGTGCCTGGATGGCTTTGACCGTCGGCGTGAAGGCGATGTCGCTGGGGTATGCAGGATCGTTCGTCATAGTCCGAGCTCGCTCAGCGATGGATGACCGTCGGGCCTTCGCCCGAGCGGCCAGTGATATTTGCGTTCGCTGTCCTTGATCGGCAGGTCGTTGATGCTGGCGATCCGCAGCCGCATCAGGCCCTGCTCGTCGAACTCCCAGTTCTCGTTGCCGTAGCTGCGGAACCAGCTGCCGCTGTCGTCGTGCCATTCGTAGGCGAAGCGAACCGCGATGCGATTGCCCCCGAAGGTCCAGACCTCCTTGATCAGCCGATAGTCCAGCTCCCTGATCCACTTGCGGGTCAGGAACGCTTCGATCTCGGCGCGGCCCTGAATGAATTCGGAGCGGTTGCGCCAGCGGCTGTCGGGCGTGTAGGCGAGCGCGACGCGCGCCGGGTCGCGGCCGTTCCAGGCGTCTTCGGCCATGCGGGCCTTCTGGGCTGCGGTCTCGGCGGTGAAGGGTGGGAATGGCGGGCGGCTCACGGAGCTCTCCTGTCGCTTGAATGCGAAATCGGCCGGCGGACACAGGTCCGCCGGTGGTGCCCGGCGCGCGGATCATAGCTCAATCTGTCAGGACTGCGGGACTTGTCGGAACGCGACTCCGGCCAGCGCAACCGGAGGCGAACCGGACCTTGCAGGTGCGTTACGCCGCCTGCACGTCGGCAAGGAAGCGCTGTACCTCGGCATCGAGATTCTCGGCCTCGGTCGAGAGCGCTTCTGCGAGCGACTTGACGTCGGCTGCGGTGGTGCGCGCGCCGGTGCTGGCCCCGGCGACCCGGTTCATTGCCTCGGCGCCGGTGCGCGCTTCGGCGGAAGCGCGGTTGACGTCTTCCGCGATCGACGACACCGCATTGTTCTGTTCTTCCACCGTTACGGCGACGATGGACGCAATAGCCGACATTTCGGCGATGATGCGGTTGACCTGCTCCATGGCCTGCGCGGAATCGACGGCGGCCGACTGGATGGCCGCGATCTGTCCGGCGATTTCCTCGGTCGCGCGCGCGGTCTGGCCCGCCAGCGACTTGACCTCGGACGCAACCACGGCAAAGCCGCGCCCGGCTTCGCCGGCGCGCGCGGCTTCGATGGTGGCGTTGAGCGCCAGGAGATTGGTCTGCCCGGCGATGGCCTGGATCAGGCCGATCACTTCGCCGATGCGGCTCGCGGCGGCGCCCAGTTCGCCCATGGTCTTGGCGGCGCGCTGCGCTTCCGCCACCGCGCGGCCAGCGACCTCGGTCGACTTGGCCGCCTGGCCCGCGATCTCGCCGATCGAGGTCGCCAGTTCCTCGACGGAGCCCGCTGCGGAGGTGACGTTTTCCGATGCGGCGCCCACCCGCCGTTCGGCGGTGGCGGCTTCGGACGAGACTGCGTCGGCGGCGCCGTTGAGCTTCGCGGACGACTGGTCGAGCCGGTCGGCCGTTCCGCGCAGGCTTGCCAGCGCCTGCTTGACCTCGCTGCGGAACGAGACGATCGCGCGGGCGACGGTCTCGCTGCGCGTCTCGCGCTCGCGCGCCGCGCCGGCCTGCTCTTCCGCCAGGCCGTCGCGCTCGACGATGCTGTTGCGGAACACGATGACGGTGCGCGCCATCTCGCCGATCTCGTCGGGGGCGCTGGTTGCGGGAATTCGCGGCGACGTGTCGCCCGCGGCAAGCCGCTTCATGACGCCCACGAGCCCGTTGAGCGGATGCGTGATGCTGCGGCCGATGATCCAGCTCAGGCCGAGGCCGAGAAACACGGACGTGAAGCCGACCAGTGCGACGAAGGCCGTGGTCCGCTTCTGCGCGGCCGAAAGTGCCTCCGCGGCGGCCGCCGAATTCTGATTGGACGTCACGATGACCTGATGAGCGACGGGCAGCATGTTGCGGGTGTCGACGTCGATCAGCGCGCGCAGCGGGCCGACCTGCTCCATGCTGCGCATCCATTCCTCAAATGCGTTGACATAGGCGTTGACCTGCTCGCTCAGGTGCTGCTTCTTCCCGGCGTCCTTCACTCCGGCCGCTTCGAGCTTCTTTCTGAGATCGTCGAGCTCGTCGTAAAACTTGACCTTGGGCAGCGACTCCCCGGTCATGCGGTATTCGGTTTCCCAGCGGCGCATGACCAGCAGCGTCGCCGTGATGGATTGCGCCTCCGATGGCGACATCCAGGCCAGGTCTTCGTGGATGATGCGCTCGACCGCCGCGGCCGCCATGATCAGCCGGCGCCGGGCGCCCTCGTTGTCGGAGAACCCGAGCACGTCCTGCTTCTGGGTCATCGCGCTGAAGTTGATCGCCACCTCGCCGAGGCGCTCACGAAGCGGCAACAGGCGCTTGCGCGTCTCCTCGTCGACGTTCTCCTCGATCGCGGCAAGACTTCCGCCGGCCTGCGCGCGCGCCGCCTCAAACTCCTTGATCAGGTCGGCGCTCGGGCGCTGCGCGAAGTCGCGCGCGTGAATGCGCACCGCCGCAATCGAGACTTTGAAATTCTGGCTGTGGTCGGCGACGCTGCTGGCGCGCCGCACCGTCTCGAACGCCTGTGCAACCTGGGACTCGCCAACCGTATAGGCGATGCCGTTGGCCGCGAACGCCAGCACGGGAATCGCCGCCAGCAGCGCCATACGGGTCCGGACCGACAGGCGGTTGGCGAGGGCGTGAAGCGGACGCTGATTTGCCGGCAGGCTGTCGGTGCGCGGCTCGGGGCGCATGAGATCGGATCCATCAAACCTGACGGATGAAAATGCGCCGAATTTGGTTAACGATGTCGAAAATCACAGCAAGTATGCCTCATAACGAAGCAGCATTTCGTTGCGAAATACGATTGTGCATTGCACAATTCGACGTGCTGCTGGAATGGACTGTGCCTGCGCCATTCTGAGCTCGGAGATTTCCCATGGCGCAATCCAGCCCCGCGGCTGCCGCGCGCGAACTGACTGCCGTTGCGCGGCAGGCCTTGCTCGCCGCCGAGGCGATCTTCGCGGACGCCGCGTCGGCGGTGCGCGCGCGTGTGACGCTGGAGGGCAACACGGTCGGGCGGCTGTTCGATCGCGAACAGCGCGCGACCCATGGCCTCGCATGGCTTGCGACCTACGTCGAGGCGCTGCGTCAGATGGCCGCTTACGCCGAACGCATGGATGCGGATGGACGTCTCGGCGAAACCGAGGAGCTTCTGGTCCGCATCGCCTGCGGCGAATACCTCGCTCAAATTCTTGGCGGCATCCCGGTCAGCCAGGGCGAGATCGTGCGCCTGTCCGATCTCGGATTGTCGCCCGCCGCTGTGGCCGCGCGGGTGTCGCCCGCGATGGAGACGCTGATCGCGTTCGGCAACACCGCGCAGAACCGCGCGCGCCTCGTCGAATTGATGCAGCACGACCGCGGCGCCACCGCCGGCGCATGCGGCCTCGACGACACGCTGGAGACGATCCGCGACGAGATGCGCAAGTTCGCCGACAGCGAGGTCGTGCCGCATGCGCAGGCCTGGCACCTTGCGAACGAATACATCCCGCTCGCCGTCCTCGCCCAGATGGCGGAGCTCGGCGTCTTCAGTCTTACGGTTCCCGAGGAATTCGGCGGGCTCGCGCTCGGCAAGGAATCGATGTGCGTGGTGTCCGAGGAACTGTCGCGCGGCTATATCGGCGTCGGATCGCTCGGCACCCGATCGGAGATCGCCGCCGAATTGATCCTCGGCAGCGGCACCGAGGAGCAGAAGCGCAAGTGGCTGCCGAAGATCGCTTCGGGCGAAGTCCTGCCGACGGCGGTGTTCACCGAGCCCAACACCGGCTCCGACCTTGCTTCGATCAAGACCCGCGCCGTGCGCCAGGGCGATGTCTACAAGATTTACGGCAACAAGACCTGGATCACCCATCCGGTGCGCGCCGACCTGATGACGCTGTTGGTGCGGACCAATCCTCGCGAGCAGGGTTATCGCGGGCTGTCGATGTTTCTGGCCGAGAAGCCGCGCGGCACCGACGCCGATCCGTTTCCGGCCGCCGGCATGTCGGGCACCGAAATCGAAGTGCTCGGCTATCGCGGCATGAAGGAATACGAGATCGCCTTCGACGGCTTCGAGGTGAAAGCCGAGAACCTGCTCGGCGGCGTCGAGGGGCTCGGATTCAAGCAGCTTATGACCACCTTCGAAGCTGCGCGCATCCAGACCGCGGCGCGCGCCATCGGCGTGGCGCAGTCGGCGATGGAAATGGCGCTTGGCTACGCGCAAAGCCGCGTGCAGTTCGGCGAGCCGATCGTGAAGTTCCCGCGCGTCGCCGACAAGATCGCGATGATGGCGGCCGAGATCATGACAGCGCGGCAGCTCACCTACCACGCCGCGCGGCAGAAGGATTCCGGCCGGCGCTGCGATCTGGAAGCCGGAATGGCGAAGCTGCTTGCCGCGCGCGTCGCCTGGGCCGCCGCCGACAATGCGGTGCAGATCCATGGCGGCAACGGCTTTGCGATTGAATTTCCTGTGTCGCGTATCCTGTGCGATGCGCGAATTCTGTCGATCTTCGAGGGCGCGGCCGAAATCCAGGCCCAGGTGATTGCACGCAGGCTGCTCGACGGCGCAAACTGACGCCAGCGCCGGGCGCGTGGCGCCGATTTTGGAACCGGGCCCGGCAGCCCGCGTTTGATCCAGAGCAAATCGCGGGATGCGGCGGCCGTGTAGCGTTGTCCGAAATCGGAGATGGGTCACTAGATGAGCAAGCTCAGCATTCCCCACCACGGCATGGTGTTCGTCGGCGACGGCCGCAAGGCGCTGTTTCTGCGCAACGAGGGCGACGAGAAGTTTCCCAACCTGCGGGTCCAGCGCGTCATCACCCAGGACAACCCGCCGACCCGCGAGCAGGGCACCGATAAGCCCGGCCGCGCCTTCGCCGGCGCTGGCGCCAACCGCCGGGCCGGCATGGAGCCGACCGACTGGCACGACCTGGAAGAGCACCGCTTCGCCCGCGACGTGGCCGGCGCGCTTGAAGCGGTGGTGCGCGACAACGGCGTCAAGGCGCTCATCGTCGTTGCGCCCGCGCGCACGCTCGCGGACCTCAGGCGTGCGTTCCACGACGACGTGAAGGCGAAGATCGTCGCCGAGATCGACAAGGACCTCACCAAGCATCCCGTGCACGAGATCGAGAAGCACGTGGTCGGGTGAACGGCGCCGTCAGACCCGATACCCCAACACCCGCAGGGAGGTGCGGACCGCCTTGTCGAACGGCGTGTGCGGCACGTCGCCGAGCGCGGCCTTGAGCTTGTCGCCAGACAAGCGGTGCGGCACGCGCCACAGGTATTCGAGTTCGCCCAGCGCGCGGCCCATCCGGAATATCTGCCCGAAGGACTTGATCATCCACCAGCGCATCCGGCTCACGTTGTACGTGGCGCGCGTGATCGCCTCGATGGCGGCGATCATCTCCCGGCCGGTCACCGCGTGGCCCGGGAAGCCGAACGTCTCGTACGGCTTGAATTCGCTGCGGCGCTCCGCGAGCGTCACCAGCGTGTCGACGTAGTCCGGCAGGTAGGCCCAGGGATGGACGACGTCGAGCGGGCCGGGATAGGTCAGGCGCTGGCGCCCGAGGTCCTTGACCACCACGAGATCGAACCACGAGCCGACTCCGGCGCCGTAGAAGTCGCCCGCGCGCAGCACGATCGCGCGCATGCCGCGCTCGCAGGCCTCTTCGATGCGGGTCTCGATCTCGACGCGCAGGCGACCCTTCATCGTGCTCGGATGCACCGGCGTGGCTTCGTCGAGCAGGGGCGGCATGGTTTCGCCGTAGTTCCAGACGCTGCCGGGGAAAATAAAGGTCGCACCGTTTTCCTCGGCGGTTGCGATGGCGGAATGCGCGAGCTGCGTCGCCTTGTCCCGCCATTCGGTGATGGCGGGGTTGAAGGCGTTGAGCACCACGTCGCAGCCGCGCGCGGCCTCGACCGCTTCCTCGCGGGTGTAGGCTTCGACGACCTCGATGCCGCGCGGCGCGGCGAAGGTCCGCTTCGGGCGGACCAGCCCCCTGACCTGCCAGCGCGCCTCGCGAAACGCTTCCGCGGCGGCGAAACCGAGGCGGCCGGCGGCGCCGAGCACCAGAATCTTGCCGGTCATGGCCGGTCCCGCCGCGCCGCGGCCCGGCGCTGCAACGCGGCCTGCTCCGCGGCTATATAGAGCCCGCTCCGCGTGCAACGCCGTGGCGCGGGCCTGTCGCGGGTGCTAGGAGACATCATGGCCGGTTTCATGTCGCAGTATCTCGTTCCGATCGCCATCGGCGCGGTGGCGGTCGTGCTGGTGCTCGGTCTGTTCAATCTGCTGCGTGCCGGCCCGCCCAATCGCTCGCAAAAGCTGATGCGCATGCGCGTCCTGCTTCAGTTCGTCGCCATCGTCGTCATCATGGCGACGGTCTGGGCGATGGGACGGTAGGTTCGCAACGCGCCGCCTCGTACGTCGGGCCGTCCGGGTCCCATCGTCTATGGGTCCATGATGAGGATGAGATACAAGACAAAGATCAGGATGTGAACGGCGCCCTGAAGCACGTTGGTGCGGACGCCGCCGAACGTCATGGAACTGACGAAGAGCGTCAACAACAATAGCACCATGTCCGGGCCCTTGAGCCCGAGGACCACCTCGTGGTCGGTCAACGCGCCGATGATCAGAACGCAGGGGACGGTCAGCCCGATCGTGGCGAGCGCGCCGCCCAGGAATACGTTCACGGAATTCTGCAGCTTGTCTTTCAGCGCATCCTTCAGCGCCGCAATGCTTTCCGGCAACAAAGTCAGCGTGGCGATGAGGATGCCGCCGAAGGCCGTCGGCACGGCGAGACGGTGAATGCCGTAGTCCACGAACACCGCGAGTTCGCGGGATAAGGCCACAATCACGACGAGTCCGGCGAACAACAGGGCGAAATGCGCCGCCGGAGACGTCGGCAACGATGTCTCCGCAGGCGGAGCGATGATGTTTTCAGAGGAGTGCCCGCGGTCAGGCGTCACGAAGAAGCTCCGGTGCCGCATCGTCTGGATCGCAAGGAATATGCCGTAGAAAATAACGGTGGCGATACCGATGGTGAATGCCTGCGACGTGGTCAAAGCTCCGGTACCGGAGCTTGTGAAGTTCGGCAGTATCAGGCCGATCACGGCGAGCGGAATCAGCGCGGCGAGATAGGCCCGCGCTCCTTCGAGATTGTAATCCTGCTGGAAGTGTTGGAGCCCGCCGATCAGCAGCACCACGCCCACGACGCCGTTCATCGTGAGCATGATGCCGGCGAACATCGTGTCGCGGGCCAGCGTCGGTTCCTTGCTCCCGGTCAGCATGACTGATGCAATCAGCGAGATTTCGATGGTCAGCAGAGAAAAGGTGAGGATCATGCTGCCGTATGGCTCGCCGTATCTTGCGGCCAGTTCGCCGGCGTGATGGATCACACGAAACACGCAAAGCAGGACCGCGGTAAACAGCCAGGCGAACAGAATTGCTCGGGCGAAAGGCCAGGTCGCCTCGGAGATCGGCGTGGCAAGAAAGACCGCGAGACTGGCGATCCCTGCGATCAGGAACCACTCGCTGCGCAGACGGTCCCATAGGGACCGGTGGCGTTGTGGCGACAAATGCAGTCTCCGTGCAGACGTCACTCAGCCGCCGGACGCGGCGCGGCCGGCTTCGGGAGAACGTGAGGCCGCGCCCGGCATTGCCTCGGCCGGCCGGGATTGCCGCGGCCGCGACGCCGAGTACCTGTCACGGCCGGACGCCTGCTATTTTGCCGGCACCGCACGCATGTACTGCTCTTTCTTCTTGGCGCGCGGCTTCATTGCAGTTGTCTTGGCGGCCTTTTTCTTCTTGGCGGCCGAGAACTCGGTTGCCTTCGGCGCGTGAAGCTCTTGCGCTTTCCCGGCGGCGGCCGGTCCGGCGGCGGGCAGCAGCAGGGCTGCGGCGAAAGCGACGATTGCAATGCGCACGGGAATCCTCCCTTCGGGTTTGGACATGAGTCTAGAATAGCGGGGCTGCGAAGATTCGAAAGCGCAAACGCCGCGAACGAGGCCGACATGGTCGTATTGAACCGCATTTACACCCGCACCGGCGACGACGGCACCACCTCGCTCGGTTCCGGCGACCGCCGCAAGAAGTACGACTTGCGCGTCGAGGCCTACGGCACGCTCGACGAGGTCAACGCCATCGTCGGCATCGTGCGCCTGAACACGGCAGGCGATGCCGCGCTCGATCCGGCGCTGGCGCGCATCCAGAACGACCTGTTCGATGTCGAGGCCGACCTGTGCTTGTCCGAGAAAGGCCCCGGCGGGGCGCGGCTCACCGTCACCGACGCCCAGGTGGAATGGCTCGAGCGCGAAATCGACCGTCTCAACGAGGAACTGCAGCCGCTGCGTTCCTTCGTCCTGCCGGGCGGCGGCGCAGCGGCGGCGTATCTGCATCTCGCGCGCACGGTCTGCCGGCGCGCCGAGCGCATCATGGTGGCGCTGCGCGACCGGCCCGGCGAAACCGTCACCGAGCCGTCGCTCAAATACGTCAACCGGTTGTCGGATTATCTGTTCGTCGCGAGCCGCTATGCCAACGACAAGGGCGCGCGCGACGTGCTGTGGGCGCCGGGACAGAACCGGTGACGACGTGTTCGATGTTGTGGATTCGGATCGCTGCCGCAATCGGCGTCTTGTCCGGTTTCGTCGCCGATGCTCGCGCACAGGGCGGGACGCCGCTCGACGCTTTGATCGAGCCCGCCGTGGGACGGTCGGCCTGCTTTCGCCGGGTCTACGACGCCGCGCATCTGAAGAAGGTTCCAAAGCAGAGCGTGACGGAGATCGCGGTCTGGCTCCGCTACGAGCCGCCGCTGGCCGGCGGCACCGGCGTCGCTTTGGGTCTCGGGCTCGCGGTGCTGCGCCGTGGCGAAACGGCGGCGCTGTTCTCGGACGGTGACTGCCAATGGGACGCCAAGGCCAACCGCGATACGTCGGGCCGGCGTCTCATCAAGGCATTCCCGAGAGAAGCCGGCGTCGTTTGCCTGCAATCCGCGCGTCCGGATGTGTTCCGCGCGGTCAGCGCCGAAGAGGGGGGCGAATTGCTGTTTGATCGCGGGCGCGACCGCGACACGCTGATGCTTTATGTCGGGGACCGGTTGACGATGGTCCGGCGCGCCAACCGATCCGACCAGCTCGACATCCGGTTCGGCGCCGACGATCGCGTGTTTCTGCTGCGGCGGGCCGCCGACAAGGACTGCGAATTCGTAAAAGAGGCGGTCAAGACGCCCGAGCCGGGCGTGCGCCAGCGCTGATCGCACGGGACGTCAACGCGGGGGTCGCCGGTGGTCATTCCGGTTCACGACGAGAGCTACCACGATCCGGCGCTCCGGCCCTGGGTGATGTGGGTTCTGTTCGCGGCCAATGTGCTGGCGCTGGTCTACCTGTGGCTGGTGCCTCCCGAAGTGCTGCACGCCATCGCCTACAATTTCGGCCTCGTTCCCGCCTTCGTCACCGGCGCGATCCCTCCCGGCGACCTCGAATTGGTCATGCCGCCGTACCTGACGCTTGCGACCTACACGTTTCTGCACGGCAACTGGGTTCATCTCGCCGGCAACATGATCTTTCTCTGGGTGTTCGGCGACAACGTCGAAGCCGCGATGGGTCATTTCCGTTTTCTGTTGTTCTATCTCCTTTGCGGCGCTGCCGGCGGCGTCGCCCATGTCGGAAGCGAACCCGCGTCGGTCACGCCGCTGGTCGGCGCGTCCGGCGCGATCGCGGGGATCGTCGCCGCCTATCTCATGCTGCATCCCTGGACGCATGTGACCGTGTTGATCTTCGGCGTTATGACCGCGCGGGTTCACGCTTACTGGCTGCTGGGCGCCTGGATCGCCTGGCAGTTCGCGGCCGTGCTGCTGCTGTCGAGCGGCGAAATCTCGTACTGGAGCCACATCGGCGGCCTGCTGACCGGCGCGGGCCTGGTGGTGGTGCTGCGGCGTCCCAGCGTCGAACTGTTTCAACGCCACCAATGGCACTGACCGCATGCCGGCCGCTGCGTCCCGGCCGCACGTTGACCCCGCCGGGGGCGGCGATTAGGGTGCGCCGCACCAAATTTCGGGACCGATGTCCGGGGGCGGACCGGCCCGTGGAGCAGACCTAAGAACATGAAGATCCTGGTGCCCGTGAAACGGGTGGTGGACAAGGACATCAAGATTCGCGTCAAGGCGGACGGCTCGGGCGTCGAGCTTGCCAACGTGAAGATGTCGATGAATCCCTTCGACGAGATCGCGGTCGAAGAGGCGATCCGATTGAAAGAGGCGGGCAAGGCGACGGAGATCGTCGCGGTGTCCATCGGCCCGCAGCAGGCCTCCGAGACCATCCGCACCGCGCTCGCCATGGGCGCGGACCGCGGGATCCTGGTGAAGGCCGACGGCCCGGTGGAGCCGCTGGCGGTCGCGAAGGTTCTGAAGGCCATTGTCGACGCCGAGAAGCCCGGCCTCGTCATCATGGGCAAACAGGCGATCGACGACGACTGCAACGCGACGGGACAGATGCTCGCGGCGCTCACCGGCTGGCCGCAGGGAACGTTTGCGTCGAAGCTTTCGCTCGACGGCGACAGCGTGCAGGTCACGCGCGAGGTCGATGGCGGTCTGCAGACGGTGAAGCTGAAGGGCCCGGCCATCGTCACCACCGACCTGCGCCTGAACGAGCCGCGCTATGCGTCGCTCCCCAACATCATGAAGGCGAAGAAGAAGCCGATCGACGAGAAGACGCCCGACGCCTACGGCGTCGACATCAAGCCGCGGCTCGAAGTGGTGAAGACCGTCGAGCCTTCGGGCCGCAAGGCCGGCGTCAAGGTCGGCTCGCCCGCCGAGCTTGTCGGCAAGCTCAAGGACGCGGGGGTGCTGGGATGACCACGCTTCTCCTCGCCGAGCACGACAACAAGTCGCTGAAGGATTCCACCAACAAGGCGCTGACGGCGGTGAAAGGCCTCGGCGGAGACGTTCACATCCTGGTCGCAGGCAAGGACGCCAAGGCGGTGGCCGACGCGGCGTCGAAGCTCGACGGCGTCAAGAAGGTGCTGCTCGCGGATGGCGCGCCCTACGAGCACGGTCTCGCCGAGCCGCTCGCGGCATTGATCGTATCGCTCGCCGGTTCCTACGACGCCATCGCCGCGCCCGCGACGACGAACGGCAAGAACGTCATGCCGCGCGTCGCGGCCTTGCTCGACGTGATGCAGATTTCCGATGTCAGCAAGATCACGGGTCCCGATACGTTCGAACGGCCGGTCTATGCCGGCAACGCGATCCAGACCGTGAAGTCGAAGGACGCCAAGCGGGTGCTGACGATCCGCACCGCGGCGTTCCAGGCGGCGGGCGAGGGCGGCTCCGCTCCGGTGGAGAGCGTGACGGCCGCGGCCGATCCCGGCATCTCGTCGTTCGTCGGCGAGGAGCTGTCCAAGAGCGACCGCCCCGAGTTGACCTCGGCGAAGATCATCGTCTCCGGCGGCCGCGCCATGCAGAGCCGCGACAACTTCACCAAGTACATCGAGCCGGTGGCCGACAAGCTCGGCGCCGCGGTCGGCGCCTCGCGCGCGGCCGTCGACGCGGGCTACGCGCCGAACGACTGGCAGGTCGGCCAGACCGGCAAGGTGGTTGCGCCCGAGCTCTACATCGCGGTCGGGATTTCCGGCGCGATCCAGCATCTCGCCGGCATGAAGGACTCCAAGGTAATCGTCGCCATCAACAAGGACGAGGAGGCGCCGATCTTCCAGGTTGCCGACTACGGGCTGGTGGCGGACCTCTACCAGGCGCTGCCGGAGCTCGAAGCCGAATTGGCCAAGATCAAGCGCTGAAAAGCTGATAGTCTTTACGCGGCCGGGACAACATGGCGCAGAACATTCGCAAGATCGGTGTGATCGGCGCGGGCCAGATGGGCAACGGCATCGCCCATGTCTGCGCGCTCGCGGGCATTCCCGTGGTGATCAACGACGTCGCGCCGGCGCGGCTGAAGGAGGCGCTGGCGACGATCAACGGCAACATGGCCCGCCAGGTCGCCCGCAAGCGTATCACCGAGGACGACAAGCAGGCGGCGCTCAAGCGCATCGAGACCGTGGAAACGTTCGACGGCCTCGCCGACTGCGATCTCGTGATCGAGGCGGCGACCGAAAAGGAAGAGGTCAAGCGCAAGATATTCGCCGAGCTGTGCCCGGTGCTCAGGCCCGAGACGATCGTCGCGACCAACACCTCTTCGATCTCGATCACCCGGCTCGCCGCCGCCACCGACCGGCCGGAAAAGTTCATCGGCATTCACTTCATGAATCCGGTGCCGCTGATGGAGCTGGTCGAACTGATCCGCGGCATCGCGACCGCCGACGATACCTTCGTGGCCGCGAAGGAGTTCGTCACCAAGCTCGGCAAGACCATCGCGGTGGCCGAGGACTTCCCGGCCTTCATCGTCAACCGCATCCTGCTGCCGATGATTAACGAGGCGATCTACACGCTCTACGAGGGCGTGGGGAACGTCGAGGGCATCGACACCGCGATGAAGCTCGGCGCGCACCATCCGATGGGGCCGCTGGAGCTGGCCGACTTCATCGGCCTCGACACCTGCCTCGCGGTGATGCAGGTGCTGCACGAGGGCCTTGCCGACACCAAGTACCGGCCGTGCCCGCTGCTGGTGAAGTACGTCGAGGCCGGCTGGCTCGGCAAGAAGGCCGGCCGCGGCTTCTACGACTACCGCGGCCCGAAGCCGGTGCCGACGCGGTAACGCGTTCGTTCCTTATTGCCTCTCCACGCTCTCGACGTTCTCCAGCTTCGGCAGCCAGTCGTGCCGCCGCGAACTCCAGAATAATGTCGCCGGCTTCTCGAACGACGGATCGGCGAAGCAGCCGACCGCGACGCCGGTGAAGTTGGGAAATGCCTCCATGGTCGTGTACACGCGGCTGCCGCAGGCCGGGCAGAAATGCGACTGCGCCCAGCGGCCCGAGTCTGCCGTGCGCCGCCACGCGGTGACGGCGCCCGAAATCGTCACCGCCGAATTCGGGAAGAACGCGGTGTAGGACATCGTGCCGCCCGACATGCGCTGGCAGTCGAGGCAGGCGCAGGCGTGCACGCGCTTCGGCTGCGCGCTCGCCGTAACGGTCAGCGCGCCGCACAGGCACGATGCGGTCTTCCGGAATTTCGTTTCGGCCAAGCCGGCCCCCCTGCGCTCGCTGTCGGGCGGTCACAGGGTGCCTTGGATGGTGGAGGAAAGGAAGGCGGTGCGCTTAAGCGGCTTCGTGAGCGCGCTTGAGCTCCGCGCCCCCGCTCAGGCCGAAATCTTGATCTCGAAGCCGCCGAAAATCATGCGTTTGCCGTCGAACGGCATTTTCGAGTGGTCCTGCATCATCGCGGCAAGGCGCTTGTCCTTGAACACCTTCGCCATCACCTGGTCGCGGTGCTTGCGCGACTTGTAGACGATCCAGGCGAACACCACGGTCTCGCTGCGCTTGAGCTTCACCGAGCGCGGAAACGACGTCCACTTGCCGACCTTGACGTCGTCGGCGACCGCTTCGACGTATTCCAGCGCGCCGTGGTCCTTCCAGACTCTGGAGGCCAGTTTCGCCAGCTTGAGATAGTCCTTCATCTTCTTCTTCGGCACCGGCACGATGAATCCGTCGGTGTAGGCCATGGGTCGTATTCCTCTTTGCTGGTCGCTTCGATGAAATCGTGACTGTCAGGAATGGCAGCACGAGGGCGCCGCGGCGGCCGGCTCGTACTCGTCGTTCCGGCGCACCCAGTCCATGATCTGCTTCTCGTCACGGCCCTTCGGCGTGAGATCGAGCCAGTTGAACGCGCCGACCAGGATATCGAGTCCGCGCGCATAGGCCGAATAGGTGTGGAATATCTGCCCTGCCGGGTCCTTTACGAACACGCTCAGCCCCGGCAGTTCGTCCCACTGGTATTTCGGATCGCCGATGGTGGCGTAGTTGTATTCGATCTTGCCCTTGGCGAGTTCGTCCTTGGTGAACGACACGCCGTAGTCGAAGTTGAAATCGTTGCGAAACGACGACGCCCAGGGAAACTGCCAGCCAAGCCGCTTTACGTAAGGCCCGAATTTCTCCACCGGCGCGCGGGTGATCGCCATCAGCGTCACGTCGCGGTGCTTCAGGTGCAGGTTGGCGCCGTCCATGTGGTCGGCGATCAGCGAGCAGCTCGGGCAGCCGGTGTCGATGTCCCAGCGCCACATGAAATGATAGACGACGAGCTGGCTGCGGCTCTCGAACAGTTCGGCGAGCGTCTTTGGGCCGTTCGGAGTGTCGAACGTGTAGTCCTTTTCGACCTTGACCCACGGCAACTCTCGCCGCTCGGCCGCGACCATGTCGCGCATGCGGGTCAGCGCCTTCTCGTTCCGCAAATGCACCTTGCGCGCTTCGAGCCATTCCTCGCGCGACACGATGCGGGGCGCGTGGATGCGGTCGGGATTCAACATGGGTTACTCCTTTGGCACTTGCGGACTCAGGCGGCCAGCGTCCGTTCCAGCTTGTCGAGGCATCCGGTCCAGCCCATCTCGTGGCGGTCGCGCGCCTCTTCGTCGAAGAATCGCTCATGGTGCAGGGTGAGGATCGAGCCTTCGCCCTCGGGCTTGATGGTGATGGTGACCAGCGACTCGCGCTCGGGCATGGTGATCCAGCGCCAGGTAAATTGAAGCTTCGCGTTCTTCTCCACCTCGCGATAGACGCCGCTGACGTTGTGCTGCTCGCCGTCCTCGGTGTGGAACACGATCTCGTAACGCCCGCCGACGCGAACGTCGGTCACGACCTTGGTCACCGCACCCGAATCGGGGCCGAACCACTTCACGAGCTGCGTGGGGTCCGTCCACGCCGCGTAGACCCTTTCCGGCCGCGCATTGAGACGACGTTTGAGCGTGAGGCTCGGCTTGACGGGGGCGTTTGCGGCGGGCTGGGCGGCCATGAATCGTCCTCCACGAATGCTGCGAAACGGTCGAGTTGTCTGGTCCAGAAGCGCTGGTAGCGGATGAGCCACAACATGGCGTCTTCCATCGGGGCGGCGGTGAGCTGGCAGCTCACCACCCGCCCGTTCTTGCTGCGCGAAACGAGGCCGGCGTCCGACAGGACGTCGAGGTGCTTCATGATCGCGGGCAGCGACACCGGAAACGGCCGCGCCAGATCGCTCACCGACAGGTCCTCGCCCTCGGCCAGCCGCGCCAGCAGTGCGCGCCGGGTCGGGTCGGAGAGCGCCGCGAAGGTGCGGTCGAGGGCGGGGTTCTGATACTTAACCATAAGGTTAAGTTTAGGCGGGAGTGCGGGAACTGTCAAGCGGCGCGTTCCGCGCTCACGGCTTCGTGCGATGGAAGCTTCGGCCGATGGCGCGGACGAGCCGTCCGTCGATAGCGGCGAGGCCTGCGAAGATCGTCAGCATGCCCAGGATCTGCCGCGGCTCGACGGCCTCGTTCAAAAGCGCGATGCCGAGCAGGATCGCGCTCACCGGAATGAGGAACGTCACCAGGATGGCGTTGGTGGCGCCCGCCCGCGCGATCAGGCGGAAGTACATCAGATACGCAATCGCGGTGGAGAACGCCGCGAGCGCCGTCATCGCGGCGAGCGAGCCCGCCGACGCTCTTGCGAACGCCCATGGCCCATCGATCGCCAGCGCAAACGGCAGCAGCACCACGGTCGCCATCGCAAGCTGACCGCCCGCAATCGTCACCGGCGGCAGGCCACGCATGCGGCGCGCATAGAGCGCGCCGAACGAATAGGACAGTGCTGCGCCAAGCAGTGCAAGCTGCGCCCAGACCTGGGTGCCGAGTTCGGACAGCAGGTCCGGCCCCAGCAATATGACCACGCCGGCGAAGCCCACCGCGACGCCCAGGATGCGGCCGCGGTTGAGCTTGTCGTCCTGCGTCATCCAATGCGCGATCAGCGCCGTGAACAGCGGACTGGTGGCGTTGAGGATCGAGGCCAACCCGATGGTGATGTGAATCTGGCCCAGCAGGATGAGCGTGAACGGAATCGCGTTGTTGACCGTCGCCAGGATCGTGAAGCGCCGCCAGGTCTCGAAGTCGCGCGGCACCGTGCCGCCGAGCGGCTTGATCAGGATCGCAATGATGGCGGCCGCGATGGCGACCCGGCCGAGGCCCAGCGTCAGCGGCGGCAGATCGGCAAGCGCGATCTTGGCGAACAGGAACGAGCCGGCCCAAAGCACCGACAGCGTGACCAGCAGCAGCCAGTCGAGCGGGCTCATCGACAGCGGCTTGTCCGGGGAAGGCGGGTGGTTTGGAGGCATGGCGGGCCCTGGGGCCGCGTCCCTTAGCGCGGCACGCGGTCGCGGGCCACCCGGAACGGCATTTCCTACCGGATTGTTAACTTTTTCGCCCTAAGCCTACAGGCATGTGAGGGTGGATCAGTATGGCCGGCGTTCAGGTCAGACGCTTCGGGGTGATGAAGCAGATCTCGTACTGGCAGTACGCAGAATTGCGCCGCGAGCGTTCCAAGCAGGTGCGGGAGCAGGCGAAGGCGCTATCGGACGCCACCAACACTGCATTTGCCAATGCCGGCCACGAACATATGCAGGCTGCCGGCGAGCTTGCCGCGAAGGCCGCGCTCAAGCGCATCGCGGCCGAAACCGAAGCCAAGTTTCAGAAGGCCGACCAGGAGAAGTCGCGCAATTCCATCCAGATCTGGAAAAACAAGGAACCACCGACGTCAATCAAGGCCGGCGGCAGCGACATCGATCTTTCCGCCGGCATCCTGACGCTCAGCGACGGCACCCGGATCGATCTGAAGACCGGCTCGAAAGTCGTTGCGGACCAGAGCAACTACCTGACGCTGGCGGACGGCTCCCGGATCGATCTCAGGACCGGCCACAAGGTCATCAACATCGTCGCGTGAGGACACGCGGCACGAACGTCGAGTGAGTCAGTAACGTGGGTATCGAAGCTCTCGCCACCGCCTTCGTCGCAGCCCAGATGGGCCAGGTGCAGATGGCTGCCGCTGCGAAGATGCTGAAGATGAACGCCGAAGCGGCGAAGGACATCGCCCAGGTGCTGGAAGCGGCGCAGGAGAACATGCAGACGCTCGCCAACGCCGCCGCCGGCATCGGCGGCAATCTCGATATCTCGATTTAGCGGGCTCGGACGCTTCGCGGTTATTCCGGGCGCTCGCTACTTCCCGAGCGCCGCTTTCACCAGCCCAATTGCGTCCGCGCTCGCCCATTCGGCGGGCCCGGCGAGCGTCGCAAGCTCGCAGCCGCGCGGATCGATCAAGAGCGTCGTCGGCATGCCGAAGGCCTTGCCGATCTCTTTGAGGTCCTGAAACACCTTCGCGGTGTTGTCGGCGTAATAGGCGAGGCGGTTGACGCCATTCTCCTTGAGCCAGGCCTGCGGTTTGCCCGGATCGCGGGTGTCGATGTTGACCGCGACCACTTCGAAGTCCGCGCCGCCGAGCTTGCCCTGAAGTTCGTCGAGCGCCGGCATTTCCTTGCGGCAGGGCACGCACCAGGTCGCCCACAGGTTCAGCAGCACGGTCCGGCCGCGCCAGTCGGCGAGCGACTTCTGCGCCCCCGCCGCGTCCTTGAAAGTAAGGGCCGGGATGACCTTCGGCGCCTTGGCGATCGCCAGCGCAGCGACCTCGCCCTTGGCCAAAGGCGCGATTTTTTGTGCGGTTTCCACCGCCGGACGGCACTCCGCCGCGACCTGAGATTTGCCTGTCAGGTGTGCGATCCCGTATATCCCCGCAAGCCCAACGGCGACTCCCACGACGCCGCCGAGCAGGACCATGACGAGACGCCAGATGGCGTGGCGTCGGGCGGCGTCCCGCGGGCCGGTCATGAGCGGTGAATCCAGGTGGCTAAGAAGGCGGCAAAAAAGAAGCGTGTCATGGCCAACAAGATGTGGGGCGGGCGCTTTGCGTCGGCTCCCGACGCCATCATGGAGAAGATCAACGTTTCGATCGACTTCGACTGGCACCTGTACCGGCAGGACATCGCCGCGAGCAAGGCCCACGCCGGCATGCTGGCCGAACAAGGCATCATCGGGGCGGACGATGCCCGCAAGATCGTCCAGGGTCTAGACACGATCCTGTCAGAGATCGGGTCCGGCAAGTTCAAGTTCAAGCGGGCGCTGGAAGACATCCATATGAACGTCGAGGCCCGGCTGGCCGAGCTGATCGGCCCGGCCGCCGGACGGCTGCACACCGCGCGCTCGCGCAACGACCAGGTCGCGACCGACTTCCGGCTCTGGGTGCGGGCGCGGATCGACGATATCGACGGGCTGCTGTCGGATTATCAGCGGGCGTTGGCCGAGAAGGCGCTGGAACACGCCGCGACCGTGATGCCGGGCTTCACCCACCTGCAGACCGCGCAGCCGGTGACCTTCGGCCATCACCTGCTCGCCTATGTTGAGATGGCGGCACGCGACCGCAACCGGCTCGCCGGCGCGCGCGCGCGGCTCAACGACTCGCCGCTCGGCGCAGCCGCGCTGGCCGGCACGTCGTTTCCGGTCGACCGGCACGCGACGTCGGAGGCGCTGGAATTCGACGGACCGATGGCGAATTCGCTCGACGCCGTGTCCGACCGCGACTTCGTGATGGAGACGCTCGCCGCCGCGGCCATCGCCTCCGTGCATCTGTCGCGCTTTGCCGAGGAGATCGTGATCTGGACCTCGCCGCTCACGGGGCTGATCAAGCTCTCCGACAAGTTCACCACCGGCTCCTCGATCATGCCGCAGAAGCGCAACCCGGACGCGGCGGAGCTGGTGCGCGCCAAGACCGGGCGCATCGTCGGCGCGCTCAATTCCATCCTGATGGTGATGAAGGGCCTGCCGCTCGCCTACCAGAAGGACATGCAGGAGGACAAGGAAGGCACCATCGATGCCTTCGACGCGCTCGCGCTGTCGATCGACGCCATGACCGGCATGGTGCGCGACATGCAGCCCGACGTCAGGCGCATGAAGGAGGCCGCGGGCCAGGGCTATTCGACCGCGACCGACCTCGCCGACTGGCTGGTGCGGACTCTGAAAATGCCGTTCCGCGAGGCGCACCATGTCACCGGCCGCATTGTCGCGAGAGCCGCAGCCGAAGGCGTCGAGCTGCACAAGCTGCCGCTCAAGGAAATGCAGCTTGTCGAGCCGCGCATTGCCAAGCCGGTGTACGACGTGCTGTCGGTCGAGCGCTCGGTCGAGAGCCGCACGAGCTACGGCGGCACCGCGCCGAAAAACGTCCGCGCGCAGGCGAAACGGTGGCTTAAGCAACTCGACAAAGAGCGGGAGTGACGCTCACCACGTGCAGCTTCGCTGCGTCGTGAGCAGTTCCTCGACGCTGTACGGACACGCGGTGCCGTGCGGCAGCACGTGCCCGCGTTTGGTGCCGCCGTCCGCCTCCGGCTGCCACTTGTCGTCCATCAGTTCGGGATCGGTCTGCCAGCGTCCGACATAGCCGGGCTGCGAGCCGTGGCGCTGCGTGAGCACCGAGAACTCCGCGCGCGTGATCGGTGCAAAGCCGCTGCTGCCGAGATAGCGCGTCGGGAACTTGCCGTCGTTCATGGCGAAGCCCCAGGCCTGCAGGTGCCTGTTGAACACCGCGAAGCCGATCTTCGACGAATCGCGCGCCGTGTGGAACTGCGACTCGGTGAAGAACACGCGGCCGACCGCGAGTCCGTAGAGCCCGCCGACCAGCGCGCCGTCCTCCCAGACCTCGACCGAATGCGCGTGACCCTGTTCGTGCGCGTCCTCGAACAGCGCCTGCATGCGCGGCGTCAGCCAGGTGAGCGGCGTGGCGCCGGGGCGCGGCTCGGCGCAGTTTCGCAACACGTCGCGGAACGCGCGGTCGAAGGTGACGGTGAACTTGCCGTTGCGGATCAGCCGCCGGGTGTTCTTTTCGATCCGCGTCTGGTCGAAGAACAGCACCATGCGGTGCCGCGGCGCCCACCACTTCAGCGGGCCGATGTGGCTCATCGCGAACAGCCCGCGGCGGTAGCCCTCCAGCAGTTCCGGCACGCCGATGCGGCCGGCGAGTCCGCAAAACCCATCCGGCACGTCGAGCGCCATGCTGGGATCGGGCACGATCGGATGCTTGACGCGCGGCAGGTCGCGCAGCGTGGCGAGCGCAAGCGGAATCAGGCCGGGCAGCCGGCGCGGCACCAGCAGATAGGCGGTGCCGAGCAATCCCTGGCGCACCCCGTAGGGCGCCCTGGCGAGCAGATCGAGCAGCGCATGGCCCGACGGGAACGGCATGGCCATCGGTCCGCCTCCTTCAGGCATGGATTGACGGGCCAAAATGCCGGGGCAGCGGCAAAACGTCCATCAAATCGAGCGGGTAGGGTTGAGAATGGATTAACCGTGGCGCGCGGGCGGCTGCGATCCGCGCCGTTTACGCCGCCTTCGCCGCGGGCGCTTCCAGCATGCCGTCGCGCAGCGCGAAGATGTGGTCGAAGCGGTTGAATATCTTCTCGTCATGGGTCACCACGATCACCGCCGTGCGCCGCTCCTCGGCGACCTTGCGCATCAGGTCCATGACGATCCCGGCGCGCTGGGAATCGAGCGCGGCCGTCGGCTCGTCGGCCAGGATGATGCGCGGATCGTTCGCCATCGCGCGCGCGATCGCGATGCGCTGCGCTTCGCCGCCGGAGAGCTGTCCCGGCATGGCGTCCTTGCGGTGGCTGACGCCGAGATAGTCGAGGAGTTCCAGCGCGCGGGCTCTGGCCTGCGCCTTTGTCGCGCCGGCGAGGATGCGCGCGATGGCGACGTTCTCCCAGGCGTTGAGAAACGGCAGCAGATTGTGCGACTGGAAGATGAAGCCGATCTTTTCAAGCCGCAGCCCGCGCAGGTCGGAGCGCAGCCATTTGTCGTCGTAGACCAGTTCGCCGTTGAGCCACATGCTCCCCGAGTTTGGCTCGGTGATGCAACCGATGACGTTGAGCAGCGTGCTCTTGCCCGATCCGCTCGGGCCGCGCAGGCCGATCACGGTGCCGGGGAACACGTCGAGCGCGATGTCGCGCAGCGCGTCGACCCGCGTTGCGCCTTCACCGAAGTGCTTGCCGATCGCTTTCAGACTGACGACGGGTTCTTCGCTCATGGTCAGCCCGCCAATGCCGAGGCCGGGTCGATCTTGAGCGCGGCGCGCACGCCGAGCCCGCTCGCCAGCAGGCAGACCACCAGCACAATTCCGGACAGCACCATGGCGTCGGTCGGCTCCAGCACCAGCCGGCGCGGAAAGTAGCCGTGCGTCAGGTTGATCAGCACCGCGCCCGCCGCGAAGCCGATCACCCCCATGGCCAGCGCCTGTTGCACGATCAGCCCGACGATGCGGCGGTCGGGCGCGCCGATCAGTTTGAGCGTGGCGATGGATTTCTTCTTGTCGATGGTCATGGTGTAGACGATCAGACCGATGATCACGGTCGACACAATCATCAAGAGACTCGTGAACATGCCGATCTGCTGGCGCGCGCGCTCGATCACCGAGCGCGACAGCACCGCTTCCTGCTGCGACTGCGTCAGCGCGCCGAGCTGCTTCCAGCGCACGATGCCGGCCGCGAACGCCTCGGCGTCGACGCCGGGCAGGAGCCGCACCAGCACGGCGTTGACGGTGTCGGTCGAGCCGCCGGCCGCCGCGGTCCCGGCGGCCTGCGTGCGCGCGGCCTCGCGCCGCGTCGCCGCCGGCGTGAGGTCGAACTGCAGCTTCTGCGCGTCGCGCAGCGTGATGTAGACGACGGGATCGCCGCCGGAGGCGACGAGATTTTCGGTGTGCCCGACGACCGTGAACGTGTCGCGGCCGAGCTTGACCTGCTCGCCGAGGGCAAGGCCTGCGCGGCGGTCGGCGATGGCCTCGTAGCGGCTGCGCAGGATCGGCCGTCCGGCGACGATCTGCGGCGCTTCGCCGGGGCGGCCGATCTCGGCGCCGACCACGAGCATGCGTTTGATCGCGCCGCGGTGCTGCGCCTCGACGTTCTGATAGGCGACCGCGCCCGCGGCGGCGACGCCCCACTGCGCGGCGATCGCTTCGCGGGTGTCGCCGGGAAGGCGCGAGGCTTCCGCGAACGGTCCGCGCGTGCCGCCCTCCACCACCCAGACGTGGGCGTTCGCGGCGCGCGCGAGGCCGAGCGATTCCAGGATCAGCCCGCGATAGATGCCGATCATCGCCAGCACGATGCCGAGCAGCAGGCTCAAGCCCAGGCATGTGAGCAGGAACCGGCCGAGATTGTGCCGGATGTCTTTCAGCGCGAGGTTCAAGGCGTCATCCTCCGGGTGCGGCGGCGCGCGCCGCGCGTCCCTCGCGCAGATCGCTCCGTCCGTCGGTAACGATCGAAACGCCCGGTGGCAGCGCCGAGGTGACGTGTACGCGCCCGTCGAGCAGCCGGTCGCCGAGGTTCACGCGAATCTTCGCTAGGCGCCCGTCGCGGATCGCCCACACCGTGCCGCTGCGGCCGTCGTAGCCTTCGACCGAGGTCAGCGGCACGAACAGGCCCTCCGCAATGACGCGCTTGACGATTTCGACTTCCGCCTGCTCGCCGAGGAAGCGCATCGGATGCTGCGGATCGCAGACCTTGCAGCGCACGTAGATTCGCCGCTCCTCCGTTGTGCGGTCGTTCTCCTGGTCGATCCGCACCACTTGCGTTTCGACCAGCCGGTTGCCTTCCGAGCGCAGCCTCACGTAGGCGGTCTGGCCCGCAGCAAGCCCGCCGGCCAGCGATTCGTCGACATGCGCGCGCACCCAGATCGACTGCGGTGCGATCAGCGTGAACACGGCTTCGCCCGGATTGGCGATGCTGCCGACTTCCTTGTGGCGTGCGATGACGCGGGCGTCGAACGGCGCCTTCAACTCGTGCTGCTCCAGCACGGCGGCTTCGAACCGGTGCTGGGCCGCGGCGTCGTCCTGCAGGCCCGCAGCGATCGCGGCGTCGGCCTCGACCACGGCAAGGTCGCCGCGCGCGGCGTCTTCGGCCGACTGCGCGTCCTCGGCGGCTTCCTGCGATACCGAGCCGCGGCCGGCCAATGTCTGGCGGCGCTGGTTGACGCTCTGCTTCTGCTTGTAGGTCGCTTCCACGCGCTGTCGTTGGGCCTGCGTGCGCGAGAGCGTGGCCGCGGCCTGCCGCCTCGCCGCCTCGCTCTTGAGCACCTTTGCGCGCTGCGTGTCGTCGTCGAGCTTCGCCAGCACGGTGCCGGCCTTCACGAGGTCGCCCTGGTCGGCGTGCACCGCCTGGATTCGTCCGCCGGTCTGAAACCCGACCTTGGACAGGACCTGCGCTTCGACCGTGCCGATGCCAAAGACGCGGACCTCGACGTTCTTCTCGGCCGCAGCCACACGAAGCGTAACGGTACCTCCACCCCGGAACGCATAGGCGCCACCGATCGCGACCAGGACCAAGGCCGCGCCTGTTGCCCATTTGAGCCGGGGTGAGAGGTTTCCGATGTCGTAAGCCATGGCACGTTTATTTCGCCAACCCGCGCGCTGCGGCCATTGCGATAGATCAACCGCCTCGTTCACGATCCCGGCCGAAACCGCGCCTGGGGCAGTCGATCCCGGCCATCAAAAAGGTGAATTTAACTGGCGGCCTGATATGTTAGTGACTGCCCGTTCGCCCCGATTCTGGAGCCTTTCGTGACCCGGAAGACCGGTCTGCGCCTTGCCACCGCCGCCGCGCTCGCGGCCGCCGTCGCCCTGTCGGGTTGCGGCCGCAAAGGCGCGCTCGACCCGCCGCCGGGCGGCATGGTGCTGGAGAACCGGCCGGGCATGACTCCGGTGACCGGCCGAGGCGTCCAGCAGCCGCGCCCGGAATACGACGAGAACGGCCGTCCGATCGCGCCCGAAGGGGAGCGCCGGCGCACGCCGCTCGACTGGCTGATCGACTGAGCGAGCATGATCCCGAAAAGTGGGAACCGGTTTTCGGGTCTGATCATGCGCAAAATCAAGGAGCGTGACCGCGATCCGGTTTGGATGAAGCGGATCGCGGTCTAAGCCGATGCACCACTTCGATTATCGCTCCGGCGTGCTGCACGCCGAGGCGGTCGATCTCGCCAAGCTCGCGGACGCCGCCGGCACGCCGTTCTACTGCTATTCCACCGCCACGCTGGAGCGGCACTACCGCGTGTTCGCCGGCGCCTTCGCCGACGTGCCGTCGCTGGTCTGCTACGCGGTCAAGGCCAATTCCAACCAGGCGGTGATCGCAACCTTGGCGAAGCTCGGATGCGGCGCGGACGTGGTGTCGGGCGGCGAATTGAAGCGCGCGCGCGCGGCGGGCGTGCCGGCGGAGAAGATCATGTTCTCCGGTATCGGCAAGACCGCGGCCGAGCTTGCGATGGCGCTCGACGAGAACGTGCTCTGCGTCAACGTCGAGTCCGAGCCCGAGCTCGAACTGCTGTCGCAGATCGCCAAGAGCAAGGGCCGCACCGCCAACGTCTCGGTGCGCGTCAATCCCGACGTCGATCCCAAGACCCACCACAAGATCGCGACCGGCCGCGCCGAGAACAAGTTCGGCATTCCGATCAGCCGCGCCCGCGAGGTCTATGCCCATGCGGCGAAGCTGCCCGGCATCCGCGTCACCGGCGTCGATATGCACATCGGCAGCCAGATCGTTGAGCTTTCGCCATTCGACGACGCCTTCGCGCTGCTGTCGGAATTCGTGCGCGAGCTGCGCGCCGACGGCCACACCATCGAGCATGTCGATCTCGGCGGGGGCTTGGGCATTCCCTACCGCGAGGACAACGAGCCGCCGCCGGACCCGACCGCCTATGCCGCGGTGGTCAAGCGCGCCACGCGCGGGCTCGATTGCAAGCTGATCTTCGAGCCCGGGCGGCTGATCGTCGGCAACGCCGGAATTCTGGTGACGCGCGTGCTCTACGTGAAGCGCGGCGAGGCCAAGACCTTCGTCATCGTCGACGCCGCGATGAACGACCTGATCCGGCCGACGCTCTACGATGCCCACCACGACATCCGCCCGGTGCGCGAGGCCGCGCCCGGCGCGCCGCGCGCGATCGTCGATGTGGTCGGGCCGGTGTGCGAGTCGGGCGACTATCTCGCGCACGACCGCGGGCTGACCGCGGCAGATCCCGGCGATCTGCTCGCGGTCATGACCGCCGGCGCCTACGGCGCGGTGCAGGCCGGCACCTACAACACCCGCGCGCTGGTTCCCGAAGTGCTGGTGCGCGGCAGCGACTGGTCGGTGGTCCGCCCGCGGCTGGAGGTCGACGCGCTGATCGGCCTGGACCGCCTGCCGCCGTGGCTGTGACTGCGGCGCGCCTGACCCTCTCTTCCCAATGACGATTACGTGATTGAGGTCCGCCCGCCTTGAAGGCGGCCCAATACCGCCTCCTGATGCCTCCGTGCCGCGTGCCATGGGGCCGAAACCCCGCTTTGGCGCGCGGCTTGCTTGGTCAGGCGCAGACCGCAAATGGCATAGGTGAATATCCTGGACGAATATGCCGCGGCTACCGACGCATGATACAGTGTTGTCATTCAGATTCTGCGCCTCGGAGACCCAGTGACCGCAGCCGCGCCTGAAAGACCCGACGGCCCAAGCACTTCGCCCGACGGAGCCGCGATGCTTCAGCGTGCCCTGGGCCGGGCGCGCTGGTCGATTGCCTGGGAGCGGCTGTGGCCCGCGCTGGCCTCGATCCTGACCGCGGCCGGGCTGTTCCTGGCGTTGTCCTGGTTCGGGCTATGGATCGCGCTGCCGCCGCTCGCCCGCGCCATCTGCGTGTTCCTGTTCTTCGTGCTGGCGGTTGCCGCCGCGGTGCCGCTGTTCTTCGTGCGGGTTCCCACGCCCATCGACGGCCTGCGCCGCCTCGACCGCCAGAGCAACCTGCCGCACCGTCCGGCTACGGCAATCGCCGACCGCATGGCGCCGGAGGCCGGCGACCAGTTCGCCACCGCGCTGTGGCGTGCGCACCTTGAGCGCGCGCTGCGTGCCGCCCGGGCGCTGAAGGCCGGCGTGCCGGTGCCGCGGCTCGCCGTGCGCGATCCCTATGCGCTGCGGGCGCTGGTGCTGATCCTGGCCGTCTCGTCGTTCTTCGCTGCAGGCTCAGACCGGATGCGCCGGATCGCCGCTGCCTTCGACTGGCAGGGTGTGGTGTCGGCCGCGAATTACCGCATCGACGCCTGGGTGACGCCGCCGGCCTACACCGGCCGGCCGCCGGTCATCCTGCCCGGCCTGCGGCCCGGCGAGCCCGCGCGCACGGCGGCATCCGTGTCGGTGCCCGCGGGTTCCGTGCTGGTGGTCCGCGCCAGCGGCCAGGCCGGATTGCAGCTTGCCGTCACCGGCGGGATCGCCGAAGCGCCAGCCGAGGCGCGCCCGCAGGCGCCCGCCGGCACCGAGGAGCTGCGCTACACGATCAACGAGTCCGGCACCGCGCGCGTGCGCGGCGGCGGCGACAGCCTCGCCTGGACGTTCACCGCCATCCCGGACAAGCCGCCGACGATCGCGCTTGCCAAGGAGCCCGAGAGCCAGCTTCGCGGCTCGCTGCTGCTCGCCTACAAGATGGAAGACGACTACGGCGTAATCGAAGCGCAGGCGAACTTCGAGAGCAAGGGCACCGCTCCCGCCGGCGGCAAGCCGCCGCGCGCGCTGTACAGTGCGCCGGAATTCCCGCTGGTGCTGCCGCAGGCCCGCACCCGCAACGGCGCGGCCCAGACCACCAAGGACGTCACCGAACATCCGTGGGCGGGCGTCGACGTCGTCATGACGCTGGTTGCGCGCGACGAGGCCGGCAACGAGGGCAAGTCGCAGCCGCAGGAACTGCGGCTGCCGGAGCGGCCGTTCACCAAGCCGCTGCCGCGTGCGCTGATCGAGCAGCGCCGCATTCTGGCGCTCGACGCGCACGCCAAGGAGCGCGTGATGCTCGCGCTCGACGCGCTCTCGATCGCGCCGGAGCGGTTCACGCCCGAGACCAACGTCTATCTCGGCCTGCGCTCGATCTACTGGCACCTCGTGCGCGCCAAGAACGACGACGGCCTGCGCGATGTCGTGGGGCGGCTGTGGTCGATGGCGGTGCTGCTCGAGGACGGCAACCTCTCCGAGACCGAGCGCGCGTTGCGCGCGGCGCAGGACGCTCTGCGCGAGGCGCTGGAGCGCGGCGCCACCGACGAAGAGATCAAGCGCCTGATGGACCAGTTGCGCGCGGCGCTCGACAAGTTCCTGCAGGCGATGGCCGAGGAGATGCGGAGAAATCCGCAGGCCCAGCGGCCGCTCGATCCGAATTCGATGCGCAACCTCCGCTCCCAGGACTTGCGTTCCATGCTCGACCGCATGGAGCGGATGGCGCGTTCCGGCGCCCGCGACGCAGCGCGCCGCATGCTCGAACAGCTCCAGCAGATGCTGGAAAACCTGCAGATGGCGCGGCCCGGCGGCGAGATGGGCGAGGACTCCGACGAGATGCAGTCGGCGCTCGAAGAACTCGGCGACCTGATCCGCCGCCAGCAGCAGCTGCGCGACCGCACCTTCCGGCAGGGCCAGGACCAGCGCCGCCAGCAGCGCGGCCAGCGCGGTCAGCAGCAGCAGCCCGGAGACCAGCAGCAGAACCAGATGGGCGAACTGCGCCAGGACCAGCAGGCGCTGCGCGACCAGCTCCGCAAGCTCCTGGAAGAAATGCGCCGCCGCGGCTTCCCGCAGCCCGGCCAGCAGGGCCAGCAGGGCGGTCAGGAGATGGACCAGCTCGGCCGTGCCGGCGAGGCGATGGGCGACGCGCAGGGCCAGCTCGGCGACGGCAACGCCGACGGCGCGGTCGACTCGCAGGGCCGCGCGCTCGAGGCGCTGCGCCGCGGCGCGCAGGGGCTTGCGCAGTCGATGCAGCAGATGATGGGGCAGGGCCAGGGTCCCGGTCCGGGCGAGCCCGGCCGCATGGGCCGCTCGCGCGCCAACCAGGACACCGATCCGCTCGGCCGGCCGCTGCGCGGCCGCGACTATGGCGACGACACCACCGTCAAGGTGCCGGGCGAGATCGACGTGCAGCGCGCGCGGCGCATCCTGGAAGAACTCCGCAAGCGCTTCGGCGAGACCTTCCGCCCGCAGCTCGAGCTCGACTACATCGAGCGGCTGCTGAAGGACTTTTGATCGCCGGCGCCGTCCTCGTTCCGCCTCTTGGGAATGGCGGTCGCGGCAATTGTTTCACGCGGAATGCCGCGTCCTGACATCGGGACAATTCAGATCGATGCGTGCACGGCCGATCGCATTCGTAGCTCTCGCGTTCCTCGCCGTCGCGGACGCGGCCTTCGCGCAGCCCGCCGAATGCGCGCGCGAGCGCGACGAGATGCTCGACACCATTCGGGCTCATGTCTGGTCGAGCCCGGACTTTACCGGCGGTAAAATGTCGGATGGCGTGCTCGCGGCGATGCGCAGCGTCCCGCGCCAGCGTTTCGTGCCCGGCGGCGCGTGCGCCGAAGGCTATGCGGACAGCCCGGTGCGCATCGGCCACGGCCAGACCGTGTCGCAGCCGTTCGTGGTCGCGGCGATGACGGAACTCGCGGCCGTCGCGCCCGCGCACACCGTGCTCGAGATCGGCACCGGCTCCGGCTACCAGGCCGCGGTGCTGTCGCCTCTCGTCAGCAAGGTCTGCACGATCGAGATCGTCGGCGAGCTTGCAACCGGCGCGGCGCTGCTGTTGCGCGAGCTTGGCTACGGCAATATCCACGTGCGCGCGGGCGATGGTTACCGCGGCTGGCCGGAATGCGGGCCGTTCGACGCGGTGATCGTCACCGCGGCGCTCGGTCATGTGCCGCCGCCGCTGATCGAGCAGCTCAAGCCCGGCGGGCGGCTGGTGATGCCGGTCGGCGAGCCGGGCAGGACGCAGCGCCTCACGGTGCTGGAGAAGTCGGCCACGGGCGAAATCTCCGAGCGCATTGTCGGCCTCGTGCGCTTCGTGCCGTTCACGCGCGGGCGTGACCAGGTGCCGTGACGCCTTGCGCCGGTTTCGCTTGTGATTTCCGAGCGATAAAAAACTTATCCCCGCGCTCCGAACTGGCCTTATCTTCATTGCGTCCCGCTCATCCGAGGGCGTCGTCGCGAGACGTTTCGATGGCGGAGCGGGATGCGGCTTCCTGCTGGCGAGGCTCGTAACCTCGCTACCGGGCGGCCCGGGGCTCCGCCCGGAGGTTAGACTGGAACCTCCTGCCAGGAGCTGGCTGACGGGGCGAAATTGCCCCGCAAAGCGCGGCCCGGGACCGAAAAATGCCGCCGTGGAGCGCCGGGAGGCGCGCGTGTTCTGATCGCAAAGAACACGCACACGCCTCCACAAAGGCGTGAGACTGTTTGGGCGCCGCTCGGCGCTCCACCCCTCGGGCTTGTCCCGGGCGAGGAAATGCAAGGCCGGCGACCGGGCGCCGAATAAAACCCCGGGCGATGGCGCGCGCGTCGTCACGCGCTAATCTCCCGAACCCGAAACGCTCCCTGCGATCCGATCCGCGAGCATCCATGACACAACCGCCGAAGCAACTCATCGTCGTCGGTCAGGGCGCGGCAGGTCTCGCTGCGGCGCTGGCCGCGGCCGAAGAGGCGAGACGAACTGGGCTGACGCTCGCGGTCACGATCCTCGACAAGGCCGCCGAAGGCGAAGCCGGCGGCAACACCCGCAGCACGCCGTCCTACATGCGCATGGTTGCGCTCGACCGCGTGGAAGAGAGTTTCGCCGCCGACATGATGGCGGCGACCGACGGACGCGGCGACCGCCGCTACTTCGAGCGGCTCGCGGCGGAAGCGCCCGCGACCATGCGCTGGATCGGCTCGCATGGCGTCGAGTTCCACAAGCCGGTCTATTACCTCGCCAAGGGCCCGCCGCGTATCCAGCCGGTCGGCGGCGGTCAGGCCATCGTCGGCGCGCTCACCAAGGCCGCGAATGCTGCGGGCGTCACGATCCGCTACGGCTGCACGGCGCGCGCTCTCGCGGTCGAAGGCGGCGCGCTGCACGGCGTCGAGATCGAAAGCGGAGGCAGAACGGAAATTGTTGCGGCGGACGCCGTTGTGCTGGCGAGCGGCGGCTTCCAGGGCGATCCGGCGCGAATGCGCGAGCATTTCGGGCCGCGCGGCGAAACCATGAAGCTGATCTCGCCCGGCACGCGCTTCAACACCGGCGACGGCATCGCCATGGCGCGCGCGCATGGTGTGGACGTTTCCGGACAATGGGACGGCATGCACTGCGAGCCGATCGATCCGCGCAGCAAAAACTCCGCCCCGGTGGTGCTGGTCTATCCCTATGGCGTCGTGGTGGACAAAGCGGGCCGCCGCTTCTTCGACGAGGGCGCAGGCCTCGTGCACGAAACCTGGGAAGCGTTCGCGCGCGACATCCAATTCAACCGGCCGGACGGCACGGCATTCGCGATCCTTGACCGGCGGCTGTTCGACATTCCCGACTGGCAGCGCGCCACGCGCTCGGAGGTTCCGCCGGCGCAGGCCGATACGCTCGAGGCGCTGGCGCGCGCCATCGGCGTCGATCCTGCGGGACTTGCAGAGACGGTGGCGCGCTACAACGCGGCCTGCACCGGCGACGCGTCGCGTTTCGATGCCGCGGTCTGCGACGGCCTCGCCGCCGCGCCGGGGCTCTTTCCGCCGAAGTCCAACTGGGCGCGCGCGATCTCCGAGCTGCCGTTCGTCGCCTATCCGCTGATCGGCGCCATCGCCTACACTTTCGGCGGGCTCGCGACCGACGAACGCGCACGGGCGCTGCGCTCGGGCGAGCCGTTTCCCGGTCTCTATGCCGCGGGCGAGATCACCGGCCACTTCTACGGCACTGCGCCGAACGCCGTGTCGGTGTTGCGCGCCTTCGTGTTCGGACGGATCGCGGGTCTTGAGGCGGTGTCGTACTTGCGCGGCAATGGTTGAGCGCGGCGCCCGCCTGTCAGCTCTTTCCCTTGAGCGCGGACGCGATTGCGGTCCGGAATTCCGCGAGCGTGAACGGCTTGACGATGATGTCGCGCACCAGCGCCTCGATGCCGGATGCGCGTTCGCGCTGGTCGGCATAGCCGGTCATCAGCACCACCGGCAGTTCGGGGAAATCGCGCGCCGCGGCCAGCGCCAGTGCGATCCCGTCCATCACCGGCATCTTGATGTCGGCAAGGAGAAGATCGAAGCGGCCGTCGTCGCGCTGCAGGACGTCGAGCGCTTCCGCGCCGTCCGCCGTCGCGACCACGTCGTGGCCGTCCTCCTGCAGCGCGCGCGTCACGAGGCCGCGCATTGCCTCTTCGTCCTCGGCGAGCAAGACGCGCGCCATCGGTCAGCGCCCGGCGACGGCGGCGTCGCGTTTGGTGAAGAAGCGCACCTCGACGACGATTCCATCCGGTGGCGGGGAGGCGAGGCGGCCGCGGAATGGCAGCGCGGCGCCCGGCTCCAGCACCTGCTGCGACGGCAAGGCCGACCAGCTGTAGATCTCGGCGCCGGCGCCGTTGCGCACGCCGAACCGCAGCCGCGGAATTTCAACCGGGATCGAGATTTCGTTCACGATCCTGCCTTCGACCGTGAGCACCGGCACGCCGTCGTGAATCTCGTTCTTGATCTTGACGTCATGGAACGCAAGCCCGCGCAGGTTGACCGGCAGACCGATCGCCGCATAAAGCGAGGCCATCTGCGGCGCGTAGCGCACCACCTCCTTGCGCCACGCGATCAGGCCCGCGATCGTCATGATCAGAATCAGGATCGCCGCGGGCACTGCGTTGCGGCGTGCCGACCTGCGCTTGCGCGCCGATTGGCGGTCGCGACGTCGCGCGGCGGCGCGTTCGATGTCCTCGGGGCTCGGCTCGATCGGCTCATCGCCCTGCAGCGATGCGTCGGGCGCGAGCGGCGGCGCATCGACGGTCGGGATCTTGATGTCGGACAGCGCCGGGGCCGGTTGCCCTCCGGCGTCAGGCACGG
>VGEP01000013.1 GCA_016869215.1 Alphaproteobacteria bacterium | reverse complement strand
CCGGCGTCGGTGGCGGCGGGCATCGCCCGGCTGCCGGGCGGCGCAAAGCGGTCCGCGGGCGGGGCAAAGACGCCGACCGGCGCGGCGGCGGCCTGTTGGGCGGGCCTCGCAACGGCGGTGGGCGCGACCGACGCGGTCACTGCGGGGGCCTGTACAGGACGCGACGGTGCTGTGCCGGGTTTCTCGGGCGCCGCGGCAAGCTGCGGAACCTTGCCGCCAGGCGGCAAATTCTTCGGCATCTTGCCGGCCTTGACCAGCTTGGCGCGCACAGCGGCGAAGCGGGCTTCGGCCGACGATTTCGACGGGCCGGCGTGAACTGTGACCGGCGCGACCGCGGCCGGCGCGCCAAGCAGCGCGGACGCCTTTCCATTCGCAGGCGGCAGGCTGGACAGCATGAAGGTCTGCGGCGATCCGGGCTCGCCAGCGTTCGCAACGGTCGAGTCGTCGTCGGCATCTTCCGCCGCCGGCCGCTTGCGGTGCTTGCCGCACATGGCTTCGCGCAGGTCGGGCGGCGCGGCGTCGACCGGCGCCAGTGTCTCCACGGTGCCGAGCGAAGGCGCAAGCCAAGACAGCGCGCCGCGGCTGAAGCCGCGTTCCAGCAGCGCCGCGGTCTTGGCCGCTCGCACTGCACCGGACGGCGAGCCCATCACCACGGCGATCAGGCGCTTGTTGCCGCGCGACGCGGAGGCGACGAGGTTGAAGCCCGACGCGCAGATGAAGCCGGTCTTCATGCCGTCGGCGCCCGGGTAGCGGCCGATCAGCGAGTTGTAATTCCGCATCGTCTTCTTGCCGAGACGGATCGCCGGGATGTCCCAGTAATAGTCGTACTCGGGGAATTCCTGGTAGATGGCGCGCGCCAGGATCGCGATGTCGCGCGCCGAACTGATCTGGTGTTCGGCCGGCAGGCCGTTCGGGTTGACCCACATCGACTGGGTCATGCCGAGCCGCTTTGAGGCGCGGTTCATTTCGTCGGCGAATTTCTCGACCGAGCCGGACACGCCCTCGGCGAGGACGACCGACATGTCGTTCGCCGACTTCACCATGATCATCTTCAAGGCGTTGTCGACGGTGACCTTGGTGCCGGGCTTGAAGCCGATCTTGGACGGCTGCTGGGCCGCAGCGCGCGACGACACGGTGATGAGAGTGTCGAGGGTGATGCGGCGGCTGTTGACCGCCTGCAGCACCACGTAAGCGGTCATCACCTTTGTGATCGACGCCGGATACCACGGCTGCGTGGCGTTCTCGGCATGCAGCACCTTGCCGGTGTCGGCCTCGATCAGGATCGTGGCCTCGGCGGAGGCGCGGGTCGGTGCAGCGATGGCGAAGAGGGTTGCGGCGAGAGCCGCGGCGAGGGTCGGGGTTCGGAGCGTCGGGACAAACGGCACTGGCACGATCCGGTCTGCTGTTGGCGGGCCTCGGAACGAGTGAATTTTCACCCGATGCTTTGGGATATCTAAACCATAGGAAAGGCGGATGGCAAAGCCGGGTCGGCCCCCGGGATCGCCTGATGGTTTACGCAACTCCTGAAGTTTTATGGTTTATCCAGCCTCTGACGTGGTAAATCGCAGAGGAAAGCGACCGAAATGCGACCAGGGAGGCCATCGTGACCGGCTGCATCGTGGGGTGGGCCCACACGCCGTTTGGCCGCCTCGACGGCGAGACCGTCGAGAGCCTGGTGGTAGGGGTCGCGAACGACGCGCTCGCCGACGCTGGCATCGCCGCCAAGGACGTCGACGAGATCGTGCTCGGCCATTTCAACGCGGGCTTCTCGGCGCAGGATTTTACCGCCTCGCTGGTGCTTCAAGCGTCGCCGGATTTGCGCTTCAAGCGAGCGTTGCGTGTCGAAAACGCCTGCGCGACGGGTTCCGCTGCAGTCCATCAGGGATTGAAATCGCTTGCGGCCAAATCGGCGCGCATCGTGCTGGTGGTCGGCGTCGAGCAGATGACCGCGACGCCCGCGCAGGAGATCGGAAAAAACCTGTTGAAAGCTTCCTACGTGCGCGAGGAGGCCGACATCGAAGGCGGATTCGCCGGCGTGTTCGGCAAGATCGCTGGACTTTACTTCCAGCGTTGGGGCGACCAGTCCGACGCGCTTGCCACAATTGCCGCCAAGAACCACAAGAACGGTGTCGGCAACCCCTACGCGCAACTGCGCAAGGACCTTGGTTACGACTTTTGCCGCAACGCGAGCGACAAGAACCCATTCGTCGCGGGTCCGCTGAAGCGCACCGACTGCTCTCCCGTGTCCGACGGGGCCGCCGCGCTGGTACTGGCCGACGTCGAGACGGCGCTGCGATTGCGCAAAGCGATCGCGTTCCGCGCGGCCGCGCATGTGCAGGATTTCCTGCCGATGTCGCGGCGCGACATTCTCAAGTTCGAGGGCTGCGCGCTGGCCTGGAAGCGTGCGCTCGCTGACGCCGGCCTTGCGCTCGCCGATCTGTCGCTGGTCGAGACCCACGACTGCTTCACCGTCGCCGAACTGCTCGAATACGAAGCGATGGGCTTGACGGCGGAAGGGCAAGGCGCGCGCGCTGCCGCCGAAGGCTGGACTCAGAAGGGCGGCAAACTGCCGGTCAATCCGTCGGGCGGATTGAAGGCCAAGGGCCATCCCATCGGCGCCACCGGCGTGTCGATGCACGCACTGTGCGCGATGCAGCTCACGGGCGCGGCCGGCGATATGCAAGTCAAGGACGCCAAGCTCGCCGGCATCTTCAACATGGGCGGCGCGGCGGTGGCGAATTACGTGAGCCTGCTGGAGCGGATCAAGTAGTTCGCCGCAATCGATGCGCGCTACTCCGCCGCGTCGCTTCTGACTTCGGCCTGCGCCGGCTCCTCCGGCAGCAGGAACTGCGCGCGGGCCAGTTCGGCGAAACGCCCGTTGCGGGCCACCAATTCGTCGAACGTGCCGGTCTCGACGATGCGGCCCTCGTCGAACACCAGAATGCGCGTGGCGTTGCGAACGGTGGAGAGCCGGTGCGCAATCACGAAAGTGGTGCGGTCGCGCATCACCTCGTCGAGTGCCGCTTGCACGCGCAACTCGGTCGCGGCGTCGAGCGCGCTCGTGGCCTCGTCCAGAATCAGGATCGGCGGATTTTTCAGGATTGCGCGCGCGATCGAGACGCGCTGGCGCTCGCCGCCCGACAGCATGCGGCCGCGCTCGCCGACGCTGGCCTCGAAGCCGTCGGGGTGGCGTTCGATGAATTCGAGCGCCTGGGCGCGCTCGGCCGCGGCCCGCACCTCTTCGTCGGTGGCATCGGGTTGCCCGACGCGCAGGTTCTCTGCGATCGAGCGGTTGAACAGCAGCACCTCCTGGAACACCACGCCGATGTTGCGCCGGAGCGCGGCGAGCTTCAGGCCGCGGATGTCCATGCCGTCGATCTTCACCGAACCCGACTGCGGGTCGAACACGCGGTGCAGCAGCGACAACGCGGTGGTCTTGCCGGCGCCGGTCGGGCCGACCAGCGCGACGATCTCGCCTGGCAGGGCCGTGAAGTTCAAATCGGCGACGGCCGAGCGCTTGCCGTCATAGGAGAACGACACGTGTTCGAAATCGATCAGCCCGCGCACGCGGCCGGGGTCGATCGCGTCGGGCCGGTCGCGCACAGCCGGCGCGGTGTCGAGGACGTCGAAGAATTCCTTGAGCTTGGGGGCGTCCATGAACAGGCGGTTGGCGAAGCCGACGGCCTGCTCCAGCCGTCCGATCAGCATGCCGGCGAAGCCCGTGAAGGTGACGATCTGGCCGATGGTGGTCATGTTGTGGGTGAACAGCCAGATGCCGACCACGAAGATCGACAGCATGGTGATGGTGGTCGAGGCGCGCGACAGCACGGCGCAGATCGCCCACCACGACAGCACCGGCATCTGCGCGCCGAGCAGCTTGGAGACGACGTTGCGCAGCCCGACCACTTCGGCCTCGACTCGCGAGAAGCTTTGCACCAGCGCGACGTTGCCGAGCGCATCGGACGCCCGCTCGGCGAGGTCGCCGTAGTGGCGCTCGACCGTTTTCTGTCCGGCCTCCGCGCGGCGCAGCACCAGCGTCGTCAGGGCGGCGAAGACCACGCACAGGACAACCAGCAGAAGTCCGAGCCGCCAGTTCAGGAACATCGACAGCGGCAGCAGAACCAGCAGCGCGACGAATGCCGCGAGGTGCTCGCGGAAGAACCCGAGCCACAACCACCACATCGCGTCGGTGCCGGTCAGCATGATCTTCATCAGCCGGCCGGAATGCACGCCGCCGTGGTAGCTGAGCGGGAGTTGCAACAGGTGCTCGAAATAGCCAGTCATCACCGCGTGGCGGCGACGGTGCGCCAGCCGGTCGGAGTGCAGCGCGATCAGCGCGCCGCAGACGATGGTGAATAGGCCGAAGGCGACCCAGGCGCCGAGCAGGATCGCGAAATCGGACCATACCGGCGGCACGCCCCGGGCCTGGGTGCCGGCCAGGGCATCGATGATGCGGCCGAACAACACCGGCTCGGCGAACTGCGCCGTGGCCAGCGCCACGTTGGCGATTGCGAGCGTCCAGGCAAGCCGGGACTCGTTTCCCAGCATTTCCAGCACGCGGACGTACAAACGGGCAAAATTCATGACGCAAGCATCACAACAAGTTCGCTACAAAGACGGAAGTTTCGATCCGAGCCCCGCCGCGGGCCCGGTTTGGCCGCTCACCCGCGTTGCGCTTGATAGCATGTTTCGTACCGGCGTGCCTTTCGGAATCCGAAATGCGGCGAAGGCGGCCTACGGCAAGTCATTGTGACCGCTGGAACAATTATCCCCGCCGTTTCGTCTTCGGATAGCGAGAATCGAATATATAGGCTAGTTTGGAATGGCAACAACGCGGCCGAATGGCCGCTGGGGAGCTACGGCCGCTGGCCGCGCGAGGCGATGATCGGGTGTGATGTCCATATCGTTCGAGTCTTGCCGGCATTGAGGCGGACGGGCGGGATGGTTGTTTCGTGACCAACATACCGACCGAACTGCTGCGAACTCTGATTGCTGTCGTCGACCTGCGCAGCTTCACCAAGGCGGCGCAGTCGCTCGGCGTGACGCAGCCTGCCGTCAGTGCGCAAATCAAGCGGCTGCAGAGTCTGCTCGGCACCGAGTTGCTCGACAAAAGCGCGCCCGGCGTGTCGCTGACGTCCGCGGGCGAACTGGTGGTCAATTACGCGCGCCGTTTGCTGTCGATCAACGACCAGATCCTGGATCTCGCCGGACCGAAGCCTTCGACCAAGATCGTGCGGATCGGCGCATCCGGCGACTTCACGGCGACGGCGGTCGCGCTCGGGCTCGGCTGCTACCGGGCGAGACATCCGGGACAGTGTTTCGAGGTTTACGACGCGCACATCGACACGCTGCTGCGTGACATGCGCGAGGGCGACACCGATATCGCGGTCTGGGTTTCCGGAACCGGTCCGACCATCGACACCAAGCACTTCTGGACCGAGCCGCTGGTATGGGTTCGCGGTCCTTCGACCCGGCTCGATTCGAACCGGCCGGTGCCGCTCGTGTCATACGGCGAAGAATGCCTGTTCAGCCGCAATGCCATCGAGGCCCTGGGCCAGTCCGGACGCGAATGCGAACTGGCGTTCGTCGGGTCGAGCCTGCTGGGATTGGCCGCGGCGGTCACCGCGGGCATCGGCGTAATGGCCCTGCCGCGCGGCCGCGCCAATGTGCCAGGCCTCACGGTCTGGGAGGATGCGCCGCTGCCAAAGCTGCCCGACATCTTCTGCGGCATCTATGTGTGGGCCGCCGCGGGCAACGACGATTGCTCGCGGATCGCGGACGCGATCGCGATTGCGCTGCGCTCCGAACCTCCGGCCGAGCGGGATAGCCGGCCGGAGCTGACCGCGCCGGATACCGCCGCCTGACGGGATTGCCTGGAGCTTTCAGGTCTGCGCGAAGCCGGAGCGCTGCGCCCAGCCGGTCATGCGCGCCTCCAGCACCGCCATCAGCCAGTACATGACGATGCCTTCGACCGCGAGTGCGATCAGTCCGGCGAAGATCAGCGGCACCTGGAACTGCGCCTGAGCCTGCAGCATCAGGTTGCCGATGCCGTAGTTGGAGGCGATGCTTTCCGAGATCACCGAGCCGACGAAGGCGAGCGTGATCGCGACCTTCAGCGAGCCGAAGAAGTAGGGCAGCGTGCGCGGGATGCCGACCTTGCGCATGATGTCGAGCTTGGAGGCGCCGAGCGCCTTCAGCACGTCTTCGAGTTCCGGTTCGATGGTGGCAAGCCCCGTAGCGACGTTGACCACGATCGGGAAGAACGAGATCAGGAACGCAGTCAGCACCGCCGGCAGGAATCCGATGCCGAACCAAAGCACCAGGATCGGAACCACCGCGACCTTCGGGATAGCGTTGAACCCGATCATCAGCGGATAGAGTCCCGCGTAAATCGCGCGCGACCAGCCGACGGCTAGTCCGAGCAACAGGCCGAAGCCGACCGCGAGCCCGAAGCCGATCAGCGTGGTCGACAGTGTGAACAGCGAGTTGCGGTAGATCGGTCCCCAGTACTCGACGATGGTCACGGCAATAGCGGACGGCGGCGGCAGGAAGAATGTCGGAATTTTGAAGATGTGGACCGCCGCTTCCCAAAGCAGGAACATCGCCAGCGTATAAAGCCAGGGCGCAGAGCGGACGTAGAACTCGCTGCGGGTCACTGGCGCGCCCTCACGATGTGGCTGCGCAGCTCGTGCACGATGTCCTGGAAACCCGGCGTGAAGGTCACGTCGAGGTCGCGCGGGCGCGGCAGATCGATCGGCCGCTCGACCAGCACGCGGCCCGGACGCGCCGACATCACGAACACGCGGTCGGCCAGGAACACCGCCTCGCGCAGGTCGTGAGTGACGAGAATGACAGTGATCTTGCGCGCGGCGTGCAGGTCGCGGATCACGCACCACAGCTCTTCGCGGGTGAAGGCGTCGAGCGCCGCGAACGGCTCGTCGAGCATCAGGAGCTGCGGCTCGTGGATCAGCGCACGGCACAGCGACGTGCGCTGCTGCATGCCGCCGGACAGCTCCCACGGGAACTTCGATCCCATGCCGCCGAGGCCGACGGACGCCAAGAGCTTCTCGGCCCGCTCGACGTATTCGCCGCGGCGGCGCCGGATCTGGCTGCGGTGCGGCTCGACGATTTCGAGCGGCAGAAGGAGGTTGTCCAGCGTGGTGCGCCAGGGCAGCAGCGTCGGCGCCTGGAACGCCATGCCGGCGATCTTCACCGGCTGCGTGACGTGCTCGCCGGCGACCTGCACCGTTCCCTTGACCGGGAACTGCAGCCCGGTGGCGAGCTTCATCAGCGTGGACTTGCCGCAGCCGGACGGGCCGACCACGGCCGCGAATTCGCCGTTCTCCACGGCGATCGACAACCCGTCGACGGCGAGCGTTCCGCCCGACGAGCCGCCGCGCGCAGCATAAACATGGCTGACACCGTCGAGCGCAACGAAAGCGGACACGACGGCGTCTCCTTTGCCGGCCACCGTCAGTTGGCCTTGCGGTCGGCGGCAGACGGCAGGAACGACGCGTCGAAGATGTCCGCCGCTTTCGGCCGGTTCTTGAACGTGTAGGTCAGCGCGATCTGGTCGATCGACTTTTCCAGCTTGCCCATGTCGACCGCGCCGAAGCCGTTGGCCCGCACCTCGGGCGTGACGATGTTGTCGCGGATCGCCATGCGCAGGCGCTCGAGCTCGACCGGCTTCTTGGCGACGTCGTTACGCTTGATCACCGAGTCGACCGCCGTCGCGGGATCGCGGACCGTGTCCTTCACGCCGCGGAGGAACGCGCGCAGGAACTTGCGCACGGTTTCCGGATTGTCCGCCGCGAACTTCGGGTTCACGATGATCGTGTTGCCGTAGAGATTGACGCCATGATCGGCCATCAGCATGACGACGATGTCGTCGGCGGGCACGCCGCGGTCCTTCAGGTTGATGAAGGACGAGAACGAGAAGCCCGTGATCGCGTCGACCTGTCCCGCGGCCAGCATCGGCTCGCGCACCGGGAAGCCGACGTTTTCGATCTGCACCTTGGAGGCGTCGATGCCGTTGGCCTGGGTGAAAATCCGCCACTGCGCGAACGCGCCGTCGGGCGCGGGCGCGCCGAGCTTCTTGCCCTCGAGGTCCTTCGGCTTCATGACGCCACGGCTCTTGCGGCCGACGATGGAGAACGCCGGCTTGTTGTAGACCATGAAGATGGCCTTGATCGGCACGTTCGGGTTCGCGTCGCGGAACTTGATCAGCGAGTTGATGTCGCCGAAGCCCATGTCGTAGGTCCCGGCCGCGACGCGGTTGAGCGGTTCGAGCGACCCGCCGGCGGTATCGATGGTGACGTCGAGGCCTTCGGTCTTGTAGTAGCCCTTGTCGATCGGAACCAGGAACGGCGCCGCCGGGCCTTCGAAGCGCCAGTCGAGCGTGAACCTGACCTTGGTCTGTGCGTCTGCGGGCGAGCCGGAGAACAGGGCCGCGGCGGCGGCCGCAACGATCAATCCGGTCCCGAACCGGAGCCTCTTCAGCGCAGTCATGTGGACACCCTTTCTGTCATGGCTTCGGACGGCGCGCGCGGCGGCTTCGCCCCGGGCCGTCGAATTTGGGTTTGCATCAGCAAAGAACATGCCGAATGAAAGAGCAAGGTAAGACCGTGCCGCAGGCGGGCTGCGCCCACACCGGCCAGGATTTCTGCACAACAGAATGTCACCATGCCGCGGCGCTGGGCAGCTCCCGCATAGCGGCTGCCAATGGGCTAGAATTCGCCGCGAGTCGTCCCGGAGGGGACCGATGAACGGACCGTCAGGATCGGACGGGGCCACAGCCCGGCTTCCGGCATTCGCCGCGCCCTATGCGGCTGCCGACGAGACCGTCGCTCCCCGGTTGCTGGCGCAGGCGTCGCGCAGCGACGCGGCCGAGGTCCGTATCGACGACCGGGCCCGTCGGCTGGTCGAGAGCATCCGCGCCAGCGCCGGCGGTCTCGGCGGCATCGAGGATTTCCTTCATGCCTATTCGCTGTCGACCAAGGAGGGGCTGGCCCTCATGGTCCTCGCCGAGGCGCTGCTTCGGGTGCCGGATGCTGCGACCGCGGACCAGCTGATCGAGGACAAGCTCGCGGCCGGGGAGTGGTCGCGCACCGGCCATGCGGACACGCTCTTCGTTTCGGCTTCGGCCTGGACCCTCGGCACCACCGCGCGCGTGATTCAGCCGGGCGAGACCCCGGACAACATCGTCGAGAGTCTGGTCAAGCGGGTCGGCCTGCCGACGGTTCGGCTCGCGACCCGGCAGGCGATGCGCCTGCTGGGCTCGCATTTCGTCCTTGGCCAGACCATCGGCGAAGCGCTGTCGCGCGCCGGTTCGCACCGAGAATTCCGCTATTCGTTCGACATGCTGGGCGAGGGCGCGCGCACGGCGGCCGACGCCGGGCGCTATTTCGAAGCCTACGCGGTGGCGATCGAGGCGATCGGCGCGCGCGCCGGGAATTCGCCGCTGCCGGCGCGGCCGGGCATTTCTGTCAAGCTGTCGGCGTTGCATCCGCGCTACGAGGCGGTGTCGCGAACGCGCGTGCTGAGCGAACTCGCACCGCGCACGCTGGAGCTTGCGCGTGCCGCGAAGCGCCATGACCTCAACTTCACGGTCGATGCCGAGGAGGCGGATCGGCTCGAACTGTCGCTCGAAGTGATTGCTGCCGTGCTGCCCGACCCTTCGCTTGCGGGCTGGGACGGCTTCGGCCTGGCGGTTCAGGCCTATCAGAAGCGCTCGCTCGCCGTGATCGACTGGCTCGCCAACGCCGCTCATGCGCTCAATCGGCGGCTGATGGTGCGGCTGGTAAAGGGCGCGTACTGGGACACCGAGGTCAAGCGCGCGCAGGAGCGGGGGCTTGCCGACTATCCCGTGTTCACCCGAAAGGCCATGACCGATCTCTGCTACACGGCCTGCATGCGCAAACTGCTCGCCGAGCGTCCGCGCCTCTATCCGCAGTTCGCGACCCACAACGCGCTCACCGTTGCCAGCATCGTCGAGGAGGCGGGGGGTGCAGAGGGCTACGAATTCCAGCGCCTGCACGGCATGGGCGAAGTGCTCTATGAGTCGCTGCTCGCCGAATTGCCGGGCGCCGCCTGCCGTGTCTATGCGCCGGTCGGCTCGCACCGCGACCTGTTGGCCTATCTGGTGCGGCGGCTGTTGGAGAACGGCGCGAACTCGTCCTTCGTCGCGGTCGCGGCCGATCCGAACGTGCCGATCGAGGCGATCCTGAAGCGGCCGCAGGCCTGGATCGCTGACGCCGCGCATGCGCGCCATCCACACATCCCGCTGCCGCGCGATCTCTATCGCCCGTCGCGCGTCAACTCGACCGGCATCGAGTTCGGCGAACGCTCGGCGCTCGGTGCGCTACTTTCCGACGTCGGGCGGAGCATGCCCAGAGACGCGCGCGCTACGCCGCTCATCGATGGAGTCGTGCTGCCGGGCCGCTCGCGACCGGTGGTCTCGCCGGTTGACGGCACCAGCGTTGTAGGGACGGTGCTGGATGCAGATGCGGCGTTAACGGCGAAGGCCATGACGGCCGCTGCCGCGGGCTTTTCGGCCTGGAATGCCACGCCGCGGGAGCGCCGGGCGGAAGTCCTGGAACGCGCGGCGGAGATGCTGGAGGCGGAGCGCGGGCGGCTGATCGCGCTGTTGCTGACCGAAGGCGGCAAGACGCTTGACGATGCGCTCGCGGAACTGCGCGAAGCGGTCGACTACTGCCGCTACTATGCCGCCGGAATACGGCGCGCCCTCGCGCCCGAGCCGATGCCGGGCCCGACCGGCGAGTCGAACGAATTGCGTTACCGCGGGCGCGGTGCGTTCGTCTGCATCAGCCCGTGGAATTTTCCGCTGGCGATTTTCCTCGGCCAGGTTGTTGCCGCACTTGCCGCCGGCAATGCCGTGGTGGCGAAACCCGCCGAGCAGACGCCCCTGATTGCGGCTGAAGCCGTGCGCCTCCTGCATCGCGCCGGCGTGCCGGAGCGCGCGCTACATTTCGTGCCCGGCGACGGCGCGGTGGGTGCCGCGCTGGTCGCGGACCCGCGCGTGGCGGGCGTGGCCTTCACCGGCTCGACAGAAGTCGGCAGAGCGATTGCGCGGTCGCTTGCGGCGAAAGACGGCCCGATCGTGCCGCTGATCGCCGAGACCGGCGGCATCAACGCGATGATCGTGGACGCGACGGCGCTGCCGGAGCAGGTGACCGACGACGTCGTCGCATCCGCGTTTCGCTCCGCCGGACAGCGCTGCTCCGCGCTGCGCCTGTTGTGCGTTCAGGAGGACGTTGCGGATCGCGTCCTCGAAATGATTGCCGGCGCGGCGCGCGAACTGGCGGTCGGCGATCCGTGCGATCCGGCGACGCACGTGGGTCCGGTGATTGACGCCGAGGCCAAGGACCGGCTCGGCCGCTGGATAGCCGGCATGGCCGCGCAGCGGCGCGTGCTGTTTCGCTGGGACGCCGGGCGCGCGTTGCCGCAGCGCGGCCTGTACGTGCCGCCGGCGATGATCGCGCTCGGGCGCGCCAGCGATCTCAAGGAGGAGGTGTTCGGACCGATCCTGCACGTCGTGCGCTGGCGCGCAGACGAACTCGACGTTTTGCTCGACGACATCGCGGGCAACGGTACGGGCCTGACGCTCGGCATCCATACCCGCATCGACTCGATGGCGGAGAAAGTGGTGGCACGGCTTGCGAACGGCAACGTCTACGTCAATCGCAACATGATCGGCGCGGTGGTCGGCACGCAGCCGTTCGGCGGCGTCGGCCTGTCCGGCACCGGGCCGAAGGCGGGCGGGCCGAACTATCTGCGGCGCTTCGCCACCGAGCAGACCGTGACCGTCAATACCGCAGCTGCCGGCGGCAACGCGACGCTGCTCAGCGCGGAAGAGTGAAGTGGTATTAATTGCAACCGATCTGCCATTCGCGAACCTGAACGAGCGTTCCGCTACATTACGAAAACATCATTTTCCTGAGCGTCGTTTTGCCGGAACGCGCGCCTAACTTGCTCGTTGGTTCCCCGATGGTCCCAGGGGGACTCCAACGAAAGGTGCGATCATGTCCGTCTTCCGTAATCGCGCCATCGCTGCCGCAGCGGCGGCCGCGATCGCGCTGACCTCGGTGAGCTTCACGCCGGCCGTGGCAGCTCCCGTCAACAAGCAAGGCCCGGCGGTGTCGCAGTCCGGCGACATGGAGTTCAGTTCGCGCCGCCGCGGCAACAGCCACGCCAATCGTGCCGTGCTCGGCGCCGTGCTGGGCGTGTTTGGCACCATTGCTGCCGTGGCGGCGGCGGACGCCGCACGCGACCGGTATTATCGCGGCTATCCGCACTACTACGGCCCGCCGCCCCCGCTGCCGCACTACTATGGCCACCGCTACTACTACTATCGATAAGAGCCGCCGTTCTGGCGGCCAGTGTGACCCACCTCCGGGCGTCGCCGCAGGGCGGCGCCCTTTTGCGTGCGCGTGCGCGGCGTTAACCGACAATTGGCACGGTTGGGTGTATGCCTGTTGCCATGGCTGATTCGCTGGGACGGCTGTACGAGCACGTGGTCGAGGCGCGAAACGCCGACCCGCAGGTGTCTCGCACTGCGCGGCTGATGCGCGCCGGCCGCGAGAAGATGGCCAAGAAGCTCGCCGAGGAGGCGATCGAGGTCGTCATCGACGCCATGAACGGCGAGCGTGAGGCGGTGGTCCGCGAAAGCGCCGATCTGCTCTACAATCTCGTGGTGCTCTGGGTCGAAGCCGGCGTGAAACCGGAGCAGGTCTGGAGCGAGATGGCGCGGCGCGAACGGCTGTTCGGGCTGGCCGAGAAGCTTCCCAAGAAGCCGATGCAGTCGAACGGCCGCCGTAAGGTCGTCATGCTGGACGCCCGCCGCCGGGCTCCCAAGCGGCGCTAGGGTGGCTCGACGCGGCTGCCGGATGGGTGCTAGACCCTCGCGCCGTCGCAGCCCGCCCCCATAACCAATGCTCCGAGCCCTCTACGACTGGACCATGCGCCTTGCCGCGCACCCGCGGGCATCCTGGGCGCTTGGAACCGTGTCGTTCGTCGAAAGCTCGTTTTTCCCGATCCCGCCGGACGCCTTGCTCATTCCGATGGTGTTGGCGGACCGACGCAGGGCTTGGTTCTACGCCACAGTCTGCACGATTACGTCGGTGCTGGGAGGCATGGCCGGCTATTTGATCGGATGGCTGCTGTTCGACGCGATCGGCAAGCCGCTGCTGGAAATCTACGGATATGGCCGGGAATTCGCGCAATTCGCGGGCCGGTACAATGAATGGGGCGCCTGGATCGTGTTTTTCGCGGGCGTCACGCCGTTTCCATACAAGGTCATTACCATCGCGTCCGGCGTGACCCAGCTCGACCTCATCGTGTTCACGGTGGCGAGCGTGCTGGCGCGCGGCCTGCGCTTCTTTCTGGTCGCAGGACTTCTGTACGCCTACGGTCCGCCGATCCGCGCTTTCATCGAACGCCGGCTCGGCTTGGTGGCGACGGTGTCGACCCTCCTGCTTTTCGGAGGGTTCGCCGCAGTCAAGTTCCTGACCTGATTGCCTGTGTTGCCGAACCGCGTCGGCTATAATGCCTTTCGATTCCGCGCCGCGCCCGTCCTCAATTTCGCCATGCTGTGGAACGAAAGCACAACGGTGCGGTTGTGGAGAGCCTGGCGTCGGCATGGTCCGACAGCGTCAACCGGCAAGATGAGCCGCCCGCGATGCGCAGCTTCTGGAAACTGGTGATCGTTGGAGCCATCGCATGCGGCGTTGCGGCCGCGGCGTCGCGCGACGCTTCGGCCCAGGCGGAGCCGGCGCAGCGCCAGGAACAGCGCCAGGAACAGCCGGGAATCTTCGAATCGATCGGCCGCTTTTTCGATCGCGGCGCGGCCAACGTGCGGTCGCATTTCCGCAGCGCCAAGGAGCGCATGGACAATTTCGGCGACGAGGCCGCGGCCAACCGCCGGGAGCTCGGCGACCGCGCCAGAGAGGTCGGCAAAGGCGCTGCGGAGGCGACCAAGAGCGCGGTGGACGCGGTGGTGAAATTGCCGACCGCGCGCGTCATGACGGGCCGCGAGCGCTGTGTGACCGCGCCGAACGGCGCGCCGGATTGTTTGGCTGCTGCCGAGGCGCTGTGCCGCAAGCACGGATTTGCATCCGGCAAGAGCATGGACTTCACGCAAGCCGAGGAGTGCCCGCCGCGCGCGCTGCTGTCCGGCCGGCAGGCGGAGTGCTCGACCGTCACGTTCATCAGCCGGGCGATGTGCCAGTAAGGCAGTCGCGGCACTGGCGAACTATAGCGTTTTCGAGCGAAGTGGATTCGGGTTCGCGTAAAGAAAACGCGCCAAAGTAACAAACCAGAACCGCAGCTTTGATTTCATCAAAGCCGGAAAGGCTCCAAGCTCATCGGGCGCGCGCAGCGGGATGCCGCGCGCGCCCGCGCCCTTACCCACGCTTGCGAACGACGCGCTTCTTCGCTTTCGGCGGCGAGAAGACCTGCCGGCAGCCCGGACTCAGCGCGAAGCGTTTGCGCTTCATGCAGGCGACGATCCTCCCGCGGTCCGGAATGAACTCGCCGCATAACCGCATCACGTCCGGCGTGCAGAGTTCCTCTGCGTTGGCCCGCTGGGCCGCGGCCGGCTGCGCCGCCGCGACCGCGGACAAAACAAAACCGGCCGCGACCGCGATCGGCAACCCCCAACCAAACGACACGAAGCGGCGGATCCTCGACTGACCGATCACTCTCATTCCCCACCCCATTGATCGACTGACAAGAGATCGAACATCCGTATTGTGATCGATTTATGCTGGGCGCGTGCACGTCGCGGGTTACGCACAAGATTTTGCGCCGGTGCACGCAAGTTCCGGTGCAGCTGCGCAAGTTCCCCTGCGGAACTTTGCCTGGCGCGAACCTTCAACGAACTCCGCGCCGTTATCGCGAGGCGATCGCCTTCAGCACGGTCAGGATCGGATAGCCGAGCTGCCGGTCCATCGCCGCAATCGCGTCGCGCAATGCTGTGGGCGCCTGATCGCTGTAGCCGAACAACAAGAACATAAACAACAGCGGTATGGCGACTACGATCCAGAACAGCGCCTTGCGACGCTGGGCGCGCGCTTCGGCGGCGAGCTTCGGTGAATTGTATTTCGGAGCCTGATGCGGCTGCATGGCGCGAGGCGAAGGCTACGATGCCGGTTCGAGGCCCTTGGCCTTGAACACCGAAACCGCCTCGGGCGTCGTGAGGAACTTGAGGAGGTCGCGCGCCGCCGCGGGCTCCTTGGCCTTCGGATTGACGCCGCCGGTGAACGGCAGCCAGCTGTTCAGATTGTCCGGCAGATAGCCGAGCCATTCCACGCCCGGCACGTTCGTAACCGGCGGCAGGCCGATCACGGCGAAGTCGACCTCGCGGCCAGCCAGCAGCTTTGCAGCGGCGCCAGAGGCGCCCGACTTGATCTTCGGTTTGACCTGATCGGCGATGCCGAGCCGGTCGAGCAGGGTGAGCACGTAGCGCCCGCTCGAACCTTCGCCCGACGTGGCGATGAATTTTGCCGCCAACAATGAGCCCTTGAGTTCGTCGGCATTGCCGAATTTCGGCTTCGGCGCGCCCTGCGGGATCGCGATGCCGACGCCGGTGCGCCCCAGCACGGTGCGCGTGCCGGACGCGAGCTTGCCCTGCTTGATCAGCGGTTCGATGTCGTAGGACAGGATCAGCACGTCAAACGGCTCGCCCGCGTCGGCCCTCTTTACCAGCGCGGGCGGCAGGCCGAACTCGGCGATGACCTTGTGTCCGGTGGAGCGCTCGAACCGCGGCACCAGTTCGGTGAACGCCGGCCGCGCCGCGCCCGTGACAAATGCGCGGATTTCTGCAGCTTGGGCGAGGGTGGACATGATCGAGGTGGATCCAATCGCGATTGCCGCAAGCGAAAGGAGTCTCATGGCGCCCTCCCAATCTCCGAACTTCTGGCTGCGGCGCACCCGTTAGATGCGCCGCGGCCCAACGTGGCCCGGCGATCAGTACTTCGCCGAGATCGGCAGTTCCTCGGCCGGGAACAGCGAAATCAGCTTGCAGCCCTTGTCGGTGACCACGACCTCTTCCTCGATGCGGGCGGCCGAATAGCCGTCGGTTGCCGGCGCCCAGGTTTCGATCGCGAACACCATGCCTTCCTTGATCTCGGTGGGATGATCGACCGACACCACGCGCGAGATGATCGGCCGTTCGTGCAGGTTCAGGCCGAGGCCATGGGCGAACTGCAGGCCGAACGCCGAAAGCTCGTCCGGGAATCCGAATTCGGACGCCGTCGGGAATGCCGCGCAGATGTGTCCGGTGCTGGCGCCAGGCTTGATGCGGTCGATGGCGTTGTCGAGCCATTCGCGCGCCTTCTTGTAGGCGTCGTGCTGCGCGGGCGTCGCGCGCCCGACGTTGAAGGTGCGGTAGTAGCAGGTCCGGTAGCCCATGAACGACTGCAGGATGTCGAAGAAACACTGGTCGCCGGGCCGGATCATGCGGTCGGTGAAGTTGTGCGGATGCGGATTGCAGCGCTCGCCGGAGATGGCGTTGACCGCCTCCACGTCGTCGGACCCGTGGGTGTAGAGGAAGTGGTTCACGTCGGCGACGATGTCGTTCTCGCGCACGCCGGGGCGCAGCTTCTCGTTGATCAGGTCGTAGGCGCCGTCGACCATAGCCGCGGCGCGGTTGAGCAGCGCGATCTCGTCGGCCGACTTCACCTCGCGCGCGCTCAGCATGATCTGCTGGCCGTCTTGCACCTTGACGCCGGCCTTCTCCAGTTCGAACATCATCGGCGGTTCGATGATGTCGACGCCGATCGGCATCTTGGCGACGCCGGCGGCCTTGAGCATCGACGCCATTTCCTCGGCGTGGTGCTTCATCAGGCCGAACTTCGGATCGACCGTGCCGCGCAGGCCGACGAGGCCGGCCTTGCAGTTCTCGGGGCGCAGCCAGGGCGAATAGAGCTTGTGGTGGACGGCGGCGGAGCCGAAATCCCACAGGACCGGATCCTGGCCGCGGATCAGCAGCGCCCAGCGCGAAAGCTTGTCGCGCGCCCATTCGCCGATCTTGGTTGAGGTGACGTAGCGGATGTTGTTGTCGTCGAACAGCAGCAGCGCGCCGAGCTCGGACTTCTCCAGCGCCTGCTGGGCGCGGCCGAGCCGGTAGCGGTGCAGGCGGCGGTAGTCGACGCGCTCCTCGAAGTCGACGCCCATGGTGCCCAGCACGGGCAGGTGACGGCCCCAGTTGTAGCGCGGGTTGATGTCTTCGGCGGTGATCTTCAGTGGGTCGCGCTTGGTGATGTCGTCCATAGGGGGCTCCTTTGAATTGGTGGGGCCAGGCGGCCCGGTCGCATGACAGCCTTATAGCACGAGGCCTCCCTCAGTCGTCACGCCCAGACGTCCGCCATTGCTGCAATTGGGTTAGCGGTCAGGCGGTGCGCAATGCGGCGACCTTTGCCGCCACCGCGTCCCGGATCGACGGCCCGTGCAAGCGCATCTCGGACAGTTCGTGCTCGGAGATCAGGTCGTGCAGGCCGCGGCGGAAGCTCGGCCAGGCAGCCACCCGCTCCCACCAGCGCTCTACGTTTGGGCGGCCTTCGGTCCAGCAGCCGAGCAGGCCGAGATTATGCAGCCGCGCGGCATAGGGCATCAGGTTGATGTCGGCGAGCGTTGGCCGTTCGCCGAGCAGCCAAGGTCCGCCCTCGGACAGCGTCTGCTCCATCAGCTTGAAGGCGCGCTCGTAGGCGGCGATGCCGTGCAGCACGTAGGGCGAATGCACGCCGTACTCGTAGGTCGACTTGAAGCGGTCGGTGCGCCTCGGGTCGCCGACATTGGCGAAGCGCTTCGCCCGCATCTCCGGCGTCATCGCCCGCATGCGCTCGCGGAACATGGCCGAGAAGCTCAGTTCGGTGACGCCGTCGTGCAGGCCCTCGTCGACGAACTTGCTCCACAGCCGCATGCGGGTTCGCGCGGCGGCGTCCTTCGGCATCAGCGGCGGGTCGGGGAAGGTCTCGTCGACATATTCGCAGATCAGCGTCGACTCGATGATCGGCACCCCGCCGTGCACCAGCGTCGGCACCACGCCCTTGGGGTTGAGCTTGAGATACTCCGGGTCGTACTGCTCGCTCTTGAACAGGTCGACGCGCCGCGGCTCCCAACTCAGGCCTTTCTCGGTCAGTGCGATCCGGACCTTCTGGCAGCAGACCGAGTTGCCGAAGTCGTAGAGGATGAGGCCGCTCATGCGATCTTCTTGCCCCAAAGCCGAGACGAGGCGATGTCCGCGCCCTCGCGGATCGATTTCAGCTTCAGCCAAACGACGGGCTCGATCACCCACTCGCGCTTGGTAAAAGTGCCGAAGCCGCAGTCGGTCGAGGCCACGACACGCTCGCGGTCGCCGACGGCAGCGACAGCGTCCTCGATCCGCCGCGCCACCACTTCGGGGTGCTCGACGAAGTTCGACGTGGATTCCACCACGCCGGGGATCAGGATCATGTCCTTCGGCAACGGATGCTTCTTCAGCGCAGCGTATTCATGTGCATGGCGCGGGTTGGAAAACTCGATCGAGAGCGCGCCGACGTTGGCCGTATAGAGCGCCGGCAAAATCTTCTCCAGCGCGATGTCGTAGATGTGCGGGCCTTCCCAGTTGCCGAAGCAGACATGCAACCGCACGCGGTCGCGCGGGATGCCCTCGATGCCCTTGTTGATCGCGGCGACGTGGCGTTCGCAGCGCTTGACGAACTCGGCGTCGGAGAGGTCGCGGTACATCATCACGCGGTCCATCGCGAGGTCTGGCGCGTCGATTTGCAGGATCAGCCCCGCCTTGTGCACCGCTTGGTACTCCTTGCTCATCTCGCGCGCGATCGCGTCGAGATAGGAGTCGTGCGAGTCGTAATAGGCGTTGAGCATCGTCGTCGAGATGATGCCCGGCGAGGCCGCGGTCATGAACCGTTCGGAGAATGCGCCGAGCTCGCCGGCAATGCGGTTAAACCGCGCGGTTTCCTCGGTGATCGGCTTCAGGTCGACGTACTTGATGTCGGCCTGCGCTTCCGGCGCGCCCTGCTGGCTTTTGGTGGGATTGGGAAAGCGCGTCATCAGATAGGAGAGCAGTTCCGGGAACTCTTCGAACTCGCGCCCGCGCCGCCGCTTCGATATGCCGGCGAAACCGGTCATGCGCTGCGGCACATAGGTCTGGAAGCCGATGCGGCCCTGCTCGCCGTCGTTGCCGATATCGATCCCGGCCTTGACCTGCTCCTCGACGACATGTCGCACCGCTTTGTCCATCTCGGCGGACAGCACTTTTGCGTCGCCAAGCCTGCCCTCCTCCTGCGCCATCAGCAGGTCAGAGAGTTTCTCGTTGCGCGGCAGGCTGCCGACGTGGGTGGTGAGGATGCGGTCGCGGCTGAGGATCATGCGTTCGGCTCCGGGCGCTCGATTGACTGCTCTCGCTACGACAACCTTGGCCGTGGTCGCAAGGCCGACACAAAGCCAGCCGCGGTGGGCAGCAGCCCCGTTTGCGGTGCGGCAAGCCGGCGGCCTCAGCTCCCGCCGGTCGTGAACACCACGCGGGGCATGGTCGGTCTGTTCCAGGCGCCTTCCACGTCGAACAGCGGGACGGCCTCGGTAGCGAATTCGAAGCGGTGACGGGCTGCGGCCTGTAAAATTTCCGCCATCACGGCAACGATGCGCGGCAGAGGAATGCTGCCAAGCCCGCTGCCGGTGATCTCCACCGCGGCCGAGCGGATCGCCTGCGCCGGCAGATTGATCGCTGCGCCGCTCGAATGGCCGATCTGCACAAAGCGGATCGGCACGCCTTCCTCGCCGGCCTTCACGCCCGCCACGAGAATGCGCTCCGCACTCTTGCCCCACAGGAGATCGAGAACGACGTCGATGCCGCGGGCGAACTGCACCTTGAAGGCGCGATCGAGTTCGTCGGCGTCCTCGGACAGGACGACAGTCTCGTCTGCGCCGAGGCCCTTCAGCGATTCCAGCGCAGACGCGTTGCGTCCCGCCGCAATGACCGTCTTCGCGCCGAGATACTTTGCGATCTGCACCGCGAGGCGTCCCGAGGTTCCGGTTGCGCCGTTGACCAGAACGGTCTCGCCAGGAACGAACCGCGCGCGTTCGCGCAGTGCCGCCCACGATGCGAGGCCGGGATTGGGCAGGGCCGCGGCTGTGATGTCGTCCACGGCGTCCGGCACCGGCACGCACTGCGCCGCAGCGCACACGGTGCGCTCGGCCATGGCCCCGAAAGGCGCGCGCGGCAGGATGAAGTACACGCGGCGGCCGTCGTCCATCCGCCCGACACCGTCCATGCCGGCGATGAACGGATAGGTGCCCGGTGCACTGTAGTGCGCGCCGGAGGCTCGGCCTTTGACGACGGGGCTGAGGGCTGCGGCGCTGACCGCGATGCGCTGCTCGCCGTCGAGGGGGCTCGGCTCCTCGAAGTCTCCGTAGACCGGCAGGCGCCCGCCCTCCAGAATCACCGCGGCCTTCATGCGTCGCTCCCGTTCGCGGCGCTATATGTCGGACCGCCGTGCTGCGTGTAAATACCGGGACGCGGGGCGCACTTCGGTCAGTATGTCTCCAGGTGATAGCGGCCATCGGCGCGCATGTGGGCGCGCAACGCCGCCCATTCGGCGCCTCCATTGCCGTAGATCGCGGCAAGGGCATCATCGACGCCGTTTTCCATTCCGCGCAAGCCGCACAGGTAGACATGCGTCTGCGGATGCCTCAGCAGGATGCCGACCTCGTCCGCTTTCTGCCGCATCAGGTCCTGCACGTATACCTTCGGCTGGCCTGGAACGCGCGAATAGGCGAAGTGCTTGCGCAATAAGCCTTCCGGCACCTTCTGCAGCGGGCCGAAGTACGGAAGCTCCTCCGGCCGCCGCGCGCCGAAAAACAGCATCATGCGGCCGGGCGCGTCCCGCATGACACGCCGCCGGCGCTCAGTGAAAGCGCGGAACGGCGCCGAGCCGGTGCCGGTGCAGATCATCAGGATGTTGGCGGACGGATCGTTCGGCATCAGGAATGTCGCGCCGAACGGCCCCGTCACCTGAACGCGGTCGCCCTTCTTTAGATCGCAGATATAGTTGGAGCAGACGCCGTTCGGCTCGCGTTTGACCGTGAGCGCGAGATTGTTGGCGTTGGGCTTCTCGCCGTCGCGTGGGCTCGCGACCGAGTAAAGCCGGACGCGATGCGGAGCGCCGCTTCCGTCCGCGCCCGGCGCGACGATGCCGATGCTCTGGCCCTCCAGGACGGGAAAAGCGGTGTCGCCGAAATCCAGGATCACGTGGCGCACGTCGTTGTCGGCGTCGGGCGCGGTGAGGCGGAAGGTGCCGGTCACGGTCGCAATCGCCGGGCGCTGGCGGTTGTAGAGGTTGATTCTCGGCTCGGCGGCCGATGCCGGCGCGATGCTCCTGCCGCCCGCGCCGCGATGCGCTTCGGCGATCAGGCGTCCCGCCTCGTCGTCGGCCGCTTCGTCCGGCGCGCCGGCCCGGACCTCAGGCTGGGCGGGCAGTTCGCTCCAGCCGAACTGGTCGTCCAGGCTGTAGGCGGCGTTCACCACGCGCCAATTGTCGATGGCGCCGGTCGGACAGGGCGAGATGCAGTCGAGGCAGAAATTGCACTTGTCGGCATCGACGACATAGTTGTTGTCGTCGTGGGTGACCGAATCGACGGGGCAGGTTTCCTCGCAGGTGTTGCACCGGATGCAGATTTCCGGATCGATCACATGCTGCTTGCGCAGTGCATCCGCGGCAGTTCCCGCATTTCCAGTCGGTTCCATCGCGCCCGCCATCCCGGAATTTCGTCATCCCGCCGATCCGGCGGCGCCTGCGGCGGCGAAGCAGTCCGTCCCGCGACATGCATTATAATGCATGAAACGAGGAGTGGGCAACCCGAGGGCGCAGGTCCGGCGCGCCTTCGGGGTTGTCAGCGCGTCGGCGTTATGCATGATACTGCATGTTGGGAGCGTACGGCATCTCCCGCGGCCGGTGACGGCAACGACAAGAGGCCGTAGCGGGATGGACATGGCCCAGGCACTTGAAGCCGCCGCTTCCGGGCGGACGCTTGACGCGTCCAGCGCGGAAATTCCGCGCGACTACAATTTCGCCGCCGATATTCTCGACCGCAATCTCAAGGCTGGCCGCGCTGACAAGCCTGCCTTCGTCGACGCGGGCGGAACCTGGACCTACGGCCAGCTTGCCGACCGGGTGGCGCGGTTCGCGGATGCGCTGCGCGCGCTCGGCGTGCGGCGCGAGGAGCGCGTGCTGATCTGTCTCCTCGACACCGTCGACTGGCCGACCGCTTTCCTCGGCTGCCTGAAAGCCGGCGTGGTGGCGGTGCCCGTCAACACGCTGATGACCGAGGACGACTACCGCTTCATGCTGTCAGACAGCCGGGCGCGGGCGCTGGTGGTGTCGGACGCACTCTATCCGCGGTTCGAGAAGCTGATTTCCAAAGCGCCGGACCTCGAGACAGTGATCTTGTCCGGCAGCGACTCGCATAGCGCGCCGAAGACGCGCGTGAACGTGCTTATAGACCACAAGCGTTTCGAGGACTTGATCGACAAGGCCAAACCCGATCCGGCCACCGCGCCGACGGTGCGCGACGACATCGCGTTCTGGCTCTACACGTCTGGCTCGACCGGCAAGCCCAAGGGCGCGGTGCACGTGCACGCCGACCTGAAGCTGACCGACGATCTCTACGGCGGACCGTATCTGGAACTGACCGAGAAGGACGTCTGCTATTCGGTCGCCAAGCTGTTCTTCGCCTATGGGCTCGGCAACGCGATGACGTTTCCAATGTCGGCCGGCGCCACGACAGTGCTCATGGCCGACCGGCCGACGCCAGACGGAGTCGCGGCGCTGCTGCGCCAGCATCCGGTGACGGTGTTTTACGCGGTGCCGACGTTCTACGCCGCGTTCCTTGCAAGCCCCAGCGCTCCGCAACGCTCGGAGGTTAAGCTGCGCCGCTGCGTGTCCGCGGGCGAGGCGCTGCCGGCCGACGTCGGAAGGCGCTGGCTGGATCGCTACGGCGTCGACATTCTCGATGGCATCGGCTCCACCGAGATGCTGCACATTTTCCTGTCGAACCGTGCCGGCGAGGTGAAATACGGCACCACTGGAAAGCCGGTTCCCGGCTACGGCGTCAAGCTCGTGGATGACGACGGCCTGCCCGTCAAGAAGGGCGAGATGGGAGAACTGCTGGTGAGCGGCCCGACCGGTGCGGTGATGTACTGGAACAACCGCGAGCAGTCCCGGAACACCTTCCTCGGCGAATGGACCCGGTCCGGCGACAAGTACATCGAGGACGACGATGGCTATTTCGTCTACTGCGGCCGCCGCGACGACATGCTCAAGGTTTCCGGCATGTACGTCTCGCCTTTCGAGGTCGAGGCCGTGCTGCTCACGCATCCTGATGTCCTAGAAGCGGCCGTTGTGGCCTGGCTCGATGCCGACGGGCTGACCAAGCCCAAGGCCTTCGTGGTGCTGAAGTCCCAGGAAAAGGCCAGCGATTCCCTGTCGCGGGGTCTCCAGGACCACGTCAAATCGGCGCTTGCGCCCTACAAATACCCCCGCTGGATCGAATTCCGCGGCGATCTGCCCAAGACCGCGACCGGCAAGATTCAGCGGTTCAAATTGCGCGCCGAGGCGGGGGCGCGTTAGTCTCACCGCCAGTCACGACATCCGGAGGTTCAGTGCCATGAAACACATGTTGCTTGCCGGCTGCGCAGTCGCCGCGCTGGCCATCGGCGTCACGGTCCCGACCGTGGCGCAGCAGAAGACCATCAAGATCGGCTTCGTCAGCACGTTCAGCGGTCCGGTCGCCGCGATCGGCAACGATATGCGCAACTCGTTCGAGCTGGCGCTCGACCATCACGGCCGCAAGATCGGCGGCATGCCGGTCGAGGTGATCTACGAGGACGACCAGATCAAGCCGGAAGTCGGCGTGCAGAAAACCCAGAAGCTGATCGAGTCCGACAAGGTCGATTTCCTCGTCGGCTATATCTGGTCGAACGTGATGCTGGCTTCGCTGAAGCCGATCGTCGATTCCAAGACCTTCACGGTCATCACCAACGCCGGCGCGTCGCAGCTCTCCGGTGAGCTCTGCTCGCAGTACGTGTTCTCGACCTCCTGGAACAACGACCAGACGCCGCAGGCGGTCGGCACCTACATGAATCAGAAGGGCGTCAAGACTGCGTTCCTGATCGGTCCGAACTACGCCGCCGGCAAGGACATGCTGGAAGGCGTCTCCGCGACCTTCAAGGGCAAGATCGTCGGCCGCGAGCTGACGGTGTGGCCGACGCAGCTCGACTTCTCCGCCGAGCTGTCGAAGGCGCGCCAGGCCAAGCCCGACGCGATCTTCGCGTTCTATCCGGGCGGCCCCGGCATCCAGTTCATTACGCAGTACGCGCAATCGGGTTTGAAGGGCCAAATTCCGCTCTACACCGCGTTCACCATCGACTCGCTGTCGCTGCCGCGGCTCAAGGACCTCGCGCTCGGCATTCCCGGCGCGCAGCATTGGGTGCGCGACCTGCCGAACCCGACGAACAAGCGTTATGTCGACGACTATCGCGCGCGTCATAAGGCCGACCCGGCGTTCTACGGTTCGCAGACCTACGACGCGGTGGCGTTGCTCGACGCGGCGGTCAAGGCCGCCAAGGGCGATCTGACCAAGAAAGACGTGATGCGCGACGAAGTGCGCAAGGCGAACTTCCCGTCGGTTCGCGGCAAGTTCAAATACGGACCGAACCACATCCCGATCCAGAACTTCTACCTGCAGGAGCCGGTGAAGGAAGGCAACGAGATCCGGCTCAAGACCGTCGCGACCATCGTCGAGAACGATCAGGACAAGCACTGGCAGAAGTGCCCGATGCGGTGGTGATCGACTGATCTGACGAAGACGGCAGAAGCAGCGTGCTTCTGCCGTCTTTTCTTTTGCGGGGGCCTGTGGCCTCATCCTTGCAGGCACCGGGGCGGGCCGCGAAGCCGACATCATGCTTTATCTCATCGAGCAATCCCTGAACGGCATTCAATTGGGCATGCTGCTGTTCCTGCTGGCGGCGGGATTGACGCTGATCTTCGGGATCATGGACCTCGTCAACCTGGCGCACGGCTCGCTCTACATGCTAGGCGCCTATTTCGCGGCGACGCTCATCGAAGTGACCGACAGCTTTGTTCTCGGAATTGCGCTCGGAATCGTCGCGACGCTTGTCGCCGGAATGGTTATGGAGATGATCGCGATCCGGCCGCTCTACGGCCGTGATCATCTCGATCACGTGCTCGGCACATTCGGGCTTTTGATCTTCTTCAACGAACTGGTGCGGCTGATCTGGGGGCCGGCGGGTCTGACGATTTCGCTGCCGCCCGAGATGTTGACCGCGGTGCAGGTCCTGCCCGGCGTGTTTTACCCGCTCTACCGGCTGGTCATCATCCTTTCGACGCTCGCGGTCGGTCTTCTGCTCTACGTCTTGGTGATGCGCACCCGCATTGGCATGCTGATCCGCGCCGGCGCGTCGAACCGCGAAATGGTCGGTGCACTCGGCGTCAACATCAAGCTGCTCTACACGCTTGTGTTCGGGCTTGGCGCTGCGCTCGCGGGCTTTGCCGGCATGATCCAGGCGCCACTCGCGTTCGTGCAGATCGGCATGGGCGAGAACATCCTTATCCTGGCCTTCGTAGTTATCATCATCGGCGGCATCGGCTCGATCCGCGGCGCTTTCGTCGCCGCCGTCCTGGTCGGCCTGATCGACACCATGGGCCGTGCGTTCCTGCCCGATCTGGTGCGGGCATTCCTGAGCTACAGCGCGGGATCGAGCGCCGGACCCGCGCTCTCGTCGATGCTGATCTACGCGCTGATGGCGGCCGTGCTGGTGTTCCGGCCGGAAGGTCTGTTTCCGGCGTCCAACAAATGACGACACATCTGACAGCCCGCAACGCCGTCGTGGTCGCGATGATCGCGTTCCTTATGCTCGTGCCGGTCTACGCGGCGACGACCGGCAACACCTTCATGATGACGCTGTTTACCCGCATCATCATCCTCGCGATCGCGGCGGTCAGCCTGAACCTGATCATGGGCTTTGGTGGCATGGTGAGCTTCGGCCATGCCGCGTATCTTGGCATCGGCGGCTATGTGGTCGGCATCCTCGCCAAGGAGGGCATCGACTCGGGCTTCGTGCAATGGCCCTTGGCAATCGCGCTGTCGGGGCTGTTCGCGCTCGGCGTCGGCGCACTGAGCCTGCGCACGCGCGGCGTCTATTTCATCATGATCACGCTGGCGTTCGCGCAGGTGGTCTACTATGTGGCCAACGGCCTGGACCGATACGGCGGCGACGACGGGCTGACGATCCAGCGCCGCAGCGAGTTCGGCGGCCTGATCAACCTGTCGAACCGGACGTTCTTCTACTACCTGTGCCTCGCGCTGTTGCTTGCGACCGTCTACCTGGTCTGGCGCATGGTCAATTCGCGTTTTGGAATGGCGATTCAGGGCGCGCGATCCAATGAGCGGCGGATGAACGCGATCGGATTTCCGACGTTCCGCTACAAGCTGATCTGTTTCGTGATCGCGGGACTGATCTGCGGGCTTGCAGGCGTGCTGCTCGCCAACCACACCAATTTCATCAGCCCGCAGCTCATGCACTGGACCCGCTCGGGCGATCTGATCGTGATGGCGGTGCTCGGCGGCATGGGCTCCGTGTTCGGGCCGGTGATCGGTGCCGTCGCGCTGCTGGTGCTCGAAGAAACGCTGCCGCATCTCATCGGCCTCGTCACGCACGTCTTCACCGGCAAGGAGATCGCCGCGGCCAAGGAATACTGGCAATTGATCCTCGGTCCGATGCTGCTGCTGATCGTGCTGTTCGCGCGTGGCGGCATCGATGGACTGATCGCGAGGTCGCGCAATGGCTGAGCCGCTGCTTCGCGTCGACGGCCTGACCAAGCGGTTCGGCGGCGTGGTCGCCTCCGACGACATCATGCTCGACGTAAGTGCCGGCGAACTGCACGCCATCATCGGTCCGAACGGTGCCGGCAAGACCACGCTGATCGGCCAGTTGCAAGGCGAGATTGCGCCGAATTCCGGCCGCATCGCGTTCGACGGCAGGGACATCACCGCGCTGCCGGTCTACGACCGGAGCATGCTGGGGCTCGCGCGCTCGTTCCAGATCACGTCGCTGTTCCGCGATTTCACCGCGCTCGACAACGTCGCGCTGGCGGTCCAGGCGCACGCCGGGCATTCGTTCCGGTTTTGGCGCAACGCCCGCGCCGAAAGCGAACTGCGCGATCCTGCACGCGCGGCTCTCAAGCGCGTCGGACTCGAAGGCCGCGCCGATGTGATCGTGTCCAGCCTCTCGCACGGCGAGCAGCGCCAGCTTGAAATCGCCATGGCGCTGGCGTCGAGGCCGCGGCTGCTGCTGCTCGACGAACCGATGGCGGGGTTGGGCGCGGAAGAGTCCGCGCGAATGGTGCAGACGCTGCGCGAACTGAAGCAGGAACTGACCATTCTGCTGATCGAGCACGACATGGAGGCGGTGTTTGCGCTTGCCGACCGCATCACGGTGCTGGTCTACGGCCGCGTCATTGCTTCCGGCGCACCCGCCGACATCCGCGCCAACGAGGAAGTGCGGCAGGCATACCTTGGCGAACAGGAGGTGGTGCAGGCGCAAGGAGCCGGCCTGGGGGCGACCCATGGCTGACCGTCTGCTGGAGGTCGCAAAGATCGAGACTTGCTACGGACTGAGCCAGGTGCTGTTCGACATATCGCTCGAAGTCGCGCCCGGCGAGATGGTGACACTCATGGGCCGCAACGGCATGGGCAAGACCACGACAGTACGCTCGATCATGGGGCTGACGCCGGCGATGGCGGGCTCGATCAGGTTCGAAGGCGCCGAAATCCGCGGCCTGCCGTCCTATCGTGTCGCCCAGCTTGGAGTCGGCCTTGTGCCAGAGGGGCGCCAGGTCTTCCCCAACCTCACCACGCGCGAGAACCTGGTCGCGACCGCAGCCAACCGGACGGCTGCCGCCGATCCCTGGACGCTCGACAAGGTCTGCGCGCTGTTTCCTCGGCTCGCCGAGCGCTTCGGCAGCATGGGCAATCAATTGTCGGGCGGCGAGCAGCAGATGCTGGCGATCGGTCGCGCGCTGATGACCAACCCGCGGCTGCTGATCCTTGACGAGGCGACCGAAGGGCTTGCGCCGCTGATCCGCGCCGAAATCTGGCAGTGCCTTTCGCAGCTCAAGGCGGCCGGCCAGTCCATTCTGGTGATCGACAAGAACGTCGAGGCCCTGACGCGCATCGCCGACCGGCACTATCTGATCGAGCGTGGCCGGGTGGTGTGGGTCGGGACGTCCAAGGAACTCGCCGCGGCGCCGGAAATCCAGCACCAGTATCTGGGGATATGACGCAACTGTCCGACAAGGGCTTCCTCGAACTTCCGCCATTGCGGCTGGAATACCGTTTTGCGGGTCCGGAACCCTACGCTGCGCCGACGCTGGTGCTGCTGCACGAAGGTCTGGGTTGTTCCGAGATGTGGGGCGACTTTCCCGAGCGGCTGTCGGCTGCGGCCGGCTGCGGCGTTTTCGCTTATTCGCGCGTCGGCTACGGCCGCTCCAGCCCGGCGACACTACCTCGCAAGCTCGACTTCATGCACGTGGAGGCGCGCGAGATACTGCCGCGGGTGCTCAACGCCATCGGTTTCCAAAAGGGATTGCTGGTCGGTCACAGCGATGGAGCATCGATCGCCGCGATTTACGGCGGCAGCGTGCAGGACCATCGCGTCAGCGGGCTCGTGCTGATGGCGCCGCATTTCATCGTCGAGGATGTGACCATCGCCTCGATCCGCGAGATCCGGCACAGCTACGACACCACCGACCTGCGCGCGCGATTTTCGCGCTGGCACGACGACGCCGACGCGACGGTGCGGGGCTGGACCGACGTATGGATGAATAATGACTTCCACGCCTGGGACATTCAGGAGGAACTTGCCTATGTCCGCGTGCCGATCCTGATTGTCCAGGGCGAACACGATCATTACGGCACGGCGCGCCAGATCGAAATCGCGCGCGAGGAATGCTACTGCCCGGTCGACGCGCTGCTGGTGCCGGACATCAAGCATGTGCCGCACCGCGAGGCTCCGGAGATCACGCTGAAGGCCATCGCCGAATTTGCCGGGCACCTGCTGCGCGAACGAGAGAGCCTGCGGGCTGCAGGCGGGCGGTAAAGCAGGGTCCGGACGGACTTTTCCGGGCGGGCGTCCTTCGGCCTTGCCTGCACTATCACACATGAATTATAGTGCAGAATACCGCAGAGGGACGTCATGGCCACAGGCAGGACCATCGAGCGCGAGCGGACGGACGCCGCGGCTTCGTCCGCGGAGCGTGCCGACGCGGCGTTTGCGGCCGAGATCGGCCGGCTGGTGCGGCAGGGCCGCGCCAAGCGCGGCATGTCGCGCCGCCAGCTCGCACAGGAGTCCGCCACGTCGGAGCGCTACCTGGCGCAAATCGAAAGCGGCACCGGCAATCCGTCCGTCCTGGTGATGCGCGCAGTCGCGGACGCGCTGGAACTGCCGATGACCGACCTTCTGCCGCTGTCCGGCGCACGCTCGGCGGCCTACGCGCGCATGGTCGACTTGCTCGGCCGCCTGCCGCCGGAAGAGCTGCCGGCAATCGCCGATCTGATCGAGCGTCAAACCGGCCGCTCCGCCGCAAGCGACCGGGGACGGCGCGTCGCACTGGTCGGCCTGCGCGGCGCGGGGAAGTCGACGCTGGGCAAAATGTTGGCGGACAAGCTCGGTTGCCCGTTTGTTGAGCTCGACCGCATGGTCGAGCAGGCCTACGGCGCGAGCGTGCCGATGCTGATCGAGATGTCGGGGCTCGCGACGTTTCGCCGTTACGAGCGGGAATGCCTCCAGCGCGTCGTCGACGAACACGACAAGGCCGTGATCGCAACGGCCGGCGGGATCGTGTCGAACCCGGATACCTACGGGCTCCTGCTGCGACGAACGCATACAGTCTGGGTGAGCGCGCGGCCCGACGAGCATATGAGCCGCGTGGTCAAGCAGGGCGATTTCCGCCCGATGGCGAAGAATCGCGAGGCGATGGCCGATCTGGTCGCGATCCTCGAAGCACGCCGCGCCGACTATGCGCGCGCCGAGGCGACGCTCGATACTTCGGGTGCGACCGTACAGCAGAGTTTCGCAAAGCTCGTGAAACTTGTGACGCCGTGGATGAAGGGATGAACGCCATGGCCGAAGCCCGGCACAAACTTGCGAACGGTGCGTCGCGGATCGACTTCCGGACCGAACCGTCGCGCTACCGGCACTGGAAGCTCAAGCTCGACGGAGAGGTTGCGACGCTCCTGATGGATGTCGACAAGAACGCGCCGCTGTTCGAGGGCTATCAGCTCAAGCTCAACTCCTACGATCTCGGCGTCGACATCGAGCTTGCCGACGCGCTGGAGCGGCTGCGCTTCGAGCACCCCGGCGTGAAGGTCATCCTGTTGCGCTCGGGCAAGCCGCGGGTGTTCTGCGCCGGCGCCAACATCCGCATGCTCGCGGGCTCGACCCACGGCCACAAGGTCAACTTCTGCAAGTTCACCAACGAAACCCGCAACGCCATCGAGGATGCGAGCGATAATTCCGGCCAGCGCATGATTTGCGTCGTCTCCGGCTCCTGCGCCGGCGGCGGCTACGAACTGGCGCTCGCCGCCGACCATATCATCCTGACCGACGACGGCTCCTCGACGGTGTCGCTGCCGGAGCTTCCGCTGCTCGCGGTGCTGCCCGGCACCGGCGGGCTCACCCGCGTCACCGACAAGCGCAAGGTGCGCCGCGACCACGCCGACGTGTTCTGCACCACGGAGGAGGGCATCAAGGGCAAGCGCGCGGCCGACTGGCGGCTGGTCGATGAGGTGGTGCCCAATAGCAGGCTGGAAGACGCGGTGGCCGCGCGGGCGCGCGAGTTCGCTGCGAAGTCCGACCGGCCCGTGGATGCCAAGGGCGTCGCGCTTACGCCGCTCGATGTGCGCGCCAACGGCAAGGGCAGGGCGTACCAACACGTGACCGTCGAAATCGCCGACCGCGTCGCCGCCGTCACGCTGCGCGGTCCCGAAGCAGCGCCGCCCGCCGATGCAAAAGCGATGGAGGGGCAGGGCGCGGCGTTCTGGCCGCTGGCGCTGGCGCGCGAGCTTGACGACTCCATCCTCGATATCCGGCTGAACGAGCCCGAGGTTGCGGTGATCGTGTTCAAGTCGGAGGGCGATCCCGCCGCGGTGCTGGCCTATGACGCGTTCCTCGAAAGCAACAGGGCGCACTGGCTGGCGCGCGAAATCCTGCTCAAATGGAAGCGCGTGCTCAAGCGCGTCGATCTCACCTCGCGCTCGCTGGTTGCGCTGATCGAGCCGGGCTCATGCTTCGCCGGCACGCTGGCCGAATTGATCTTCGCCTCCGACCGCAGCTACATGCTGGATGGCACGCTCGACGGCGACAATCGTCCACCGGCGCCGGTCGCGCTGTCCGCGCTGAACTTCGGTTCCTATCCGATGTCAAACGGGCTGACGCGGCTTGCGACGCGCTTCCTCGCCGAGCCGCAACTGGTCGAGCGCGCAAGCGCGATAGTAGGCGAAATGCTCGACGCCGAAGCAGCGCTCGGCCTCGGCCTCGTTACCTTCGCGCCCGACAACATCGACTGGGACGACGAGATCCGGGTGTTCCTGGAGGAGCGCACCAGCTTTTCGCCCGATGCGCTGACCGGCATGGAGGCCAACCTTCGCTTCGGCGGGCCGGAGACGATGGAGACGAAAATCTTCGCGCGCCTGACCGCTTGGCAGAACTGGATCTTCCAGCGTCCGAACGCCGTCGGCGAGGCGGGCGCGCTGCGGCGCTACGGCACCGGTCAGAAGGCCGCGTTCGACATGAAGCGCGTCTAGCAAGGAAAAGAACAAGGAGATTGCGATGAACGACATCATCGACGTCGACTACCGCGAAAAGATTCCGAACAACGTCAACCTCTCCGAGGACCGCCGCGTGCTGCGCGCGCTGGAGAGCTGGCATCCGGGCTATCTCGACTGGTGGAAGGATATGGGGCCTGAGGGCTTCCAGGAGTCGCTCGTTTATCTCCGCACCGCGGTGTCGGTCGATCCCAAGGGCTGGGCCAAGTTCGACTATGTGAAGATGCCGGAATACCGCTGGGGCATTTTGCTGGCGCCGCACGAGGAAGGGCGCACCGTTCCGTTCGGCAAGCACTACGGAGAGCCGGTCTGGCAGGAGGTGCCGGGCGAATACCGCGCCTTGCTGCGCCGGCTGATCGTGATTCAGGGCGACACCGAGCCCGCCTCGGTCGAGCAGCAGCGCCATCTCGGCAAAACCGCGCCCTCGCTCTACGACATGCGCAACCTGTTCCAGGTCAACGTCGAGGAGGGCCGGCATCTCTGGGCGATGGTCTATCTGCTGCAGAAGTATTTCGGCCGCGACGGCCGCGAGGAGGCCGAGGAACTGCTGCGCCGCCGCTCCGGCTCCACCGACAAGCCGCGCATGCTCGGAGCTTTCAACGAGGCGACGCCGGACTGGCTGTCGTTCTTCTGCTTCTCGTTTTTCACCGACCGCGACGGCAAGATGCAGCTCGAAAGCCTTGCACAGTCTGGCTTCGATCCGCTGTCGCGCACCTGCCGCTTCATGTTGACGGAAGAGGCGCACCACATGTTCGTCGGCGAGACCGGTATCGGCCGCACCGTGCAACGCACCTGCGAGGCGATGAAGGCGGCCGGCCTCGAGGACCCGCACGACATCGAGCGCGTGCGCGCGCTCGGCGTCATCGATCTGCCGACGATCCAGAAGAAGCTCAACCTGCACTATTCGCTGACGCTCGACCTGTTCGGCTCCGAGGTCTCGACGAACGCCGCCAACGCCTTCAATGCGGGGCTCAAGGGCCGCTTCCGCGAGACCGCGATCGAGGACGACCACAAGCTGGAGAGCGCGACCTATCCGGTCCTGAAGATGGTCGACGGTCAGATCAGGCGCATCGACGAGCCGGCGCTGACCGCGATCAACATGCGGCTGCGCGACGATTACACCGGCGACTGCCAGAAGGGCATCGGCCGCTTCAACAAGATCATCGAGCGCACCGGCGTCCAGTTCGAGCTGAAGCTTTCGCATGTCGGCTTTCATCGCCACATCGGCGAATTCCGCGACGCGCATGTGACGCCGGACGGGCGGGTGATCGACAAGGCGGCCTGGGACAAGAACCGCGACAAATATCTGCCGACCGCGGCCGACGGCGATTTTATCGTGTCGCTGACCAAGCCGGTCGCGGAGCCCGGCAAGTTCGCAAGCTGGATTGCGCCGCCGAAGGTCGGCATCGACAATCGGCCGGGCGAGTTCGAGTACGTCAAGATCGCGGCGTAGCCGCTCGGCGGCTACAGCGCCGTGTCGGGCAGGTCGAGCGGTGGCGGCGCGAAGCGTCCGACGCGTTCGGTTGCGCTCTGCACGGCTTCGATGAGCTCGTAGTACAGCGTCTTGTAGGTGACGAGCACGACGCCCGCCGCCTCCAGCCGCGCGATCGCCGCGCTGGTGTTCCGCGAGGACGAGAACAGCAGCTCGTCCACCGCAAACACGTCATAGCCGCGCTCCAGCAGGCCGAGACAGGACTGCAGGATGCAAACGTCGGTCTCGCAGCCGGCGACGATAGCCTGCTTCTTCCGAAGGCGCGATAAATACGCTGCGATCGGCCGCTCTCTGGTCAGGTCGAAATAGTCCTTCTCGAAGATTTTGGCTTTGCCCAGGTGTCTGACGATCTCCTGAGGGATAGGGCCTTTCACGTCGACGGGTCGCTCCAGCGTTGCGACGATGGGGATATTGTAGTGGCTCATTAGCCGCGCGAAGTGGGCCGTGTTGGCGACGAGGTCCGGCCGCTCCCGTTTGCCGAGCGGCTTCAGAAAGAACTCCTGAACGTCGACGATGGCGCCGAAGCAGCGTTCGCGGTCGATGCGCTTGGGCTTGGGCATGGTGCCGGCCGTCAGCTTGATGCCTGCCGGATTGCCTTCCACACCCGGTACGGCGTGCACGGTGTGTCGATGTGCTTGATCCCCAACTCCGACAGCGCGTCGACGATGGCGTTGGTGCCCGCCGACAGCGATCCGACGGTGCCCGCTTCGCCCGCGCCCTTCACGCCGAGCGGATTGGTCGGCGTCGGCACCGGGTTGTCCTCGATGACCACCGGGCAGAAGTGCTCCGCGCGCGGCATGGCGTAGTCCATGAACGACCCGCTGACGACCTGGCCCTGCTCGTCGTAGGCCTTGTCCTCCATCAGAACCTGGCCCATGCCCTGCGCGATGCCGCCCATGATCTGGCCCTTGACCAGCATCGGGTTGATCACGGTGCCGACGTCGTCCACCACCCAATAACCGACGACCTGCGTCTCGCCGGTGTCGGGATCGATCTCCACTTCGCAGACATGCGCGCCGTTCGGGAAGTTGCCCGAATTGGCCTTGTAGGTTGCGGTCTCGTAAAGGCCCGGCTCCATACCGCGCGGCAGCTTCTCCAGCCGGAACGCAGCCTTCGCGACCTCGTGGATGCCGACGCCGCGGTCGGTGCCTGCGATGGCGAAGCGCCCTTCCTTGAATTCGATATCGCCTTCGGAGGCTTCGAGGATGTGCGCTGCGAGCTTCTTGCCCTTGGCGATCACCTTGTCCGCGACCAGAACGATTGCGCCGCCGCTCATCGTGGTCGAGCGCGAGCCGCCGGTGCCCATGCCGAAGGCGACCGCGTCGGTGTCGCCCTGGATGAAGGTGATGCGGTCGGGATCGACGCCGAGCCGGTCGACCAGCATCTGGGTCTGCACCGTTGCGTGGCCCTGGCCGTGGCTGATCGAGCCGGTGACGAAGGTCACGCCGCCGAGAGGATCGAAGCGGATTTCGGCGGTCTCGATGGTCGCGTCGGCGGCCTGCTCAATGGTGTTGGAGAGGCCGATACCGCGCAGCTTGCCGCGCTTGGCCGCCGCCTGCCGCCGCTTCTCAAAGCCTTTCCAGTCCGCGAGCTTGAGCGCGCGGTCCATGTTCTCCTCGAAGCGCCCGCTGTCGTAGGTGAACGTGAGCGGCGTCTTGTATGGCATGGCCGTAGGCGGAATGGTGTTGCGCCGCCGCAGCTCCGAGGGATCGATTCGCATTTCGTCGGCGGCGATATCGATCAGCCGCTCGATCATGTAGGACGCTTCGGGCCGCCCTGCGCCGCGATAGGGCGACGTGCAGTGCGTGTTGGTCAGCATGCCCGAGATCGCTACGTATGCCGATGGCGTCGTATAGACCCCGCACACGGTGCCGATGTTGACCACCGGCGGCATCGCGCCGCGGAACGACACGAAGGCGCCGAGATTGCCGAAGCTCCGGATCTTCAGCGCCAGAAACCTCCCGTCACCGTCGAGCGCCAACGCTGCGTCCACGATGTTGTCGCGCGCATCGTCGTCGCTGATGTGGGCTTCGCTGCGGGTGCAGATCCATTTCACCGGTTTGCCGACACGCTTCGCCGCCCACAGCATCAGGATGATCTCGGGATAGACCGATCCGCGCAGGCCGTAAGAACCGCCGATGTCGCCGGTGATGAGGCGCAGGTCGGCCTCGGGGATTTTCAGCGTCGCCTCGGCGATGGCGTTGCGGAACAGCCATGGCCGCTGGAATCCGCAATGCAATGTGTAGCGGCGGGTACCTGGGTCGTAGACGCCGGTTACGCCGCGTGGCTCCAGCGTGTTGGCGGTGACGCGGTTGATCACAAGCCGCTGCTGCACCACATGCGCGGCTTTGGCGAAGGCCGCTTCGGTCGCGGCCTTGTCGCCGGCCTGATAGAAATAGGCCTCGTTGTTCGGGCAATCCGAATAGAGCTGCGGCGCGCCGGATTGGAATGCAGCTTCCGCCGACACCACGGCCGGCAGCGGCTTGTAGTCGACGACGACCCGCTCGGCGGCGTCGCGCGCGATGTCGAGCGTGTCGGCGATCACCACTGCGACCGGATAGCCGACGTGCATGGCTCGGCCGACCGCGATCGCGGGCCGGTGCGGCAGGTACATCGCCGAGCCGTCGCGGCGCTTGTAAGGCGCCATCGACGGCATGGTGCCGATGCCGTCGGCCTGATAGTCCACGCCGGTCAATACCGCGTGCACGCCAGGCATCTGCAGCGCCGCGCGCGCGTCGATACTGCGGATGTCGGCGTGGGCGTGCGGCGAGCGCAGGATCGCAGCGTGAAGCTGCCCATCGAGCTTGAGGTCGTCGTAGTAGCGCCCGCGCCCCATGAGGAGGCGCGGGTCTTCCCGGCGCGTGACTGACTGCCCGATGGAAAACTGGCCCATGCACTATGGTTCTGAAGCAATTCGCGAAATGCGGCTAGTCAAGTTTCGGGATCTTTGCCTGCTCGATGATCCTGGCGTAGCGTTCCACATCGGCTTTGAAGAATTCGGCGAATTCGGCGGGCGTGTTTCCCACCGGCTCGGCGCCGAACGACCGGAAGCGTTCCGCCACCGCTGGATCGGCCAGTGCCTTCGCCACTGCCTGCTGGAACGTCGACACGATCTCAGGCGGTGTGCCGGCAGGCATCCAAATTCCCGTCCAGGTGCCGACTTCGAAGCCTTTGACGCCGGCTTCCAGGAGCGTGGGGGTATTGGGCAGTTGCGGCGAACGCTTGGTGCCGGTAATGGCCAAACCCCGCATGCGGCCGTCCTGGACCGCACCCTGGCCGGTTGCCTGAGGCAGAAACGCCATCTGGACCTCGCCCGCGATCACAGCAGTGATCATCGGTGCATCACCGCGATAAGGAATGTGCACGATGTCGACTCCCGCAGAGACTTTTAAAAGCTCCGCGAACAGATGCAACGTCGAGCCGCGCCCGCTCGAAGCGTAGTTGAGCTTGCCGGGGTTGGCTTTGGCCTGGGCGATCAACTCGGGAAGCGTGGAAGCTGTGGATTTGAGCGAGCCTGCCAGGATCAGTTGCGTTGCGACCACATTGGTGACGGGGGCGAAATCCTTCAACGGATTGAACGGCAGCGACTTGTACAAAGGACCGGCGCTCGCCAGCGCGGCGGTGTGGATCAGGACGGTGTAGCCGTCCGGCGGCGATTTCGCGACGGCCTCGGAACCGATGTTGCCGCCGACGCCGGGGCGATTTTCGATCACCACCGGCTGTTTGAGGATTTCGTTGAGCTTGTTGCCGATCAATTGCGCGTAGACGCTCACGCCGCCGCCGGGCGCGTAAGGCACGACCATTCGGATCGGGCGGTTTGGATATGTCTGCGCGGATGCGGTCTCTGCGAGCGCTGATACGGCAAGCGCAACCGATAGTGCGACAGCCAGGTGTTTCATGATTGTCTCTCGCTCAAAAATGGCGCTTCGTCCCGCCGCGGCGAGCGCAGGCCGTTCAATCGATCTTCGGAATCTTCGCCACTTCGATGACCTGGGCGAAGCGCGCGACCTCGGACTTGAAGAACGCCTGGAAGTCCGCCGTCGGACTGCCGACCGGCTCCTGCCCGGTGGCGCGGATGCGGCCGCTAACCTCGGGGTCCGCAAGCGTTTTCGCCATCGCCTGCTGCAGCGCCCGCACGATCTCGGGCGGCGTGCCGGCGGGGACAAACAGGCCGTACCAGCTGCCTTTGTCCATGCCCTTCACGCCAGACTCCTCCATGGTCGGTACGTTGGGGATTGACGGCCAGCGCTTGAGCCCGGTCACAGCAAGACCTCTGAGCTGCCCGCCCTCCACCTGCTTCGCGCCGGTGCTCTGCGGCATAAAGGCGATTTGGACGTCGCCGGCCAAAAGCGCGGTCAACATCGGGGCGTCGCCGCGATATGGAATGTGCAGGATCTCGAGACCGCCTGCAGAATGCTTGAAGATTTCCGCTTGCAGGTGCAGCGGTGCACCGACCCCGCTCGAAGCGTAGTTGAGCTTGCCCGGTGTGGCGCGTGCGAGCGCAATGACATCCTTGACGGTCTTTGCCTCAAATTTCGGCGAGCCGGTCAGCACGAACTGCGTTGCCGCCACCTGCGTCACGCCGATCAGGTCCTTGAGCGGGTCGAATGGCAGCTTGCGATAGAGCGATGGGCTGATCGCGATGCCGTTGACGTTGAGCAGCATCGTGTAGCCGTCGGGCGCGGACTTGGCGACGAAGTCGGTCCCGACGTTGCCGCCCGCGCCCGGCTTGTGCTCGACCAGCACAGGCTGTTTGACGATGTCGGTCATCTTATGGGCCAGGATGCGCGCCATCGTGTCCACGCCGCCGCCGGCCGGGAATGGCACGACCATCCGCAGCGGGCGATTGGGATAGTTCTGCGCAAGAGCCGTCGAGGCCGAAAGCGCCGCGAACGCAATCGCAATCAGCAAGCGATTCATCGAAGTTCCTCCAGTCGCGCCCCGGCCGTTTCCGGGCATCCAATGTTGCCAGTCAGCGACCAGCAAAACAGACGCGAAAGGCCGGCACAAGGCCGGCCTTCGTGACGTTTGGACGCGCGGAGGTTGCTATTCGGCCGCGGCGCGCTTCGGCCCGGCGTGTGCCGACACGATGTAGTCCATCGCCGCCTGCACACCGCCCTTCTTGTGCGGGATGCCGGCCAGCGCCAGCGCCATCTCGGTAATGCCCAGCGCGCCGATCAGCGTGCCGTCGTTGATGTCGCCGAGGTGGCCGATGCGGAAGTACTTGCCGCTGTAGGCGCCGAAGCTTGCGCCGTAGGCGATGTTGAAAGTGTCCAGCGCCAGCGCGCGGAACGCGTCGGCGTTGTGGCCCTCCGGCAGCATCACCGCGGTGATGGTCGGCGAGTAGTACTTCGGGTCCTTGCACATGATCTCGAGGCCCCAGGCCCGCACCGCGCGCCGCGTCGCCTCCGCGAGACGGTCGTGGCGGGCGAACACGTTGTCGAGGCCCTCCTCGTGCAGCATGTCGACGCCCGCGACGAGGCCGTGCAGCATCTGGGTCGCAGGCGTGTAGGGGAAAAAGCCCTGCTTGTTCATGTTGAGCATATCGTCCCAGGACCAGAACGACTTCGGAAGCTTCGAGGTCTTCGATGCCGCCAGCGCCTTGTCCGAGACCGCGTTGAACGACATGCCGGGCGGCAGCATCAGGCCCTTCTGCGCGCCGCCGACGGTGACGTCCACGCCCCATTCGTCGTGCCGGTAGTCGGTCGAGGCGAGCGATGAGATTGTGTCGACGAGCAGTAGCGCCGGATGGCCGGCGGCGTCGATCGCCTTGCGGATGTCGGCGATCGGGGACAGGCAGCCGGTCGAGGTCTCGTTGTGCAGGACGCAGACCGCCTTGATCTCTTTCCTGGTGTCCTTGCGCAGGTGGTCCTCGATCGCGGCCGGGTCCGCGCCGATCCGCCAGTCGGTCTTGATGAACTCAGGCTTCAGTCCGATGCTCTCGGCCATCCGCTTCCACAGGGTCGCGAACTGGCCGGTCTCGACCATCAGCACACGGTCGCCGGCGTTCAGCGTGTTGACCAGCGCGGCTTCCCAGGCGCCGGTGCCGGTCGCGGTGTAGATGATCACCGGGTTGGTGGTCTTGAAGATGGTCTTGATGCCGTCGAGGCATTTCTTGCCGAGCTTGGCGAACTCCGGACCGCGGTGGTCGATGATGGGCGTGTCCATCGCCCGCAGGACGCGGTCGGGCAGCGGGGTCGGCCCCGGAATCTGCAGGAAATGACGCCCCACGGGGCGCGCGGAATTCTGGGCCATCGGCGAAGCTCTCCGGCTGCGGGTGGATTCCGGCCGGGACAAACACCGGATGCTGCGGCGCGGTCAAGCCCCCAATCGGTATGGGGCGATAGAAGCTACCGAACGATGCCGAGCTGCGCCTATAACATCCGGCGGCCGGCAAACGCCGGCCCTCGGGAGACCCTCGTGGCCGAACGCCTGCTGCCCGGACTGGAACGCCGCCTCAAGGCCGAGGTGACGGGTGAGGTGTGCTTCGACCGCTTCACCCGCGGGCGCTACGCCACCGACGCCTCCCACTACCAGATCGTGCCGCTCGGTGTGGTGACGCCGCGCACCATGGACGAGGCCGAGCGCGCCATCGCACTGGCGCGTGCGGAGGGCGTCACCGTGCTGCCGCGCGGCGGCGGATCCTCGCAGGCCGGGCAGACGGTGAACGAATCGCTGGTCGTCGACTGCTCCAGGCACCTCAACCGCATCCTCGATCTCGACGTCGCGGGCCGCCGCGCCCGCGTCGAGCCGGGCATCGTGCTCGACGACCTCAACCGCGCGCTGCGGCCGCACGGGCTGTGGTTTCCGGTCGATGTCTCGACCTCGTCGCGCGCCACCATCGGCGGCATGGCAGCGAACAATTCCTGCGGAGGGCGATCGCTCCGCTACGGCAACACGCGCGAAAACGTCATCGCCATCGACGCGCTGCTGCCGGACGGCGCCAAGGCGCGATTCGGGCCGGTGTCGCCGGACCTTTCCGACCTGCCCGCGAGTTCGCCGCTACGGCCGCTAGCGCGCGACCTGTTCGCCATCGGCGCGCGCGAAGCGGACGAGATCGCCGCGCGCTTCCCGACGGTGCAGCGCCGGGTCGGCGGCTACAATATCGACGCGCTGGTGCCGGGACGCAACGACGTCAACCTGGCGCACATTCTCGTCGGCTCCGAGGGCACGCTGGCGTTCTCGACCGCGGTCGAAATCAAGCTGTCGCCGGTGCTCGGCAAGCGTGCGGTCGGCGCCTGCCACTTCGGTAGCTTCCACGAGGCGATGGCGGCGGCGCAGCATCTTGTGAAGCTCGCGCCCATCGCGGTGGAGTTGGTCGATGCCACCATGATCGCGCTCGCCCGCGAGATCGCGATGTTTCGTCCGACGCTCGAAGCCTTCGTGCGCGGGCAACCCGCGGCGCTTCTGCTGGTCGAATTCGCCGAGGAGCCGGACGAGAACGAGCGCAGGCTCAAGCGATTGCACGAGACCATGGGCGACCTCGGCTTCGATTGGCGTAACAGCGGCGCGAAGTGGGGCGGCGTCGCCGACGTGCTCGATCCGAAACTTCAGGCCGCGATCGCCGAGCTTCGCACCGCCGGCCTCAACATTATGATGTCGATGAAAGACGCGGGTAAGCCGGTGTCCTTCGTCGAGGACTGCGCGGTGCCGCTCGAACATCTCGCGGATTACACAGCACGACTGACCGGCGTATTCCATAAGCACGGCACCGCCGGCACCTGGTATGCGCACGCCTCGGTCGGCTGCCTGCATGTGCGGCCGATTCTGAACCTGCGGCTGGAGAAGGACGTCAAGGCGATGCGCGCCATCGCCGAGGAGGCCTTCGCCTTCGTGCGTGAGTACAAGGGCTCGCATTCCGGCGAGCACGGCGACGGCCTGGTGCGCTCGGAGTTCAACGAGCCGATGTTCGGCTCGCGGCTCGCGCGCGCGTTTGAGGAAGTCAAAGACCGCTTCGATCCCCAGGGCCTGTTCAACCCCGGCAAGATCGTGCGCGCGCCGAAGTTCGACGACCGGACGAACTTCCGCTACGCGCCGGGCTACGCCGCGCAGGACATGACGACGCGGCTCGACTGGTCGGCCTGGCCCGGCGCGGGCGGCGGATTCCAGGGCGCGGTCGAGATGTGCAACAACAACGGTGCCTGCCGGGCTTCCGCCGGCGGCGTCATGTGTCCGAGCTATCGCGTCACCCGCGACGAGCGCGATACGACGCGCGGGCGCGCTAACACGCTCAGGCTTGCGATCACCGGCCAGCTTGGCTCTGACGCCTTCACATCCGACGAAATGATGGAGACGCTCAAGCTTTGCGTCTCCTGCAAGGGCTGTCGCAGAGAGTGCCCGACCGGCGTCGACATGGCGCGGATGAAGATCGAGGTGCTGGCGGCGCGCGCGGAAAAGCAAGGGCTCACGCTGCACGACCGGCTGGTGGGCTACTTGCCGCGCTACGCGCCATACGCTGCGAAGTTGCCGTGGCTGATGAACCTCCGCGACGCCCTGCCGGGCGCGGCGAAGCTGTCGGAAGCGATTGCAGGGTTCAGCGCGCGTCGCTCGCTGCCGAAGTGGCGTGACAACGTGTTTGGCGACACAGAACAGGCGGGCGAGGGAATGGCCGGCGAAGTTGTTTTCTTCGCCGACACCTTCAACCGCTATTTCGAGCGCGAGAATCTCGATGCCGCGCTCACCGTTCTGCACGCCGGTGGTTATCGCGTGCATCTGGTGAAGCCCGCCGATGGTTCGTCGCGGCCGCTGTGCTGCGGCCGCACGTTCCTGTCGATCGGGCAGGTCGAGGAGGCGCGCTTGGAGGCCGAGCGCACGCTTGCGGCGCTGGCCCCCTTCCTCGCGCGCGGCGTGCCCATCGTCGGGCTGGAGCCGAGCTGTCTCTTGAGCTTCCGCGATGAAATCCCGGCAATGGTGAAGGGCAGGGGTGCGGCTGAGGCCGCCAAACTCGCCGTGACCTTCGAGGAATTCCTTGCGCGCGAAGCCAAGGCCGGGCGGCTGAACCTGCGGCTGAAAAAGATCGCGGACCGAGCGCTGGTGCATGGCCATTGCCATCAGAAGGCGTTCGACGCTTTCAGCCCGGTCGAGCAGGTGCTGAAGCTCGTGCCCGATCTCAAAGTCGAGCCCATCGAATCGAGCTGCTGCGGCATGGCCGGCAGCTTCGGCTACGCCGTCGACACCATCGACGTGTCGCTCGCAATGGGCGAGCTTTCGCTGCTGCCCACCGTGCGCAAGGCCGGCCCAGAAACGCTGATCGTCGCCGATGGCACGTCGTGCCGGCATCAGATTCACGACGGCACGGGCCGCGACGCTCTGCACGTCGCCCGCGTGCTCGCGATGAGCCTCAAAGCCTAGCCCGCCAGCTTCACCTTGCGCTCGTAGAAATTCCACAGCAGCGGGAACAGCCGCGGATTGAACGTGCCTTCGGCGCAATCGCGGGCTTCCTCGTCGCTGAGCGGAATGGCACCGCCCATGATCTCGGCCTGAAGCTGGATTTGCGCATTCTCCTCCAGGAATGTGCAGGCGAAGAACGCCTCCTCCGCACTCGCTCCGACCACGACCGTGCCGTGACCCCGCATCTGGCAGCAGCGCGAGCCGCCGAGCGCCTTCGACAGGTCGGCGGCCTGGGCGTCGTTGACGACCAATCGCGGATTGTCCCAGGTCGGGACGCCGGTGCACAGGAACGAGCCGTGCAGGAACACCGGCTTCAGCTCCTTGCGGGCGACGCCGAGCGCGCGGGCGTGCGGCGCATGCAGATGCACGACGCACATGGCGTCCGGCCGGTCGCGATGGACCTGGGTGTGGATGCGCCATTCCAGCGGAATGAGGCCGCCCGGATGCTCGATGATGGTGCCGTCGATATTGTAGACGAACATATGCTCCGCGCGCACCACGGTCTTGTCGGTCGATGCGCCCGGACTGATGAAGCATCTGTCCGTGCCTGGCACGCGCACCGATACGTGGCCGAACATTCCGATCGTGCCCTGCCAGTTCAGCATCCGCGTCAGGGTCGCGGCCTTCTCGCGCAACAGCGCTTCGTCGCTCATGGAACGGTTCACTTCCCTTACTTGCAATGACGGCAATGGCCTCGCGCTACTGCGACCTGGCCAATCCTGCTTTTTCGATCAGCCTGCCCCAGCGGTCGATTTCCGACGCCAGGAACTTCTGCAGTTCCGGCGGCGGGGCATTCTCGGCGACCGGAATGGTGCCGAGCTTGACCATCAGCGCGCGCATCTCCGGCGATTGCGCGACTTCGGTGATGTCCCTGTTCAGCCGGTCGATCACGGACTTCGGCGTTCCCGAGGGCGCGCAGATCAGCGTCCAGCCGACCGCGTCGAAACCGGGCACGCCGGCCTCGGCGATTGTCGGCACGTTGGGAAGCGCCTGAACGCGCGTCGTCGAGCTGACTCCAAGCGCACGGACCTTGCCTGAGTTGATGTGGCCCACGACGCTGCCGGCATCGGCGAACATGACGGAGACGTGACCCGCCATCACGTCGTTAAGCGCGGGCGGCGCGCCGCGATAGGCAACGCCGTTCATCTTGGTGCCGGTCATGGTCTGGAACAACTCGGCGGCCAGGAAGATCGCCGCGCCCGCGCCGCTGTGGCCGAACGAGATTTCGCTGGGCTTCTGCTTGGCGAGCGCGATCAGCTCAGAGACCGATTTTGCAGGCACACCGGGATTGACCACCAGCGCGAGCGGCGTGCGAAACAGAAGCGACACCGCCTGCAGGTCCTTCAGCGTGTCGAACGGCATGTTCTTGACCAGCGCGGGGTTGGCGGCGAGCGAGCTTGCCGGCGCGAGCAGCATGTGGCCGTCGGGCGCGGCCTTTGCCACGACGGCGGCCGCGATGTTGCCGCCGGCGCCGGCGCGGTTTTCGATCACGACCGGCTTGCCGAGCCGTTCCTGAAGCTTCGGCGCCATCGCGCGCATCACCACGTCGATGCTGCCGCCGGGCGGGAACGAGACGACAAATGTAATGGGACCGGTCGGGAAGCTCTGCGCGGCGGCGTGTCCACCAAGCGCCAGGAACCCGGCCAGCACCGGCGCAATGAGAAGCGTGCGGCGTGCAATCATTGTCCGTTTCCTCCCTTTGCCCATGAGACTATACGCGCGTCCGGCGCGCGTATACGCAGCGGCGCGCAATGCCGCATCTGCCGTTTCGCCGGCTGGAATTTTCCGATCGCGCGCTTGCTCCATCCCGGATGGCGGCGGATTATGATTGTCCTGCCGGGAGACGACGTCATGCCGTTGCCGCTTCTGCCCACCTCGCTCGTGGGCTCCTATGCCCAGCCGGACTGGCTGATCGACCGCAAAAACCTCGCCGGACGCTTCCCGCCGCGGGTGCGCGCCAAGGAGCTTTGGCGTGTGGCGCCGGAATGGCTCGCGCAGGCACAGGACGACGCGACGCTGCTTGCGATCCGCGACCAGGAGCGCGCCGGCCTCGACATCGTCACCGACGGGGAGATGCGGCGCGAGAGCTATTCCAACCGCTTCGCCACCGCGCTCGAAGGCGTCGACATCGACAATCCCGGCACGGCGCTCGACCGCTCCGGCCATCCAAATCCGGTGCCGCGCGTCGCCGGTAAGGTGCGGCGCAAGCACCCGGTCGAGGTAGAGGACGTGAAATTCCTGCGCGCGAATACAAGCCGCACGATCAAGATCACGGTGCCCGGCCCCTTCACCATGTCGCAGCAGGCGCAGAACGACTTCTACAAGGACGAGGAGGAGATGGCGCTCGACTACGCCGCCGCTGTCAACGCCGAGATCAAGGACCTGTTCGCGGCCGGCGCCGACATCGTGCAGATCGACGAGCCCTACATGCAGGCGCGGCCGGAGAAGGCGCGGCAATACGGGCTCAAGGCGTTCAATGCGGCGCTCGGCGGCGTGAAGGGCACGACTGCGGTTCACATCTGCTTCGGCTACGCCGCGGTGATTCACGTGCGGCCGGAAGGCTATTCGTTCCTCCCTGAGTTCTCCGGCTCGCCAATCCAACAGATTTCGATCGAGACCGCGCAGTCCGGGCTCGATTGCTCGGTGCTGGAGAAGCTGCCGGGCAAGACGGTGATCCTCGGCGTACTCGATCTGTCCGACATGAAAGTAGAGACGCCGGAGAAGGTGGCGGAGCGCATCCGTCGCGCGCTGAAATACGTGCCGGCCGAGCGAATTGTCGTGGCACCGGATTGCGGCATGAAGTACCTGCCGCGCGATGTGGCGTTTGGAAAAATGTGCGCGATGGTCGAGGGCACGAAGATCGTGCGCAAGGAACTCGGTGCAGCATGAGCGCCCTTCCGCTTCTTCCCACCGCCCTGGTCGGTTCCTACCCGCAACCGGACTGGCTGATCGACCGCGAGCGCCTGTCTAAGCAGGTGCCGCGCGTCGTGGCGAACCTGTGGCTGCCCGGTCCGAACGAACTGGAGGCGAAGCAGGACGAGGCGACGCTGCTTGCGATCCGCGACCAGGAAAGTGTCGGCCTCGACATCGTCACCGACGGCGAGCAGCGGCGCGAAAGCTATTCGAACCGATTCGCGACCGCGCTCGATGGCGTCGATCTGGTCAACCACGGCACGACCCTCAACCGATCCGGCAAGCCGATCCCGGTGCCGCGGATCGCCGGCAAGATCGCGCGGCGACGGCCGGTCGAGGTGCGCGACATGAAATTCCTGCGCGCCAACACAAAGCGCGTCACGAAGATGACCGTGCCCGGTCCGTTCACGATGGCGAAGCAGGCGCAGGACAACTTCTACAAGGACGAGGCGGCGATGGCGCTCGACTACGCAGCCGCCGTCAACGCCGAGATCAAGGATCTATTCGCGGCCGGCGCCGACATCGTGCAGATTGACGAGCCGTGGATGCAGCAGCATCCGGAGAAGGCGCGGCAGTATGGGCTGAAGACGCTGGAGCGCGCGCTCGATGGCGTCACGGGCACCATCGCGATCCACCTGTGCTTCGGCTACGCCGCCGTCGTGCACGACAAACCGTCGGGCTATTCGTTCCTGCCTGAGCTTGAAGGCACCAAGGTGCATCAGGTGTCGATCGAGGCCGCGCAGCCCAATCTCGACCTGCGCGTGCTGCGCGATCTGCCGTCGAAGACCATCATCCTCGGCGTCATCAGCCTTGCCGACATGACGGTCGAGACGCCGGAGATCGTCGCCGCGCGAATCCGCAAGGCGTTCGACCACGTGCCGCCGGAACGGATCGTGGTCGCACCCGACTGCGGCATGAAATACCTGCCCCGCGACGTCGCCTTCGGAAAGATGCGCGCGATGGTGGAGGGCGCAGCAGTCGTGCGGCGCGAACTCGGGCGGTAGCGGCGATGCCGAAGCCGCAGCTTAGATCGCCGCGTGGGCCTTGCTGATCGCGATATAGTTCTCGACGCCGCGAACGCCGGGTGTCAGTTCTGCCGCGACGCGGAGTGCGTCCTTTTCGGCCTGCGATTCAACCGCGCCCCAGAGCTCTACCGTGCCGTCGTAGACGACCACGTTGATCTGCAGGGCGCTCTCCCGCAGGTTCGTTCTGATCTCGGACTGTACGCGCCGGCGCAATTCCAGATCTCCGATATTTCCTTCGTGCGGAATGTCGCGGCGCAGGGCGGCCAGCGCCTGAAGCAGGTTGGCCCGGCTTATAATTCCGACCAGCTTTCCGTCCGCGACGATCGGCACACGCTTGATCCGGTTCTTCTCCAGCAACGACGCCACTTCGCCGAGTGGCATGTCGGGCGGCGCGGTGATGACCGGCTTCGTCATGACGTCGGCGGCCTTGATCGCATGCGACTTGAGGAAGTCGCGCGCCATGTTGCCCTTGTCTCCGACAAGCTTGAGCCACCAGGAATACTGGCGTTCAGTCCCCGCTTCGACGCGGTGCATGAGATCGCCTTCGCTGACGATCCCGACGAGCTTTCCGCCGTCGACCACCGGCACGCCGCTGATTCGGTTGGACAAAAGGGTGTTGGCGATCTCCTGCACGGTCGCATCGGGGCCGACCGTGATGACCTGTGTCACCATGACGTCGGAGGCTCTCATCGCTTGCTCCTATCGCGCACGAGAAATATTGAGTTCAAAAAATATCGAGCGCCGTCCAATCCGGGTTGATCGAGATCAACCGGGTGGCCCTGAGCATGTGCAAATATGCAATTCCGACGTGCGCTGGGCGCGGCCGACGGAATGACGGCGGGCAATTGAGGTGCAGCGGCAAACCGGCCGCCGTCCGAAAACGGTGCGTAAACGGCGGCCATTCTCTCGTAAACACAGCGTAAATTCTTGCGCCTTCAACACGATAGCCTTGCGTTCGTTGCTCGCGACCGCAGCCCAGCGTGCTAGTGCTCCCTGAAGCGCGAACACGGACGGGATGCCATGCTGGTTGCCGAAATCTTTGTCGGACTGATCCTGTTCGCGATCGGTTCGTATGTGTTCTGGCGCATCGGCCAGCCGGACGGCGTGAGTCTGCGGCTGCGCAAATTGCCGGGCATCGAGTCGCTCGTGGTGATGACGGTGCTTGGCGGCTGGGCCGGCGGCGCAAGCTTTATCGTTCACGCCGTCGCGATGATGATTGCGCCGTAGCGCCGGCGCCGTTTCATTTTAACCCCGACAGAAAGTCGAAGTCGCAGCCGTTCTCGGCCTGCGTCACGCGTTCGCTGTAGAGCCGCAGGTAGCCGCGCGCGGGCAGCGCCGGCGGCTTCCACTGCGCCCTGCGGCGCGCAAGTTCGGCGTCGTCGACCTTCATGTCGATGCGGCGACCCCTGACGTCGAGTTTGATCGTGTCGCCGTCGCGAACGAGCGCGAGCGGACCGCCCGCCGCGGCCTCCGGCGAGACATGCAGTACGACGGTGCCGAACGCGGTGCCGCTCATGCGCGCGTCGGACATGCGCACGATGTCCTTGAGGCCCTTCGAGCCGAGCTTCTTCGGGATCGGCAACGCGCCGGCTTCCGGCATGCCCGGCGCGCCGATTGGGCCGGCGTTGCGCAGCACCATCACCGACTCGGGCGTGACGTTCAGCGCCGGATCGTCGACGCGCTTTTCCAGGTCTTCAAGCGAGTCGAACACAACCGCCGGCCCCTCGTGCTGGAACAGCGCGGGCGTCGCCGCGGCGAGCTTGATCGCGGCCCCGCCCGGCGCAAGATTCCCGGTGAGGATCGCGATCGCCTCGCTCGGTGTCAGCGGGTTGTCGAGCGGGCGGATCACCTTATCGTCGACGTAGCCCGGCCAGCGCGCGATCACGTCGCCGATGGTCTCGCCGCTGACAGTCTTGGCAGAGAGGTCGAGGTGGCTCTTGAGCCGCCGCCACAGTGTGGGCAGGCCGCCCGCGGCATGGAAGTCTTCCATGAAGTTATTTCCGGCCGGCTTGAGGTCGAGCAGCACCGGCGTCGAACGGCCGACGTCGTCAAGCTCCTTGAGGTCGTAGGCGATGCCGGCGCGGCCTGCGATGGCGGCGAGGTGAACGAGGGCGTTGGTCGAGCCCGAAATCGCCTGCAGCACCACCGAGGCATTGCGCAGCGCGGCCTTGGTCAGAAGCTCGCTCGGCCGCGGCCCGCCGGTCTTGGCCATTTCGGCGGCGCGCTTGCCGGTGGCTTCCGCGAAGCGCCAGCGGTCGGACGACACCGCGGGCGCAGAGGCCGTGCCCGGCAGCATGAAGCCGAGCGTCTCGGCCAGCACCGCCATGGTCGAGGCGGTGCCCATCACCATGCAGGTGCCGGACGTCGGCATAAGCTGGTCGTGGGCGCGGTCGAGGTCCGGGCCTTCGAGCGACCCCGCGCGATAGGACGCCCAGAGTCTCCGGCAGTCGGTGCAGGCGCCGAGACGTACGCCCTCGTGACGGCCGGCGAGCATCGAGCCGACATTGACGACGATCGCCGGCATATCGGCGGAGATCGCGCCCATCAGCTCGGCGGGGATGGTCTTGTCGCAGCCGCCGATCAGAACCACCGCATCGAGCGGCAGCGTCTTGATCATTTCCTCGACGTCCATCGCCATGAGATTGCGCAGCAGCATCGAGGTCGGAAACGAAAACGCCTCGTGCAGCGACACGGTCGGAAACACGAACGGCAGCGCGCCCGCCGCGCGCACGCCGCGCGAGACGGCTTCCGCCACCTGCGGCGCGGTCTTGTGGCAGGGGTTGAAATCGGAGGCGGTCGAGAGGATGCCGACGATCGGTCGATCGAGTGCGTCGTCGGTGAAGCCCGCTCCCTTGAGGAAGCCGCGACGCAGGAACAGTGCGAACTCCTCGTCGCCGTATTGCGCGAGGCGCGACCGCAGGCCCTTTTTCATCGAGCGACTCCGAATGCAACGCCGCCCGCGGATGCGGGAGCGGTGGCGCGCATTGCTCCGGTCGCGGGCCGATGGAGTCAAGGTCTGTGAGGAGGAGCGGAAACTGGGGCCAGGAAAAGAGTGGCCCGCCCGGAGGGGGACGGGGGCCGGGCGGGCCGAGCAACCGGCGCGGGGGAAGGGGGGGCTTCGCACGCCGATCGTTAGGAGCGGCGAGGATGGTGAACTCGCCGGATAAGCATTGGTCGCGCCGATGCGGGAAACGGTTCAAAGATTCTTCAGGATTTATTGTTCTGTAAATTCAATGACATATGAGATTTTCGCAGTGCAGGCCGAATTCGATGGTGGGTCGCTGGTTTCGATATGGTGATAGCGGCGGCAGAATCCCGCCGCCGATTCCCTGCGGCCGAGACCCGCGAGGCACGATGAAGCGCGCAACCGCCATTCTGACCGCCGTCTTCTCCGTCGCAGCGCCAGCGGCCGGCCAGCCTCTCGACAAGGTCACTTTCGCGACCAACTGGGTGGCGCAGTCCGAACATGGCGGCTTCTACCAGGCACTGGTCGACGGCACCTACCGCAAGCACGGGCTGGAGTTGACGATTCTGCCCGGCGGCCCGAACGTGACGCACCGGCTGCAACTGCTGGCCGGTCGGATAGAGTTCTACATGAGTGCCAACACGCTCCAGGGTTTCGACGCCGTGGCGCAGAACATCCCCACGCTTGCGGTCGCGGCGATCTTCCAGAAGGATCCGCAGGTGCTGCTCGCGCATCCTGGGCAGGGGATCGAGAAGTTCGAGGATCTGAAGAAGCTGACGTTGTTGATCTCCAAGGAAGGCGTTGCGTCTTACTATCAATGGATGAAGCGCGAGTTCGGCTTCGACGACAAGCAGGTGCGGCCCTACACCTTCAACCCGCAGCCATTTCTCGCCGACAAGCGCACCGCGATGCAGGGCTATGTGACGTCCGAGCCCTATGCGGTGGAAACGCTGGGCGGGTTTAAGCCACAGACCTTCCTGATCGCCGATCACGGCTTCAACAGCTATTCGACGCTGATCGAGACGCGCCGCGATCTGGTGGAGAAGAACCCGCGCTTGGTCCAGCGCTTCGTCGATGCGTCGATTCTCGGCTGGTACAACTATCTCTACGGCGACAATGCCGCCGCAAACGCGCGTATCAAACGCGATAATCCGGAAATGACCGACGTCCGGATCGCCTACTCCATCGCCAAGATGAAGGAGCACGGCATCGTCGATTCGGGCGACACGCTGAAGCTCGGCATCGGCGCCATGACCGACGCGCGCATGAAGAGCTTCTTCGACAAGATGGCGTCGGCCGGCGTGGTGAAGCCCGGGATCGACTACAGGCGCTCGTACAGCCTACAATTCGTCAACAAGGGCGTCGGCCTGAACCTGCGGCCCAAATGATCGCCGCAAGATCGGCGGTCGACCGCGAGCCGCGCCCTGCAACGCAAGAGACGGGGTGGCGACCATGCGCGCGCTGTTGGCTCTGGTGCTTTGCGCCATGCTGTCGGCTTCGGCCGCGGCCTCTGACTATCCGAACCGGGCGATCCGTCTGCTGATTCCGTTCCCGCCCGCGGGCATCACCGACCTGTCGGGCCGGCTGATCGCCGAGGGTCTGCGCGAGAAGTTCAACCAGCCGGTGATCGTCGAGAACAGGCCGGGCGGCATGGGTGTGATCGGGCTGCGCGAAATGCTGCGTGCGCCCGCCGACGGCTATACCCTCTTGGTCGGCAACGTCGGCTCGGTGGTGCTGAACTATGCGATCGACAGCAAGGCGTCGTTCGATCCGATGAAGGACATGGTGCCGATCGCCAGCACCGCCGAATACGCGACCACATTGGTGGTCAACAAGAACGTGCCGGCCAACACGGTCAAGGAACTGGTCGACTACATCAAGGCGCGGCCGGGGCAGATCACCTACGGCTCGACGGGCGAAGGCTCGATGGCTAACCTCGTCACCAACCTGTTCATGCGCCAGACCGGCTTGAAAATGGTGCATGCGCCGTACCGCGGAGGCAATCTTGCGCTCAACGACCTGATCGCGGGACACATACAGCTCATCACCGAAGTGTCGCCGGTGGTGGTCGAGCAGGTGAAGGCCGGAACGATCAAGGGTCTGGCGGTGTCGAGCCCGTACCGCCAGCCGACGCTGCCGAACGTACCGACTTACGCCGAGGCCGGCATTCCGGGCGTCGTGGTCACGGGCTGGCTCGGCATCTACGGCCCACCGGGCCTGCCGGACAACGTCCGCCGGAAGCTCAGCGAAGCGATCATCGAGGTCGGCAAGCGGCCCGATATCCAGGCCAAGCACCGCGCCATCGGCTTCGAGCCCACGAGCCAGGACGTGAAGGCGTTCACCGCCCACCATGCCGCCGAACTGAAACGCTGGCTTGCGTTCTATACCGAGATTGGACTGCGAAAGTAGCGGGCGATGGCGTCATCCGCGTCAGGGCCGCCCATCGTTTCCCTGCGCGGCATCGGCAAGACGTTCGGCAATGGCACGGTCGCGATTGACGGTCTCGATCTGGACGTGCGCGGCGGCGAGTTCGTCTCGCTGCTGGGGCCGTCGGGCTGCGGCAAGTCGACGGCGCTTCGCATCCTCGCGGGCCTGAGCGAACCGAGTCGCGGCCACGTCGCGTGGCGCGTCAGCCACGCGCCCCGCGACGTCGGCTTCGTGTTCCAGGAGCCGACGCTGATGCCCTGGGCGACGGTATTCGCAAACGTATTCCTGCCGCTCAAGCTCGCGGGCGAGGACCGGGCCGCCGCCGCGCCGCGCATCGAAGCGACGCTCGCGCGCGTCGGGCTTGCCGACTTCGCCCAGGCCTATCCGCGCGAGCTCTCCGGCGGCATGCGGATGCGCGTGTCGATTGCGCGCGCGCTGGTCACGCAGCCGCGCGTGCTGCTGATGGACGAGCCGTTCGCGGCGCTCGACGAGATCACGCGCTTCAAGCTCAACGACGACCTGCTGGCCCTCTGGCGCGAGTTGCGCATGACAGTGGTGTTCGTCACGCATTCGGTGTTTGAGTCGGTCTATCTCTCCGAGCGCATCGTGGTGATGTCGCCGCGGCCGGGGCGGATCGCAAGCGAGCTTGCGGTCGACACGCCCGTCCGCGATACGCAGTTCCGCACCTCGGCGGACTACGCCGCGGTCTGCCGGCGCGCATCTGAGGCGCTGGCGATTGCGATGGCCGGCGAAAGGACGCCGGCATGAACGAGCACGCCCGACGCCTGGTCTTGCCGCTCGCGGTGCTGGCGCTCGCCGTTCTGGCTTGGGACCTCGTCGTGCGGGTGAACGGGTTGCCGCCCTACATCCTGCCGGGGCCCGGGCTCGTCCTTTCGACGCTCGTCGCGGACTGGCCGATCCTATGGTCGTCGCTGCTGACGACGCTCGAAATCACCTTCGCAGCGCTCATGCTCGCCGCCGCCGGCGGTATCGGGCTTGCACTGCTGTTCAACCAGTCCCGGCTGATCGAGCATTCGCTTTACCCTTACGCCGTCATCCTGCAGGTGACGCCGGTGGTGGCGATCGCGCCGCTGCTGCTGATCTATCTGCCGCAGCCGGCAGCGGTACTGACCTGCGCCTGGATCGTTGCGTTCTTCCCGGTGCTGGCTAACACGACGCTGGGCCTGAACTCGGTCGACCACAACCTCGCCGATCTGTTTCGCCTCTACGGCGCCTCGCGCTGGCAGGTGCTGTGGGAGCTGAAGTTGCCCGCGGCGCTACCTTACATGCTGGGGGGCCTGAAGATCGCGGGCGGGCTTGCGCTGATCGGCGCGGTGGTCGCTGAAATCGCGGCCGGCTCGGCCGGCGCCGGGTCCGGTCTTGCCTATCGCATCGCCGAATCGGGCTATCGCCTCAACATCCCGCGGATGTTCGCGGCACTGCTGCTGCTGTCGGTCGCCGGCATCGCGATCTTTGCCCTGTTGTCGTGGCTGACGCATCTCGCGCTGCGGCGCTGGCACGAGAGCGCGGTGACGCGCGAAGGGTGATCAACCGCCAAGCAGCGGGCGTGCGATCAGCGGCACGCCGGACAGGAGTAACAGAACGAGGGTGATGCGCCGAAATGCAGCCGCATCGATCTTGCCGTAGAGCGCGAACCCCGCCCATGTGCCGGCGGCAAGCGCCGGGAGGCCGAACAGGAACAGCACAGCCGTGTCGCTCGAGATCGAGCCGGTGAATCCGAGCGCCAGGCCGCACATCAGCAGCATCGCCACGCTCGCCGGCTGGAACACGCCCCGCTGCTCGTCCGGCGTCCAGCCGCGCAGCCCGCTCCAGATGACAATCAGGATTCCGGCAAAGCCGGTCACCGCTCCCAGCGTACCGCTCAGGAATCCGACGAAGATGTCGGCGGCCGTTCCACCTTGCATAGGCTGCACGGTGGGCCGCAGCAGGCTGTATAGCGAGAAGAGCACCAGGAACGCACCCACCCCTGCACGCAAGTGGTCAGGATTGGCCCATCGCAGCACGATCACGCCCACAGCCACGCCCGGCGCGCCGCCAACGAGAAACGGCCAGATGCGCGACCACCGGATGGCATGGCGCAGCTTCCAGGTGCCGTAGCCCTGCACCATCAGGCCGTAGCCCGCGATCAGGGTCGCGACTTGAATCGGGTTCAGCACATGCAGCCAGACCGCCGCCGCAATCAGCGCGAAGGCAAAGCCGGACACGCCTGCGACCACGGCCGCGACGAATGTCGCCGTCAGAAATACGGCCAACTGCAGGACATCGAATTCCATCGATGGCAACCCGGATACGCCGAAAGTCCGGCATCGCGCCGGTTCCGGCGGCGTCGGCCTGCTTGAAGCAATTCGCCGCCGTTCCCGACAAGTCCGGTCGCCGCAACATTTCGCTCAATGCACATGAAATTTGCTTTAGGTTGGCCCGCCATGACCGACCCCACCCAAATTCAGCAATACGAGCAGCGCCGCCAGCGCCTGATCGGCATTGGCCTGATGACCGTCGCGGTGCTGCTGTTTGCCGTGCTCGACGCCACAGCGAAGTATCTCGGCGGTCATCTCGACACCTTGCAAGTGGTCGCGATGCGCTTTGTCACGGCGTTCTTCGTGGCGCTGATCTTCTCCAATCCGATCCTCCGGCCGGGGATGCTGCGCACGGCCCGGCCGGGGCTCCAACTCGTGCGCGGCCTGTTCCTGGTGTCCACGACGATCTGCAATTTTTTCGCGTTCCGCTATCTGCAGCTCGACGAGGCGCTGGCGATCCTGTTCGCGACGCCGTTCCTGGTGGCGGCGGTTGCGGGCCCGATCCTCGGCGAATGGATCGGTTGGCGGCGCTGGACGGCGATCGGGGTTGGCTTCGCGGGCGTGCTGGTGGTGATCCGGCCGGGGCTCGGAGGGATGCAATGGGCGGCGCTGATCTCGGTCGGGGCCGCGATCTTCTATGCCGCCTATGCCATCGCAACCCGCATGGCGATGCGCCACGAGTCGAGCGAGACGACGCTGTTCTACGCCAATCTGGTCGGCCTCCTGACCATGCTGCCGGTGCTGCCGTTCGTCTGGACGACGCCTTCCCCGCTCGATTTTGTCATGCTGGTCGGGGTCGGCGCGCTCGGCACGCTCGGCCACTTCCTGCTGATCCTGGCCCACCGCCGGACGCCGGCGTCGACCTTGTCGCCGTTCATGTACACCCAGCTGATCTGGGCGACGGCGCTCGGCTATCTGGTGTTCAACGACGTGCCCAACCGCTGGACCTTGATCGGCGCCGGGATCGTCGTGGCGTCCGGCCTTTATCTCCTTTACCGCGAACAGAAGGTGCGCGGCGCGGTTGCCCCGGTGGCGCCCCGTTGACAAAATGCCCCGGCCCCGCCTGATAACGACCGACGACAAATCCGCCCGAGGAACCTATGAACGACGTTGCCCGGCCAGCGAATACCGCCCTAAACGACGATATCGGGGAGGACGTCCGGCTCAAGCTGTTCGAAACCCAGGTCGTCATCCGGGAGGCCGAACAGCGCGCCTATGACCTTTTTCTGCAAAATCTGGTGAAAGGCACGAGCCATTTGTCTCTGGGCCAGGAGGCGGTGGCCGCGGGCTTCGCCGTCGCCATGAAGCCCGGCGACCTGTCGTTCTGCACTTACCGGGGCCACGCCCATACGCTCGCCCGCGGCGTGCCGGTCGAGAAGGTGCTGGGCGAGTTGATGGGCCGAGACAACGGCCTGATGCGCGGCAAGGGCGGCTCGATGCACCTCACCTCCGAGGAACACGGCGTGATGGGCTCCTATGCCATCATCGGCGCGCACCTGCCGATCGCCTGCGGTGCCGCCTGGCGGGCGCAATACAAGGGCCAGAAGGACGTCTCGGTCTGCTTCTTCGGCGACGGCACGACGAACATTGGCGCGTTCCATGAAGCGCTGAACTTTGCCGCGGTCTGGAAGCTGCCGGTGATCTTCGTCTGCGAGAACAATTTCTACATGGAATACACGCCGATCGGCGACGTGACGGCGGTGCCGCATCCGGCGGCCGACCGCGCCTCGGCCTATGGGCTGGAGCGGATCGTGATCGACGGCAACGATGCCGACGCGGTCTATCGCGAGGCGATGAAGGCCTACGACAAGGCGCGCGCCGGCGGCGGCCCGTCGCTGATCGAGTGCCTGACCTACCGCCACAGCGGCCACTCCCGCGCAGACCCCGCGAAGTACCGCCCCGAGGGCGAGCTGGAGCGCTGGAAGGAGCGCGACCCGATCAAGATTTATCGCGAGCGGCTGAAGCAGTTCGGTATTGCCGACGCACAGATCGAGAAGATCGTCAGCGGCGTGAAGGCCACGGTCGACGACGCGACCGAGAAGTGCAAGGCCGCACCGATCCCGCCGCTGGATATCCTCACGACCGACGTCTACGCGGATGGAGGCTGGGCATGGCGGAACTGACCTATCGCGATGCGGTGATCCGCGGCATCGCACAGGAGATGGAGCGCGACCCGGACGTCGTGTTCCTTGGCGAGGACATCGCCAAGGCCGGCGGCGTGTTCAAGGCGACCGTCGGCCTCTACGAGCAATTCGGCCCGCTGCGCGTCCGCGACACCCCCATATCCGAACAGGCGATCCTCGGCGCCGCCATGGGCGCGGCGATGACCGGCCTGAAGCCGATCGCCGAGATCATGTTCTCGGACTTCATCGCGGTGTGCTTCGACTACATCGCCAATGAGTTTCCGAAGAGCCGCTACATGACCAACGGGCAGACCAAGTGCCCGTTGGTGGTCCGCACCGGCAACGGTGCGGGCTCGCGCTTCGGCGCGCAGCATTCTCAGAGCGTCGAGAACTGGTGCATGATGATTCCGGGGCTCAAGGTGGTCGCGCCGTCGAGTCCTGCGGACGTGATCGGGCTCTTGGCCGCCTCGGTCAGAGACCCTGACCCGGTGATTTTCCTGGAGCACAAGTCGCTCTACCCGACCAAGGGCGAGGTGCCGGACGGCGAGATCGTCGACAAGCTCGGCACCGCGAAAATCCTGCGGCCCGGCAAGGACGCCACAATCCTCGCGCTCGCTTTGATGGTGCCGCGTGCGCTCGCCGCGGCGGAAAAGCTCGCCGCCGAGCACGGCATCGACTGCGAGGTGATCGACGTGCGGTCCCTCGTGCCGCTCGACACCCAGACCATTCTCGGCTCGGTCGCCAAGACCCACCGCGCGTTTTCCGTCGAGGAGAATCCGCGGCTGTGCGGCTGGGGCGCGGAGATCATGTCGATCATCGCCGACGAGGCGTTCTACGATCTCGACGGCCCGCTGGTCCGCATCACCACGCCGCACTGCCCGCTGCCGTCCGCCGACGTGCTGGAGGACGCGATCCTGCCGAACGTCGACCGGATCGTGGAGCGGGTGAGCAAGACGTTGAACAGCTAATGCCTAAGGTACGGCATAGGAGGGAGGAAATTATTGTTGAGCGTCATGCGCTCGATTCGCTTGTCATCTTTGATGTAAGCGAACACGAGCTTGACGAACTAGAGCGGGAAACGGGCAGCATCAGCGACGACCTGACGTTCGGGGTGGCAGGGCTTTCGGTTGGGCTTTCACTTTTGGTTGTACTTTTAACGGTCGATATTCAGTCTGACCGTATCTACTACTCCTTCCTCCTAGTTGATGTCGTTGGGTTCCTCGTTGCCCTTTATTGCGGCATTAGATGGTTTAGAGGCCGCAAAAAATTCAAGGGTGTAGTGCAGCGAATTAAGGCCAGGGTCGGACCTTTGGGTGAGGAGGGAAAGGAGATCGATTCAGAACAGCTTGAGACTCTTCCACCAGCAGAGGTCGCGAACCAATGAAGCGCATCTTGCTTGTGGTGGTCGACCTCTCCCGCTCAGTTGGAGATACCAAGGCGCTGTTCGAGGCGATCAAGGAGCAAGGCCGTTGGTGGCATTACATGAAGCCTATGTGGCTCATCTATACCGATAAGACCCCCAACGAAGTCGTAGAAGCTTTGAAACCGCATATTCAGGGTCGAGGCCGATTGATGGTCACGTACCTTAATAGGCCCTATCAGGGACTTCTCCCTAAGGACGCCTGGGAGTGGATTCGAAAGCGGGTTGATGCTGAGTAATCCCAGGTAGCGCCTGGATGACCGTGGAGAAAGTTATGGGTCGGTGCCTTGATGAAATGGGACGCCAGTACATCAGGGAACTCGTTAGTGATGACAAGCCTGATGACTATGTACGCCGAGAGATTAAGCGCCTTCTGAAGCCATGTGAGTCGAATTTTCAATATGAGAAGAACAAAGAACTCATCAGATGGATGCGCAATCAGAAATGGCCGAAAACTGCAGAATATCTTGAAAACTACGTGACAGCAGAATAGGTGCCTCATGGCCGCATACGACAACCTGCTCGCCAACGTGCCAACCGATCTCTGGATCGGCGGAAAGTGGAAAAAATCCTCCGACGGCGCGCGGTTCGACGTGATCGATCCCGCGACCGAGCGCAAGATCGCCGACGTCGCCAGCGCCAGTGTCGACGACGCCAAGGCCGCGCTCGACGCCGCGCAAGCCGCCTTCGCGCCTTGGGCCGCGAAGAAGCCGCGCGAGCGCGGTGAGATTCTCCGCAAGGCCTACGAGCTGATCATGCGCGATGCCGAGCGGCTCGCAAAGCTGATCACCATCGAGAACGGCAAGGCGCTGTCGGATTCGCGCGGCGAGGTGGCCTATGCCGCCGAGTTCTTCCGCTGGAACGCGGAGGAGGGCGTGCGCAACCTCGGCCAGAACGGCATGGCGCCGGCCTCGGGGGCGCGCATGTTCGTGCATCACAAGCCGGCGGGTCTCGCCGTGCTGGTGACGCCGTGGAACTTCCCCGCCGCGATGGCGACCCGCAAGATCGGGCCCGCGCTCGCCGCCGGCTGCCCGGTGATCCTGAAGCCCGCGTCCGAGACGCCGCTCACGATGCTGGCGCTGATGCCGATCCTGGAAGAGGCCGGCGTGCCGGCGGGCGTCGTCAACGTGCTGCCGTCGCGCCGCTCCGGCCCGGTCGTGGACGCGATGCTGCACGATCCGCGCGTGCGCGTGGTGTCGTTCACCGGCTCCACGGAAGTCGGCCGCAAGCTCCTGCACAGCGCCGCAGATCAGGTGCTCAACACCGCGATGGAACTGGGCGGCAACGCGCCGTTCATCGTGTTCGAGGACGCCGACATCGATGCGGCGATCGACGGCGCGATGATCGCCAAGATGCGCAACATGGGCGAGGCCTGCACGGCGGCCAACCGCTTCTACGTGCACGAAAAGGTACAGGACGAATTCACCAAAAAGCTCACTGCCAAGATGGCGGCGCTGAAGATGGGCAACGGCCTCGACGACGGCGTGGCGCTCGGTCCGCTGGTCAACCAGGAAGGTCTCGACAAGGTGATCGAGCTTGTCGACGACGCGGTGAGCAAGGGCGCGAAAATCCTTACCGGCGGCAAGAAGCCGGAAGGCACGGGCTACTTCTATCCGGCGACCGTGCTGTCGAACGTGCCCGACAACGCCAAGATGCTGAACGAGGAAATCTTCGGACCGGTGGCGTCGCTGCAAACCTTCACCGACGAGTCGGAAGTCATCCGCCGCGCCAACGACACCGAGTACGGGCTGGTCGCGTATCTCTACACCAAGGACCTCGGCCGCGGCCTGCGCGTGTCCGAGAAGCTCGACTTCGGCATGATCGGCCTGAACCGCGGGCTGGTTTCCGATCCGGCGGCGCCGTTCGGCGGCATGAAGCAGTCGGGCATCGGGCGCGAGGGCGCGCACGAGGGGCTGATGGAATTCCTGGAGACGCAGTACGTCGCCACGAATTGGTGAGACGGATTCGTGTCCCGGGCGCGGCGCGTCACAAAGTGATGCGCCGCTGACCCGGGACCCAGCTTACGTGCCGCTTGAATGAAACCGGGGTCCCGGGTCTCGCCATAGCGCGTCGAAGACGCGCGTAAACGCGCTAATGGCTCGCCCGGGACACGAGAGGGTTGGAATGGACGTCCTGATGCCGCAGCTCGGCGAGACCGTCGCCGAGGGCAAGATCACCAAGTGGTTCGTCGCCCCCGGCACGGCGGTCAAGCCGGGCGACAACCTGTTCGAGATCGAGACCGACAAGGTGTCGATGGAGGTGCCGTCGATCGCCGCCGGCACGCTGTCGGAAATCCGCGTGCAGGTGGGCGAGGTGGCCAAGGTCGGCGCGGTGGTCGCGGTGATCGCGGGCGCGGGCGGGGCTACGGCGAGCGCGCCGGCTGCTGCGGCAAGCGCAGCCCCTCAGGCGCAGCCTGCGGCCGCTCCCGCAAGGGCGGCAGCGCCTGCACAATCGCGTCCGCGCTCGCGCGGCGACGAGCGAAGCGCCGCAAGCTTCGCCTATGGCGATCTCGATCCCTTCTTCGAGGTCCGCACGCCGGCGCGAAACTTCGGCCCGGCGCGGCAGGCGGGCGGTGCGACTGCGACGCCCCTGGCGCGCAGGCTCGCCGGCGAGAACGGCATCGATCTCTCCAGGGTTCGCGGCTCAGGCCCGCGCGGGCGGATCGTCGCGGCCGACGTTGAATCCGCGTTGTCGAGCGGCGCAGGCCGTGCGGCGCCGGCCGCGCCGGCCGGCATGTCCGCCGAGCAGGTGAAGGCGCTCTATCAGGGTGCCGCCTTCGAAGAGGTGCCGCTCGACGGCATGCGCGCCACCATCGCGCGGCGGCTGGTCGAGGCCAAACAGACCGTCCCGCATTTCTATCTCACGGCCGACGTGACGATGGACGCGCTGCTCAAGCTGCGCGAGGAGGCCAACGCGGGCGCGCCCAAGAATCGTCAAGAGAGCGGCGGCGAGCCCGCCTACAAGCTCTCGGTCAACGATTTCGTCATCAAGGCTCTGGCGCTGGCGCTGCAACGCGTCCCGGCAGCGAACGCGGTGTGGGCTTCCGACCGCATCCTGCGTTTCAAGTCGTCGGATGTCGGCGTCGCGGTGGCGATCGAGGGCGGGTTGCTGACGCCGGTGATCCGCAACGCGGAGAGCAAGTCGCTGTCGGCGATCTCCAACGAGATGAAAGAGCTCGCCGCGCGCGCCAAAGACAAGAAGCTGAAGCCCGCGGAATATCAGGGCGGCGCGTCGGCGATCTCCAACCTCGGCATGTATGGCGTGCGCGAGTTCTCCGCGATCATCAATCCGCCGCACGCGACCATCCTCGCCGTCGGCGCGTCGCAGCGCCGCCCGGTCGAGGCGGCCGACGGCTCGGTGAAGTTCGAGAGCCAGATGACGGCGACGCTGTCCTGCGACCATCGCGTGGTCGACGGCGCGCTTGGCGCGGAGCTGCTCGCCGCATTCAAGGCGCTGATGGAAAGCCCGGTGCGGATGCTGGTGTAGCCAAACGCTGGCACGCATCCGGGACACGCGGCGGTGCCTAGATTCGTTGGGCGATTTCCCATAGGAATCGGATGAAACGACCGCCAGGGAGCCGCCCCATGTCCTTTGCGAGCCTCAAGCTCTCCCTGATCCTGTTCGGCCTGTCGCTGCTGATGAAATTCCAGGCCTGGCGGCACCCGGCCTATCGCGCGCGGCTGAAGGAGAAGAATCTTACCGCGCAGTTCATCGCCCGCGACGAGGAGATCGGCCGCTGGTTCCGAATCCAGGACGGGCGAATTTCGTCCGGTACGGGCGTGCGGAAAGACGCCGATATCACCGTGGCGTTCAAGAATGCTGCACTTGGAGCTCGGCTGCTCACGCCGCCGATCAACTGGCTCGACCAGATCAACGCGCAAAAGGAATTCGCGCTCACCGTCGAAGGCGACGACGGTCTCGCTAACTGGTTCGCGCAGACTGTGATGATGAGCCAGACCGTCGGCCTGAAGTTCGGCACGCCGATGCCCGACGGCTCGATGCGCTACTGCAACATGACCAACGGCGGGCCGGTGTTCGTCCATGTCAAGGACGGCAAGATCGTGCGCATGACGCCGATCGAACTGAACGAGGACGACGGCGCGTCCTGGACCATCGAGGCGCGCGGCGAGCGGCTGACGCCGCCGCGCAAGACGACTCTTGCTCCTCATGGTCAAAATGCCAAGTCCATCGTCTATTCGCCGGACCGGCTGCTCTATCCGATGAAGCGCGTCGATTTCGATCCGCACGGCGCGCGCAATCCGCAGAACCGCGGCAAGTCGGGTTACGTCCGCATTTCATGGGAAGAAGCGCTGACCATCGTCGGCGACGAGATCAAGCGCCAGAAGCGGGAGCACGGCCCGGGCAGCATCGCCGTCTCGCACGGTTCGCACCACACCTGGGGCAATATCGGCTACTATCTCTCGGCGCTGTTCCGCTTCATCAACGCCGTCGGTATGACCCGCGTGCACCACAATCCCGACTCATGGGAGGGATGGTACTGGGGCGCAGTGCATCACTGGGGTCACACGCTGCGCGTCGGTCAGTCCGAGACCTACGGCACGGTCGAGGACCTGCTGCAGAACTGCGACATGGTCGTTTTCTGGGCCGCCGATCCCGACACCACGTCGGGCTCCTACGGTGCGCAGGAAGGCACCGTGCGGCGGCAGTGGCTGAAGAACCCGAAGCTCGGCATCAAAGTCGTCCACGTCGATCCGTTCTACAACTCATCGGCGCAGTTTGTGCCGGGCAAGTGGTTTGCACCGAAGCCGACTACTTCGCCCGCGATGGCGATGGCGATCGCGTACGTGTGGATCAAGGAAGGGCTCTACGACAAGGACTACGTGAAGACCCACACCGTCGGCTTCGACTCCTGGAAGGCGTACCTGCTTGGCGAAGAGGACGGCATCCCGAAGACGCCGGAATGGCAGGAGAAGGAAACCGGCGTTCCGGCCAAGGACGTGCGCGCGCTCGCCCGCGAGTGGGGAAAGAAGCGCGTCTATCTCGCGCCCGGTGGCTGGGGCAACGGCCACGGCGGCGCCTGCCGCAACCAGACCGGCATCCAGTGGGCGCGCGTGATGGTGTGCCTCTCGGCCATGCAGGGCCTCGGCAAGCCCGGCTGCAACATGGGCAACCTGCAATGGGGCTGCCCAGTCGACTTCCAGTTCTATTTCCCCGGCTACTCCGAAGGCGGCATGTCGGGCGACCTGGAGAACACCGCGATCCCGGTCGCGCTGTATCAGCGCATGCCGCAGCTTCCGACCATGAACTCCAACGGCCAGCAGATTCCGCGCATCTGGCTGCCGGAGGCGATCTACGAGGGCAAGGCCGAGGGCTACCGCTGGGTCGGCAAGTCTATCGAGCACCAGTTCGGCAAATTCATGTATCCGGCGCCCGGCCATTCGCCGGTACGCATGATGTACAAGTACGGCGGCTCGATTCTCGGCACCATGAACAACTCCAACCGCCATGTGCGGATGTACCAGTCGGAGAATCTGGAATTCGTGGTCAACCAGTCGATCTGGTTCGAGGGCGAGGCCAAGTTCGCCGACGTGATCTTGCCGGCCTGCACCAACTTCGAACGCGTCGACATTTCCGAATGGGCGGCGCTCGGCGGCTACGGCCATCATGGCCAGCAGCAGCTCAATCACCGCGTGGTGATCCTGCAGTCGAAGGCCATCGAGCCGCTGGGCGAGTCGAAGTCCGACTACTGGATTTTCACCGAAATCTGCAAGCGGCTGGGCCTCGCCAACTATTTCAACGAGGGCATCAACGAGATCGACTGGGTGTACCGCACCTATCTCGCCTCCGACCTGCCCAAGGTCATCTCGTTCCGCAAGCTGCTCAAGCGCGGCTACTTCGTCATTCCGGCGGAGAAGGAGAAGTTGCGCGCGCCGGTGTCCTTCCGCTGGTTCTGGGAAGGCCGCAAAAAGGACGTGCCGGAGGCGCAGCCGCTGCCATCCGACTACAAGGAATTCCTGAGCGGGCTGCAGACGCAGTCCGGCAAGCTCGAATTCGAATGCAACAGCCTGAAGCGTTACAAGGACCCGGAGCGCCCGCCGATCGTCAAGTACGAGCCGTCCTGGGAAGGCCCTGGCTCGCCCGAGTTCGGGCGCTATCCGCTGCAACTGCTCACGCCGCATTCCAAGTATTCGTTCCACACTCAGGGCGACGGCAAGAGCTCATTCCTCAACAACATCGCCGACCATCGCGTGAAGGTCGGAGACTGGTACTACTGGGTGATCCGGCTCAATCCGCAGGACGCGGCCGAACGCGGCATCAAGAAGCACGACCTGGTAAAGGTCTACAACGAGCGCGGCGCGGTGATCTGCGCGGCGCTGCCGACCGAGCGGCTGGTGCGCGGAGTTTGCCACGGCTACGAGTCGTCGGCAGTCTATGCGCCGCTGGGCGAGCCCGGCAGGTCGGTCGACCGCGGCGGATGTCTCAATCTGCTTACGCCGCACAAGACGCAGACCAAGAGCACGCATTCTCTCGCCGGCGCAAACTCACTGGTGCAGGTCGAATTGTGGGATGGACGCCCCGAGCACGTGTCGGAGGCGTTCGCCGCGATGGAGCAGGATCGCGAGGTCCGGCGCACACTGAAGGAAGCGGAACTGGTGCCGGCCAAGTGATTGAGTGACCGCATGTCAAAATGGAACCTCATCGTCGACGTTGCCGAGTGTACCAATTGCCAGCTCTGCACTCTCTCGGCCATGGACGAATATGTCGGCAACGATTGGCCGGGCGTCTCCGCGCCGATGCCGCGTCACGGGCACCGCTGGATCGACATTCTTCAGAACGAGCGCGGCCAGGCCCCGACCATCGACATCGCCTACGTGCCGGTAACGTGCAATCACTGCGACAACGCACCCTGCGTCGAGAAAGGCAAAGGTGCGGTGCGAAAGCGCGACGACGGCATCGTGATCTTCGATCCGGCGAAGGCCAAGGGCCGCAAGGATCTGGTCGATGCCTGCCCCTACGGGCACGTGTGGTGGAACGAGGAACTGCAATTGCCGCAGGCCTGGCCCTTCGACGCGCACCTCATCGACCAGGGCTGGGACAAGACCCGCGGCCATCAGGCCTGTCCGACCGGGGCGATGCGCGCCATCAAGGTCGAGGACGCCGAGATGGCGCGGCTCGCGCGCGACGAGCAGCTTGAAACGATGAAGCCCGAGCTCGGCACCAGGCCGCGTGTCTATTACAAAAATCTTTGGCGCTATTCGAAATGCTTCATTGCAGGCTCCGTGGCTGCGGAGGCGAACGGCGCCGTCGACTGCGTGGAAGGCGCGCGGGCGCGGCTCCTGAAGGACGGCGCCGAAGTCGCAACCGCGCTCACCGACAACTACGGCGACTTCAAGTTCGACAAGCTCATTCCAGAGTCCGGACGCTACACAATCGAGATTTCCGCATTTGGCCGTAGTCGCACGGTCGATGCCACGCTCGGCAAGAGCGTGAGCCTGGGGGAGATCAGGTTGTAGTTCATTCCGCGACTCGCAGCAGGAGTCGTCGAGCCCTCTCCCCCTTGTGGGGAGAGGGCGGCAGAAGCGAACGCCGAACTCGCGGCGTCGTCAAATCTGCGTGTTCCGCTTACCGCTTCGTCAGCACGACCTCGAGATACTCGCCGGCCGCGGCGACAGTGCCGTCGTCTGCGCGGTTGAAGCGCGCGACCAGTTCCAGCAGGTCCTCGGCCAGCGCCGCCTGGCCCGGCTCCGGCAGTGCAGCAAAGGTCTTGAGCACAGGGCCGTAGTAGGTCCGGAACACATCGAGCCAATGTTGCGGCGAGCGGTAGCGGAACACGTACATCCGCGGCTGGGCGCGGGCCACCGTCGCCTGTGCGCCGAACAGTTCGGCGATGCGCGTGCGCGTGCCCCAGAGCGCGGGGGACGCTGCTCAACGCGTCGCCCGATCTGCGCGCGCAGATTCAGGCAACGGCGGCGCTTCGCCCGTCGGGCGGGCGGCGCGGCAGCCCGATCGCCGCGGTGCTGCTCACCGGAGCGGAAATCGACCAGACGGCCGGTCTGCTCAGCTTGCGGGAGCGATCGCCGTTTGCGCTGATCGCGACAGCGTCGACGCTCGCTGCCGTCGCGGACAACCCGATGTTCACCGCGCTCGCGCCCGATGTGGTTTTGCGGCGTGCGGCCGTGCCGGGCGCGAAAATCGGCCTCGAAGGAGGCCTTGAGGCCGAATTGTTTATGGTGCCTGGAAAGGTGCCGCTCTATCTCGAAGGCGACGATCCCGAGACCGCAAGCGAGACCGGAGCCAACGTCGGCGTGGAGATCACGGACGGAAAGGTGCGGCTCGCCTACGTGCCGGGCTGCGCCGCCATGACGCCCGCGCTGCGCGAGCGGCTCAATCGCGCCGACGCGATCCTGTTCGACGGCACGCTTTTCACCGACGACGAGATGGTCCGGACCGGCACCGGCGAGAAGACCGGCCGCCGCATGGGCCACATGCCGATCGATAGCGAGGGTGGCTCGATTACGGCGCTCGCGGGGCTTTCCGCGCGGCGCATCTTCGTGCACATCAACAACACCAATCCCATACTGGTCGACGGCTCGCCCGAACGCGTCCGCGTCGAGGCCGCTGGCTGGGAGGTGGCGTTCGACGGCATGGAGATCGTGCTGTGAAGCTGATGACGCCCGACGAACTGGAAGCCGCGCTCCGCGACATCGGCGCGCGCCGTTATCATCGGCTGCACCCGTTCCACAGGCTCCTGCACGGCGGGCAATGCACCAAGGGCCAGGTCCAGGCCTGGGCACTCAATCGCTACTATTACCAGGCAAGCATCCCGATCAAGGACGCGGGCCTGATCGCGCGTTGCGACGATTCCGCGGTCCGCCGCGAATGGCGCTCGCGCTTGGTTGACCACGACGGCGAGGGCCCCGATGACGGCGGCATTGCGCGCTGGCTCCGACTCACCGACGGGCTCGGGCTCGATAGCGCCTACGTGACTTCGCTGCGTGGGCTTCTGCCGGCGACGCGGTTTGCGGTCGATGCCTATGTGCGGTTCGTGCGCGAAAAGACCCTGCTGGAAGCCATCGCGTCTTCGCTGACCGAGCTGTTCTCGCCGCAGATCATCGGCGAGCGCGTCGAAGGGATGCTCGCCAATTATTCCTTTGTCACCCGCGAGACGCTGGCCTATTTCGACAAACGGCCGCCGCAGGCCAAGCGCGATTCCGACTTCGCCTTGTCCTATTGCAAGGCCAATGCGCGCACGCCCGAGCAGCAGCAGGCGGTGCTCGCGGCGCTGGAATTCAAGTGCGGCGTGCTTTGGGCGATGTGCGACGCGCTGCACCACGCATACGTCGATCCGGGACACGTGCCTCCCGGAGCGTTCATACCTGAGGACAAATGACCGCTCCCGCACAAATCCCGCCCGATTCCAGGCCGCGCCTGCCGCGCGGCGTGCGGCTCACAAACAGCGAGGCGCACGGCGGCTGGGTGCTGCTGGCGCCCGAGCGCATTTTCAAGGCCGACGCCATCGCCTATGAGGTGCTGCGGCGCTGCACCGGCGAGGCGACCCTGACCGAGATCGTCGACGATCTGGCCAGGACGTTCAACGCGCCGCGTGAGCGCGTCGCTTCCGACGTGACGGCGCTGCTGGCTGGGCTGGCGGAGAAGCGGCTTCTGGAGTTCTAGTGTGGCGCAGGCCCAACCGTTGCACACGCCCATCGGACTGCTCGCCGAGCTGACGCACCGCTGTCCGCTGGGCTGCCCGTATTGTTCCAATCCGCTGGCGCTCGAACCGCGCGACGACGAACTCGATGCCGCGACCTGGGCGCGGGTGTTTAAGGAAGCCGCCGCCCTCGGCGTGTTGCAGGTGCATCTGTCCGGCGGCGAGCCCGGCGCGCGCCGCGATCTGGTGGACATCGCGGCGCACGCGCGCGAGGCTGGGCTCTACACCAACCTCATCACCTCGGGCGTCGGCATCATCACGCGCACCATGCGCGACCTTTGGGAGGCCGGCCTCGACCATGTGCAGGTCTCGATCCAGGACTCGGACGCGGTGTCGGCGGACCATATCGCCGGCTATCGCGGCGCGTTCCAGCGCAAGCTGGCGCTCGCGGCGGAGGCGGTGCGGCTCGGGCTGCCGTTGACGGTCAACCTCGTGGTGCATCGCGCCAACATTGAACGCATTGGCGCGATGGTCGATCTGGCGCTGAAGCTCAATGCCGCGCGGATCGAAATCGCGCATGTGCAGTACTACGGCTGGGCGCTGAAGAACCGCGCCGCGCTGATGCCGGAGCGAAAACAGGTCGACCGTGCGGTCTTGGAGGTCGAGGCGCTGCGGGAAAAGCACAGGGGCCGCATCGTCATCGACGCCGTGGTGCCGGACTATCATGCGCGCTTTCCCAAACCCTGCGTCGGCGGCTGGGGCCGGCGTTCGCTCAACGTCACGCCGACCGGGCGCGTATTGCCGTGCCATGCCGCCGAAACCATTCCGGGGATCGAGTTCTGGAACGTGCGCGATCGTTCGCTGTCGGAAATCTGGACGTCGTCACCGGCCTTCAATGCGTTCCGAGGCACCGATTTTCTGCCCGACCCGTGCCGAAGCTGCGACCGGCGCGAGGTCGACTTCGGCGGCTGCCGTTGCCAGGCCTATGCGCTGACAGGCGATGCGCGGGCCACCGATCCGGTCTGTCACCTGTCGCCGCACCACCAAAAAGTCGCAGCCCTGGCGCAGCAGACCGCGGACGAACCCTATGCCTACCGGCGCATGTCCTGAAGGCTTGTGCCGCCAACCCATTGCAAGCGGGCCGGGAAATGTCGGAAACTACCCGCCCAGAACAATGACCGGCGCCGAATACAAACCGGTTCCGGCAACGAGACTACAGCACCAGGGAGGAATTGCATGACCAGCCCATCGCTGCGCCGGAGCGGGTTTGCCGTCGCCGGCACATTCGCGCTTCTTGCCGCCGCTTCGTTCCCCGCCGCGGCCCAGCCGCCGGGCTTCAGCAAGATGGACCTGACCAAGCCTGCCGCGAGCGGGCAGGACGCCAAGCTGAGGCCGCACGCCACTCCCAACACCGTGACGCCGGGCGACAAGATTCCGGTCGACAAAGTCAAGCTGCCGCGCGGCTTCAAGGCTGAAATCTGGTCGCAGGGCCATCCGGGTGCACGCACCATGGTCGAGGGCGCCAAGGGCACCATCTTTATGGGCACGCGCCTGATCGGCCGCGTTTATGCGATCACCAACAAGGACGGCAAGCGCGAAACGAAGGTGCTGCTGCAAGGCCTGACGCAGCCGAACGGGCTCGCGTTCAAGGACGGCGCGCTCTATGTGCTCGCGATCAACCGCGTGCTGCGCTACGACAATATCGAGGACAAGCTCGACAATCCCGGCCAGCCGGTCGAGCTGACCGACAAGTTCAATCTGCCCGACACGATCCATCACAATTGGAAGTACGCGGCGTTCGGTCCGGACGGCAAGCTCTACATTCAGGTCGGCGCGAACTGCAACGTCTGCGAGATCAACAACGGCACGCACGGCCAGATTCGCCGCTATAACCCCGACGGCACCGGCATGGAGATCGTGGCGCGCGGCGTGCGCAACACGGTCGGCTTCGACTGGCACCCGGTCACCGGCGAGCTCTGGTTCACCGACAACGGCCGCGACTGGGCGGGCAACGCCGGGCCCGAGGACGAGCTGAACCGGGTCGCCAAGGGTCAGGAGGGCGCGTTCTACGGCTTCCCGTACTGCCACGCCAACGGCGTTCCCGATCCGGATGTCCGCATTCCGAATGCCTGCCGTGGTGTCGTGCTGCCCGCGGCTCTGACCGGCCCGCACTCGGCCGGCCTCGGCATCAGGTTCTACACCGGCGATATGTTCCCGGCGCGTTACAAGAACGTTGCCTTCATCGCACGTCGCGGCTCCTGGAACCGCGAGCAGAAGTTCGGCTACGACGTCGTCATCGCACGCACGTCGGGCGGCAAGGCCCGGCTGTCACCGTTCCTGACCGGCCTGCTCGACGAAGGCAAGAACGAGTTCCACGGCCGGCCGACCTATGTCCATCAGATGAAGGACGGTTCGCTGCTGGTCTCCGACGAGCAGAACGGCGCGACCTACCGCATCTCCTACCAGGGCAGGACCGCCAAGAAAAAATAGCGGAATGGCATCAGCCCGCAGATTGTTGCGGCCGCCGGTTCTCGGATTGGCGGCCGCATTCTTTTTCCCCGCCGCCGCAGCCGCGCAGACGCCCACGCTCGCCGAGCGCATCGAGGCCTGCGGCGCCTGCCACGGCGTGGACGGCAATTCGCCAATGGAGAAAATCCCTTCGCTCGCTGGTCAGCCGGAGCTGTTCATCGCCAACCAGCTGATCCTGATGCGCGAAGGCGTGCGGCCGGTCGAGGCCATGACGCCCTTCGTCAAGGATTTGAAAGACGACACCGTCGTTGCCCTCGCAAGGCACTATGCCGCGCTTCAGCCTAAGCCGAGCGGAGAGGCTGCCGATCCTGCGCTAGCAGCCCGGGGCGCGGAAATCGGCAAGACCAAGCGCTGCGACTCGTGTCACCTTCCGACCCTGGCCGGCAGCGCCCAAATTCCCCGCATCGGAAAGCAGCGGATCGACTATCTGATCCATTCGCTGAAGCAGTTCCGCGACAGTCCGCATCCGGGCGCCGACACGATCATGAGCGGCGCGGTTGCGGGCCTTTCGGACGCCGACCTCGCGGCGCTCGCGCATTACGCGGCGGCGCGCTAGCCTTGGTCCATGGCAGCAGCGAAGGGGTGAGGCGCACATGATCGGCAAGCGCATTTTTTCGGGGCATCCGAACGAGGAGAAAGTCGGCTACGCGCGGGCGGCGGTGGTCGACGGCTGGGTGTTTCTGTCCGGCACCACGGGCTTCGACCCCGATACCAAGCAGTATCCGCCGACGGTCGAGGCGCAGTGCGAGAACGCCTTCCGCAATCTCGAACGCGCGCTGAAGGAGGCCGGTGGCAGCCTCGCCGACCTGGTTCGCGTTCTGATCTTCTGCGCCAACGAAAGCGACTTCGAGAAGGTCGCGCCGATCATCCGCAAGCACTGCTATGCGGCACGGCCGACCAACACGCTGGTGTTCGCCAAGATGGTCGCGCCGCACATGCTGGTCGAGGTCGAGGCGACGGCGAAGCTCGGGTAGTGGCGGCGTTTTCGGCGGCCACGCGGCGCAACCGGCATGGCCGCGCCTGATCCTTCGCTCGCAGCCCAGCTCAACGGGCTGCTCGCCCGGCAGTGCGGCTCAATCCCAGAACGCGAACGTGCGCGTCTCGATGCTTTCGCGCGGCGGCGCGTCGGGCGCGGCGCCGGGATCGTCGAACGCCGAATGCGCCGTGAAGCGCGTCGGCACGCTCGGGTCGGTGTCGAACACTTTGAACACCAGTGCCTCGTGGCGCTGCATCTTCGGAAACCAGTACCAGACGTGCTCGCGGTTATGCGCGATGTGGTACACCTCGCCGGTGCGGTACTTGTAGCGGCGCTGCACCAGGATGAATCCCTCCTGCGGGATGGTGCGGCCGTCGCAGATGCCGAGCGGGTCGGTCAGCACCGTGCCGCGGATCGGCCGCCAGACCTGGATGATCGCCCAGCGCTTCTTCATGCGGCGCTCGGCTTCCGCGTCGCCGACGATCTCGCGCAGGCGCACCGGAGCGGAGCTCTCGGTGTAGTCGTTATGCACGCCCTTCACCGGCGGCCGTGCGCCGGCCTTCTGCGCGGCCTCGTCGCCGATGCGGATCGTGTGATCGAACACAAGCACCTCGGACGCGCCGGAGTGCTTCCTGATCAGCGCGGCCACCTCTGGGTCATAAACGCGCTTGCGCTCGGACTCGTCGGTGAAGTCCTTCATTGCCGTGCGGTGGTCGACGAACACGAAGCCGTGGGTGTCGAGGTCGAACGTGTCGCGCAGCGGCCGGCCGTTGCGCACCGCCATCTCGCGCAACTCGTAGGTCGGCGGGATTTCCTTGTCGGCCATCTCCGGCCAGTCGATGTAGCGCACCGGCGGGACGCCGGTGTCGACGATGTAGTTCATCTTGGCGCGGATGGTTTCGGTCGCTGGGCGTTCGGCGACGAACTGCATGGCTCGCTCCCCGGTTCGGTCGCGCGTTCAGTAGAATATCGGCTCTGGACGTACCGTCCGCAATGCCCGGAGGCGCCCGGCCGTCAATTCTTCTCGCTCGCAGCTTCCGCCTCGGCGAGCTTAGCGCGCCAATCGCGCCGCTGCGAAAGGTAGGACATGACTGCGAGTGCGAGCATCAGGAGGCAGATTGCCAGCAGGATTGCTGCGATCGGCCGCTGCAGGAAGATCAGCCATGTGCCGTCCGACATGATTAGCGACTGGCGCAGGCTCATCTCGAAGATCGGCGCGATGACGAGGCCGAGCACCAGCGGCGCGGGATCGAATCCGAATTTCTTGATGCAATAGCCGACCACGCCCATGATCAGCATGATCCAGACGTCGACGATGGAGTGGTTCACCTCGTACACGCCGATCACGCAGAACATGATGATCAGCGGATAGAGGTAGGCGTAGGGAATCCGCAACAGGTTCACGAACAGCCCGACCAGCGGCAGGTTGAGCAGCAGCAGCATCAGGTTTCCTACGTACATCGAGGCGACAAAGCCCCAGAACACGTTCGGGTGGTCGTTGACCAGCGTCGGGCCGGGTGGCACGCCGTGGATGAGGAGCGCGGCGATCAGAACCGCGGTCACAGGCCCGGTCGGAATGCCAAGCGCGAGCATCGGCACGAACGCGCCGGTGGAGGCCGAATTGTTGGCGGACTCGGGCCCGGCGACGCCCGCGACCGCGCCCTTGCCGAACTCCTCGGGGGTCTTCGAAACCTTCCGCTCCACCGCATAGGACATGAAGCTCGCGATGATGTGCGCGGAGCCCGGAATGATCCCGATCATGAACCCCAGCACAGAGCCGCGCGCGATCGGCGCCGTCGATTGACGCCATTCCTCGCGGGTCGGCAGCAGCTCGCGCAGCTTCGGGCGCATGATGTCGGCCGCGACCTGGCGGCTCGGCGTCGCCAGCAATTCGCCGAGACCGAACAGGCCGACCGCAACCGGCACGATGCCGATGCCGTCGCCGAGCTCGGCAATGCCGAAGCTGAAGCGAAAGTGCCCGGTCATCACGTCGATGCCGATGGTGCCGAGCAGAAGGCCGATCGCGGCCATCAGCAGGGTGCGGATCAGCGACGTGGTCGACATGTAGGCGAGGAAGATCAGGCCCAGAACGAGCAGAGCGGTGTATTCCGGCGGGCCGAAGCGCAGCGCGAAAGTCGCGAGCGGCGGCGCGATCAGCGTCAGCATGACGATGCCGAATGTGCCGGCGACGAAGGAGCCGACCGCGGCGATGCACAGAGCCGCGCCGGCGCGGCCTTTCTTGGCCATGGCATGGCCGTCGATACACGTCATCACTGACGACGCCTCGCCGGGTATCCGCATCAGGATCGACGTGGTCGAACCGCCGTACTGCGAGCCGTAGTAGATGCCCGCGAGCATCACGATCGCCTTGGTGGCGTCGAGCCCGAAAGTCAGCGGCAGCAGGATACTGATGCCGGCGAGCGGGCCGATACCGGGCAGCATCCCGACCAGCGTGCCGACCAGGCAGCCGATGAAAGCGAACCACAGGATGTCCGGCCGCAGCGCGACCGAAAACCCAAGCGCGAGACTGTTGAGAATGGTTTCCACGAACTAGAACCAGAGCAGCCCGCGTTCGAGCGGTGCCTTGAGCGCCATTCCGAACAGCCAGTAGGCGAAGAGCGTCAGTCCGACCGCATAGGTTGCTGCGGGCAAAATCTTCTTTCGCTCGACCACCACCAGCAGGCTGAACACCAGCAGCGTCATGGTGATGATGAAGCCGAGCGTCGTATAGATCACGGTTGCGATGGCGGTGATAACCACCAGCAGCAGCGCATGCCCGCGATCGCTCCAGTCGATGGACGACGCGGGCGCGCTCTGCTTACCGGTGATGAAGATGATGGCGGCGAACAGCATCATCAGGCCCGCCGTCAGCTTCGGCATCATGCCCGCGCCGGGCGCGGACACGGTGCCGAACGGCAGGTCGGCGCTGATGGCGAACACCAGAACGCCAAAGGCGATCAGGGCGCCGCCGGCGACGTGGTCCGCGCGGATCGTCATGGGCCGGGACGCAGGCTCATAAGCACACTTTCCCCGCCGCGTGGCGGCGGCACATGCGGCGGGGCTGGGTCCTAACCTTGCACGCGCCCGATGGAGATCACGGCGTCCGCCGAGCGCTTGGAGTCCTCGTCCCAGAACTTGGTGAAGTCCGCGACGGGCAGGAAGCCCGGCTCGAGGCCGATCTTGGCGATGGCGTCCGAGAACAGCGGCGTCTGAGCGGCCTTGGCGATGGCGCCGGATAGCGTCGAGACGGCAGGCGCAGGAGTACCCTTGGGCACGAACAGTCCGACCCACAGATGATAGGTGACGTCGATGCCGCGTTCCTTCAGCGTCGGCACGTCGGGCAGCGACTTCGACCGCTGCGCGCCGAATGATGCCAGCGCCCGAAGCTTGCCGGCCTTGACGTGCTGCAAGGTCGCCTGCACCGACTGGGTGCTGGCGGCAGCGTTGTTGCCGAGCATCGCAGTGATCGCGGGGCCGCCGCCCGCCGTCGGCAGGTGCCGCATCTTCGACACGCCGATCGCCTTCTCCAGCATCGCCATCGGCAGGTGGCTCGCGCCGTAGAGGCCGCCGGAGCTGTAGACAATCTTCTCCGGCTCCTTTTTGGCCGCGGCGACGAACTCCTCCAGCGTCTTGTAGGGCTGCTGCGCATTGACCAGGAGCAGGACCGGGTCCGCGCTCAGCCGCGCCAGCGGGATGAAGTCAGCGCGGGTAAACTTGGGCGTGCGGCCGAACAGCTTGTCGACCTCGGCGTAACCGGCGAGTCCGTTGTTGTGCGACAGCAGCGTGTAGCCGTCGGGCTTGGCGCTGACCGCAACCTGCGCGCCGACGGCTCCGGCGGCGCCCGCCTTGGTATCGACCACCACCGGCTGCTTCAGAACCGTTTCGAGTGCCGCCGCCATCGGACGGGTGACGAGATCGTTCGCGCCGCCCGGCGGGAAGGCGTTGACGATAGTGACGGTGCGAGACGGAAACGCCTGTGCGGACGCCGCATGAGGCAGCGCGGCTGCCGCTGTGGCAGCCGCAGTGCCGATGACGAATTGCCGACGATCCATCGATGACTCCCCTTGTAACTTACACTTTGCCGATCAGTTGCACGGCCGCCTCGACGCGCTTGGCGTACGCGTCCCAGAACTTGGCGAAGTCCGGCTGGTCCTGATAGTCGAGGACGTCGCCGACATTGGCGATCGCCTTCTTGAACTGGTCGGTCGCGGCGGCGTTCTTGGTTTCCGCGCGCAGCTTGGCGATGATCGCACCCGGCGTGCCCTTGGGTGCGAACAGCCCGACCCAGATCGAGAACTCCACGTCGTAGCCGAGTTCCTTCAGCGTCGGCACGTCCGGCAGCGCCGCAGCTCGCTTCGGAGAGAAACAGGCCAGCGCGCGCAGCTTGCCGGCCTTCATCTGGGCGGCCGCCGCAGCAATCGAGGACACCAGCACCTGCGCGTTGTTGCCGAGAATGGCCGTCAGCGCCGGACCGCCGCCGGCGGTCGGCAGGTGCTTCATCGTTATGCCGGACGCCCTCATGAACAGCGCAGTCGGCAGATGCAGCGCGCCGTAGAGGCCGGAGGACGAGAACGTCAGCTTGCTGGGATTCTTCTTCGAGTCCTCGACCATTTCTTTCAGCGTCTTATAAGGCTGCTGGTCGTTGACCACCAGGACCATTGGGCCCTCGGTCAGGCGCGCGATCGGAACGAAGTCCGCGCGGGTGAACTTCGGCGTGCGTCCGAAAAGCTTGTCCACCGACTCGAAGCCTGCGAGCGACGGCAGGTGGGCAATCAGCGTGTAGCCGTCGGGCTTGGCACTGGCGGCGAACTGAGCGCCGACAGCGCCGGCCGCGCCGGCCTTGGTCTCGATGATGACCGGCTGTTTGAGTAGCGGCTCCAGCACTGCGGCGAAGGGGCGGGTGACCACGTCGACCGCGCCGCCTGGCGGGAATGGATTGACGATGGTGACCTGGCGCGTTGGATAGGCTGCCTGGGCATGCGCCTGTCCGCTGGCGAGCGCTGCGGCGGCCGCGGCCGAGCCGACGACGAAACTGCGTCTGTCCATGGTGTCCTCCCTGAAGGCAGCGGCGCGCGTTGCGCCGCACTCGCGCCGGCTCGATGACCGATCGCCTTTGTTGGTGCGGCGGGATGGTAGCGAGTATGAAAGCGCGGGGTCAACCTGCGATCCCGGTCACGCCGTCGCATGGCGCAGCCGAAGTCCCCGCCGAAGGGCGGCCTCAGCCCTGGGCACTGCCTACCGCTGTGGCAAATCGCGGAAACAGCGTCAGCGCCTTGCCGGATTCGATACCGCGGCGGGCCGCTGAGTCCCAGCCCTGGAATGTTTCGAAGCCGGCGATGGTGTTCCGGACGTCCTGGGCCGGATTGAGGTGGCGCGAGAACGGGAAATCGCTGCCAAACACGATGCGGGCCGGGTCGGCGACCTCCATCAGTGCCCTGAGCGGCGCCGGGGCGCAGATTTCGGCGACGTCGTAGTAGAATGTGCGTAGCGTGGCCGCGACCGTGCCGCCGATCAGCTTGTCGGCGCGCTTGTGATCCATCTGTCGCAGCCGGTAGGCCAGAAACGGCACCGTGCCCGCGCCGTGCGGCATGATCCAGCGGATGTTGCGGAATTTTGCGAACGTGCCGTTCCACAGCATGTTGTGGACCGCGCGCGTGGTGTCGAGAACGAGTTCGGTCATGCCGGCGGGATAACTGTAGGCCGGCACGTTCTGCGCCTGGTTCCGAAGCGGATGCAGGAACACGACGGCATTGCGGCGGTCGAGTTCGATATAAAGCTCGTCCTCCTCCGGGCGGCCGAGATGGTGCGGCCCGGCATGCGTCAGCAGGCAGATGCCGTCGAGCTTCAGCGTGTCGAGCGCGTATTGCGCCTCGCGCGCCGCTCCCTCCACATCCGGCAGCGGCAGCAGCGCAAACGCGCCGAAGCGGTGCGGGCGATCCGCGATCAGCTTCGCCATCCCCTCGTTGCATTCGCGCGCGATGCGGCGCGCCTGCTCGTTGTCGCCGAACCAGCAGCCGGGCGAGGCGATGGACTGCACGGTCGCGGCGATTCCAACCTCATCCATCAGTTCGAGCTGGCGCGCGACGCTCCATTCCGGCCAGGCGTTCTCGCCGCTGCCCGCAATGCCGACTGCGGCCATGGCGCGGACATAATAATCCGGCACCGGATGCTGGTGGGTGTCGATCAACGGGCCGTGCGGCATGGCCGAAATCCTAATCGATGATCGCGATGGCGCGTGTCCAGCCCGCGGACGCTGCGCGAATCTTCACCGGGGAGCAGGAGATGGTGAAGCCCTTGGACGGCAGCTGGTCGAGATTGTGCAGCTTCTCGATATGGCAATAGCCGATCTCGCGGCCGGCGCGGTGGCCTTCCCAGACGATATTGGGATCGTGCGTTTCGGCGTAACGCGCCTTGGTGTAAACGAACGGCGCGTCCCAGCTCCATCCGTCGGTGCCGGTGACGCGCACGCCGCGTTCGAGAAGATAGAGTGTCGCTTCGCGGCCCATGCCGCAACCTGAGGCGACATAGTCGGGCTGGCCGTATTTCGCGCCGGCGGATGTGTTGATCACCACGATATCGAGCGGCGACAGCGTGTGCCCGATGCGCTTGAGTTCGGCTTCGACGTCCTTCGCGGTCGCGACATAACCGTCGGGGAAGTGGCGGAAGTCAAGCTTCACACCGGGATTGAAGCACCATTCCAGCGGCACCTCGTCGATGGTGGCGGCGCGCTTGCCGCGGTCCATGGTGGAGGCGAAATGGTACGGCGCGTCGAGGTGGGTGCCGTTGTGGGTGGACAGCTTCACCCACTCGATGGCCCAGCCTTCGCGGTCGGGCAGGTCCTCGACTGTGAGGCCGGGAAAGAACTGGCAAACCTCCTCTGCGGTTTTCTTGTGATCGAAGTAGCGGATGCTCGGCCCGTAGCCCGGCGGATCGGCCGCGATGTCGTTTTCGAGCGGCACGGAAATGTCGATCAGTCTGCGAGCCATGAACGCAGTTCTCCTCCGCTATCCTAACCATAGCCGTCCGAAGGACGGCGTGGAAATCCGTTGGAAGTGCCGAGGTCATATTTCAAATGTGTTATGCTGAGCTAGGAAAATTGAGGCAACCATGCACGCACCGGACGACTACAAGGGATTGAAGCTCAAGCTCGACGGGATGGTTCCGCCCGGACATGGATTCCACCGCAACCTGCTGTTCGATGCGATGTATGCCTCACTGCCGCGCGACCCTCAGGTGAAGGTCCAGATCTACAATGCCGAGATTGTGCCAGGCGGCTTCACCAACTGGCACTGCCACAACGGCGCTGCGTTCTTCGTCGCGCTGCAGGGCCAGTTCGAGGCGCATTTTCAAGACGGTGTGCTGGTCAGGGCCAAAGCCGGCGATTGCTACTCCGAGCCGATCGCCAAATTTCACCGCGGCCACAATCCGCATCCCGATCTGCCCTATCTGTGCGTCGGTCTCTGCTTCACTGCGCCCGACCGCGACCATGTCACCAATTCGGTCGGGTGCCCGTGGTGACTTGTTGGCGCGCCGAAGTGTAGATGACGACGATATATCGCGAGGAACCGATATGACGGAATGGAAGGCGGCTGAACTTGAGTGGGGGCATGGGCCCCGCGTCTTTGAGATGTTCCTGGAGCCGACCTGTCCGTTTTCAAACCGGGCCTTCGGCAAGATCAGGGAGCTTCTGTCGACAACTGGTGAGGACAAGATCACCGTCAAAATCCGGCTGCAATCCCAGCCGTGGCACATGTATTCCGGCGTGATCGTCCGGGCGATCCTCGCGGCGTCGACGCTTCCCAACGGCCGTGACGCCGCGTGGCGCGTCATGGAAGCCGTAGCCGCCCACCGCGACGAGTTCGAATTCGACAAGCACTGCACCGGCCCCAACCGCACGGCCACACCCAACGACATCATTGCGCGGATCGAGGGCTACAGCGGCATCAAGCTCGCTGCGGCGTTCGAGATTCCCGATCTGGACAAGGCGATCAAGATGCACTGCCGCTACGCCAGGCAGAACGGCATCCATGTCAGCCCGACCTTCATGATCGACGGGCTGGTTCAGCCAGACATGAGCAGCGGAGACGCCGCGCCCGTCTGGGCGAAGCGCCTCACCGGCGGCTGACAAACGCTCTCGCTGTTGTATATCTCGTGACGGGGGCTCTGCGGCCTCTTTTATTCTGACGCGTTTTCTTCACGCGAACCGGTTTCCACTTCGCTCGAAAACGCTATAGAGGTCCGGACGCGAGGGGATAGATAATGAATGCAGCCCAGCCGCACATTCCGCTGGAAGTCCATTTTGACTGGCTGGGGACGATCCCGGTCCGCTGGGATTACCACGCCATTCTGATGGTCTCGATCTGGTTCGTGCTGGTGCCGTTCTGCATTCTCGTGATCCGGTTCGGCAAGCCGAAGCCGACGGAGACCGGCCTGCATCGCAAGGTCAGCATCTGGCATCTGGAGTGGTGGTGGTTCAGCATCCACAAATACGGGCTGATCTTCGCCATCACCATGGCGCTCGCCGGCGCGGTCGTCGCGATCGCGGTCATCGGCGGCTACAGCGGCACGCTGCATTCGATCTTCGGCATCGGCACGATCGTGCTCGGCTGCCTGCAGATCATGGGCGGCTGGCTCCGCGGCAACCACGGCGGCAAGAACTACTTCACCGCCGACCCGAACGATCCGAAGACCTGGTTCGGCGACCACTACAACATGACCACGCGCCGGCGGATTTTCGAGGCCTATCACAAGACCGCGGGCTACTTCGTTTTCATCTTCGCCTTCGGCGCGGTCCTGACCGGGGTCATTCAATATCCGATACCGTGGCTCCTGGAATTCGTCGTCGCCATGGTGCTGATCGCCTTCGTCGTCGCCATGGTGCTCGAATACAAGGGCTACCGTTACGACGGCTATCGCGCCGCGCACGGCTACACGATGGACTCACCGTTCAACAAAGAACGCGAGTTCCTATAACACATGCGGTCGCGCAATTTCGGGAATGTCGCCATGAGCAGCCAGGACCTACCGAAGCCCGATTTCGTCCGGAACATGAAGCTGATCGGATACTCCGATCAGGGCGGGCGCGAGGACGGCGTGCAGGTGATGGTCAACAAGGGCCATGCCTTCGTCGGCCACATGTTCTCCAAGGGGTTCAGCGTCATCGACGTGCGCGACCCGCGCAACCCGAAGCCGGTGAAGTACGTGCCCGCGCCGCACAACACCTGGACCATCCATCTGCAGACCTATGAAGACCTGCTGCTGGTCATCAACGCGCGCGACATGTTCGCCGCGCCGGAGTTCCAGGACGAGCGCAAGTACTACATCGGCTCGCACAGCGACCAGGCGAGCGAAGCCGAATCTGCGTCGACCGAGAAGCGCGACTGGACCGCGGGCCTTGCCGTTTACGACATCAAGAATCCGGCCGAGCCGCGCCGGATCGGCTTCATGCCGGTCGAAGGCGGCGGCATTCACCGCATCTGGTACACCGGCGGGCGCTGGGCCTACGTCTCGGCGATGCTCGACGGCTTCACCGACTACATCTTCATGACCGTCGACGTGGCCGACCCGACGAAGCCAAAGGAGGCCGGCCGCTACTGGCTGCCCGGCATGAATGAGGCGGCCGGCGAAAAGCCGGGCTGGGGCGCGAACCGCCGCTTCGGGCTGCACCATGCGATCGTCAACGGCGACACCGCCTACGGCGCCTGGCGCGACGGCGGGCTCGTCGTGATGGACGTCACCGACCGCAGCAAGCCGAAGCTGATCAAGCACCACAACTGGTCGCCGCCGTTCGGCGGCGGCACGCACAATTGCCTGCCGCTTCCCGACCGCGACCTGCTGGTGGTCGCCGACGAGGCGGTGCTCGACAATTGCGAGGATGGCATCAAGTACATCTGGATGTTCGACATCCGCGAGCCGACGAATCCGGTCAGCATCTCGACCTTCCCGACGCCCGACGAGGCGGACTACTGCAAGAAAGGCGCGCACTTCGGCCCGCACAATATCCATGAGAACCGCCCGGACACGTTCGTCAGCTCGAGCCTCATCTTCTCGACCTATCAGAACGCCGGCATCCGGGTGCACGACATCGGCAATGCGTTCCAGCCGAAGGAGGTGGGGGCGTTCGTGCCGCCCGAGCCGAAGCGGCTGGTCGACGGCCGCCTCAACCGCGCCAAGGTGATCCAGTCCTGCGACGTTCTGGTGACCCGGGACGGCGTGATCTACACCACCGACTTCAACGGCGGCATGTACATTCTGGAATACAAAGGCTGATGCCGGCCTACGGATCACTTCTTGAAGACTTCTCGGGCGATCGCCACCGCCCCGACCGCGTTCGGCCAGCCGGAATAGAACGCAAGATGTGTGATGGCCTCAACTAACTCTTCTTCGGTCAGACCGTTCTGCCGTGCAAGAGCGAGGTGAGATCGAAGCTGGTCTGGCCGATTCATCGCGATCAGCGCGCTGACCGTTACCAGACTGCGATCCCGCCGCGAGAGCTGCGGACGCGCCCAGACGTCGCCGAACAGTACAGTATCGGTGAGGTCGGCCAGCTTGGGCGCAATGTCGCCCATCAATTGTTGAGCGCGTGATTGTGTGACCGCAGCAGGAGGTGCCGGTGATCCCTGCGCCAGCGCCGAGGTCGATACTCCGGTCAACATGATAACTGCTGCGAAGCGACAAGCGATCAGCCGATTCATCTACCTCTCCTCTGTGATCAATCCAGATTCTTTCGTTTCAGGAACTCCGACATCAGGTCTGCGATCTGAACATTGTTGAGGTCGGAGAATGGAAAGTGTGTGTTGCCGCGGATTCCCATTTCCGGCAGGTGCACTAGCGTGACATCGCCGCCATGGCGATTGACCGCATCGCGCCAGAGCCGGGCCATGGCTAGCCGCACGCGCCAATTGTCCTCCGTAGGGCTCGCGGTCGGCTGGTCGGGGATATTGTCACCGTAGTAGATGACGATGGGTATCCTGGTGAGTTGCATGAAGTCGGAGAGCGGCACCGGGACACCTTCAAGCGGTCCCATTGCGCTCGGCATGGACGCTGGAACCTCGCCCTCGGGGAAAACGAAGCCGCTGCCTGGCTCATAAGCCACGATTGCCCGCACATTGCGGTTCTTGATCGCCGTGACCCAGCCGGGGCCGCCGCTCTGCGAATGTGTGACGAGAATTCCCGGGCCGATCTTGTCGAACAACGCCGCGACGGCGTCGGTGATCACCTTGACGTCGAACGGCCCGGTGTTGGGCGTCATCGAACGGAAATATTGATTGAGGGTTTCCGGGTCCTTCGAGAACTGCACACCCGGGAAGTAGTTCGGCCAAAGACCGACCCTGAACATGCCGAACCACAATTGCTCGTCGGGCGTCGGCGTAATGGTGCTTTGGACCATGCTGCGCCCGGCGTTACCGCGGCGCGGCTGATTGATCACGTAGACGCCAAAGCCGCGGCGCAGAAAAATGTTCTGATAGCCGTCGCGACCGTCAGGTGTGGTTTCCCATGTCTTCGAGAACTGTCCCGCGCCATGCCACAGCACCAACGGAAGCTTCCGAGGGTTTGGCGGGATTTGGTAAAAGACGTAGGCGTGATCGCCGCGGTACGTCTGGCCCCCGGGCAAGGTGGGCTTGAAGGGATCAAAGGCGCCGGGATTCTGGGTCATCGTTCCGCCAACCGTAAAGCTGCCCTGATCCTGAATGACCAGCGGTGCGGGCTTCGTCGTTTCGGCGATCGCGCCCGGTGAAGCCGTGATGCTGGCCGAGACGAGCAGCAATACGCTTGCTAAAATCCGGCACTCGCGTTCGAATTTCTCTCGCATTTCGGCTTTCTCCAAATTGAGCGCGCATTGTCGCGCAAGCTAGCTGCGAATGCTCACGCCGTTCAGCCATCGCGAAACTTGTGTGAGCGTCCGTCGTTCCTGATCTGCTTCCAGTACGAATGGATTGATGACGCGCGCGCGGGAAGCGTGCTCTCTTACGACGTTCATGCTGCGGCCTTGGCCATAGCCGCCGTGCGTGATGAAAGGCACGATCTTCTTCCCGGAAAGATCGTGCTGCGACAGGAAAGACCGGATTACCGGAGGGGTGGTTTCTCCCCAAATCGGAAAGCCAAGGAACACAACCTCATAAGACGCGATCCCCGGCACGGTAGCCTTAAGTGGTGGGCGATAGCCGCTGTCACGTTCGCGCGCAGCCCGGCTCACGGTCTGCTCGTAGTCTTCCGGATACGGCTCGACCGACTCGATCTCAAACAGATCGGCTTGCAGCGCGCGCCGTATCTGCCCCGCGATCACGCGGGTGTTTCCGGTGCGCGTGAAGTAGGCGACGAGGGCCTCGGAATCTTGCGTTTGCAGGGCACGCGACTGTCCCGCGGTGCCTGTGGCACCGGCCGCAAGCGCCATGGAGGCAATCGTCCCGAGCAGTTGCCGCCGACCGACAGGTCGTTGGTTCGCTGCTGATATCTGGACCATCGGCAATTCTCCTGGCTGCGTGCGATCATGTGGCAGGGCCACACTCTTGCGACTAGGTGTTCAATCATGCATGTAGTGTTGAGCAGAGTTCACAAATGGCCCGGGAAAACCTCAACGACCTGACTGCCTTTGTGGCCGTGGCAAGCGAGCGCAGCTTCACCAGAGCGGCGGCGAAGCTCGGCGTTTCGACGTCGGCGCTCAGCCACGCGATGCGCGGCCTCGAAGAGCGAATGGGACTTCGCCTGCTGACGCGCACGACCCGCAGCGTCTCGGCAACCGAAGCGGGTGAGCGCCTGCTGCGTATCGTAGGTCCCCGCTTTGACGAAATCGATGCGGAACTCGCCGGACTGACGGAGCTTCGCGAAAAGCCGGCCGGAACCATCCGCATCACGACCAGCGAGCATGCGGCGGAAGCGATCCTCTGGCCCACGGTATCGAAGCTGCTACGGTCCTATCCGGATATCCATGTCGAGATCGTCATCGATTATGGCCTTACCGACATCGTTGCAGAGCGTTACGACGCCGGTATCCGACTGGGCGAGCAGGTTGCCAAGGATATGATCGCGGTGCGCATCGGCCCGGATCTGCGCATGGCGGTCGTTGGCGCTCCATCCTATTTCGCAAACCATCCCAAGCCAAAGACACCGCAGGACCTTCCTGCCCATGGCTGCATCAACATGCGGTTGCCGACTCGCGGTGGCCTTTCGGTCTGGCGATTCGAGAAACGAGGGCGCGAACTCAACGTTCGGGTCGAAGGACCGCTGGTGTTCAACAATATCGCGCTGAGACGCAATGCGATGCTTGCCGGCTTCGGGCTCGCGTACTTGCCGGAAGACCAGGTACAGCGCCATCTCGCCGACGGGCGGCTCATCCGCGTTCTTGACGACTGGTGTCAACCGTTTTCAGGCTACCACCTCTATTATCCGAGCCGCCGCCAGGCGACGCCGGCATTTGCCTTGCTGGTGGACGCGCTGCGGTACCGCAGCGCACCGGATAAGAAGTGAGCAACGTGGTAGATAGTGCTGGGTCTGACTGTTGGCCTAGCAGGCATCCGGCGCCAGCCAATGCGGCCGACCGGGTTCGCAAACGGCGCAATAGCGCCTAAAATGCCGGCACCTATTTGCGTTTCGGATCGCCGCCGCCACGGCTGGAGAAACAAGCATGTACGCGCCGCCTGGAGTGAAGACCAGCAAGGACTTTCTGGTTCCCGACACGATGAAGGCGTGGGTGCTGGGGAATCCCGGCGAACTCAAGCTGACGGACAAGCCGGTGCCCGTGCCGAAGAAGGCGGAGGTGCTGGTCCGCATCGACGCGGTCGCGATCTGCGCGACCGATCTGGACGTGATCTATCACGGCCCGCCGGCGCTCATTCAGGGCGGCATGCCGCACAACAAGAACTTCACGCCGGGACATGAATACATGGGCACGGTGGTGGCGACCGGCCCGGGCGTCGACGAATACCGGATCGGCCAGCGCATCGCGGTGGAAATCCACGCCGGTTGCGGCCAGTGCAAGCGCTGCCGGATGGGCATGTACACCTCGTGCCATAACTACGGCTTGAACTACGGCGACGTCGACAAGGGCCATCGCGCCAACGGCTTCACCACCGACGGCGCGTTCTGCGAATACCAGGTCAACCACATCAACACGCTGGTCGCGATCCCCGACGACATGTCGGACGAGGAGGCGACCTTGATCGTCACCGCGGGCACCGCGATGTACGGGCTCACCGAGCTTGGCGGGCTGGTCGCCGGCGAGAGCGTGGTCGTCACCGGCCCCGGGCCGATCGGGCTCTTGGGTGTCGCCGTCGCCAAGGCGCTCGGCGCGCAGCCGGTCATTCTCACCGGCACGCGCGACAACCGCCTCAAGATCGGACTCGAGCTCGGCGCCGATCACGTCATTAACATCCGCAACGAGCCGGACGTCGTTGCGGCGGTCAAGAGGCTCAACGGCGGCAAGGGCGTCGACTATGTGCTCGAGTGCTCGGCGGCGCCGAGCGCGCTCAACGACGCCATCAGGATGGTCAATCGCGGCGGCTCGGTGTGCCTCGCGGCCTTCCCGCACGACGAGGCGATGGTCGATATCGCGCACCTCGCCAAGAACAACATCTACGTTTACGGCATCCGCGGCGAAGGCCAGTCGGCGACCCATCGCGCCGAAGCCTACATGCGGCAGAAGCGCTTTGACGCCACCAAAATTCACACCCACACCTTCCCGTTGGAGAATCTGCCCACCGCGATCCGCTACGCCAAGGACCGCGTGGACGACGCCATCAAGGTGGTGGTGAAGGCGAGGATTTCCGCGGCGCAAAAGACTGCGGCGGAGTAGATCATGCCGGCTTATTGGGTTGCTCGCTCGAAAATCAACGATCCGGTCGAGTACAAGAAATACACCGACCTCGTGCCGGCGATCATCGCCAAGCACGGCGGCAAGGTTCTGGCGCGCGGCGGGCGCTTCCAGATCATGGAAGGGCCGGACAAGTTCCACCGCTTCGTGGTGATCGAGTTTCCGACTTTTGAGCAGGGCGTCGCCTGCTTTCAGTCCGACGAATACAACAAGGCCGCGGCGTTCCGGCGCGCGGGTGCGGGCGAGGTCGAGACCATCGTGGTCGAAAGCGGTGACGCCACGCGATAGCGCCGCGTGCCGGTCCGTCTGCGGCAGCGCCACGGGTGGGGCCGCGGGTGGGCCAAAGCCACGGACCAAGCCCCCACGGTTCCCGGTTTGCGCCGGCCCGGCCCTAGCGTTTCGGCGCCGATTACGCCTATGATGCCGCAAAACTATTTGCCCCAGGGAGGATGCACGATGCTTCGTAGCTGGAAGCTGAAATTTCTCGCCTTCGCTGCCGTATGCGCGCTGGCCATGCCGGCCGCGGACCAGGCGGCCGCGCAGTCCAAGGAGCCGATCAAGATCGGCTTCGCGATGTCGCTGACCGGTCCGCTGTCGCCAAACGGCAAGCAGGCCCTGCTCGGCATGAAGATCTGGGAGGAGGAGACCAACGCCAAGGGCGGTCTGCTCGGGCGTCCCGTGCGGCTCGTGTTCTACGACGATCAGACCCAGCCTTCGACGGTTCCCGGCATCTACACCAAGCTGCTCGACGTCGACAAAGTCGACCTCGTCGTCGGCCCCTACGCCACCAACATGATCGCGCCGGCCATGCCCGTGATCATGCAGAAGGGCAAGGTGTTCATCATCCTGTTCGGTCTCGGCGTCAACGCCGAGTTCAAGTACCCGAAATACTTCGCGATGATCCCGTCAGGACCCGATCCGAAGCCGTCGTTCACCGCCGGATTCTTCGAGATCGCGGCCAAGCAGAATCCCAAGCCGCAGACCGTGGCGCTGGTCGCAGCCGACGCCGAGTTCGCCAACAACGCCTGCGAGGGGGCGCGCGCGAACGCCAAGAAGCACGGCTTCCGCATCGTCTATGACCGCCGCTATCCGCCGGCGACGACCGACTTCGTGCCGATCGTGCGCGGCATCCAGGCCACCAATCCCGATATCGTGAACATCTGCTCGTATCCGCTCGATTCGGTCGGCATGGTGCGCGCGGTCAACGAGGTGGGCTTCAAGCCGAAGATGATCGGGGGCGCGATGGTCGGCCTGCAGGCGACCGTGTTCAAGAACCAGCTCGGCCCGCTGCTCAACGGCTGGGTTAACTACGAGACCTGGGTGCCGGCCAAGAACATGATGTTCGAAGGCACCGAGGAGTTCTTCAAGAAGTACCAGGCGCGCGCCGCTGCCGAAGGTGTCGATCCGCTCGGCTACTATCTCGGCGGATGGGGCCACGCCTACATCTCGGTGCTGGGCGACGCCATCCGCGGCACCAAAAGCCTCGACGACAACAAGCTCGCCGAATACATCCGCGCCAACACCTTCAAGACCATCCACGGCAACATCAAGTTCGGCGCCAACGGCGAATGGGAGAAGTCGGGGATGCTGCAGGTGCAGTATCACGGCATCAAGCAGGGCGCGGGCCTCGATACTTGGCGCGGCATGAGCTACCAGACCGTGCTGACGCCGGACAATCTGAAGACCGGCGACGTGATCTATCCGTTCGAGAAGGCACGGCAGTAGCCGAACCTCTGCTGCGGGACAGCCTTCCCGCTGCTACAATTCGCGCCGCGCGGGGTTCGCTCCGCGCGGGGCTTTTTTTCTGGAGGGAGTTCGTCATGCAAGTCGCCGGACTGTTCCACGTCGCGATCAAGACCAACGACCTCGACGCCACGGTGAAATTCTACACCGACGTGCTCGGCATGAAGCTCGTGCACCGTCCCGACTTCGGCTTTCCCGGCGCCTGGATCGGGCAGGCCGACGGCACGCCGATCATCCACATCTATGCCGGCGGGCCCGCGCTGGTTGACGGCAGGACGCCCTATGGGACCGGCTCGGTCGACCATGTGAGCCTGACCGTCACCGGCTGGGACGAGTGCCTGAGCCGCGTGCAGAAGCGCGGCTATGACTGGCGCGCGGCGATCGTGCCGGGCACCACGCTCTGGCAGATTTTCGTGCACGACCCGAGCGGCGTGATGATGGAGCTGACGTTCGACGGCAAGGCCGAGAACCGCCCGACGCCGGAGATTCCGGCCGACCGCGTCTATCAGCCCGGAAAACCGTTCGGACAGCCCAAGGCCAAGGCGGCGTAGCGCACGAGGTTTACAGGTCCAGCCGCTTCCGCGCCACCGCCGGGTCGGTCGAGATCGCGCCGTCGGCGATTTCCATCGGCTTGAACTCGCAGCGCGCGAACCGCGCCTTCTCTTCGAACGGCACCGTGGCGTCGATGCCGAGCTTGGTGCGCATGCCGCGGTCGGAGACGCGGACGTATTCGTGGCCGCGCGCCGCCGGCACCGTGAACAGATCGCGCGAAGCCTCCATGCGGGTCGCGAGTGCATATTCCACGTCAGCCGGATCGCGGATGTCGATGTCGTCGTCGACCACGATCACCATGTCGAGGTCCTTCAGCGCGCCGAACGATGCCATGATGGCATTGCGCTGCAATCCGTCGTGCGTCGGGCTGGTCTTCCTGACCTGCACGATCGCGTGAAAGCGGTGCAGCCCTCCGGCCGTCATCTCGGCGTCGGTGACGATCGGAACCGCCGTCTGCAGCACCTTGAGCAGGCTCGCCTCCAGCACATATTTCCGCAGCACCACCGTCTCGCGGCCGTAGCCGTTGATCGCGTGGTAGATCGGCTTGGCGCGGTGGGTCACGGCCGTGATCTCGAAGATCGGCGCCGGATCGGCCGGTGCGAGATAGCCGACGAACTCGCCGAACGGACCCTCCACAACCTCCTCGTCGATTCGCAGCACGCCTTCGAGCACGATCTCGCTCTCGGCCGGGACCAGGATGTCCTGCGACACGGCCTTCACCACCTCCAGCGGCCGCCCGCACAGCCCGCCGGCGACCGCAAGTTCGTCGGCGTGCTCGGGCATCTGCGAGCCCATGGTGGCGGCGGTGTAGTGCAGGGCCAAGTCGGAACCGATCACTGCGACGACCGGCAGGTGCTGGCCTTTCTTCTGCGCGCGTTCGAAGGCGTTGCGCAGATGGCGGCCGAAGTCGAGCTGGATCGCGGCGCGATTGCTCCCGCATAGCATGAGTCGATGATAGGACGCGTTGTAGACCCCGGTTTCCGGATCCTTCGCGATCATGATGCCAGCAGTAATGTAGCGGCCGGCATCGGCGGCGGTGTGATAGAGCGCGGGCAGCATGCGGCCGAGGTCGATGTCCTTCGTTACCACGCGCTCCTGCACCGGCGCGCGCTGGACCAGCACCGGCGGCTTCGGGTCACCGAGCGCCCGGCTGACGAACTGGCGGACGCCGCGGAAATCGATGCCGAAGGCCGCCTCGACGTTGGGCTGACACGACAGGAGATTGCCGATCGCCGGCATGTCGTAGCCGGCGATCTTGGAGAACAGGAGCGCGGGCCCGCCGTCGAGCTTCTTCATCAGGCCGGCGATCTCGAGGTGCGGATCGATCGGCTCGTTGTAGGTCACAAGCCGTCCGCGTTCCGCCATGCGGCCGAGGGCGGCGCGAAAGCGCGTGTCCAGGACGGTGTTGGTGAGGCTCAACCTGATCTCCCGCTCGCGATGCCATTCGGTGGGCATCCTATACCAGCGAGGCGCGGTGTCGCCCCTCGCGGCCGTCATGCCGGTGCGCCGGGACATGGGAGGGCCGCCGCTGGATCGCAGCCGTTGCGACAGCGCCGGGTGGGGGATTTACTGCAGGGCCGCGGTGCGGCGCGGGTCGAAAGTCACGGTGGCCTGGAACACCACCGCGCTGCCGCTGAAGGCTTCGGCGGTCATGCCGAGATGCGGGTCGTGGGAGAAGGTCATCATCACGGCGGTGCGCGGCTTCCACAGATACGGGGTCAGCGTACGGAAGTCCGGGTCGCCGAACACCGTCACGACCATGGAGTTCTGCACGCTCGGCGCCATGGCGATGCCGCGCAGCCACGGGTCGTTCAGCTTGTCGGCGTTGCGGGCCGCATTGCCGTTCGCAAGAGCGAGCGCCGGTTTGACCGCGATCGAAGCCGTGCCCTTGGTCGTGACCCGTGCCGCGGGCGCGAGACCGACGGTCTGGCCGCGGGCCATTGCGGGACGGGCGGTTGCTGTCGTTTCGGGCTTGCCGTCGGCTTCCGCGGCGTAAGCCAGCGCCATGTCGGCCGGCACCCGGTCGGTGCGGGCAAACGGTCCGACGGTGGCGGTGATGTCAGACTTGGCGGCCGCGAGCGAGTTGGCGAGCATTCGGCGGGCGCTGGACAGGTCCTGCGCCGTCGGTTCCACAGCCGCAACCTTCGGCAAATCGCGCGGCGTTTCCGGCAGGCCATGCCAGAAGCCGCGGGCGTTGATGATGTCGTTCGGATTCAGGGCGGCGACGCTCACCGGATCGGAGACGCGCCGCGGGGCCGGCGCCGGAGCTGGACGGCTTTCCGCCGCCGCCAGCTGATACACCGGCCGGCTGCGCGGCAGCGGGACGTTGTCGATCTTTGGCTCGGGCGCGGCAGCAACCTGGACCGGCGCGGGTGCGGGCGGTGCCGGGCGGCGTGTGACGGTCGCGGCCGGGGTCTGCCGGGCCGTATCCTGATCGGAGACTTCCTCGACGTCCTGGCCGGCGCTGAACAGCGAAGCGATCAGGCTGCGCTGACGCGGCGGCGAGGAGCGGCGGAGATTGCCGCGCTCGAGATCGGCCAGCGCCAGTTCGTAGCCGGGGAGGGGATTGCCGTCGGTCGGCACGTGGACGGTGCGGCCGTCCGGGAACACCTTGGCCAGCTGCTCGCGGGTCATGCGCGGCCAGTGGCGCACCGTGCCCACGTCCATGTGGACGAACGGGATGCCCGAAGTTGGATAGTAGCCGACGCCGCCGCCTTGGGCGCGAAGCGCCGCGGCGCGGACGTCGGCGACATTGGCGCTCGGGATCGAGAAGTCGATGGCCTTGCCCTGCATGTGCAGGGATGTCTTGGCGACTCCACCGCTGCGCCGGCGCAGCATCGAGTTGGTTTCGGGCGAGCGATAGCCGCAGACGACGTGAATGGGGCCGGAGGCTTTCACCTCCCGGTGGACCTCCCACAACATGTCGAAAAGCTGCGGTTCCATTTTGACTTCCTGCTCCTTGCGCCAGTCGCGCATGAAAGCATTCAGTCTCTTGAGTGCGGCTTCGTCGAATTGCCCGCCGCGCTTGTAGGCGATGGTCAGGTTTTCGTGGGTGTGGATGTTGTAGAGATGCAGGGTTCGCGTTTCGGCCTGCGCGGCCTGGATCACCAACGGGGAAACAGCAAACAGCCAAGCGGCCAACCCGACGCGCCGCGCCACGCTGAGAGAGAGCAATGCTCGTCCGGCCTTTTGCGCGGAACCAACTCGCACGTGCGATCTCGCGTTCAGGGCTCAAAAAACGGGATGCTTCCACGGCAGACCTGCCGCGGCAGCGTGGCTAACGCAGTCTTGTCAGGTTGGGTTAATGCGGAATTAACGTCCCCCCGCCCTATCCACCGGACAAACCTTCTTAATTGGAAAGTATGGCGAAAAAGGGCCTCGATAATCCAGCGACTTCGCCGGGGTGGACCAGACCGGTGGATAACCGCTCCGATGCCTCGAAACGAGGGAGTTTCCGGGTAGGGTCAGCGCCTCTTACCTGAAAAGCTGCTCGAACACCGCGAACGGATTGGGAACGCCGCCCCGCGCCACGCTCTGGAGGCGCTTGGCGTCATCCGGCGTCGGCTGATAGTTCGGGTCGGCCGGCCGCTCCATGATGACATCGGCCACAGCCCGCTCGGCACCCCTCAATTGCGCCAGGAGCGCCTTGTCGAGGTCGTAGATGTCCTCCCGGAAGACGAGCTTGCCGGCGTCGTCCACGAAGGCGGTCTGATAGGAGACATGGACCGGGATGTGGTGCTGGAAGTCGATCTGCCGCTCCTCGTCTCCGAACATGCGGGACAGCGAAGCCTGGGTGTGGTTGCCCCGCGGCGCTCCATAGGTCAGCAGCACCTCGGCATATTTCAACGGGTCCTGGACGCGCATGCAGCCGTGGCTGTGGGCGCGGCGCGAGTGGGCGAAGTATTGCCGCTCCGGCGTGTCGTGCTGGTACACGAGGAACTTGTTGGGGAAGTTGAAGCGGAGGCGGCCGAGCGCGTTGCGGTCGCCCGGCGGCTGGAACACACGGATTTCGCCGTTCTGGCGGCGCTCCACCTTCAGGCCCATGCGCTCGAAGATCTGCCGGTCCGTCGACTGATAGAGCGGCATGATCTCCTGGTGGATGATCGACTGCGGCACGTTCCAGATCGGATTGACGGTGATGTACTTCATCGTCTCGGTGATCAGCGGCGTGGCATGGGTCGGCTTGCCGACGACGACGCGCGTCATCCAGACCTGCTGGCCGTTGTGCATGACGCGCAGGTGGTAGTCAGGGATGTTCAGCGCCACGTGCGTGCGGCCGAGATCGCGCGGCATCCAGCGCCAGCGCTCCATGGTGGCGAGGATGGCATCGAGCCGCTTCTGCCGGCTCGGACCGTTGAGCGCCTCGATCGTCGCGGTGGTGAGTTGCCCGTTCGGCTGCAGGCCGCGCGACTTCTGGAAGCCGGCGACCGCCGAGGCGAGTGCGGCATTGTAGTGTGTGTTCTGTTCGGGCTTGACGCCGAGCCGCTCGCGCAGCTGCGGCACGCGGGGGTCGGACATGACGAGCGTGCGGCCATTGCGGTCGCGGGTCAGGCGCAGCACGGGGCCGCTGGCGATCGGCGCGGGACCCGTTTCGGCGGGCTGCTGGCGGAACTCGGCAAGCTTGGCCTTGAGCGCCTTATAGGCGGGCTGCTGCGGCTGGAACGACGCCAGCGTTCGCGCGACGTCGTTCGATCCGGCCAGGCGGTTGAGCACGTCGTTCTCGTCGAACGCCAGCTTGTAGTCGATGTTCGGGCTGACGCGGCTGAAATGCACGCGACCGTTGAGCGCGTGGCGTGCATACGACAGCACGGTGGCGGTGAACCGCAACTCGGCTTCCGCAATCGCCTCGGGAGACGCGGCGTTGAAGTTCGGCGCCTGATAGTCGGCGGGGTCGAGGCCGTCGGCGTCGACGCCGCGCAGGAACTCGATTGCGGCCTTGGCGCGCTCGCTCGGACCGCCGGAGGCGATCCACAGCGGCTGATGGTTGCGGCCCTTCTGATAGAGCGTGGCGATGGCGTCACGCTCCGACTTCCGCGAGGTGATCCGTTCGATCGCGCGGCCGGCGACGAGCTGGCGCAGCGCATCGGACACCGCAGGGTCGCTTGCAGGGGCCGCGGCGGTAGGGCGCGGAGCGGGCTCGACCCGCGGAGCCGGTGGTGCGGCGACGGCGGCCGGCGGTGCAGTAGGCTGGGTGCGCGCAGCGGGTGCTGACGGCTGCGCGGTCGCGGGCTGTGACGGTGCGCCGACCGCGGCGGGTGAACTCGGAATCTCGGCGTTGGCCGGACGCGACGGCAGCGCCTGCTGCTCGCGCCGGGGCTGGACGGTCGCCGACGGTGCGGAAGGATTGTGGAAGCGCGAGCCGCCGTCGGACGGAGCGGTCACGGTCGGCGGCTTGGGCATACTGCCGGGCGTGCTGAACGCGCCGGGAGGCGACATCGGCGCAAGCTGCGCGGCCGCACTCGCCGCGCTTAGAACCAGAGCGGTGCCCGCGAGCAGACCAAGCCGTGCAGCCGATCGAGCGCCAGTTCGCGCGCTGTGCATTGTCGAGTCTCCCAATCCATTCGCGCCGGACGCAAATGACGCGATACCGCCGATGGAATGGGGACTTTTTCAGCTAAACAAAGTCGCGTCCACGCGACTTGGAATTAAGAGTAAACGCCGCCGCTTTGATCACGGTGGCGTGACCCGCAACAGGGTTAATGCGCTTCGGCTGGCTCTTTCCGGGGTTCTTGTGCGGTTCGCTCGGCCAAGCCGAACTGTTCCAGCTTGCGGTAAAGCGTCGAGCGCCCGATCCGCAGGCGCCGCGCGACCTCCGACATTTGGCTTCGGTAATGCGCGATGGCGAAGCGGATGGCGTCGGCCTCGATCTCCTCCAGCGGCCGCACGTCGCCGCGGTCGTTGAGGAGCGCGATCGCGCCCGACGCCTGCGGCGCGCTCGCGGGCGCCGCACCTGGGCCGATGTCGAGAAGCTGCCGCGTTTCGAGCGGCAACGCCTCGGCTTCCGGCTCGCCCGCGGCCGAGCCTCGGTCCGCGATCTGCGCCGCGACCTGGGGAAATTCGTTGGCCCCGATGGCGTCGCCCTCGGCGAGCACCACCGCGCGGAACACCGCGTTCTCGAGCTGGCGCACGTTGCCCGGCCAGCGATGCGCCGAAAGCAGCGACAGCGCCTCGCCGCTGATGGCGCGGATGCGCTTGCCTTCTTCCGCCGCGATCCGCGCCAGGAAGTGCCGCACCAGTTCGGGAATGTCCTCGCCGCGCTCGCGCAGCGGCGGCACGGCGATCGGAAACACGTGCAGGCGGTAGAACAAATCCTCGCGGAAGCGGCCGTTTTTGACGTCGTCGATCAGGTTCCGGTTGGTGGCGGAGATCAGCCGCACGTCGACCTTCACGGACTTGCGCGCGCCGACCGGCTCGACTTCGCCCTGCTGGATCGCGCGCAAGAGCTTCACCTGCGCAGCGGCAGGAAGCTCGCCGATCTCGTCGAGGAACAGCGTGCCGCCGGACGCTTCGACGAACTTTCCGGTGTGCCGCTCGGTCGCGCCGGTGAAGGCGCCCTTCTCGTGGCCGAACAGGATCGACTCCACGAGATTGTCGGGGATTGCGCCGCAGTTGACCGCGACGAAAGGCTTCGCCCGGCGCTCGCCCTCGCCGTGGATGGCGCGCGCGATCAACTCCTTGCCGACGCCCGATTCGCCCTCGATCGACACCGGGATCGCGGAGGTGGCGGCCTTTTCCGCGGTGCGCAGCACGGCCAGCATCTTGGGGCTGCGGGTCACGATGTCCTTGAATGTCAGCGTGCCGCCGCGGCTGCGCTTGATGCGGTTGAGCTCGTCTTCCAGCGCGCTCCGATCGAGCGCGTTGCGCAGCGACACCTGCAGCCGCTCCGCGCCGACCGGCTTGACCACGAAATCGACCGCGCCCGCGCGCATCGCCGACACCACGTTGTCGATGCCGCCGTGCGCGGTCTGCACGATCACGGGCGTCGCTACGCCGGCTTCGCGCATCCGCGCCAGCACGCCGAGGCCGTCGAGGTCGGGCATGACGAGATCGAGCACCGCGCAATCGAAACGTTCGGCGCCCGTCAGCAATACAAGAGCCTGATCGCCGCTCTCGGCCAGCGCCGGCTCGTAGCCGAACTTGCGCACCATGTTGTCGAGCAGGCGGCGTTGAACCGGATCGTCGTCGACGATGAGAATGCGCGCGGCCATGGCGGGACTCCAGACGCAACTGTGCCGTTTCGAGGCACCATGCGCCGGGGAGCCTTAAAGGGCTGTTAAGGTCCGGCCGGCGGCCCGTTAGGCGCGGCTGCGGCGCTTTGCGGGCTTGCGCGTCTGCGCCGGGGAATGGCCCTGAGAATGGCCATGGTCGTGGCGGTGCGCGTGACCGGATGGCATGCGACCGGGCGCCGGCAGATAGACCACGTGTCCGTGGCGAACGCCGCGCTCGGCAATGACGCGGTCGGCGAACGCCTGCACCTCCGAACCTTGTCCCTTGAGTACCGTGACCTCCATGCAGTTTTCGGCATCGAGATGCACATGCAGCGTGGCCTGCGACAGGTCGTGGTGGTCGTGGAAACCCTGCGTCAGCCGCTTGGGCAGATCCCGCGCGTGATGGTCGTAGACATAGACCAGCGCGGCGACGCAGCGGCGTGCAGGCGCCGTCTCTGCCGCGGCCTGCTGCAAGCCGGCGCGGGCCAGATCGCGGATCGCTTCCGAGCGGTTCTGATAGCCGCGCGCCGCGATGATGCGGTCGAGGTCGTGCATCAGGTCGTCGTCGAGGGTCACAGTCACGCGCTGCATGGAATGCTCCCGGCGGTCGGCCGGACCATTCTAGACCTTGCCGCCGCGCGCGTATGCCGCAGCTACTTCACCGGTTCAACCGTGAACAGGCCTTCGAGCTTGATCACCGCGTGGTAGCGCGCCAGCGGATTCTGGATCGTCTTGTTGATCTCTCCGAGTTGAGGCAGGAACGAATTCGGCACGGTGTACTTTAGCCCGTCGCCGCCCTTGCGCGGGCGAATGACGGCGACCAGGAACGTGCCGGGCGGCGGCTTCTCCGCCTCGACCCGCACCGAACTCTGGCCGGGGCTCGCGATCAGCGCCAGCATGATGCCATCGACCGAGCAGGGGCACGGTACGCCGTCGCCGCTGTAGTAGGTCACTGCAAGCTCGCGCGGCTTGGCGTTGAGGCGCCTCATGGCGTCCTCGCCGATCCGGATATCGACCGGAATGAAGGCGCCGAAGCCGCCGTGCACGCGGGCGCCGAGCTTGACCCATTCCTCGGGGGTCTCGGCGCTGGCCGTGGATGCGCCAGCCGCGACGGCAATCGCGAAGAGCATGGCAAGGACGTTGTACGGCATCGCGGCTCTCCCGATCTCAGTATGCGAATTTTATCGATTCATCATACTGATGGGAAGTCGCAGCGGTGTCCTTGTCGGGACCGCACGGCGGCGGGTCTTGGCGTTGCCTGGCCCCGCAGGGCGGTCAGCGCAAAACCATCACCGGCACCTTGGCCTTGGCCAGCACCTTCTGCGTGACGCTGCCGAGAAAGAAACCGCGCAGCCCGCCCTCGCCGTGGGTTGAAATCACGATCAGGTCGCACTTCTTCTGCTGCGCGACCTTCAGGATCGCGTCCTCGGCGAAGTCGGTGGTGAGGTGAACGCCCTCGAATCGGACCTTCGCCTTCTTGGCCTCGCGTTCGACGAAGCCGAGATGCTTGGCGGTGGTCCGTTCGATGATCTTCTCGTGCTCGCGCGGCGTCGTGTATCCGGCCGGAAGATGGTTGCGGTACACGATCGGAGTCGCGGGCGGCGCCGCATACACCGCAGTGACCTTGGCGCCGAGCGACTTCGCCAGCGCCACGCCCTGCTTGACGGCTTTCTCCGCCAGAGGCGAGCCGTCCGTCGGGATCAGGATGTTCTTGAACATGGCGACTCCTTTCTCAGTTGGCGTAGGGGAGGACCCAGATCAGCATCGCGAAGACGTAGCAGACGAGCGAACTGATCAGGCAGAAGGCAAGGCTCCACGACAGGAATTCGCGGAGCGACACCTTGCGGTCCTCCTCCTTCTCGGCGATCCGCAGCGCGACATAGAGCGCAGGCGCGCCCGCGACCGTCAGGTTCGAGCCGAGCGTGCCCGACCACAGCACAACCCACCACAGCGGCCACGGTGGAATGCCCTGGCCCCCCATCTCCTTGATCATATTCAGGAAGGTGAGGATGTAGGCGTCGTGCTCGACGATGCCAACGATCGGGATCGTGACCCAGTACAGCACCGTCGCGCCGAGCGCGTAATTCTGGGCGAACATCGGCCGCATCCAATTCGCCATGATCTCGAGGATGTGGGTCTTCTCAAGGCCGCCGACGAGCGCGAACAGCGCGATGTAGAAGAACACGGCGCGCCAGTCGAGTTCCTGCACGATGTGCTCGAAGCTCGGCGCTTCCTTCAACCTCTCGCCCATGAGCTCGACGATCAACACGGTGATGATGCCGCCTGTCAGCGCGATGAAACCGAGCTTGACGCCGAACTGTTCTCGAAACGCCATTGCGATGACGGTCAATACGAACATTCCGCACACGATCCATGCGAACGTCGGATCGGGGATCTCGGCCTTGATGCTGGCGGCGCCTTCGGCCGACGGCTTGCCGATCTTGCGGAAGCCGTAGACGTACATGAACGCGAGCGTGATCACGAACGTGATCATCAGGATCGGGAACGACGACGGCCGGCCGTGTTGCCAGACAAAGTCGAAGAACTCGGCGCCGGCGACGCTGTGCAGCATCTGCGGCGGCAGGTCGCCGAGCAGCAGCGCGGTGCCCATGAAATTGGCGGAGAAGCCGATCATCAGCACCAGCGGCGTCGCCGGAATGCCGAGCGCGCGCGCCAGCGGCAGCGCGACCGGGGCCATCATCAGGATGCAGACCACGTTGTCGATGAACATCGACAGCAGGCCGGTCAGCATCGATAGCACCATGATCAGGAGCCCCGGCTTTCCGCCCGATAGCTTGAGCGATTGCACCGAAAGCCAGCTCGGCACGCCGGTCTTGCCGAAGTAGCCGGCGATGATCCAGATGCCGACCAGGATCGCCATGACGTTCCAGTCGACGAGCTGGGCGGCCTCGACTTCGTTCATGGTCCCCATCCAGACCATGACCACCACGCCAAGCAGCGCCGCGACGGTGGCGTCCAGGCGGTTAATGACGACGGCGGCGATAGTGACGGCGAATACGCCAAGGGTGAGCCATTGAAGCAGACTCATGACACGCGTCCTTTCATTGCGTGAGAGTTGACGGCGGCCCATGCGGCGCTCGCACGCGCGCCCGCGCCATTGCCGGCGCGGCGTATTGCGGCGCCGACGGCATGGGGCAGCGCGCGCAGAAGCGCGATGCGATCTTGGCGATCGGAATTGCAGCGCGCTGCGCTGCAAGGCTGCGAAGACAACGGGCCACTCCGGCGGAGTTCCAGTCCGACATCGCAGCTCGGGTGAGCTGCCAGAGGGGCCCGGCCTGGGAAAAGCGAGATTAATATCGAGACGTCAGTTCAATGCCGTCTCGACGCGCTCTGTACAGCGCCGGAAAATTTCGTTCAAACGAACATTGGATAAAAACCGGCGCGGCCCGCGTAAATTTTTGTTTATGCGGGCCGCGTATAAATTTTCATTTACGCGCACGTCGCCGTCGGCGCGTGCACGCTTTCGTTACGACAGCACTTTGTCGACACCGTAGTACTGCAGCGCCGTGTAGGCGGTGAACAGCACGAGGAACAGCACGCCTACAGGTCGGCTGGCGCCGCCGCGCAGCAGCAGGAAGGCGAACAGCAGCGCAGTGACGCCGATCATGACCCACAGATCGAACACCAGGATCTGTGCCGGGATCGCGACCGGCGTCACGGCGGAGACGAGGCCCATGATGGCGAGCAGGTTGTAGATGTTGGCGCCCATGATGTTGCCGACGGCAACGTCGGAATGGCGCTTGAGCGCCGCGACCACTGCGGTGGCAAATTCCGGCAGCGACGTGCCGACCGCGACGATGGTCAATCCGATGACCTCCTCGCCGACGCCGAAGATGCGGGCGATGTCGACGGCGGCAGCGACGAGCAGCCGTGCGCCGACGACCACGCTGACTAGGCCGCCGATCACCGACAGCACGGCAAGCCAGGTCGGCTGCGGAGGATCCTTGAATTCGTCGGCCAGTTCTTCGGGCAGGTCGCCCGGATCGTTGGCCTTGCCCTTCTTGCGCTCCTGCATGAAGGCGTAGCCCGAGAACGTGAACAGAGCGAGCACCATCAGGACGCCCTGCCAGCGTTCGATCCAGCCCGACAGCGCCAGTGCGGTGAACAGAAGCGCCGATCCCATCACCATCGAGGCATCGCGATACAGCGCCTTCGGTTGGACGGCGATCGGGTAGATGACGGCCGCTGCGCCGAGGATCAGAAGGATGTTGCAGATGTTGGACCCGACGACATTGCCGACGGCGATGCCCGGATAGCCTTCGAATGCCGCCTGCAGGCTGACCACCAGTTCGGGCGCGGTCGTGCCCCACGCAACGATCGTCATGCCGATAATCATCGGCGATACGTTGAGCTGGCGCGCGATCGAAACGGCGCCGCGGACGAGGTAATTGGCGCCGAACACCAGCAGCACGAAGCCGCCGATAAGCTGGAGTGCAGTGATCATGATGTAAGTCCGCTCGGTGGGTCTGCCCGTGAGCGCTCGGTCAGTCGGGTTTGAAATGCGAGCGCGAGGCTGGGTTAGTCGGTGTGTACGGTCGAGACGAGTCGCGTCAATTGATCCGGCTCGATGAGCGCGGCCGCGCCGACGCCGATTAAAAGCAGAGCGCCGGCCACGTCCCAGTACGAGACATGATATTCGTCGGTGCTGCACCGGACCCAGGCGACGAGTGCAAACACGAGCGCCAGCACGAACAGCAGCGTGCTGATCGCCGGCATCAGCAGATTGGTCGGAAGCAAGCCGGAGGCAACGATCGCGCCTGCGACCGCCACTGCTCCCAGAAACGCCGCCTGCGGGCCGGTAGATGCGCCGCGCCGTGCGTGCTCGTTGAATTCTTTGGCCGGACCGCCCATTCGCATGGTTGCCGCCGCGTCCCCCAACCGGCGCTGACAGCGCCATAGCCCCTTACGGCTCGGGCGAAATGTGCTATCTCCCATCGAGCCGCGTTCTGTTTATGTTTCACTAGTTTAGTAACCATGAAACGTCCCACAGTTCAAGAACCTTCTATTGCCGGGGGAAATTCGATGCAGTTCGCCAAGGCGGACGAGCAGTCCAAATTAATGCGCAAGCAAGCCGGCGCCTGGCTCAAGGAATTGCGCGCGCGATCGGGGTTGTCGCAGATCGAACTCGCGCAGCGGTTGGGGTTCAAGTACTACACGTTCATATCGCAGATCGAGAACGGCTACGGCCGCGTGCCGACAGAAAGTATGGCGGCATGGGCGATATCGCTGGGCACGGATCCCACGGCGTTTGCGCGCAAGCTGTTGTCCTATTACGAGCCGGAACTTCACAGGCTGCTGTTCGAGATGAAGCCATGAACGTCGTCGCATTCAAGCGTTCCGAGAAGTCGCTTCCCGATGGGTGGAGCGCGGCCGAGCTTCAGAAGGTCGTCGGCGCCTGCGCCGGCGCAATGGCCAAGGGCGAGATCAGCGGCTGGGAAGTCGGCGCCGCCGAGAACGGCGATCCGCAAGTCTATGTCCTGGGGCCGCCGCCTGACTATGACTGCGTCCTGTGCATCTCGCGGGTCGGCGGGCAATACGTGATCGAGGACGGGCGGGGCGGCGTGGTGTACGAGAGCGACGGGCTGATGCAGCTTGCCGAGCAGGCCGTCGCCGCGCTTCGCCGCAACCGCGCCGCCATCGTTGCGCGGATTGCGGTCGCATGGATCGCGGTGCGCGAGGCCTTCGAAGAGAAGACCGAGGCCCTCATGGCCGAGCCGCTGGAACTGTTCGGCCACGTGGCGCCGCAGCTCGCTTCGCTGGTCTGATTCCGTCTGGCGGCGCCGACGCCCCTGTCTATCCGCCCGCTTTGTGACGGCTTAGGCGCGCGGGACGATTGGGGATTGTCGCGCGGGGCCGTTATGTCGCGGTTGCCGACTGCGCGGACTGCCCTATCTTCTGGGACGATCCCTCTGAGTCCCGGCAACCGGTCAAAAACGCATGCTTCCCGTACCCCTGAAGGCGCCCGGGCGGCGCGGCTCCGCCAAACCGGCCGCCAAATCTGCCGCCAAATCTGCCGCCAAGTCCGCGCCGAAAGCGCTTGGCGCACTGCCGGAGTGGAATCTCGCCGATCTCTATCCCGCGATGGACGCGCCCACGGTCAGGCAAGACCTCGAGCGCGGCGAGAGCGAGTGCATCGCGTTTGAGCAGGCTTACAAGGGCAAGCTGGCCGGGCTCGCGGCCGGACCGGGGGCCGGCGCCGCGCTCGCCGAAGCGGTGCGGCGCTACGAAGCGATCGAGGATGTGCTCGGCCGGCTGATCTCCTACGCGGGCTTGCTCTATAGCGGCAACACCACCGATCCCGCGATCGGAAAGTTCTACGGCGACATGCAGGAGCGCATCACCGCGGCCTCGCTGCATCTGCTGTTCTTTACGCTGGAACTGAACCGCGTGGACGACGCCGCTCTTGAAAACGCCATGGCCGATCCGGCGCTCGGCCACTACCGGCCCTGGATCGAGGACGTCCGCAAGGAGAAACCTTACCAGCTCGAAGACCGCGTCGAGCAACTGTTCCACGAGAAATCGGTGACCGGCTACTCGGCGTTCAACCGGCTGTTCGACGAGACCATGGTGGGGCTGCGCTTCAAGGTCGGCGGCAAGACGCTCGCGCTTGAGCAGACGCTGAACCTGATGCAGGACCCGAAGTCTCAGAAGCGCAGGGCGGCGGCTGAGGCGCTGGCGAAGACCTTCAAGGAAAACCTGCGGCTGTTCACGCTGGTCACCAACACGCTCGCGAAGGACAAGGAAATTTCCGACCGCTGGCGCGGCTTCCCCGACGTTGCGGCCTCGCGCCATCTCGCCAACCGGGTCGAGCCCGAGGTGGTCGATGCGCTGGTCGCCGCAGTGCGCGATGCCTATCCGCGGCTGTCGCACCGCTACTACGCGATGAAGGCACGCTGGTTCGGCAAGAAGAAGCTCGCGCACTGGGACCGCAACGCGCCGCTGCCGCAGGTGCCGATGCGGACCATCCGCTGGCCGGACGCGCAGGCGATGGTGCTCACGGCCTACGGTGCGTTCTCGCCGAGGATGGCTTCGATCGCCGAGCGCTTCTTCAGAGACCGCTGGATCGATGCGCCGCCGCGGCCGGGCAAGTCGCCGGGCGCGTTCTCGCACCCGACCGTGCCGTCGGCACACCCCTACGTGCTGCTCAACTACCAGGGCAAGCCGCGCGACGTGATGACGCTCGCACACGAGCTCGGCCACGGTGTGCATCAGGTACTCGCTGCTCCGAACGGTCCCTTGATGGCGCCGACGCCGCTGACGCTTGCCGAGACGGCGAGCGTGTTCGGCGAGATGCTCACGTTCAAGAAGCTGCTCGCGGAAACCAAGGACAAGAAACAGCGCAAGGCCATGCTCGCCGGCAAGGCCGAGGACATGATCAACACCGTGGTGCGTCAGATCGCGTTCTATACCTTCGAGCGCCGCATCCACACCGAACGCAGGAATGGCGAACTGACCTCGGAACGCATCGGCGAAATCTGGCTCGACGTGCAGCGCGAGAGCCTTGGCCCCGCGATCGAGCTGAAACCCGGCTACGAGACGTTCTGGAGCTACATCCCGCACTTCATCCACTCGCCGTTCTACGTCTACGCCTACGCTTTCGGCGATTGCCTGGTGAACTCGCTCTATGCGGTCTACGAGCGCGCCAACGACGGCTTTGCCGAGCGCTATCTCGACATGCTGGCCGCCGGCGGCACCAAGCATCATTCGGAGCTTCTGGCCCCGTTCGGCCTCGATGCCCGGGAGCCGTCGTTCTGGCAGGGCGGGCTTGGCGTGATTGAGCGGATGATCGGGGAATTGGAGGGGTTGGAGTAGCGCCCTACGGTCCTGCGCCGATCCGCCACGCGATCGTCACCTGAGCCGTGACTGTGAGCGCCTCCGGCGGCGTGACCTGCACGCTCCGCATCACCGGTGCGCTGAACGATATTTCGCGCGCCCCGCGCGCGTCGGTGTCTTCGATCCGCACGATGTCGCCGAGCTTGACTCCGGCAGCCTGCGCATAGGTCGCCGCGCGCTCGCGCGCATCGGCGACGGCGGCGCGGCGCGCGGCTTCGATTCCGGGGTTCTTATCGCCGATCCCAAAGCGCAAGTTTCGCAGTTCGAACAGGCCGGTTGCGGCAATTGCCGCGATCGCGGCATCGATCCTGTCGAGTTGTTCGGTCTTCAGCTCGAACGTCGTCACCGCGCGAAACTCCGGCTCCTCGCGGCGCGGCGCAGGTCCCGGCGGCGGTGTCATGCGCACTTCGTCGAGCCGGAACGTGGATCGCTCGATTTCAATGCCATTCGCTTTCATTTCGCGCAGCGCATTGGCCGCGCGCTGCGCGCGCTCCCGATGTGCCGTGGTCGCGGCTTCGAGTGTCTTGCCACGGGTGGCGACTTCAGCGGTGAGATTGGCGTGGTCGGGCTTGGCCTGCACGCGGCCCTGGCCGTGAACCGTCAGTGTGGGCTGGCCTGTTGCCGCCGGCTGGGCCGCAATTGATGTGCACAACATGACCAGCGCGGCCAAAACGGCTGTCGCTAATTGCATTCATCGCTCCGTCGAAACACGGGGGATTATCGATGCCGATGGGGTGAATGTGTGACGGCGAATTCAGCACGGACCATCGTGGCGTCGGCTCGGGCCGCCGCCTGGGCGCTGCAACTATTAGTAGCATTCGCCGCGCTTCACTGCTAGCATTTGCCCGTTTACGGAGATGGGAGGCGTTCGTGTCCATCACCAAGACATTCAAGTTTCATGAGGTTTTTGCGGAAGAGATCAAGGCGGTCAACGCGCGGCGGAAAGCCCATGGGCGAACCGATTTTGCGAAGCTCGAGGACGAACAAGAGCCTCCAGCGCCGGCGGCGGCGCGCTCTGAGCACGGAGATTCAACACCGCCGGGCCAGTCGTCGCAGGCTCTCGACCGCGATCCCGGCCGCCCGGCCGGCCGGGAACCGGACAGACGTCCGACGGCAAACTCCAATCTGATCGGACTTGCGCTCTCCGGCGGCGGCATTCGCTCGGCGTCGTTTTGCCTTGGCGCGTTGCAGGCCCTCGACAAGGCCGATGTGCTCAAGAGGGTCGACTATCTGTCGACCGTATCCGGAGGTGGCTACATCGGTTGTTCGCTATCGGCCGCGATGACCAAGACCGGGGGGAAATTTCCGTTCCGGAGCAGTCTCACGCCCGACGAGCCGTATCCCATTCAGCACATCCGCGACAATTCCAACTACCTTTTTCCGTCGGGCCGGCTGACCTTGTTCAGCAACATTGCGATCTACCTGCGTGGATTGATCGCCAACGTATTGCACATCCTCCCCTGGTTGCTCCTGGCAGCCGCGATCACAATCTTCGTCAAACCGACGACCGAAGATCTCGACATCGCCACGCTCCTGGGTCTGCCGCTGCCGGCCGTCTTCGAGCGCGGCTTCGGCGTTTCGCTGCTCGTGCTGTCGGTGTTCGGCGCGATGCTCCTGCTTTGGGGCCTGTGGCGTTCGCTGGAGCTGAGCGGATGGGAAGCCGAGGTCGGCTCGCCCTGGACGCTGGTGTGCGCCCTAATCCTGCTGTTCCTGCTGGTGACGGTATTCTGCGAACTTCAGCCCGCTATCCTGCGACTCTTGTTCGAGTCGGAGCATGCGCCGAAGGGATTCTTCGCCAGCCTCGATGCATTCGTCAGAGGATTGGTGGCGGCTTTGGCTCCATTTGCAGCGGCGGTCGCCTTCTTTAGCCGGCATATCGCAAAGTTCCTCAAGGCAGGCGATGGCAAGCCCACTTTTGCAGGGATTGCGTTGCGTGTGGCGAGCAGGGCCGCAGTCTATGTGGCGGGAGCGGCTGTGCCCTTCCTGTTGTGGATTGCGTACCTCTACCTGTCGTTTGCCGGCATTCGAGATGTTGCGGGCTACTACGGTCCTGCCTGGATCGTCGGTCTTGCGCACGGGATATTCGGCGAACGCGAGTGCGCGGTCGGGTGGCTGTATCTGTCAGGATTTGCTATCCTGTTTGCCGTCTCCTGGGTGCTGTCGCCCAACGCCAATTCGCTGCACCGGCTCTATCGCGACCGGCTGAGCAAGGCGTTCCTGTTCGATCCGACGACCATTCAAGGGCGGCCCGGCGGCGCCAATCAGGGCGTGTCCACCTCGCTGGATGTGCCGATCGCCGACAATCTGATGCGGTATGAGAATTTCGAACTCGCTCCGATGGATCGCTTCAAGGTCAGCGATATCGTCACCACCAGCACTCCCTACCATCTCATCAACACCGCTCTGAACATTCAGGGCTCCAAATTTGCCAATCGCCGCGGCCGCAACGCCGATTTCTTCATGTTCAGTCCAAAGTTCGTCGGCAGCAGCGCCACGCAGTTCGCGTTGACGAAGGAGATCGAGGATGAGGTTCGGGAACTCGACCTCGCTACTGCAATGGCTGTATCGGGCGCGGCTGCATCCTCCAACATGGGCTCCAACAGCATCAAGGCGCTGACGCCAACGCTCGCAATCCTCAACGTCCGGCTTGGCTATTGGATGAAAAATCCGCGGCGTCTTACCAAAGAGGACAAACGGCGGTCGCTAAAGGACTATGCCTATTTCCTGCAGGAGCTGTTCGGGCTGATGGACGAAACTCGCGGGGAAATCTATCTGTCCGACGGCGGCCACGTCGAAAATCTCGGGATTTACGAACTGCTGCAGCGGCGCTGCAGGCTGATTATCGCTGTCGATGCGGAAGCCGATCCCGAAATGTCGTTCGGTTCATTGGTCAAGCTTCAGCGCTATGCGCGAATTGACATGGGAGTTCTGATCGATCTGCCGTGGGCGGAAATTCGTGACGTGACGCGCGATGCGTCTGCAGAGATTGCCAAGAGTGGAGGGCTGCCGCCGCAGCGTGCGCCGCAAGGCCCGCATTGCTCGATCGGAACGATTCGCTATCCCGACGGTCGTGATGGCATTCTGATTTACGTGAAGTCCTCGATCAGCGGCGACGAGAACGACGATATCGTCGATTACAAGCGCCGCTTCCCGGCCTTTCCGCACGAGACCACGGCGGACCAACTGTTCAGCGAAGAGCAGTTCGAGGTCTACCGCGCGCTTGGCTTCCACGCCGTCAATGAAATGTTTGGCGGCCGAAACGATGTGTGCAACCGGCCGACCCCGATCAAGTGGGAGGGGGCTGCATTGGGTGCGGCGCCAATCAAGGACGCCAAGGATCTATTGAACTGGGTGCCGTAGGCGCCCCGTCGCCGCCCCGCCGGCTACCCTTGTCTTGCCCATGTTTAGCGGCATTGTTGTCGGCTGAAACCGGCCGAGGACATGACCGACACCGACCGCGAGAAAAACCGCTTCACCGCCCGCGCGGCGCGCTACGCCCGCGTCGGCAGGAACGTCGGCGGGGTCGCGGCGCGGCTGGCCGGCGCGCGTTTCCTCGGCCTCGACCTGGACCGCGCCCGAAACGCCGCGGAGCTGGCGGCCGCGCTCGGCGGCCTCAAGGGACCGATCATGAAGGCGGCCCAGCTGCTCGCCACCATCCCGGAGGCGCTGCCCGCCGAATACACCGCCGAGCTCGCAAAGCTGCAGAGCCAGGCCCCGCCGATGGGTTGGGCCTTCGTCAAACGCCGGATGCAGGCGGAACTGGGTGCCAACTGGCTGGACAAGTTTGCGAGCTTCGAGCGGCACCCGGCGGCGGCGGCGTCGCTCGGCCAGGTTCATCGCGCGCGTTCTCATGAAGGCGACGATCTGGCTTGCAAGCTGCAATATCCCGACATGCAGTCGGCGGTCGAGGCGGACCTGCGCCAGCTCGGGATCCTGTTTGCGATCCGCCGTCGCTTCGATCCCGCCATCGACACCTCCGAAATCCTCAAGGAGATCGGCGCGCGCATGCGCGAAGAGCTCGATTATCGCCGCGAGGCGAGACACGTCGGGCTTTACCGCGACATGCTCGCCGAGCGCGACGATATCCGCGTCCCCAAAGTGTGGCCCGCGCTGTCAACCGGCCGCTTGCTGACGCTCGACTGGCTCGACGGCAGCCGCATGCTGGAACACACGGACGCTTCGATTTCGGTGCGCAATCGCCTTGCTACCGCGATGTTCACGGCGTGGTGGCTCCCGTTCATCAAGCTCGGCGTGATCCATGGCGATCCTCACCTTGGCAACTACACGGTGTTCGAAGTTAAGGGCCGTCCGTCCGGTATTAATCTGCTCGACTACGGCTGCGTCCGCGTCTTCCCGCCGAAGTTCGTCGGCGGCGTGGTCGACCTCTACAATGGCTTGCGCAAGGGCGACGATGCGAGAGTGGTGCACGCCTACGAGACCTGGGGCTTCCGGAACCTGTCGTGCGAATTGATCGGGATCCTCAATATCTGGGCCCGCTTCATTTATGGGCCTCTGATGGATGACCGCGTGCGAACCATTGCCGACGGCGTCAAGCCCGGAGAATACGGCCGCCGTCAGGCCTTCGAAGTCCATCGCGCGCTGCGCGAAGTGGGTCCGGTCACGGTTCCGCGAGAATTCGTGCTGATGGATCGCGCCGCGATCGGGCTTGGCGGCGTATTCCTGCATCTGCGCGCCGAGTTGAATTTCCATCGCCTGTTCGAGACGGCGATGGAGGAATTCTCGGTCGCTGCGGTGTCGCGACGGCAACAGGCGGCGCTTGCGCGGCATGACCTCGCGCCGACGGCGTGAACTTTCCACTGCGGCATCGCGCAGCGTCTTCAAGGTTGGACATTGGGCCGCGATCGGGCTAATGGGGCGCGGGGGCTTCATCGTTGTGTACCAGCCGGGCGCCACATTTCCGGGCGCACGCTGTTGATTTGGGTTCAGCGGGAGAAGAGCGGATGGTCGTTCGCCTTGGTTGTTGCGTCCTTCTTGCCGCAGCGTTGCTTGCGCCATCCGCCGCACGGGCCAATTGCGCCGCGGAAGTCGCCCGCATCATGTCCAGGGACACCGAGAAGCTGAACACGCGTTTCCAGCGGGTCGCCAAGCGCATCAAGACGCAGGGCCAGTCGGCAAAGCTCATTGCCGAGGAATGCCGCATCGCCCGCCAGCTGCAGCCCAAGCTCGAGCAGCAGTTGGCCGCGCTCAAGCAATCCGGATGCCGCCGCGATCCCGACATGAGCGCCATGATCGCCGACATCATCCGTGGACATGAGGACGATCTGGCGCTGGCGCGTCTAAGCGCCGCCCGCTCCGAGTGCCGCTGACCGGCAAAAAAGTGCTCACGAAATCAGCAATCTAGTCCGGCACAGCTGCAGGCTCGCCGGAGCGCGGCCCGCCGTCGCAGCGATGGGTGGATCGTGCGTCCGCGGCATTGCCCGCTCCCGGCGTTTCCGCTAAAGGCTAGCCTTCCTGGTTGCCTTTCCCGCGTCAGGCTGTTGCGGACCCTGGGCCGTCGTCGGGACGGGCCTTCGGGTCATGCTTCGCCCCATGCGGGACACGACACTGAGAGGATCGCTTGATGGCTTCGCACGACACGCCCGAATACGGGACCGCCGACGGCAACGACTACGCGGCGCACGAGTCGATGTATGAGGGTTTCCTCCTCATGGTCGGCGTGGGCATCGCCTACGTGGTCAATATTGCCATCGCGCTCGCCATTGGCGGAACGAAGGGCGCATGGCTCACCGCCGCGGGGATCATCGTCGTCGCCACTGTTGTCGCGGCCTTCGGCCTGATCGCCAACGCGCAGAAGCCGGGATACGTGCTGGTCGTGTTGTCGCTGCTGGCGCTCGCCGTCGTCTAGCGGGGCTGGGGCACGGCGGTCGATCCGGTTCGCGGCGGACTGACGGGGAGGCGAGGCGAATGCGAATTGCGGTGGCGCGCGAAACCGATGCGGGTGAGCCGCGCGTCGCGGCTACGCCCGAAACCGTCAAGCGGTTCGCCGGTTATGGCGCCGAGGTGGCGGTCGAGCCGGGCGCGGGCCTGAAGTCCGGCATTCCCGATTCCGAATATACCGCTGCCGGCGCGACGGTGACAGCGGATGCCGTCAAGGGCGCCGACGTTGTGCTCAAGGTGCGGCGGCCGAGCGCCGACGAACTCAGGAATTATCAGAGGGGCGCACTGGTCGTCGCCATCATGGATCCCTACGGCAACGACGCCGCGCTGAAGGCGATGGCGGATGCCGGGGTCGTGGCGATGGCCATGGAACTCATGCCGCGCATCACCCGCGCGCAGTCGATGGACGTGCTGTCGAGCCAGGCTAATCTCGCTGGCTATCGCGCGGTGATCGACGCCTCGTCCGAATACGGCCGCGCCTTCCCGATGATGATGACTGCGGCCGGCACGGTGCCGGCGGCGCGCGTGTTCATCATGGGCGTTGGCGTCGCGGGCCTGCAGGCGATCGCGACCGCGCGGCGGCTCGGCGCCGTGGTGACCGCGACCGACGTCCGGCCGGCGACCAAGGAGCAGGTCGAGAGCCTCGGCGCCAAGTTCCTCGCTGTCGAGGACGAAGAGTTCAAGAACGCGCAAACCGCGGGCGGCTACGCCAAGGAAATGTCCAAGGAGTACCAGGCCAAGCAGGCCGCGCTGGTCGCCGAGCACATCAAGAAGCAGGACATCGTCATCACCACGGCGCTGATCCCCGGACGCCCGGCGCCGCGGCTGATTGCCGCTGACATGGTGAAGTCGATGCGGCCGGGCTCGGTGATCGTCGACCTCGCCGTCGAGCGCGGCGGCAACGTCGAGGGTGCGAAACTGGGCCAGGTGGTGGACGTGGGCGGGGTTAAGATCGTCGGTCACGCCAATGTGGCGGGCCGGCTCGCCGCTTCGTCGTCGGCGCTCTACGCCAAGAACCTGCTCACATTCCTCGACATTCTGATCAACAAGAAAGAGAAGAAGCTCGCCATCAACTGGGACGACGAGATCGTGAAAGCCGTCGCGCTGACTCGCGACGGCGCCATCGTGCATCCGAGCTTCGCGCCGAAAACCGCCGCATAAAGGAGACCGCGCATGGACGCCGTCAGTCCCTTTGTATTCCAGCTCTCGATCTTCGTGCTCGCGGTGTTCGTCGGATACTACGTAGTCTGGTCGGTGACACCCGCGCTGCACACGCCGCTGATGTCGGTGACCAATGCCATCTCCTCTGTGATCGTGGTCGGCGCGCTGCTGGCGGTCGGCGTCCATCTCGTCGGCAGCGACACCGGACCGATCTGGGCCCGCGTGCTGGGCTTCTTCGCGCTGGTCATGGCCTCGATTAACATCTTCGGCGGGTTTCTGGTCACCCAGCGCATGCTCGCCATGTACAAGAAGAAGAAATGAGCGCCGCCCCGCACCACAGGATGACGGCCGAAGGATCGTGACGCCATGACCGCCAATATCGCAGCACTGCTCTATCTGGTCGCCGGCGTGCTGTTCATCCTGGCGCTGCGGGGGCTTTCCAGCCCCGAATCGAGCCGCATGGGCAACGCCTTCGGCATCGCCGGCATGGCGATCGCGATTGCGACCACGCTCGCCTCGCATCCGCCGGCGGGTCTCGGCGCCTGGATTCTGGTCATTGCGGGCATCACACTCGGCGGCGGCATCGGCGCGGTAATCGCGCGACGCGTGCCGATGACCGCGATGCCGGAACTGGTCGCGGCCTTCCATTCGCTGGTCGGCATGGCGGCGGTGCTAGTCGCGGCTGCGGCGTACTACGCGCCGGGTGCTTTCGACATCGGCGCTCCGGGCAAGATTTACAAGGCAAGCCTGGTCGAAATGTCGATCGGCGTCGCGATCGGCGCCATCACCTTCACCGGATCGGTGATCGCCTTCCTCAAGCTCTCCGGCCGCATGAGCGGCGCGCCGATCATTTTCCCGGGGCGCCATATCGTCAACGTCGTGCTCGCACTCGCGCTGGTCTTCTTCATCTACGGGCTGGTGGTATCGCAGAGCCAGATCGATTTCTGGCTGATCGCGCTGATCGCCTTCGTCCTCGGCGTGCTGATCATCATCCCGATCGGCGGCGCCGACATGCCGGTCGTGATCTCGATGCTGAATTCGTATTCCGGCTGGGCCGCCGCGGGCATCGGCTTCACGCTCGGCAATTCGGCGCTGATCATCACGGGCGCGCTGGTCGGATCGTCCGGCGCGATCCTGTCCTACATCATGTGCAAGGGGATGAACCGAAACTTCATCTCCGTCATCCTCGGCGGCTTCGGCGGCGAGGTTGCGGGGCCCGCGGGCGGCGCCGAGCAGAAGCCGGTCAAGATCGGCTCCGCGGAAGATGCCGCCTACATCATGAAGAATGCCTCCAAGGTCATCATCGTGCCGGGCTACGGCATGGCGGTGGCGCAAGCCCAGCACGCTCTTCGAGAAATGGCCGACCATCTCAAGAAGGAGGGCGTCGAGGTCAAATACGCCATCCATCCGGTGGCGGGCCGCATGCCCGGCCACATGAACGTGCTGCTCGCCGAGGCCAACGTGCCCTACGACGAGGTGTTCGAACTGGAGGACATCAATTCCGAGTTCGCGCAGGCCGACATCGCCTTCGTGATCGGCGCCAACGACGTCACCAACCCGGCCGCGGAAGACGACAAGACCTCGCCGATCTACGGCATGCCGGTGCTGCAGGTCTGGAAGGCCGGCACGGTGATGTTCATCAAGCGCTCGCTCGCGTCGGGCTATGCCGGCATCGACAACCCGCTGTTCTATCGCGACAACACCATGATGCTCTTGGGCGACGCCAAGAAGATGAGCGAGAGCATCGTCAAGTCGATGTGACGCCGCGCACGGGCCGCGCGCCCGTGCTAGTCTTGTTTTATGACATTGCTGAAGTGGCTCCTCGTCGGCTGCGCGTTCTACGGCGCGCTCGTCGCACTGATGTACGTCGCGCAGCGATCGCTGATGTATCTGCCGGAGCGTCAGCGCGTGGCGCCGGCCCATGCCGGGATGCCCGAGGCCGAGGAGGTCGTGCTCGACACCGCCGACGGCGAGCGGGTGATCGTGTGGCACGTGCCGCCGCGCGACGGCTTTCCGGTCGTGCTCTATTTCCACGGCAACGGCGGATCGCTGCGCTATCGCGTCGGACGATTTCGCGCGCTCACCGATGGCGGCATCGGCCTCGTGGCGCTCAGCTACCGCGGCTATGGCGGGTCGAGCGGTAGCCCGAGCGAAACCGGGCTGATCGCCGACGGCGAGGCCGTCTATCGTTTCGCCACGCAGCGCTACGCGCCGGACCGGATTGCGCTGTGGGGCGAGTCGCTCGGCTCGGGCGTCGCGGTTGCGATCGCGGCCGCGAATCCAGTGGCGCGCATCGTCCTGGAGTCGCCCTTCACCTCGGCGGCCGACGTGGGCGCGCGGGTGTACTGGTTCCTGCCGGTGCGGCTATTGATCAAGGACCCGTTCCGGTCCGATCTGCGGATCGCCAAGGTGAAGGCGCCGCTCCTGATCCTGCATGGGGAGCGCGACGCCGTGGTTCCGTACGCCCTCGGCGAGCGGCTGTTCGGGCTGGCCAACGAGCCCAAGCGGCTGGTCCGCTATGCCGACGGCAACCACAACGATCTCGACCGCTTTGGCGCGCTCGCCGAGGCGCGGGCGTTCGTGGCCCTCAAGGCGGACTGAGCGAGTGCGCAGCCAGCCCGCGCCCGGCGCATTTCAGACGTTTTCCAAAGTCTTTTTCGCACCGGGATGGACGCTAGGAGTGCCATGCCGGCGATGCTATGGTGCCCGCGTTCTGGTGTGCTGCCGGCTGCGGCGGAAGAGGGGGGACCGTGAGCACGACGCTGACCGAAAGTCTGACGGGCAAGCAACTTGCCACCCGGATCGTGAAGTATTCCGTGCGCCGGGTGCTGTTCCCGCTCTGCGTGCTGGCCCCGTTCGCCTGGTTCTTCCCCAAGATCGCCGCGTTTTACGCGATCGTCGGCGCCTACGACGTGACCCGCAACAGGAACCTCGATGCCTCGGTGCTGCGCCGCTACTTCATCGGCAATGGTTTCGTCACGTGGCTGCTGTCGCCGTTCAACGCGCTGCTCGATCTGCTGTCGCTGCCGCACGTCAACAAGGGGGTCTACAAGCTCGAAGACCTGCCGCCGAGCCACCAGGAAGAGGTGCGCACGCTGATCCAGGCGGCCAAGGACGCCGACCTCGTGCGCCAACTTGAGGCTTACATCAAGGACAACCAGCGCTCGATGGTGTTCTTCCGCTGGTATGGCGTGAACATGGACACCGTCCTGGACGTCCCGGCGTTCCATCAGCCGTGGAAGCACATCGAGACCATCGGCGTATCGGTGTTCAACAAGAAGGTCTCGACCTCGAAGCATTTCGGTTATCTGCGCGCCTCGCTGCGGGTGCTCTATAACCTCAACGACATGAAGGATGACTCGGCCTATATCTGGGTCGGCGATACGACCAGCTACTGGCGCGACAACAAGCTTTTCATCTTCGACGACACGCTGCTGCACGAGTCGGTCAACCAGACCGATCAGACCCGCTACTGCCTGTTTGTCGACATGATCAGGCCGTCGCCGTTCCCGGGCGTGATGCGGGCGGTGGTGGCGGGCGTCAGGCTGCTGACGCAGAGCTTCAAGTTCGTTTATTACAAAAACTGGAAGATCATCGAGCGCTGAGCGTATCCCGCCGGCGGCGGGGTCGGCTTTCGCTCGGAGGCGCGGCCAAACCAGGGTGGGCCGATGTCGATGGCGCAAGAGCCCAATCCGGCAGAAGCTGTGGCCCGTCGCCGGCCGCAGTGGATCGTGCCAATCGCGGTGTCGCTGACGCTCGTCGCGCTCACGACGGCCCTGCTCTGGTATATCGATGCGCAGCTCGATCAGCAGCATTTGATCTTCGTCTATTTCGTGCCGACGGCGCTGATTGCGATCCGCTACGGCAGCATCTCGGCGATGATCGTCACCATCGTTTGCAGTGCGCTTGCGGCCTACCTTCTTTATCCGCCGCATTTCAGCTTCCTGGTGAGTAGCCCGCGTGACCTGCTCGAACTGGTGCTGTTCTGCATGCTGGCGCTGCTCGCGAGCCAGGTGGTGTCGGGATTCGCCGGCGACCGCGACGTGGAGAGGCGCCGCATCCGTCCCGCGGGCGGCACGGTGGCCGGCATGATCGCAAGGTTGTCCGCACGCCGCGACGGCACACGGCGCTGAAGCCGTCGCCGGGGGCGGCCCGCCTCAGAACGTCTGATAAGTCTGCCCGAGCTTGCCGCCGACGCGCGCGAAGCCCTGCTTCGCGGGCTCGTGGTCCTTATTGATGTTGAGCGCGCGCGCGTAGGAGCCTGCGGCCTTTTCCTTGTCGCCCAACCGCTCGTAGGCGAACGCCCGCGTCGTCCAGGCCCGCAGGTTCTGCGGCTCCGCCGACACCGCGTCGTCCAGGTCGCCCGCCGCCGCCTTGAAGTCGTTGATCGCCATGTAGCTCAGACCCCGGGCGATATAGGGCTCCGCTTCGTTCTGCGTGAGCCCGAGCGCGGTCGAGAAGTCGTCGATCGCATAGCGATGCTGCTTCTGGCTCTGATAAAGCAGGCCGCGGTTGTAATAGGCCTGCCCGTTGTCGGGGCGGATCGCGATCGCCTTGTTGAAGTCGTTGAAGGCTTCGAGCGTCGCGTTGCGCAGGCGGTGCACGATGCCGCGGCCGAGATACGCGATGGCATAGTTCTGATCGAGCGACAGCGCCTTGTTGTAGTCGGCGAGCGCGAGATCGAGTTTGCCCGTCTGGCGATGGATCAGGCCGCGGTTGGCGTAGGCCTGCACGTAGTTGGCATCGAGGCTGACGGCCTTGTTGAAGTCTGCCAGCGCCTCCTGGTTCCGGCCGGCCTGGCCGTACACGGTGCCGCGCATGTTGTAGGCCTGCGGGTCGTTCGGGTTACGCTGCACGACCGCGGTGAGCGAGGCGATGTTGGTGGTCGAGGCGGAGAACTGGGCTTCTTCGGCTTCGGTGGGCTTGCTTCCCGTCACCGTCTGGCAGCCGCCGAGCGCTGCCGCGGCCAGGAGCGCGCAGGCCACAATCCGGCCCGCGGGCCGCATGCTGGCGCTGCGGAATGCGTCGGTGCGGCTGGTCGGCTCGGTCATGTTCAGGCGTTGGCCCGTCCTGCGCATCGGGTGCCGATCCTATCGGGTGGCTTGGCCGCCCGCCCCGGAACCGGCGCACGTTTTTAGAGCATGATTCCGGAAACCTGGAACGGGTTTTCCGGCATGATCGTGCTCAAATTAAGAATCGACGCGGTCATCCCCGAAAAAGCGCAACGCGGCCGAGGTTCTCCCCGCCCGCGCTGAAAAACTTGAGGAACCTGGCCGGTTCGATCAGCGGCCAAAGCCGCCGCCGCCGCCAAAGCCCCCGCCGCCGCCGAA
>VGEP01000012.1 GCA_016869215.1 Alphaproteobacteria bacterium | reverse complement strand
GCATCCCGCACGGCTGCCGCCGCCTCCGCCGCCCGGTCCGCCGCAGCAGGCCACCGGCCAGACCGGCGCGCCGCAGGCCGCCGCCCGCAAGTCCTACGCCGAAGCCTACGTCACGCCCAATACAACGCCGCGTCGGCCGCCGGTACCGATGAAGGACCCTTACGAGCCGCTCGGCGTGCGGGTCGGCACGTTCCTGCTGAAGCCGTCCGTCGAAGTGACGCGCGGCTTCGACAGCAATCCGTCGCGCGCGCAGAACGGCGCAAGCTCGCCCTACACGGTGGTTGCGCCGGAGCTGCAACTGCGTTCGGAGTGGTCGCGCCACGAATGGAACGCCACGCTGCGCGGCAGCTACTCCACCTACGACAAGGACAGTTCGCTCGACCGGCCGCAGATCGACGGCAAGACCAACGGCCGCTTCGACGTCACGCGCGACACGTCGATCGTCACCGAGGGGCGATTATTCGTCTCGACCGACAATCCCGGCAGCCCGAACGTGCAGGCCGGGCTTGCACGGCTGCCGATCTACGCCAGCTACGGCAGCAGCGTCGGCCTGGTGCAGCGCTTCAACCGGCTGGAGCTGACCGTCAAGGGCGGCATGGACAGCACGCGTTTCCAGAAGTCCGAACTGACCGACGGGACCACGTCGAGCAATCGCGACCGCGACTACGATCAGTACAGCGGGCAGTTCCGGGCGAGCTACGAGGTCATGCCCGGCATCCGGCCGTTCGTCGAGCTTGGCGCCGACGTTCGCCGTCACGCTCTGTCGGTCGATCGCAACGGCGTGCAGCGCGACTCACGCGCCTGGACGCCGCGCGCCGGAACCACCTTCGAGCTGACCCGCACCCTGACCGGCGAGGTTTCGGCCGGCTACTAGATGCGCCGCTACGAGGATCCATCGCTGCAGGAGCTGCGCGGGACGGTCTTCGACGCCTCGCTGGTCTGGCAGACCAGCGGGCTTACGACTGCGACGCTGACCGCCAGTTCGCGCGCCGAAGAGTCGACGGCGGCGGGAGTCTCGGGCTCGCTTGCCCGCGACGTCGGCGTGCAGATCGACCATGCCTTCCGGCGCTGGCTGATCGGCACGCTGAAGGTCGGCTACGGGCAGGACATGTACATCGGCAACGAGCGGACCGACACGCGCAGCTCGCTCGGCGCCGCGCTGACCTACAAGTTCAACCGCGACGTGTCGCTGAAGGGCGAGTACCGCTATGACACCAGGCGCTCCAACGCCGAGGGCGTCGACTACAAGGCCAGCACGTTCCTGCTCGGGTTGAAGTTGCAGCGCTGACGCGCCATCGTTCGCCTCGGACAGCAGGCGAGGGCGCGATGACCGATCCGGCATTCGACTATCCCCAGGTGCGGCGTTTCGGCGAGCAGCGCTGGGTGCTCGACAACGTGATCCGTTCGGTCGGGATCGACTGGGACCAGCCGCGCTCGTTCTATCTCAATGCCGCCTGCGGCATCGAGGCATCGTCGGACTTCGCCGCGATCCGCGAACGCGTGAGGAAATACGACGACATCGAAGCGGCGTTCGCCGCGACCGCTCGGCGGCGCGAGGCCAGGGCGCGTGCCGCCGAGGCCGATGGCTTCCTGGTGACAGCGCGCGACAATTACTTCATGGCGGCGATCCACTGGGGCAGCGCGCAATGGTCGCGCTACCAAAACGACGCCGAGAACCTCGCCTTCAACAAGAGCAAGCGCGACTGCTACACGCGCTATGCCGCGTTCGCCGACCACCGGATCGAGCCGGTGTTCCTTTCGGTCGCCGGCGGCACCGTGCCGGGCTGGTTCCATCTGCCGCCGAACCACACAGGCGGCCGCATTCCGGTGGTGATCTCGTTTCCCGGCATGGACACCTACAAGGAGGTGTTCGTGGCGCTGAACGGTGATCGCTGGCTGTCGCGCGGCGTCGCGGTGCTGGCGCTCGACGGACCGGGGCAGGCCGAGTGCCGGGTGATGGGCCTCACCGTCAGCATGGAGAACTGGAAGGCGGTGGGTCAGGCCGCGGTGGACTGGCTCGTGGCGCGGCCGGAGATCGATCCCAAGCGCATCGGCGCCTTCGGCAACAGCTTCGGCTCGTTCTTCGTTACGATCGTGACCGCGAACGAGCCGCGCATCTGCGCGACGATTGCCAACGCCAACAACCTGGAACCCGGCTGCCACACGATCTTTGAGGAGGCGAGCCCAAGCTACAAGGCGCGCTTCATGTACATGGCAGGCTTCACAGACGAGGCGAAGTTCGATGCCTTCCGCAAGACGCTGACCTGGGAGGGGCAGGCCGAGAAGATTCGCGTGCCTTATCTCGCGGTCGCGGGCGAATACGACGAGCTGAGCCCGATCGTGCACACCGAGCGGATGCTCGCGGCCATGACCTGCCCGCGGCGCTTCGTGGTCTATCAGGACGCGCGCCATGCCATCGGCGCCTGCCCGTCGGTCAATCTCGGGCCGCACCCGCCGACTTTTGTGGCGGACTGGATGCTGGAGCGCTTTGCCGGCAAGCCGATGGCGAGCGAACGGTGGTTCGTGGAGAATTCGGGGAGCGTGAGCAAGTCGTCGCTGTGATTCAGCCGAGCAGCTTCTTGAGCTCGGCACGGAACGCCGGCGCCAGGTCCGGCCGCTCCAGCGCATAGGCGACGTTGGCGGCGAGGAAACCGATCTTGGAGCCGCAGTCGAAGCTTTTTCCGTCGAACTTCAGGCCGTGGAAGGCCTGCGATTTCGCGAGCGTGATCATGGCGTCGGTGATCTGGATTTCGCCTCCTGCGCCGCCGGTTTGCGTCTCCAGAATGCCGAAAATCTCCGGCTGCAGAATGTAGCGGCCGGTGATGATCAGGTTCGACGGCGCCTTCTCGCGCGGCGGCTTCTCGACCATCCCGGTGATGGCAAAGCTCTTGCCTTTCTGTGCGCCGACGCCGACCACGCCGTACATGTGGATGCGCTCGGGCGGGACTTCCTCGACGGCAATGACGTTGGCCTTGCCGCCGAGACCGGCGTAGACGTCCATCATCTGCTTCAGGCAGCCGGGCGTGTGCTGCACCAATACGTCCGGCAGCAGGAGTGCGAACGGCTCGTTGCCGACAAGTTCGCGCGCGCACCACACCGCGTGGCCGAGGCCGAGCGGCGACTGCTGGCGGGTGAAACTAGCGGTCCCGGCTTCCGGAAGATCGCCCGAAAGCAGCTTCAGGTCGCTCTGCCTGTTGCGCTCCTTCAGCGTGACCTCCAGCTCGAACTGGCGGTCGAAATGATCCTCGATCACCGCCTTGTTGCGGCCGGTGACGAAAATGAAATGCTCGATGCCCGCTTCGCGCGCCTCGTCGACCACGTGCTGGATCAGCGGCCGGTCGACGACCGGCAGCATTTCCTTGGGCATGGCCTTGGTCGCCGGCAGGAAGCGCGTGCCGAGCCCCGCGACGGGAAAAATAGCCTTGCGAATCGGTGTCATGCGGAACGCATCATGCGGGAGCGCCGCCGATCAGGCCACCCGGCGGCCTCACGGCGTCCACACCGCTGAAACGGCAGTGGTTTCAACGAAATGTTTCAAAGCGCCGTACTGCCGCGCTTTGACCGCACTCCGTCCGCCAACTTGATGGTAACAAAAGGGCGCGACGATTCGCGGTCCATGGCCATTCCAGAGGCAACGACGATGTGGAAACGGAGCTTGCGGAGGAGCTTGGGTCTGATCGGGCTTGCGGCCCTGGCGGCGGCGGTATTGACGGGACCGGCGGACGCGGCCGCGCGATGCAAGAACACCGGCAGCTTCGAGCGCTGGCTTGAGGACTTCAAGCGCGAAGCGCTGTCGTCGGGCATCTCGCGCCAGACCATTGCGGCATCGCTCGACGGCGTGACATTCGACCCGGCGATCATCCGCCGTGACAGCGGGCAGGGCGTGTTCACGCAAGGCTTTCTGCAATTCGCCAACCGGATGACCGGCGGCGCCCGCCATCCGAACGGAATGAAGAACATCAAGGCCAACGCGGCGCTGTTCTCGCGCATCGAGAAGGAATTCGGCGTGCCGCCCGCGGTGGTCGCGGCGCTCTGGGGCCTCGAAAGCGATTACGGCGCCTACAAGGGCGGCAAGTACAACATCATCCGCGCGGTCGCGACGCTGGCCTACGACTGCCGCCGCTCGGAGTTCTTCCGCAAGCAATTGATGGACTCGTTGCGCATCGTGCAGCGCGGCGACCTGCGGCCTGACGAGATGATCGGCAACTGGGCGGGCGAGCTTGGTCCCACGCAGTTCACGCCGTCCGATTATTTCAAGCATGGCGTCGACTTCGACGGCGACGGCCGCGTCGACATGATCCGCAGCGTGCCCGACGCGCTCGCCTCCGCCGCCAACCTGTTGAAGAGCTTCGGCTGGCAGCGTGGCCAGCCCTGGCTGCAGGAGGTGCGGGTGCCGGCGCAGATGCCGTGGCAGGAGGCCGGTCTCGACATCCAGCATCCGCGCTCGCAATGGGTGCGCTGGGGCGTGCGCGGTGCGCACAGCAATCTGCCGTCCGACAACATGCCTGCGTCGCTGCTGCTGCCGATGGGACGGAACGGGCCGGCGTTTCTGGCCTATCCGAACTTCAAGGCCTACACAGAGTGGAACGCGGCCTTCGTTTACGCAACGACCGCGGCCTATTTCGCGACGCGCCTTGCGGGCGCGCCGGTGGTCGGCAAGGGCAATGCCGAGGTGGTGGTGCCGGACGCCAAGCAGGTGCAGGAGCTGCAGCGCCTGCTCGGCCATCGCGGCTACTACAAGGGCGAGGCCGACGGGCGCATGGGCGCGCTGACGCGTGCGGCGGTGAAACAGGCGCAGATCAAGCTCGGCCTGCCGGCGGATTCTTATCCGACGCCGGAATTGACCGAACGGCTGCGGGGCGGCCGCTAAGGACGGCCGCGGCCGGGCCGGATCCTGGAATTTCGTTGCCGGGCAAAGCCATAGGTGGCCCGCCGAAGCGATGGCTGCGCGCTTTTCGAAAGTGTGAATTGCCGGGTTAACCCGCATTCAACCATATCTTGTCCCAATGCCGGCGTCAGAGTGGTGGCCGGCGTTCAGGGCAATCGTCATGTCAGAGCAATTCGTTCCAGGCGTCTACGCACGCACCGCCATTGTGGGGCTTGCGGCCCTTGCATTGACGAACTGCAGCGAGGTCACCGGCTCGACATCGGGATCGTCGCCGGGCTTCCAGGCTTACGCGCAGGCGCAGCCGGCGGCGCCACCGCCTGCCGTTGCTCCAGCCCCGTCGGCCCCCGCTTCGCCTTCGCCGCCGCGCGAATGGTCCGGCGAGTCCGGCGCGTCCGGTCATCCGGAAATGCAGGCGAGCGCCATCCGCCGCGCCGCCGCCAATTTCGGCAATTGCCTCGAAAGCCTCTGGCCGCTCGCCGAAAAGCGCAAAGTCTCGCGCGCGACATTCGACAGGCACGTGCGCGGGCTGACGCCCGATCTGCGGATCATGGACCTGCTCGACACGCAGCCGGAGTTTTCCCGGGCGCTTTGGGACTATCTCGAAATTCTGGTGAGCGAGGCGCGCATCGCGACCGGCCGCGATCTGCTCGTCAAGCACAAGGCGATTCTCGACAAGGTCGAGAAGGCCTACGGCGTCGACCGCCACGTCGTCGTGTCGATCTGGGGCGTGGAGTCGAACTACGGCACGCTCGGCGGCGACCGGCCGGTGATCCGTTCGGTCGCGACGCTGGCCTGCGTCGGGCGGCGGCAGGCCTATTTCCGCGACGAGTTCCTAGCGACGCTCGAAATCCTGCATCGCAACGACGTGCGGCCGGACCAATTGAAAGGATCGTGGGCCGGCGCGTTCGGGCCGACGCAGTTTATGCCGACCTCTTTCAAGCGCTACGCGGTCGACTTCGACGGCGACGGCCGCCGCGACGTGGTCGACTCGTTCCCCGATCTGTTCGCGTCGACCGCCAACAACCTGAAGCGCGACGGCTGGCAGGCCGGCTCGACCTGGGGCTACGAGGTCACACTGCCGAAGGGCTTCGACTACATGCTGGCCGACCGGTCCAACCGCAAGACGCTGCGCGAATGGGAAGGACTGGGCGTCAGGCGCGCCGGCGGCGCCGGGTTCCCGCGGCCCGACGACCAGGCGTTCCTTTTGATCCCTGCCGGAAGCCAGGGGCCGGCGTTCCTGATGCTGCACAATTTCCGGGTCATCATGCGCTACAACCCGGCCGAGGCCTACGCGCTCGCGATCGGCCATCTCGCCGACCGGTTCCGCGGTGGCGGGCCGTTCGTGCAGCCGTGGCCGCGGCACGAGCCGGTGCTTTCGCTCAGCGAGCGGCGGGAGATGCAGGAACTGCTCAACAGCAAGGGCTTCAACCTTGGCGAACCGACCGGCCGATTCGGACCCCGGACGCGGGCGGCGGTTCGGGACTACCAGCGGTCGGTTGGGCTCATTCCCGACGGCTTTGCCACCGCCTCTATTCTGTCCCGGTTGCGCGGCCGCTAATCGCCAAAATCTGGGGACAAAATGTGGGTTCCGCCGTTCACCAAGCGGCGGACATCGGGTTGACAATTTGGTCCGGTTAACGACCGATAAAGGGGCGGCCCGCAGCGGCGAGGCCCGAGGCCCTTTGCTCGATCCGGTTCGTGTCGATGACCAGGAAAGTCTTGCGCGACCAATGGCTTGGAGCGTTAGGCGGCGCCGGCGTGGCGGTCGGCGTCCTGCTCGGGCTGGCCATTGCCGCGACCCCGGTCTGGGCCCAGGGCCGTTCGGTGTTCGATTCCTTCTTCGGGCCGTTCTCGGGCCCGCGCTACGCCCCGGTCGAGCGCCCCGCCGACTTCACCCGCGCGCCGCCGCCCCGCAAGCTCGAAACGCAGCCGACCAGCACCGTAATGGTGTTCGGCGACTCGATGGCCGACTGGCTCGCCTACGGGCTCGAAGACGCGCTCGCCGAGACGCCGGACCTGGGCGTCGTCCGCAAGCATCGCGCCACCGCCGGCCTGATCCGTTATGACGCCCGCAACGAAGCGCAGGACTGGGCGCAAGTCGTGCGCGATGCCATCGCTGCGGAGAAGCCGCAATTCGTTGTCATGATGGTGGGTCTCAAGGACCGCCAGAGCATCCGCGAGCGGCCCGCCGCGCGGCAGACGCCGTCGGGACCGGTGACTCCGCTCGCCATCGTGCCGCCCGCAGGCCAGGCGCCCGGCCAGCAGCCGCCCGCCGCGGCCGCCGAATCGTCCGAGCAGCCGCCGTCGATCGTGGCTCCGGAAGCGGCGCGCAACCGCGCCGGTGCCGACGTCTTCGAGTTCCGCACCGAGCCGTGGGCGGAGCAGTACGCCAAGCGCATCGACGCGACGATTGCCGCGCTGCGCGGCGGCGGCGTGCCGGTGTTCTGGGTCGGGCTGCCATCGCTGCGTGGCCCGAAATCGACAAGCGACATGCTCTATCTGAACGATCTGTTCCGGACCCGCGCCGAGAAGGCCGGTATTGCCTTTATCGACATCTGGGACGGCTTCGTCGACGAGAGCGGCCGCTATGTGGTGCAGGGGCCGGACTTCGAAGGCCAGACGCGGCGGCTGCGCGTCAGCGACGGCGTGCATTTCACCAAGGCCGGCGCGCGGAAGCTTGCGCACTACGTCGAGCGCGAGATCCGCCGGATCGCCGCGCGCGGCCCCGGATTCGTGGCGCTGCCGGCGACCGAGCCGCAGTTGCAGACGCCCGCACAGCGGTCCGGCGCGCTGACCGCACGGCCGCTGGCCGGTCCGGTGGTGCCGCTGACGGGCAATCCGAGCGGCGCCGAGGGGCTGGCCGGCGGAGAAGAGTCGCGCAACGTCTTCGTTCAGCCGATCGTCAATCGCGTCTTGGTGAAAGGCGAGGCCCTGGCAACGCCAGCCGGGCGCAGCGACGACTTCGCCTGGCCGCGCCGCGGCGTCGCCCCGTTCGGCGCCGACCCGGTGGTTGCGACGACAAACGATCTGGTCGTGGCCATGCGTCCGCCGGCGGAGACGACGGTCGCCGCGCCGAAGGTCGATCCGCGTGCGGTCGGTGCCAATCAGCGCCGCACCACCGGCCGCGCGCAGAACCAGGCGCAGCAGCAGCAACAACAGCAGCAGCAGCGCCGCGGACAGAGCCAGAGCCGGTTCCAGGTTTTCCCGTTCCGCTGATCGCGCGAAGCCGCCGGGCCGCTGCGCTCACCGCGGCAGGATCGTCGATCCCATCAGGACCTTGTCGATCGCGTGGGCGCACTGGCGGCCCTCGCGGATCGCCCACACCACCAGCGACTGGCCGCGGCGCATGTCGCCGGCAGCGAACACCTTCGGCACCGTCGTCTGGTAGGCGATCTGGTCCGCCCTGACGTTGCCGCGCTGGTCGAGATCGACGCCAAGCAACTTGAGCAGGCCCTCGTGCACCGGATGCACGAAGCCCATGGCGAGCAGCACCAGGTCGGCCTTGACCTCGAACTCGGTGCCCGGCACCGGCTGGAACTTGGCGTCGGCGCGCGCGCAATGCAGCGTCGTGACCTGGCCGTTCGCGCCGGAGAAGCGCGTTGTCAGCACGGCGAAGTCGCGCTTGGCGCCTTCCTCGTGGCTCGACGATGTGCGCAGCTTCAGCGGCCACAGCGGCCAGGTGAGCGGCTTGTTCTCGTGCTCCGGCGGCTCCGGCATGATCTCGAAGTTCGTCACCGAGAGCGCGCCCTGCCGGATCGACGTGCCGATGCAGTCGGAGCCGGTGTCGCCGCCGCCGATCACCACCACGTTCTTGCCCTTGGCGAGGATCGGCTCGGCGTTGCCGAGCGGTTCGCCGGACACGCGCCGGTTCTGCTGCGGCAGGAAGTCCATGGCGAAGTGGACGCCCTTCAGATCACGGCCCGGGATCGGCAGGTCGCGCGCATGTTCGGCGCCGCCGGTCAGCGCGACTGCGTCGTAATCCTTCAGCAGTGCCTCGACCGGCAGGTTCACGCCGACGTGCGCGCCGTAGTGGAACGTGACGCCCTCGGCCTCCATCTGCCGCACGCGCATGTCGACGATGCCCTTCTCCATCTTGAAGTCGGGGATGCCGTAGCGCATCAGGCCGCCGGCCTTGGCGTGCTTCTCGTAGAGGTGGACGTCGTGACCGGCGCGCGCGAGCTGCTGGGCGCAGGCCATGCCCGCGGGACCGGAACCGATCACCGCCACCTTCTTGCCGGTCTTGCCGCGATAGCTTTCCGGCTTGATCCAGCCGTTCTTGGCGGCGCGGTCGGCGATTTCGCACTCGACCGTTTTGATCGTGACCGGGTTGTCGTCGATGTTCAGCGTGCAAGAGGCTTCGCACGGCGCCGGACATACGCGCCCGGTGACCTCAGGGAAGTTGTTGGTCGAGTGCAGGTTGCGCGCGGCCTCTTCCCAGTTGCCCGCATAGACGAGATCGTTCCAGTCCGGGATCTGATTGTTGACCGGGCAGCCGGTCGGCGCGCCGGTGACGGCGTTGGTGCCATGGCAGTAGGGCACGCCGCAGTTCATGCAGCGCGCGGCCTGGTCGCGAATCTCGTTCTCCGGCAGCGGCAGTACGAACTCGCCCCAATGCCGGACGCGCTCCTCGACCGGCTGGTAGTCGCGGTCGTTGCGCTCGAACTCGAGAAAACCGGTGACCTTACCCATCCGCGATCACTCGGCCGCCTGCATGGCGCGCGCCTGGTTCATCTCCGCGAGTGCGCGGCTGAACTCGAGCGGCATGATCTTGCGGAACTTCGGCAGGTAATCGCGCCAGTTGGCGAGAATGTGCGCGGCGCGCGCCGAATTGGTGAAGCGGGCGTGCCGCGTGATCAGGATGTGCAGGCGCTGGCTATCGTACTGCGACATATCGGCTAGATCGCCGTGCATTTCCCCTTCGATCCATTCCGGCATTTCCTGCAATTCGACCATCGCGCGGTTGCAGCGCTGTTCGAACGTGCCGTCCTCGTCGAGCACATAGGCGATGCCGCCCGACATGCCGGCCGCGAAGTTGCGTCCGGTCTTGCCGAGCACCACGACGCCGCCGCCGGTCATGTACTCGCAGCAATGGTCGCCCGCGCCTTCGATGATAGCGGTGGCGCCCGAGTTGCGGACGGCAAACCGTTCGCCGGCGACGCCCCGGAAGTAGCATTCGCCGGCGATCGCGCCGTACAGCACGGTGTTGCCGACGATGATCGACTCTTCCGGCACGACGCCGGAATCCGCCGGCGGGCGGATCACAATGCGGCCGCCGGAAAGACCCTTGCCGACGTAGTCGTTGGCGTCGCCCTCAAGCTCGAAGGTCACGCCCTTGGCGAGGAACGCGCCGAAGCTCTGGCCGGCAGTGCCCTTGATGGCGACGTGGATCGTGTCGTCGTGCAGGCCGGCGTGGCCGTAGCGTTTGGCGACTTCGCCTGAGAGCATCGCGCCGGCAGTGCGGTCGATGTTGCGGATCGTGGCCGAGATGCGCACCGGATCGCCGCGCTCCAGCGCGGGCTGCGCCTGTTCGATCAGCTTGCGGTCGAGGATGTCGTGGATTTTGTGATCCTGCCGTTCGCACCGGTGGATCGCGACCTCATCCGGCGCCGCCGGCTTGGTGAACAGCTTTGAGAAATCGAGCCCGCGGGCCTTCCAGTGCTCGATCACCTTCTTCTGGTCGAGCATCTGCATCTGGCCGACCATCTCGTCGAAGGTGCGGAAGCCCATCGAGGCCATCAGTTCGCGTACCTCTTCGGCGACGAAGAAGAAGTAGTTGATGACGTGCTCGGGCTGCCCGGTGAATCGCTTGCGCAGCACCGGGTCCTGGGTCGCGACGCCGACCGGGCAGGTGTTGAGGTGGCACTTGCGCATCATGATGCAGCCGGCCGCGATCAGCGGCGCGGTGGAGAAACCGAATTCGTCGGCGCCGAGCAGCGCGCCGATGACGACGTCGCGGCCGGTGCGGATGCCGCCGTCGACCTGCACGGCGATGCGGCCGCGCAGGCGGTTGGCGACCAGCGTCTGGTGGGTCTCGGCGAGGCCGATCTCCCACGGCGAGCCGGCGTGTTTGAGCGAGGTGAGGGGGCTTGCGCCGGTGCCGCCCTCGAAGCCCGAGATCGTCACGTGATCGGAGCGCGCCTTGGAGACGCCCGCTGCCACGGTGCCGACGCCCACTTCCGACACGAGCTTCACCGACACGTCGCCCGCAGGATTGACGTTCTTCAGGTCGAAGATGAGCTGCGCCAGGTCTTCGATCGAGTAGATGTCGTGGTGCGGCGGCGGCGAGATCAGGCCGACACCGGGCGTCGAATGGCGCACCTTGGCGATGGTCTTGTCGACCTTGTGGCCGGGCAATTGACCGCCTTCGCCGGGCTTGGCGCCCTGCGCCATCTTGATCTGCATCATGTCGGAGTTGACGAGATACTCCGCCGTGACGCCGAAGCGGCCCGAAGCCACCTGCTTGATCGCCGAGCGCATCGAATCGCCGTTCGGCAGCGGCTTGAAGCGGTCGGCCTCTTCGCCGCCCTCGCCGGTGTTCGACTTGCCGCCGATCCGGTTCATGGCGATGGCGAGCGTGGTGTGGGCCTCGCGCGAAATGGAGCCGAACGACATGGCGCCGGTCGCAAAGCGGCGCACGATGTTTTTGGCCGGCTCGACCTCGTCGAGCGGCACGGGCTTGCGGTCGTCTTCCTCGGCGCCCTTGACGCGGAACAGGGCGCGGATCGTGACCAGTCCCTCCGGCTGTTCGTTCAGGATCTTCGCGAACGCGCGGTACTTTTCCTGCGAGTTGCCGCGCACGGCGTGCTGCAGCGTCGCAACCGTGGTGGCGTTCCAGGCGTGATCCTCGCCGCGCACGCGCACGGCGTATTCGCCGCCGACGTCGAGCATGGCGCGGAAGATCGGCGAATCCCCGAAGGCGTCGCGGTGACGGCGAACGGTCTCTTCCGCGATCTCGTCCAGCCCCACGCCTTCGATCCGCGTCGCCGTGCCGGTGAAATATTTGTCGACGAAGCCGGCCTTGAGCCCGACGGCGTCGAAAATCTGCGCGCCGCAATAGGACTGGTAGGTCGAGATGCCCATCTTGGACATCACCTTCAGCAGTCCCTTGCCGATCGCTTTGATGTAGCGTTTGACCGCTTCCTTCTTGTCGATCTTGCCGGGCAGCTCGCCGTGAATCGCCTGCAGGGTCTCGAAGGCGAGATAAGGGTTGATCGCCTCCGCGCCGTAGCCTGCGAGGCATGCGTAGTGATGCACCTCGCGCGGCTCGCCGGCCTCGACCACGAGCCCGACCGAGGTGCGAAGCCCCTGGCGGATCAGGTGATGGTGCACGGCGGCGCAGGCGAGCAGCGCCGGCATCGGAACGCGGTCGGTGCCCGCCTTGCGGTCCGACAGGATGATGATGTTGATGCCGTCGCGCACGGCCTTCTCGGACTGCGCGCAGAGATCGCCGAGCGCCGGCGCAAGCCCCGCGCCGCCGCGTTCGGCGGGCCAGGTCGCGTCGAGCGTGATCGACTTGAAATGGTTGTCGGCGACGCTCGAAATGCCGCGGATCTTCTCCAGGTCCTCGTTGCTCAGGATCGGCTGGCGGACTTCGAGGCGCTGGGTGCGCGACGTGCCTTCGAGATCGAACAAGTTCGGCCGCGGCCCGATGATCGAGACGAGGCTCATGACGATTTCCTCGCGGATCGGGTCGATCGGCGGGTTCGTCACCTGGGCGAAGTTCTGCTTGAAGTAGGTGTAGAGCAGCTTCGGCTTGTCCGACAGCGCCGAGATCGGCGTGTCGGTGCCCATGGAGCCGACCGCTTCCTCGCCCTGCGCGGCCATCGGCGACATCAGGAGCTTGAGGTCCTCCTGGGTGTAGCCGAACATCTGCTGGCGATCGAGCAGCGGAAGGTTCGAGATCGGCGCGGCGTCGGCGGCAGCCGGCATATCTTCGAGGACGATCTGTGTCTTCTCAAGCCACTCCTTGTAAGGATGGCTCTTGGCCAGCGACGCCTTGAGCTCCTCGTCCGGAATGAGGCGGCCCTGTTCGAGGTCGACCAGCAGCATCTTGCCGGGCTGCAGCCGCCACTTGGTGACGATGTCCTTCTCCGCGATCGGCAGCACGCCCATCTCGGACGCCATGACGATGCGGTCGTCGCGCGTCACGAAATAGCGCGCCGGGCGCAGCCCGTTGCGGTCGAGCGTGGCGCCGATCTGCTTGCCGTTGGTGAAGGCGATCGCCGCCGGGCCGTCCCACGGCTCCATCAGCGCGGCGTTGTACTCGTAGAAGGCGCGGCGCTCCTCGTCCATGAGCGGATTGCCCGCCCAGGCCTCGGGAATCATCATCATCATGGCGTGAGCGAGCGGGTAGCCGCCCTGCACCAGGAACTCCAGCGCGTTGTCGAAGCAGGCGGTGTCGGACTGGCCTTCGTAGGAGATCGGCCAGAGCTTGTTGATGTCGCCGCCGAACAGCGGCGAGGACACCGATGCCTGCCGCGCCGCCATCCAGTTGTTGTTGCCGCGCAGCGTGTTGATTTCGCCGTTGTGGGCGATCATCCGGTACGGATGCGCGAGCGACCAGGTCGGGAACGTGTTGGTCGAGAACCGCTGGTGCACCAGCGCGAGAGCGCTCTCGAAGTCCGGCTCGTGCAGGTCCGGGTAATAGGTGCCGAGCTGGTCGGCGAGGAACATGCCCTTGTAGATCACGGTGCGGCACGACACCGAAACCGGGTAATAGCCCGACAGCCGGCGCTCGTATTTGCGATAGATCGCTGCCGAAATCGCCTTGCGCAGGATATACAGGCGGCGCTCGAACTCGTCCTCGGTGAGCTTCGTCGAACCTTTTCCAATGAACACTTGCATGTGGAAGGGTTCGGTCGGCTTCACCGAGACGCCGAGCGTGGAATTGTCGGTCGGGATGTCGCTGCGCCAGCCGAGGACCTTCAGGCCTTCCTGCTGAGCGACCTCTTCCCAGGTCTTGCGAACGGCCTCGCGGCGCTCCTCGTCGCGCGGCATGAACAGCACGCCGATGCCGTACTCGCCGGGCGCGGGCAGGTCGATGCCAAGTTCCTTGGTCTTGCGGGCGAAGAACTTGTGCGGAATTTGCGTGAGAATGCCCGCGCCGTCGCCGGCGCGCGGGTCGGCGCCGACCGCGCCGCGATGTTCGAGGTTGACCAGGATGGTGAGCGCGTCCGCGACGATCTTCTGCGACTTGCGGCCCTTGATGTCGGCGATGAATCCGACGCCGCAGGAATCCTTGTCGAGCCGCGGATCGTAGAGGCCTTGCGCGGCGGGCAGGCCGGGATCGGCGGAATCCGCATAGTGCAGGCGCGCGTCGACGGGCGCCGCGGCGTCGCCGTGTGCGGCGCGCATGCTGGTGCGTGTCCCGTGCTCGCTCATGCCAGTCACTTTCGCAGTGCCGGCTGCGTGCCGGCAATTGCCCCCGCTTCCCCAACACCGAACGGCGCCGCGGCCCAAGGCGAACCGGAGTTGAGGGCAGCCTTCTCGCGGGCCGCTCTTCGGCAACTCGCGGTGCTTCTCATGTTGGGCGTCGTTTACGGCACGTGCAAGCAAATCGTGCATCGCAAAACGACGCCCCACGCCACTGGGCAACGTGGTCCGCCAATTGGGACAGCAATACTGTCCTATAACTTGGGAGATTGCAAATCTTTCCTTGGGCGGCAAGCGCCGTTGCGCCGGGCGAGGGATTTATTCTCGTTTATTGCGCGCCCCGCACGATGGCCGCCCACAGCCCGGCTTGCTCCGTCCCGGCGGTGCCGACATACGGTAGCCGCGCCCGTTCGGAGACGCCCGCATGAATTTCGCAAGCGACAACACCGCCGGGATCGCCCCGGACATTCTCAAGGCGCTGACCGGCGGCAACGACGGCTTTGTGCTGGGCTACGGCAACGACGACCTGACCCGCGCGGTGGAGCGCCGGATGGGCGAAGTCTTCGAGCGCGACTGCGCGGTATTCCTGGTCGCGACCGGAACCGCCGCCAACGCACTCGCGTTGGCGCACGTGAGCCCGCCGTGGGGGGCGGTGTTCGCGCACAACGAAGCCCACATCCTGACCGACGAGTGCGGCGCGCCGGAGTTTTTCGGCGGTGGACTGAAGCTGGTCGGCATGGCTGGCGTCGGCTGCAAGGTGACGCCGGAGACGCTCGCCGCGTCGGTTGCCGACTATCAGGGCCATTCGCCGCACCAGGTGGTGCCGGCGGCGCTTTCGTTCGCGCAGGCGAGCGAAGCGGGAACGATTTATCGCGCCGGCGAGATCGCCGCGCTGGCCAAGCTCGCGCATGCCAACGGCATGAAGGTCCACATGGACGGCGCGCGCTTCGCCAACGCGCTGGTGCGGATGAATGCCAGTCCCGCCGAGGCCACCTGGAAGTCGGGCGTTGACGTGCTGTCGTTCGGCGCCACCAAGGGCGGAGCGATGGCGGCGGAGGCGGTGGTCATTTTCGACCGGGCGCTCGCGGCCAACATGGCGGAGCGCCGGAAACGCGCGGGACACCTGCTCTCCAAGCACCGCTTCCTGTCGCTGCAATTCGATGCGTTCCTCAAGGACGACTGTTGGCTGCGGCTCGCGCGTCACGCCAACGCCATGGCCGACCGGCTTGCGGCGGGGCTCGCTGCCGCCGGCCACGCTCCGGTGTGGCCGGTGGAGGCCAATCTTGTGTTCGTGCTGCTGCCGAAATCAGTCGAGGCGCGGCTGCGGGCGTCCGGCGCACGCTACTACGTGCGCAGCAGCCGGAGCCTGCCGGGCGGCGCGGCGATCGGGCCGGACCGGTGCCTGATCCGGCTGGTGACATCGTTTGCGACGCGCCAAGATGAGATCGACCGATTCGTCGAGGTCGCCGCAAAGGCGTGACAAAGCCGCCCAAGCCACGCCCCAATCGGCGCTCTCAATCGCAACGCAGCGGCTGGAGAGACGGACTTGGAGGGACGTTGGTGAGACATCGCCTGGCGTTTGTAGTTGTGACGGCACTGGCGATCGGCGCGCCATCCGGACTTCTGGCGCAGGGGGCGCCCGGCGTCCTGCCGCCGTTCGAAGTCCTCACCATTCTGCGTTCGACCGGCCTCGAACCCGTCGGCCGCCCGGTGCGGCGGGGCGGCGAATACCTGCAGCGCGCCATCGACACCGACGGCACCCATGTGCAGGTGGTGGTCGATGCGCGCGCCGGGGATATTCTGTCGGTGACGCCGGTTCTCGTGCGCGGACCGGGCGCGCTGGCGCGGCGCGAGGGACCGGACGATGTGCCGGGCTACATCGCGCCGGGGCCGCCCCGGGTCTATCGCGGCGATCCGAGGATCTATGACGACGAGCCGCCGCCGCGCATTTACCGGCGCGGTCCCATGGATGACGACGAGGAGCGTCCGCCCGCGATCGAAAGCCGGCCGCTGCGGCCGGTGCCCAACGCGCCGCCGCCGGTGATTGCGGCGACGCCGGACGCGGACGACCCACGCACGACACAATCCGTGGCGCGCCCGGCGCAGCGACCGGGCGAGGCCGGTCTCTTGCCGCCGCCGCCCGAGCGCTTTCCGCAGCGCGTGCCGCCCGCGGCCGCAAAGCCAGCACCGGTCAAGCGCGCTGCCGCCATGCCCGCGCAACCGCCGCTGCCCAAGCCGAAGCCCGCACCAAGCGCGGCATTGGGCGCCGAGGCGCCAGCGCGGGCCGCGCCGCCGCCCAAGCCAAGCACATCGGATCAGCTGCGGTATTGATCTGGATTGCCGCAAAAATCAAAGCGCCCCGAACCTTCCGGTCCGGGGCGCTCCACTTCTACGCGGGAGGAACACCGCTGAAGTCGTGCCGAGCCGGCGTCAGGCCGCTTTGGCTTCGACCACCTTGGCCTTGCTGCCGTTGATCGCGATCTGCCGGGGCTTCTTGGCCTCCGGAATCTCGCGCACGAGGTCGACGTGCAGCAGACCGTTCTCCAGCGACGCACCCTTCACCTGGACGTGGTCGGCAAGCTGGAACTGGCGCTCGAACGCGCGCGCCGCGATGCCCTGGTAGAGCACCTCGCCGGTTTCGTTGTCCTGCTTGACCTGCTTTTCGCCCTTGATGGTGAGCGTGCTTTCCTTCGCCTCGATCGACAGCTCGTTCTCGCCGAAGCCGGCGACTGCGACCGTGATGCGATAGTCGTTCTCGCCGGTGCGCTCGATGTTGTAGGGCGGGTAGCCCGGCGCGGCCTCAAAGCCGTCGAGCATCGAGAACAGCCGGTCAAAACCGACGGTGGAGCGATAGAGGGGAGCGAGATCGAAAGTTCGCATGGCATATCCTCCTTTGAGCGACATGCGGCGGTCCGCCCGTGGGCCGGACCCCGTGGTTCGTGCAGCCCGGATGGGCCTGCACAACATCGATATGGGGAGCGATTTCAGCCTCGCAAGAGGCCGCGATGCATCTGGAAAATCCGCGCAAGATTTTGATTTTACGATATAAATTGACCGGGCGTGGCGGTTTGCGGATTCTGTTGCTTGCCGCCGTCCGCAATTGAGCGGAAGTCCACGGCTGCTATAAGCCGGAGGCCCTTCCGAATCGAACACGCCTCATGGATCTTGTTTCCATCCCGGCCAATCCCGCGCCCGAAGGGGTCGTGACCGGCACGATCAAGACGCACGACGGGGTCAATCTCCGCTTCGCGCGCTGGCATCCGCCGCCCGGACGCAAGGGAACGGTGTGCCTGTTCACCGGCCGGTCGGAGTTCATCGAAAAGTATTTCGAGGTGGTGCGCGACCTGCGCGGCCGCGGCTTTGCGGTCGCGATCCTCGACTGGCGCGGCCAGGGTCTTTCCGACCGGCCGCTGGACGATCCGCGCAAGGGCCACGTCGGCGACTTCTCCGAATATGAAACCGACGTCGCGACCTTCATGAACGAGGTCGTGCTGCCCGATTGTCCGCCGCCGCTGTTCGCGGTCGGGCACTCCATGGGCGGCACGGTCATGATGCGGATCGCGCGGCAGGGCCTGCGCTGGTTCGACCGCATCGTGCTGTCGGCGCCGATGATCAAGCTTTCCCGTGCACGCGGATCCCGTGTCTCCAAGACACTGGTGCAGGCCATGCGATACGCCGGCATGGGCGCGCGTTATGTGCCGGGCGGCGGGCCCACGATCCTTGCGACCGGCAACTACATCGGAAATCTCGCCACGTCCGACCCGGTGCGCTATGCGCGGACCAAGGCTGTGCTCGAAGCCGCTCCGGAACTCGGCATCGGCTCGCCGACGGTGTCCTGGCTCAGCGCCGCCTACCGCGCGATGGGCGAATTCGCCGATCCGGCGTTTCCGAGCAAGGTGCGCCAGCCGCTGATGCTGGTCGCGGCCGGCAGCGACCACGTCGTCTCGACCGCGGCGATCGAGGACCTTGCGATCCGCCTGCGCGCGGGCTCGCACCTGATCGTCGCAGGCTCGCGGCACGAGATCATGATGGAGCAGGACCGCTATCGCGGCCAGTTCTGGGCGGCGTTCGACGCCTTCGTGCCGGGGACGTCGCTGTATTGAGTTCGCGCGCTACGGCCGCGGCGGCCTTCTGCGTTCCGCGAACCACGGCCGGTACTGCGCCATCTTGGTGCGCTGCGCCTGCGGCGCGTAGCGCTTGCAGGTCGAGGCCTCTTCGCTCTTGGCCGGAGCGCCCCAGCGCAGTTCCACGCAATCGTTCGGGTTGTAGGCCATCTCGAGGTCTTTTACGCGCTCGATCGCGTCCTTGAGCGCGAGCGTCCACGGCGACCCGTCGCTGCGCGGATAGGTGAACTTGCGCGACGCCAATTCGGAAGCGAGCACGCTCTGCAACTCAGCCTTCACCTCGGCCGGGCCCTTGCCCTGCGGCATCGCATAGCGGTCGGGCCTGCGCGCCACCCGGTCGGGAAAGCCGGTGACGACGTCCATGGCGATCAGCAAACGCAGGTCGCGCGACGGTGTCGAGAAATCCTCCCACGCCCCGGTGGTTTCGAAGATCGCGGCGCCGTTCGGCATGTTCGCGTCGCCGCGCGATCCCGCCTGCCACTTGCGTCCGTTTTCGACCGACGTGACTCGCGTCTTGACCTGCTCCTCCAGCGAGGTGATCGCCTCCAGCATGGCGCGTCGCGGTTCGAGCGGTTGCGGCGACATGACGTCGTCCATGCGGTCGTAGAAGTCCTCGATCGAAAGCTTGCCCTGGTCGAGCGCAAAGTCGCCATATTGCGAGTGCTTCGCGATCTCCTCGTTGGAGAGGCGCCGCAGTGCGCCGTCCTTGCCGGCCACGACCGGGCGGAAGCGCTTGAAGCCCGGCCCGCCGAGCGCGGGGTCCTGTGCGAACAGGAAGTTGCCGCGCCAGAAGCGCTTGCGCGCGACCGTGCCGTCGGGCTGGCCGTCGACCGCGAGAATGATGCCAGCGGCGTCCGCGGTCTGCGGCACGCGCCGCACGATCATCAGGATATGCCCGTAAGGATCGGCATAGACGGTGCCCGGCCGCAGCGTGTCCTGCGTCAGCCGGACGGGATAGTAGTCGGTGTTGTTGTCGGCGAGCGCGGTGCGTGCGGATCCGGAATGCACGCCACCGCCGATCTGGCGTGCGTAGTCGGCAAATCCGGCCACGAGGCCAAGACGCTTCGGCGGCGCCGAAACCGGCTTCGGCGCGGCCTGCGCGGGCGCCGCGCTCTCGGGTTCGTTCGAGCGCCCGAACAGATTGTCGAGCGGAAGCGGCGCCCGGCGCGGCGCGGCCGGCGGCGGTGGCAGTGCGGCTGCGGCTTGCTGCTGTTGTGGCGGCGGCGGTTCGAGATTGCGGATGTCGTACCAGGCCGTGCAGCGCGGGGCCCGCCCGCCGCCGCCGCGCGTGCAGATCGAGTAGCCGAACGGCAGGCCCATCTTGAAAGCAAAATAGGCGCGCAGGAAATACGGCAGGTCGGCGCAGTCGGGACGCAGCACTGTCTTCATCTCGTCCTCGCCGAGGCCGAGATGGTTGAACAGGATGTTGCGCGAACGATCGCGCAGAACGAAATGCAGCGCCTGCCAGGATGGCGCGGCATCCAGCGGGTCGTCGAACAGCTTCTCGATCCAGGCCGAGAACAGGGCCTCGTTGGTGCGGTTCCACGAGGCGCGCAGCGGCCAGACGATTCCTTCCCGCGCCGCCGGGCGTGCCGGAGCGGCCGCTTGCACCGCGATCTCCCGCGTGAGCGTGCCGCAACGGTCAGGTGCGCCGTCGCGCGTCAGCCGCGCCTGCCATTTGCCCGCGGCCGGCGACGCGACCTCGGCAAACCAGAAATAGGGCGGACCGCCGTGCCGCTTGTTCGAACGCGCCGCGACGCTGCCGTCGGGCGCGATCAGCGCGAGTTCGCCATCGAGCGGCTGCTCGACGGTAAACACCACGCGCAGCGGCGCACCCTTCCATGGTGCGATTGGCGACGCCAGGATGGCGAGGCCGGCTGCCTCCTCGCAATTGGTGCCTGCGCCCTGCGCATGCGTGCCGGAGGCGGTGGTGAACAGGAAGACGCACGCGGCAGCGAGCGCGCGCAGGTCTGCCGATAGGCGCGCGCGCCGGAGCGCCGCGAACGAGTGTGCTGGCTTTACGTCCATCGAGGGCTACCGGGCTGCGACCACGAAAGTGCCTCTCAAATCATGACATAAACCGGCGGCTGCCGCACGCTTCAGCGCAGTTGCAGCAGCACGAACCATTTTCTGTCGTTGAGCGAGCATTTATCGTCGGAATCCGCCGCGCCGCCGGAACTTCTGGGCAGGGTCCAATTGCCCGCACCGCCGCAATGGCCCTTCTGCACCGCCGAAAACCTCAGGTCGTGTTGTCGCAGGTTGAGCTTGCGGGCGGAAACCGCCTGATTGACGTTGCCGCCGACGGTGTAGAGCTTGCGTGCGCTCACGTCGATGTGGGCGACCACTTCGCAATGGGTGCGGCGGACAGTGCGCGCGTTGGCGCCGCCGCCGAGTTCCGAACGGATACGCTCGCGCACCTCCCGGTCGCCGGTGTCGGCGAGTTCAGGTTCGCGGTGCTGGCACAGCAGATCGCCGAGGCGGGGCCGGGTTGCAAGCGGACAGGCGCGGTAGATGCCTTCGCGCGTTCCCCCGACCGTTTCGGCCGCGCTCACCGCGAATGCCTCGTAGATGTAAGCGCGGTGCGCGTTGGCGAACAGGAATGCCTTGGGTGCTACGCCCGCCTCCCGAATGACGTAACTGACGAACGCGGCCGACCACGATGTGTCGACGACCGCGGTGCGGTATGCAGCCTCGCGCAGGATCTCGCGCGCCGCCGGATCGGAGACGCCGTCCGCGGCACGAAGCAGCCGAGCGGCGTCGGTCCGCAGCAGCGGCGCGGATTGCGTCCTGTCGGTGACGGTGGACGCGTCGCGATAGCCGCGCACCTCGAGCTTGCCGGCGATATCGTCGCCATACACCGCGCGCCAGTACTTCAGGACCTGCCACCAGCCGAGATTGTCCAGAGGCGTCTCGCCGGTGCCGCTGTCGCTTGCGCCGTGCTCGGCCTCGGTCAGCCCGAAGCGAAACAGCCGGCCGTTGGAGTCGATCCGGTGGCCGCCGAATCGTTCGAACTCGCGGATTGCCGTCTGCGCGATGCGCCGGCCCAGTTCACCGGGAGCCTTCGCAGCCGTAGCATCGCAGGCGGACTGCACGGTCTTCCAGAACGCCGGCCCCGTCCGGTCGGCTTGCGCAAGCGCCGGGTGCGCGGCGAGACCCGCCGCCGCGACAAGGGCACAAACCAGGGTACGCATGATCCCACCTCGGCGGATGAACGACGCCGGATTATAGCCCGGCGCAGGGTCGGGGACCGGCACCGCCAGCCCAAATTTGCGGCGCGGCGGGATTAACCGTTCAGGATCGTTAGCGCCGCCTCGTGGGTCCGCCGGTCGCCGGCCGCCACGATGCGTCCGCCGGACTTGGCCGGGCCGCCGTCCCAGGCGGTGACGACGCCGCCGGCGCCCTGAACGATCGGGATCAGCGGCGCGATGTCGTAAGGCTTGAGCTCGGTCTCGATGACGAGATCGACGTGGCCGCCGGCCAGCATGCAATAGGCGTAGCAGTCGCCGCCGTAGCGCGACAGCCGGACCGCCTTCTCAACGCGCCCGAACGTCTGCCGGTCGGCGTCGTTCATCAGCAGCGGGCTGGTGGTCATCAGGATCGCGTCGGCCAAATCCGCGCACGGGCGGGTCTGCAGCGCGCGCTCGCCGGCCGGGCCGCGGTAGCGCGCCCGCGCCCCGTCGCCGGTGAAACGCTCGCGCGTGAACGGCTGGTGCATCATGCCGTAGACCGGCTCGCCCGCACGCATCAGCGCGATCAGCGTGCCCCAGGCCGGCATGCCGGTGATGAAGGACTTGGTGCCGTCGATCGGATCGAGCACCCAGACGTATTCCGCGTCGGCGCGCTCGCTGCCGAATTCCTCGCCGACGATGCCGTGGTCGGGGAAGGTCTTGCGGATCAGCGCGCGCATGACGGTTTCGGCCGCCCGGTCCGCCTCGGTCACCGGATCGAACTTGCCGATCAGGCCCTTGTTGTCGACGCTGAGCGAGGTGCGAAAGAACGGCAGGATGGCGTCGCCCGACACCGTGGCAAGCCGGTCGACAAAGGCCGAGAAATCGATGGCGGTCATGCTTCAGACGTATGAACGGTTCTTTTTCGGTTGTCATGTGCCGCCGAAGGCGTGCATCCAGTAGGCTGCCGGTTTGCGGTGGATATCGCCAATCGGCGTGGGCCCGCCGGGAGGGCCGCCGGGATGACGACGCAGGGCGATGGCGCGCCGGGGCGCGCTGTGAGCGCATTTTCGGCGATCGCGATTGCGGTCGTGGCGACGCTCGGCCTGCTCTATATCGTCAGCCAGTTCCTGCGCAATTCGGTCGGCGTCATCGCGCCCAACCTCGCGGCAGAGGTGGCGCTGTCGCCGATGCAGCTCGGGCTGTTGTCCAGCATCTATTTCTTCGTGTTCGCGGCAACCCAGCTTCCGCTCGGCGTCGCGCTCGACCGGTTCGGGCCGCGCAATTGCATGCTGGTGTCGGTCAGCTTCACCGTGGCCGGATGCGTGATGTTTGCGCTCGCGGCTTCGGCGGAGGGTCTGGTCGCGGGCCGCGCGCTGCTCGGCTTCGGGACAGCCTCGTTCCTGATGGCGCCGGTGGCGCTTTACGCGCGCTGGTTCCCGCCGACCCGGTTCTCGACCATGTCGGGCATTCATCTCGGCATCGGTTCGCTCGGGGCGCTGTTTGCGACCGCGCCGTTCGCCTATGCCGCAGCGAGCTTCGGCTGGCGCGCGAGCTTCATCGGCGTGGCGGCGCTCACGCTCGTGATCGGCGTCCTGGTCTGGCTGATCGTGAGCGACGATCCGCCGGGGGTGACCACGCCGCCGCGGCGCGAGACGTTGCGGGAGAGCGTGGCCGGCATCTGGGCGGTGATCCGCACGCCGTCCATCGGCCGCATCTTCTTCGTGCAGCTCGGAAGCTATCCGAGCTTTCTGCTGGTGATCGGGCTGTGGGGCGGGCCTTACCTCACGCACATCCACGGCTACGACCTCACCGGCCGCGGCGAGGTCCTGTTCATGGCCGCGATCGCTCAGGTCGTCGGTTCGTTCGTCTGGGGGCCGGCGGACCGGGTGTTCGGGCGCTACAAGGCTCCGATCCTGATCGGGGCGAGCGGCAGCTTCACCGGTCTCGTGCTGCTGGCCGCGTTCGGTTCGGTGTCGATGCCGGCGGTGATCGTGGCGTTCCTGCTGATCGGCTTTTCGACCGGAATGACCTCGGTGGTGATGGCGCACGCCCGGTCGCTGGTGCCGCCGCACCTGCTCGGCCGGACCATCACGCTGATCAACATCGGGACGATGGGCGGCGGGTTCCTGGTGCAGTTCGTCAGCGGCGCGGTGATCGGGCTGTTCCCAGCCTCTGATGGAAGCTACCCGCTGGACGCATACCGGCTGGTCTTCGGCCTTCAGGCGGCGCTGGTGCTGGCCGGCGCGATTGCCTATTTCGGTAGCCGAGACAGCTACTTGGACAAGAAGTAGCCCTGCGCTGAGATATCAACAGCTATGCCGAATTTAGGTCAGCAGCACTTGCTTTTTGTGCGTCGCAAATGCATATTTGTGCAGCGCGGCAACGAGCTCACGCTTGTTCCCGCCGCCCTCCTTGGGCGTTTCCTCCCTAGACTTGGGCCGTCGGCACGTCCGACGGCCCTTTTTCTTTGAGCGTGTTCGGAAAGCAGTGCGCGCGGCAGACTATTCCGCCGCCGCCCGGTACGGCCGCAACTCTTCAAGCGGAATTTCGGCCAGTCGTACGGCCAGCGTCTCGAGGTCGGCCGCGAGCCGCGCAAACCCCGCCGAACGCTCGAACTGCCGCTCGTCCATGTAGAGGCCGCGGTTGAACTCGATCTGGATCGTGTGCAGCCCGGCCGACGGGTTGCCGTAGTGCTCGGTGATGAAGCCGCCGGCGTAGGGCTTGTTGCGGCTGACTGCGTAGCCGAGCCCCCGCAAGGTCGCCTCGATCGTCTCCGACACCGCCGCCACGCAGCTCGTGCCGTAGCGGTCGCCCAGCACCACATCGGCGCGCGGGCGCTCGTCCTTGGGTCCGGTCGAGGACGGCATCGAGTGGCAGTCGATCAGCATCGCCGCGCCGAATTCGCGATGCACGCGGCCGAACAGGCGGCGCAGCGCGCGGTGGTAGGGCTTGTAGAGCGTCTCGATCCGCCGCAGCGCGTCGTCGACCGATATGCGCTGATCGTAGATTTCCTGGGCGTCGCCGACCACGCGCGCGACCGTGCCGAGCCCGCCCGCGACCCGCATCGAGCGGGTGTTGGCGAACGACGGCAGCCGGCCTTCGAACATCCGAGGATCGAGTTCGTAAGGCTCGCGGTTGACGTCGACATAGCAGCGCGGGAAATGAGCGCGCATCAGCGGATAGCCGCGCGTCACGACGCCTAACGCGAGCTCGTCGACAAAGCAGTCCTCCGAGCGCCGCAGCGCCGCCAGGTCGAGCCGAGAACTCTTCAGAAAGGCGTGCGGATAGACGTTGCCGGAGTGCGGCGAGTTGAACAGAACCGGCCCGCGCCAATGCTTCGGCTCGATGATCTCGAACGGCGGATCGAGCTCTTCATTCGGCTGGCTCATGGGAATGCGCGGTTCTCGATCGGGTATGGGCGGGTTCGGACGGACCGGCTTGAGGGGGTGCGGACGCGGATATTGTCCACCCCCGCAGTGGCGATGCCAAGCGTGCTTTCACGCCTTGTTTACCAGCATTTCGGCTAATAGGTGGCGGGGGCTCTCGGCCCGGCCGGTGCGAGAAATCGCAGCAAAAACGGTTGCTCGCGGGCGCCGGACGCGGGCAAGCTGACGTGTGCTGTAACGAGACGTTAGCGTGAGGCCGCTAGGAAGGGGCCGGTGAGGGCGAGCGGGCAATGACACAGAACCAGCAAAGCGCGAAGATTCTTCTGGCCGAAGACGACACCGACATGCGGCGATTCCTGGTCAAGGCGCTGCAGAACGCGGGCTTCGACGTCATTTCCTACGACAACGGACTTTCGGCCTACCAGCGCCTGCGCGAGGAGCCGTTCCAGCTTCTGCTCACCGACATCGTGATGCCGGAGATGGACGGCATCGAGCTTGCGCGCCGCGCGGCCGAGCTCGATCCCGACATCAAGATCATGTTCATCACCGGATTCGCCGCGGTGGCGCTGAACGCGGACTCCACCGCGCCCAAGCAGGCCAAGGTGCTGTCAAAACCGGTCCATCTGCGCGACCTCGTCAACGAGGTCCAGAAGATGCTGGCGGCCTAGAACCACCAAAGCTTCCGCAAATCGCGAACGATCGTCCGTGCCGCGTTGTGGCCCGGCGCGCCGGTGACGCCGCCGCCCGGGTGCGCGCCCGCGCCGCAGTGATAGAGGCCGGGCAGCGGGCTTCGGTAGTCCGCGTAGCCCAGCATCGGACGCGCCGAGAACATCTGATCGAGCGTCATCGCGCCGTGGAAGATGTCGCCCCCGACAAGCCCGAACGTGCGTTCCAGGTCGAGCGGCGAGTAAATCTGCCGGCCGAGCACGCTTGCGGTAAAGCCGGGCGCGTGGCGCTCCACCGTCGCGATCATCAGGTCGGCGACCTGTTCGCGGCAATCGTCCCATGAGCGGCCGCCCGGCAGTTCCGGCGCGACGTGCTGGCAGAACAGGCTCGCCACATGTGCGCCCGCGGGTGCGAGTGTGCCGTCGAGCGTGGAGGGGATCAGTATTTCGATGACGGGCTCGCGGCTCCAGCCGAATTGGCGCGCGTCGGAATAGGCGCGCTCCATGTAGGCAAGGCTCGGTCCCAGGATGATTCCGGACGTGTGATGATCCTGGACCGTGTCGCCGGGAAGGGCGCTGAAGTTCGGCAGCTTCGACAGCGCAACGTTCATGCGGAACGTGCCCGAGGCGCATTTCCAGCGTGCCATGCGTTCGGAGGCGTCCGGAGGCACGGCGCCGTCGGGAAGGAGATCGCGGTAGAGGAGCTTCGGATTGACCCCGGCTGCGACCGCGCGGGCGCGGATCGCGCGTCCGTTGCGCAGCACGACGCCTGCGGCGCGGCCTTTCTCGACGATCACTTCGCGCACTTCGGCATCCGTTTCGATCTCGGAACCGTGACCGCGCGCAGCCTTCGCAAGCGCGTCCGAGATCGCCCCCATTCCGCCGACGGCGTGACCCCAGACGCCCTTCTTGCCGTTCACTTCGCCGAAGGCGAAATGCAGCAGCAGGTACGCCGTTCCCGGTGCATAGGGGCTGGCATAGTTTCCGACGATGGCGTCGAAGCCGAACAGCGCCTGCACCGGTTCGGTCTCGAACCGGGATTCGAGATAGTCGGCCGCCGACCTGGCGAACAGCTCGAGCAGGGCGTGCCGCTGGCGGCTATCCAGGCCGCGAAGCCGGTTGCCGAGTCCGAGCAGCCGCACGAACTCGGCCAGGCCGCGCGCGTTCCAGGCCGGCACAAGATTGGGCGGCGCATGCAGCGCAAGGTCGCGCAGCACGTCCGCGATGGCGGAAAGCTCCGCGGCATAGGCGTCGTAGCGCGCGGCGTCGCGGACGCTGAACTTGGCGATTTCCCTTTTGGTGCGGCCTTCGCCGGTCAGCAGATAGCGCCCGTCGGCGGTCGGCAGGAAGTTCTGCGCCCGGCGCTCCACGATCCGCAACCCGTGACCGTGCAGATCGAGATCGCTAACGATCCCGGGATTGAGCAGGCTCACCGTGTAGGCGGCGGCCGAATTGCGGAAGCCGGGAACGAACTCCTCGGTCACCGCCGCGCCGCCGACCACGGGACGGCGCTCCAGGACTTTGACCGAGAGGCCCGACCGGGCGAGATAGGCAGCGCAGGTCAGGCCGTTATGGCCGCCGCCGACGATGACAACGTCGCAATCCTGAGCCATATCCTCCTGAGCCATATCCTCCTGAGCCATGGGCCGCGACCTCGTGCCGTCGCCCAATGCCGGCGCAACGGCGGCCGGCGCGCCTCGAACTCCGCGTTATTCGGCCGGCACCGCGCTCTGCTTGCCGCGCGCCCACAGCATCACCGGCACGCCAAGCAGCAGCACCGCGACGCCGAACAGCGCGCCCCGGCCGGTGTAGGCGAGGCTCGAATACAGCAGGTAGGCGCAGATCAGGCAGAACAGCGCCGGCGTCAGCGGATAGAGCGGAACCTTGAACGGCCGCTCGCGGTCCGGATCGCGCTGGCGCAGCACAAACAGCGATACGCCGACCAGCATCAGGAAGAACCAGAACACCGGCGCGGTGTACTCCACCATCGACTTGAAGCCGTCGCGGGCGAAGGCGCCGAAACACACCAACACGAATGCGATTGCGCTCTGCGCGACAATGGCATTGCGCGGGTTGTTGCGGACGGCGTCCCACACGCGCAGCTTCTCAAGCGATAGGTCCTGCCCCAGAGCGTGATAGAGCCGCGCGCCAGTGAAGATGCTGGCGTTCATGGTCGAGAGCGCAGCGACACAGACGATCAGGCTGACCACCGTGGCGCCCGCCGCGCCGAATCCGGTCCGCATCACGTCGGCTGCGATGGTGTCGCTCTTGCGCAGGCCGTCCATGCCGAGAACCATCAGGTAGGCGATGTTCACCAGCACATAGACCGTGGTGACGATGGCGGTGCCGGTGAGCAGAATGCGGATCATGTCGCGGCGCACGTCGCGCACATCCGCCGACAGGTAGGCCGCTTCGTTCCAGCCGCCGTAGGTGAGCAGGATGAACACCATGGCGAGCCCGAGCATGCCGTAGCCGGAGCCGCCGGACGCGGCCGCAGGTTTGGCCGCGGCGGAGCCCATACCCATGAACCCGATCAGGACGATCAGGAGCATGGCGGCCACGAGAACCAGCGTCAGGATGTTCTGCGCGGTCTTGCTTTCATAAGTGCCGGCGATGTTGAGCGCGGTCAGCGCCAGTAGCGCGATCGCGGCGTAGACGGTGGAGCCGTAGGGGCCGAGCGACAACAGGCCCTGCGCATAGTCGCCGAGCACATAGGCGACGGCGGCGATCGCGCCGGTCTGGATCACGGTCGTCCGCGCCCAGGCAAACAGGAATGAGACGTCGCGGCCGAGCGCGCGGCGCAGGAAGTGGTACTCGCCGCCGGTCGAGGGATAGGCTGCGGCGAGTTCGGCATAGACCAGGGCGCCAATCAGCGTCGCCACGCCGCCGGCGATCCAGACCCCGACGAAGACCCACTCGTTCGGGGTGAACATCGCCACGAGCTGCGGCGTCTTGAAGATGCCGATGCCGATGATGATGCCGACCATCATCAGGGCGCCGTCGAGCACGGAGAGGGTCGCGCGCGGCTTGGCTTGATCCTGGTGCGTCATGGCTGTCTTTTGGGTGCTTTCGCGTTTGCGGCGCCCGGACGGGCGCCGCGTGGGATCGGGTTGCGGATGCGATCAGGAGCCGCGCCGATCAACCGGCGCACCGGCCTTCTTCGCCGGGATGGTCCACAGATAGACGCTGCGGCCGTCGACCAGTTCGTGGGTGTCAGGCTTCCAGTCGCCCATCGAGAAGGCGTGCGAGACGACGCGCGAGCCGGGCTTCAGGTCGCTGAGCAGCTTCAGACGCAGCTTGGCGTTCAGACGCTCCAGAAGATACAGCGTGATGACGTTGGCCTTGCTGATGTCTTCCTCGAACAGGTTGGCCTGCTTGAACGACACCTTGTCGGTTACGCCTTCCTTCTTGGCGTTCTCGTTGGCTTCCTTGATGCGGTCGGGATCGATGTCGATGCCCATCGCCTTGATGCCGTAGCGCTTCGCGGCGGTGATCGGGATGCGGCCGTCGCCCGAGCCGAGATCGATCAGGAAGTCGCCGGGCTGGATCTTCGCCAGTTCCAGCATGCGGTCCACGACCTGCTGCGGCGTCGGCACGAAATGCACGTCAGGACGCCCGCCCTGAGCCGTGGCGTAGTTCAGCATCACGCCGCCGAGGACGATTGCGACGGCGGCGGCGGCGGCGATCAGCGTGCGGTAGAGAATCATTGGCATGGAGGACGGCTCCCGAATGTCTGGTCTCGAACAACATCATCAACACCGCGCCGCTGTCCCTGTTCCCAAGGCCCGGCGCCTGTGGCGGCCATCTTAGGCGGTGACTCCGGGGACCAAAAGGGCCGTTGTTGCGTGCGATTCGAGCCCTTGAAGGCGGATTGGCGGGGATTCGGCATGCCGTTTGGCCTGCGCGGGCTTCCCTTGCATCGCCTCAGGCCAGCCGATATGAGAGGCGCCGCGGAATAGGCGGGCGCGTAGCTCAGCGGAAGAGCACTACCTTGACATGGTAGGGGTCACAGGTTCGATCCCTGTCGCGCCCACCATCCAATCCGCCAGCGCCGGTCCGAACCGCGCACGCTGCCGATGGGCTAACGCAATTTCGCAGCTTTTTTGGTTTGCCATGCGATGCTGTATTGCTGCGCGGCAAGCGCCCGGTCGTCTCGGGGCGCCGACATGCAGGCGGGAATCGAACCCGCTCATGGTGAGGTTGCAGCTCACCGCGTTCCCATTTCGCCACTGCATGATCGGTGCGGAACGTTGCCGCGTCCCGTTGCCGGACGCCCGGATGGAATTTGGTGCCTGACCGTGGTTTCGATCCACGCTCTCCGCGTTTTCAGCGCGGCGCTTTCACCAGATTAGCTTGTCAGGCGCAGCCCATGCGCAGGCCGGCGCGGAACGCGAGTCCGGCTCGGCGCCAGTACGGGCTTGTCAGCTGTCGTTGGTCATGCGGGCCATCGCCCCTCCTGCCTGTTCGGCGGAGGGCTGGCCCTGCCGCCGGCTATTCCGGTTTCCGGAAGTCGCTGCAACACGCAAACGGCCGTGCGCCCGCGCAACAGCGCGGCGGAGCGGCGTGCGGTGCAAAGACGGTTTCGGGTCGCGGCGAACGCATGGGATCCTCGGAAGGCGCGGTGTATCTCACACGGGATGCGCAAAATCAATTCGCGCAACCATGAAAGTTTCTGAACTGGCCGATCGACCGCCGTGAAGCGGCGCCTGCACCGGCGTTGGTCGCGCGGCGGCGCAGGGCGGTTCAATCCGGGCGATTCTAGTCCAGTTCGAAGGCCGAGCTGTAATCCAGCTTCAGGCCCGGGTCCTGTTCGGCCTTCCGCATCACGCAGTTGCCGACGACGAGCAGGTCGAGCTCGTTGCCCATGAAGCAGCGGAATGCGTCCTCGGGCGTGCAGACGATCGGCTCGCCGCGCACGTTGAAGCTGGTGTTGACCAGCACCGGGCAGCCGGTGCGGGCCTTGAACGCGCTCAGCAGGCGGTGGAACAGCGGGTTGGTGTTGGCGTGTACAGTCTGGATGCGCGCCGAGTAGTCGACGTGGGTGACCGCCGGAATGTCGGAGCGAGCGACGTTGAGCTTGTCGATGCCGAACAGCGCCTGCTCCTCCGGCGACATCGCGCGGCGGCGGTCCTTGCGCACGTCGGCGACGATCAGCATGTAGGGGCTGTCGCCGTCGAGTTCGAACCAGCCGGCGACGTCCTCGCGCAGCACGGCGGGCGCGAACGGCCGGAAGCTCTCGCGGTACTTCACTTTCAGATTGAGATTCTTCTGCATGGCCGGCGAGCACGGATCGCCGAGGATTGACCGCGCGCCGAGCGAGCGCGGGCCGAACTCCATGCGGCCCTGGAACCAGCCGACCGCCTGCTGCCCGGCGAGCGCGTCGGCGGTTGCGTCGACGGTCGCGTTCTCGCTCAGCACGGTGTAGCGCGCGCCGGCGGCTGTGAGCCGCTTTTCGATCTCGTGCTGCTTGAAGCTCGGGCCGAGGAACGAGCCGGCCATGCCGTCGCCGCCGTTCACGTGCCGCGGCTGGCCCTTGTAGAGGTGCACCGCGGCCAGCGCCGCGCCCACCGCGCCGCCGGCGTCGCCCGCCGCGGGCTGCACCCAGATGTTCTCGAACGCAGCGTCGCGCAGCACCTTGCCGTTGGCCACGCAATTGAGCGCCACGCCGCCGGCGAGGCACAGACTGCGCTGGCCGGTCTGTTTGGCGAGCGCGCGCGTCATGCGCAGCACCGCCTCCTCCAGCACCGCCTGGATCGACGCCGCCATGTCCATGTGGAACGGCGTCAAGAGCTTGTCGGCCGAGCGCACCGGCTCGCCGAACAGATCCGCGAACCGGTCGTTGGTCATGGTCAGGCCGGTGCAATAGTCGAAATACGACATGTCCAGCCGGAACGAGCCGTCGGGCTTCAGATCGATCAGATTGTCCAGGATGAGCCTGGTGTATTTCGGCTCGCCGTAGGGCGCGAGCCCCATCACCTTGTATTCGCCGGAGTTGACCTTGAATCCGGTGTAGTAGGTGAAGGCGGAATAGAGCAGCCCGAGCGAATGCGGGAAGTGAATCTCCTGGATCATCTCCAGCTTGCTGCCGGAGCCGATGGCGGCCGACGTGGTCGCCCATTCGCCGACGCCGTCCATGGTGAGGACGGCGGCCTGCTCGTAAGGCGAGGGAAAGAACGCCGACGCCGCGTGGCTTAAATGGTGCTCGCAGAACAAGAGCTTCTCGGCCGGATTGAACGATTCGTCGATCGTCTTCAACTCGCCGCGCAACAGCGATTTCTGAAACAGCTTCTCCTTCAGCCAGACCGGGATCGCCATCTTGAACGATCGGAACCCGCGCGGCGCCATGGCGACGTAGGTTTCCAAGAGCCGCTCGAATTTGAGAAACGGCTTGTCGTAGAACACCACGAAGTCGAGGTCGCGCAGCGACACCCCGCCCTCGTCGAGGCAATAGCGGATGGCGTTCGTGGGAAACGACGGATCGTGCTTCTTGCGGGTGAAGCGTTCCTCTTGCGCGGCCGCGACGACCCGCCCGTCCTCGACCAGCGCGGCGGCGCTGTCGTGGTAGTAGGCGGAGAGGCCGAGGACGCGCATGGAGCTTCGGAATTGAGGGTTCAGAAGATCGTATAGATGAACGGCGCCACCGCGGAGCCCTTGGTCAGCACCACAAGTCCGCCGAACACGACCATCATCAAGAGGATCGGCAGCAGCCAGAACTTCTTGCGCACGCGCATGAAGCGCCAAAGCTCACCCAGGAACTCCATGCCCTTCTCCGCTCAGAACTGATCTTTCATCGATTCGGGGGCAGGGCCCGGCGGCTGCCGCACGATCCAGTAGCTGTCGGCGTCAGGCTCGCGCTTGAGCCGCAGCAGATCGCGTCCAAGCGCGCGCATGACCAGTCCCGTCGGCCAGACGGTGACGAAGAACAACAGTCCCATGACAATCGGATTGACCACCTTGTGGAGCAGCATCCCGAACTTGAACCAAAGCACGTTCAGGGGCTTCAGAACGGCGGGGCGCAGCAAGGCTGCGCCGAGGAACAGCGCGCCGGCGACCGAGAACCAGGGCCACCATCGCCCGGCGTACCAGAGGTTGATCGCGGCGACGACCGCACACGCAACCGCCATGACGATGCCGAAACCGCGCTCGGGGCCGGGACCGGCGACCTCCTCTCGCGAATAACTTTCGTGGGTGCCTTGTGCCATCCGGCCATGTTCCCGTTCGTGCGAAGTTTAGTATCAAACAATCACAACCGTAGCAATTTGCCCCGCCGCGTTCGGTCTGCGCGCCGGTACGCGCGCCGCTCGCCGATCGATGCCTTTATGGCCGAGGCTTCGACATCGATTGGCGCGATGTTGTCCGCTGAAAGGTCTTGCCCGAACCCGTCAGTTTCCCGACACTGACCGGACTGCGGAGCGGCAGATCGGAAAATCCAATCGGTTGCGGCGCCGGATCGCCCAGGTTGCAGAGACGGACGGCGTACGCCCGAAGCACTGTACGACCTCCGTCGCTCGATCCGCCGGCGTGCCAACGGCCGACGAGAGTTTGAGTTTCGCCATGCGTTCATCCGACAGCTACGACTACATCATCGTCGGCGCGGGTTCCGCCGGCTGCGTGCTCGCCAACCGGCTTACCGAGGACTCCGGCTGCCGGGTGCTGCTGCTGGAGGCCGGCGGGCGCGACTTCGATCCGCTGATCCACGTGCCGATCGGGCTCGGCAAGCTGCACGAATACAAGCTGCACGACTGGGGCTATCGCGCCGAGCCCGACCCGAACCTGAACGGGCGGCAGCTCGAAGAGCTGCGCGGCAAGGTGCTGGGCGGCTCGTCCTCGATCAACGTCATGGCCTTCACCCGGGGCGATGCCGGCGACTTCGACCGCTGGGCGCAGAAGGGCGCGCTCGGATGGTCGTTCGCCGACACGCTGCCGTACTTCAAGCGGCTGGAGAGCTTTGAGGACGGCGAGAGCGAGATGCGCGGCGGCTCGGGCCACATCGGCGTGCAGTGGGCGCGAACGAAAGACCCGATCTACGACGCATGGATCGAGGCAGCGCGCATGACCGGCCTGCCGGTCACCGACGATTACAACGGAACGAGCGCAGTCGGCTTCGGGCGCTCGCAGTTCTCGATCAGGAACGGCCGCCGCTGCTCGTCGGCGGCCGGCTTCCTGCGGCCTGCGATGCCGCGGCCCAATCTGACCGTGAAGGTGCGCGCGCACACGGCCCGCGTCACCATGCTCGGCACGCGCGCCACCGGCGTGGAGTATTTCCACCGCGGCGCCTTGCGGAAGGCGCATGCCACGAGCGAGGTGATCGTCTGCGGCGGCGCCTTCAACACGCCGCAGATTCTGATGTTGTCCGGCATCGGTCCCGCGGCGCATCTGCGCGAGGTCGGGATCGAACCGATCGTCGATCTGCCGGTCGGCAAGAACCTGCAGGATCACCTTGCGGTGCTGATCGCGTTCAACCGCAAGGACGGAAGCGCATTCCGCGACAACATGCGGCTCGACAGGATGTCGATCAACATGGTGCGCGCCTATCTGTTCGGCACTGGGCCCGCCACCGTCGTGCCCGGCGGATTGCACGCCTTCATCAAGACGCGGCCGGAGCTTGCCGTGCCAGACGTCGAATTCATGTTCCGCGGCGCACCGCTCGATGCGGCGCTCTGGTTCCCCGGCTGGAAGAAGCCCTACGTGGACGGCTACGGCATCCGGCCCGCGATCCTGCACCCGGACAGCCGCGGCGAGGTGCTGCTGCGCTCGTCCGACCCGCGCGACAAGGTCCGTATCGTCACCAACTGCTTCACGGCGCCGAACGACCTGCCGACCTTGCGCGAGGGATTCAAGATCGCGCGCGAGGCCGCCTATCAGGCGCCGCTCGCGAAATATCGCGCCGACGAGATTTCGCCCGGTCCTGCGGTCAAGATCGATGCCGAGATCGACGCCTGGATCCGCCGCGTGGTCAACACGGTCAACCACCCGGCCTCGACCTGCCCGATGGGCGTCGGTGCGGAGGCGGTGCTCGATCCGCAGCTCAAAGTGCGCGGCGCCGAGCGGCTGCGCGTGGTCGATGCCTCGGCCATGCCCGATCTGGTCTCGGCGCACATCAACGCCTGCGTGCTGATGATGGCAGAGCGCGCGTCGGACCTGATCCGCGGCAAGCCCACGCTCGCTCCGGCACAGCTATGACTGCCGGGCGAAACGTCGGGGAATTTCATGTCACTGCCGTTTCGGACGGCGTATTGGTCAACAGCAATCACAACATCATCCAGGGCATCGACAAGGCCGAAAGCGAGCGGCTGACCGGCGTGCCCTACGGGCAGACCTTGCCGCTCGACGTCAATGCCTTCCTCATTCGCCATCGCGGCAAGCTGATCCTCAGCGACGCCGGCTCCGGCCACACCATGGGGCCGACGGTCGGAATGCTGCCGCAGAATCTGCGCGCCATCGGCGTGCCGCCGGAATCGATCGATATTCTTCTGATCACGCATCTGCATTCCGACCATTCGCTGGGCTTGGTGGACGAGGCCGGCCGTGCCGTGTTTCCCAAGGCCGAACTGGTGCTTCACCAGGTCGAGGCCGAGTTCTGGCTGGACCGGGTCGTGCAGCCCGGCGACAGCGAGCGCGTGCAGAAGAACTCGGCCGCGCAACGCCGCGTCACCGCGCCCTATGGCGGCCGCATGCGGCGCGTGAACGACGGCGAAGTGCTTCCCGGCATCGCCGCGCGCCTCGCGCCGGGCCACACCCCCGGTCACACCAACTGGCTGATCGAGTCCGGCGGCGACCGGCTGCTGCTGTGGGGCGATATCGTGCATCTCGCCTCGGTGCAGCTGGCGCGTCCGGACGCGACGCTGGTGTTCGACGTCATTCCGGACATGGCGCGCGCGACGCGCCAGCGCGTGCTGGAGCAGGCCGCGGCCGAGCGGCTGTGCGTCGCCGGCGCGCATCTGCCGTTTCCGGGATTTGGCCATGTGGCCCGCGCGCCCGGCGGCTATTCCTACGCGCCCGCCACGTAGTGCATCGCGTCATAGCCCCGCGAGCTTCGGCAGCGCGTCTTTCGAGAACAACCGGATCGAGCGCTCTGCAGCCTCCACCGGCATGTTGCCCGGCGTGAAGTGCAGCGACACGCTGTCGATGCCGCCGACGTTGTCGTTGTAGGCGCGGATCATCTCCACGATCTCGGACGGCGTGCCGATGAACGCGGTACCGTCGCGCATCTGCCGCTCGGCGGTGTCGCTCGACACATGCGCGATCAGCTTGTCGTAGCCGGGATAGTCCTTGGTGCTGGCGCCCGTCAGCCATTCCTTCGCGGAATCCGCGAGGCCCTTGAGATGCTCGTTGGCGTGCGGCAGGCCGAAATCCATCGCCTCCTGGCGCGTGGGCATGCAGCACATGAAGAACGTGTTCATGACATGGCCGTTGCCGGGATGGCCCGCGGCGCGCCAGGCGTCGCGGTAGCGGCCGGTCAGCGCACGCATGTTGGTCGGCTCGAGCGGGATCGCCATCACGCGGCAGCCCTGTTCGCCGGCGAACGCGAAAGTCTCCGGCGTGTTGGTCGCAGCGATCCAGAACGGCGGATGCGGGGCCTGCGTCGGGCGGGGCAGGGAGGTGACGTTGGCGAAGCTGTGGAACTCACCTTTGGAACTGACATTCTCGCCGGTCAGCAGCAGCCTGATCTGCGCCAGGCCTTCGGTGAAACGCCGCCGGCTTTCGTCGAGGCTCACCTCGAACTGCGCGAACTCGTGCGGCAGGAAGGCACGGGCAAAGCCGACCTCCAGCCGCCCGCCGCTGATGCCGTCGAGCATGCCGATCTCCCCGGCAAGCTTGAGCGGATGGTTGAACGCGGGCAGCACCGCGCCGGTGATCAGCCGCGTGTTCCTGGTGCGCATCGCGGCCGCGGTGAGGAACAGGATCGGGTTCGGACTGTAGCCGCCGTAGGGCTTGAAGTAGTGCTCGACCTGCCGGATGTGGGTGTAGCCCAGCTCGTCGGTCAGGCTGCACAGGTGCATCGCCTCGCGGAAATACTGCTCAGCGGATTTCTGGTCCGGGCCGACGCAGGGAAAGAAGTTCAGGCCGAATTGCACGACAGCACCCTCCGCACGCGCCTTACGCCGGCCTCTTCGCCACCCTTGCGCCGAGCAGCAGGATTGCAGCGATCGGGATGACGAATCCCATTCCGACCACGGTGAGGATCAGCGGGCCAAGGTGATCGTATACGCCGCGCCCGACGACGAAAACCTGGTTGAGGTACTTGGTCTGCAGCTGCCCGGCCACCAGTGCGAGGTTCATCAGCGAGGCCATCAGCGCAAACCACGTCGCGCGGTGGCCGGCCGGCGCATAGTAGGCGATCAGCGTCAGCAGCGGAATCATGCTGAGCTGCGCGAACGGCGACGATGCGGCCGCGTCGATGATCGCGATGGTCCGCGCGCCGACGCCGAAGTTCGCTTCGGTCCATTCGTGCACGCCGTAGACCAGCCCGATGTTCGGCGCCGACAGAATCGTACCTGCGATCGTGATCCATAGCAGCACCGTCGTGACGGGATATTCGGTGATCTGCTTGGAGAACATCCACATCGCTGCGATGGCGATCAGCGCCGCGGTCTGGCGCAGCACGCCGTAGAACGCTTCATCGAACTTCAGCACGTCGAGCGAGTACCAGAAGTATCCGTCGCCGACGCCGGGCGTTGCGCGGAACGCGAAGATGATGATGGTCGTGAACAGGATGGCCATTCGCGTCGCGTGGTCGAGCTCGCGCGTCACCAGAACGAGCATCGTGCAGACCACGGTCATCGACACGACGAATACGATCTCCTGTGCGTAAGGCACACCGCCGACACCGAGCACCAGCACCGTTGCGCCGAACGCAAGCCCGCCGCCGAGGATGCGCCAGTCGATGGCCCGCCGCTCGCGGGTTTCGATCCCGCGCAGGAACGCGCCGGTCACCGAAACCACCGGGATGACGAGGCCGATCAGGAACACCGTCTGACGATCGACGATGAAGGCGAGCCAGCCGGAGATGCCGGCCACCGCGACGATGCCGGCCGACAGCGCAAGCCGGCCCAGCACCTGCACCATGCCGAGCTCGGCGCGCACATCGGCGTCGGGGCGCTCGTTGCCATCGGCATCGCGGCGCGCGACCACCTCGGTCGATATCGCGTCCGCCACCACGTCCTGGATCACGGTGCCGATCACGATCAGCAACGCGCCGAGCATGTAGAGCTGGTCCGGCCTTGCGAAGACGAGCCAGCCGCCGGCGGCGCCGGCGAGCGTCAGGAGGCCGGTGGCGGTCAACGAGGCGCCGATGACGATATAGGCGCGGCGCTGCGAGCCGAAGATCGGCACACAGTCCACCAGTTCCCCGAATACCATCTTCACGGTCCAGGGCAGGTTGAGCCAGACCGCGATGCCGGCGAGCTCGGCCGGGCTGAGCGACAGGCTTTCCTTCACCCACATGTCGCGGCCGACGTCGATCAGGCCGAGCGCGCCATAGGCGAAATAGACCATCACCACCGGCAGATAGCGCAGCCGGAAGGCCTGGACGGGCCGCAGCAGGTTTTCCAGCCACGGCGGGCGCCCGGTCGTGAGATTGGCCGCTACGGCGGCGGGGTTTGGGGGTGGCCCGGGTTCGGTCATGTGTGGATGTGACGATCTGACTTCGATCAAGAACGGAACGGTGGCGCGGGCTATGCTAATCGCAATTCGACCAAGCGTCACACGTGCTGCGCGCCCGCATGTCCCTCAAGCCCGTCCTCGGTCCTGTCCAGCTCACCTTTTACAGCGTCGGCGTCATCGTGGGTGCCGGCGTCTATTCCGTCATCGGAACCGCCGCGGGCCTGGCACAGGGTCGCCTTTGGCTGAGCTTCATCATCGGTGCGGCAGTCGCGTTTCTGACTGCGCTGTCCTATGCGGAACTCGCGACCGCGTATCCCAAGGCAGGTGCCGAGTACGTCTATGTCCGCACCGCCTGGCCGCACGCCGGTTGGCTCGCCTTCGGCGTCGGTGTCGTCATCCTGATCGGCGCGGCGTCCACCGCCGCGACGGTGGCGATGGCGTTCGCGGGCTATCTCCGCATCGTCGTCGATGCGCCGGTGGTGTGGTCGGCGCTGGCGCTGATTGCCGCTTGTACGCTGTTCAACGTCTGGGGGCTGCGCGAGTCGAGCTTCGTGAATGTCATTTGCACGACCATCGAAGTCGGTGGACTGCTTCTCGTGATCGTAGCGGCCCTGGCGCGCGAAGGCAGTCCGCCGCCGGCACCTGCCGCGGACGGCACTGCGGTGATGGCTGCAGCCTCGCTTCTGTTTTTCGTCTATCTCGGCTTCGAGCACGTTGCCAACCTGGCCGAGGAGGTTCATAGGCCGGGGCGCGACATCCCGCTCGCGCTGTTCGCAAGCATCTCGATCACCACGACCATTTACGTGCTGGTCGCGGTCGCCGTGGTGCATATGATTCCACCGTCGCAACTTGCGGCGAGTGAAGCGCCGCTCGCGGTGGCGATGGAGGCGGTCTGGCCCCGTTCGGGGCTGCTGCTCGGACTGATCGCGTTGTTTGCCACCGCGAACACCGTCCTGATCACGCTCATCACTGCCTCGCGGTTGACCTATTCGATGGCGCGCGACGGCGAAATTCATGGCGTGTTCGCAGGACTTCTGCCGGTTCGCCGCACGCCCTGGGTCGCGGCCGTGCTGATCATGGCGGTCTCTGCAGCGCTGCTGCCCATCGGCAGCGTCAAGTTCCTGGCGGAGATGTCGTCGTTTGCGGCGCTGGTCGCTTTTTTTGCGGTCAATCTCGCCGTGATCCGGCTGCGCTACACGGCGCCGCACCACCCGCGTCCGTTTCGCGCGCCTGGATCGATCGGGCGGCTGCCGGTGGTGCCAGTCATCGCGATTGCGGCGATTGCGGTCCTTCTGGTGCACTTCGAATGGCGCATCTACGCTGCGGGCGCCGCCACCCTGCTGTTCAGCGCGGCGGTCTACCTGACGCGCAACTTGGCCCGCCGAAGTCTGCCGCGCCGGGATTGATCGCCGGCAGATCGGGTTCCGCTCAGGACCAGAACCGCCTGCTTGCGATCCGCGCGCCTTCCGCCATCGCGGCGAGCTTGGCCCAGACCACGTCGGGATCGACCGCGGCTTGCCCGACCCAGGTGCCGTAGCCGCAATCGGAACCGGCGATGACGTTCTCGCGGCCGACCAGCTCGGCATAGCGGCCGATGCGCTGTGCGATCAGGTCGGGATGCTCGATGAAGTTCGACTTCGATTCGATGACGCCCGGGATCAACACCTTGCCGTAGGGCAGCTTGACCTTTTCGAACACGGAGAATTCGTGCGCGTGGCGCGGGTTGGCGGCTTCAAGCGAGATCGCGTTGGGACGCGCCGAAAACACGATGTCCACGATGTCGGCGAGCGGCACGTCGAAATGATGCGGCCCCTCATAGTTGCCCCAGCACAGGTGCATCCGCAGCTGCTCCGGCGGGATGTTGCGCGTGGCGTGGTTGAGCGCCTCGACGTGCATCTGTGCGCGCTTGCGGAACTCCTTGAGGTCGAGATCGGCGTACTGAATGTGCCGGCCCATGGCGAGGTCGGGGCAGTCGATCTGCAGCACGAAGCCAGCCTGCGTCACGGCCTCGTATTCGTCGCGCATGGCTTCTGCGATGGCGTGCAGGTACGTCTCGTGGTCCTTGTAGTAATCGTTGCGAAAGAACAGCGACACCACGCCCGGCGAAGCCGCGCTCATGAAGCCTTCGGCCGCGGGGGTTGTCTTCAGCGCCGCGGCGAGATTGTCGACGTCATCGCGCGCGGCCTGCGGATCGCGCACGCCGATCGGCGCGTTGCAGGCCGGCGTCTTGCGCCGGGAGCGGCCGGGATCGCCGAACACCTTTTGCGCGAGCTTCGGAAAGTCGGCGAGGTCCTGATAGACGAAGGTATTGCCGGTGCCGCCGAAGCCGTCGAGCCGGTCCTTGATGTAGGTGGCGTAGCTCGGCTTCGACATTTCGCCGTCGTTGACCAGATCGACGCCAGCCTCGACCTGCTTCCTCACCACTTCCGCGACCGCCGCGCGGACCCGCGCCGAAAGCGCGGCCTTGTCGACCGGCACGCCTTCTTCCTTGGCGTACATCATGCGGATCAGGTCGTCGGGCCGGGGGAGGCTGCCGGTGTGGGTTGTCAAAAATCGGCCGGTGCTGCGCTTCATGTCTGCGTCTCCAGACGCAACCTTAAAGGAGCGCAACGCGGCGGGCCATTGCGGGGCTGCCAGCCGGACGCGCCTTGTCCGCGGCGTGCCGGCCGTGCGAAGCTTCGCCATCAGGGGAGGAGGACATCATGAATTCGATTACGAAGGTGTTGCTGGCGGCGGCGATCGGAGTCGCGGTTATTTCGGTTTCGGCCATTCCGTCCGAAGCGCAGAAGGGCAAGAAGGCGGCGGCGAAGTCTTGCCCAACGCAGCTGATTTCGTGCGTCAGCGCTTGCAAGGGTGACACGTGCAGCCTGAAGAACTGCGGATTCGACGGCAAGACCTATGAGCCGATCCTGGTCAGGTCCTGCCGGATGCCCGATTGCCCGGCGAAGTGCTGAGCGGGAAGCGCATTCCGGCCATTGCCTGTAATCGCTGCCGGGCCGTTCGGCATCGCGATCCAGTTGGACCCTCGATCCCGGCCGTTGGGGCCGGGATCGGAGGTCGCGTTTGACAGGCCGCGCAAGCCCCCTTAAGAACCCGCAACCCCGGGAAACCAAGAGCCTGTCATGAAGGTCCGTAACTCTTTGAAATCGCTGCGTGGCCGCCACCGCGCCAACCGCCTGGTGCGGCGCAAGGGCCGGGTCTACGTGATCAACAAGGTGCAGCGCCGGTTCAAGGCGCGTCAGGGCTGATCCGCCCACCGGCGGCCGCGGGCCGCAACTTTCAGCGTTCACTGCCCGAAATGCCATCTTGCCGCCGCGCGGCGGGCGTCTAAATTTGCGGCCATGAGCCAGCGATTCCACGCCGCCGCTGCCGCAGCTCTCGCCGTTGCGCTTTCGATCCAGGCTGCGCCGGCTGTCGCGCAGCAGGTGGTGCCGCCGCCCGGGTCTTCGGGCGATGCCATCGAGTCGATGCAGGCGCCGAAGGACCTGCCGCGCGCTCAGCGCGGCGATCCGGTGCGCAACCTCGACTTCCTGTTCGGCGCGCTCAAGGCCGCGCCCGACGCCGACACCGCCAAGCAGGTCGAGAACCGCATCTGGGCGCTGTGGCTCGCCTCCGGCAGCGACACCGCCAATCTCCTGATGATGCGGGTCAAGACCGCGATCGAGGCCAAGGACCTCGACCTGGCAATCAAGCTTCTCGACTCCGTCGTTCAGATCAAGCCGGATTATGTCGAAGCCTGGAACCGGCGTGCGACACTGCATTACATGCGCAAGGACTTCGGGAAATCGATGGAAGACATCCGGCAGGTTCTGTTGCTGGAGCCGCGGCACTTCGGCGCCATGTCGGGTCTCGGCATGATCCTGCAGGAGTTCGGCGACGAGCGGCGCGCGCTTGCGGCGTTCCGCAAGGCGCTCGAGATTTACCCGCACCTGCCGAAGATTCCCGAGGCAGTGAAGGCCCTCACCGAGAAGGTCGACGGCCGGGATATCTGACGGCGCTGTCCGCCGCCAAGGCCTGTCGACCCTGCGCGCTACTCCCGTTCCGCTTCCGCTCCCACGAATGCAATCCGCAGCATGTTGGTCGCGCCCGGCGTGCCGAGCGGCAGGCCCGCAACGATGATGATGCGCCGGCCGGCCTTGGCGAAGCCGTCCTTGAACGCGAGCCGGCACGCGCGCTCCACCATGTCGTCCTGGTCTCTAGCGTCCTCCGCGACCACGCAATGAATGCCCCAGGCAACGGAAAGCTTGCGGCCGGTCGCGACATTGGGCGAGATCGCGACGATCGACACCTGCGGCCGCTCGCGCGCCACGCGCAGGCCCGTGGAGCCCGACGAGGTCCAGCACACGATTGCGGAAAGGTCGATCGTCTCGGCGATCTGGCGCGCGGCGGCGGCGATGGCGTCGGCGCCGGTGGCCTCCGGCTCGGCGTGCTGCGCCTTCATGATCGTATGATAGGTGTCCTCGCTTTCGACCTCTTCGGCAATCCGGTTCATGGTCGTGACGGCTTCGACCGGGAACTGCCCGGCGGCCGATTCCGCCGACAGCATCACGGCGTCCGCACCGTCGAAAATCGCGGTCGCGACGTCGGACACTTCCGCGCGCGTCGGCACCGGGCTCGTGATCATGCTTTCCAGCATCTGGGTCGCGACCACGACCGGCTTGCCGGCGCGGCGAGCGGCGCGCGTAAGCTGCTTCTGGATGCCGGGCACCTTTTCGAGCGGCAGTTCCACGCCGAGGTCGCCGCGCGCCACCATGATGGCGTCGGTGAGGTCCAGGATTTCATCCAGCCGATGCACCGCTTGCGGCTTCTCGATCTTCGCCATCACGGCGGCGCGGCCGCGGGTGATCTTCTTGGCTTCGGCGATGTCGTCGGGCCGCTGGATGAACGACAGGCCGACCCAGTCGATGCTGGCGTCGAGTGCCGCGTCGAGGTCCGAGCGGTCCTTGGGGGTCAGCGCGGAGAACGGGATCACGGTATCGGGCAGGCTCACGCCCTTGCGGTCGCTGAGCTTGCCGCCGACCTCGACCCGCGTGACGATGCGCTGTGCCGACTTCTCCGTCGCCACCAGCCTGACCTTGCCGTCGTCGAGCAGCAGGGTGTGCCCCGGTTCGATGCCCGCGAAAATCTCCGGGTGCGGCAGGTGCACGCGCCTGGCGTCGCCCGGCGTGGCATCGGCATCGAACGCGAACACCGCGCCGTTGTCGAGCATGACCGAGCCGCCGGCGAAGGCGCCGACGCGGAGCTTGGGACCTTGAAGATCGACCAGGATCCCGATCGGCCGGTTGTTCTGCTTTTCCACTTGCCGGATCGCGGCCACCAGCTCGCGCATGCGGTCGTGCGACGAGTGGCTCATGTTGATGCGGAACACGTCGGCGCCGGCCTGGAACAACCGTGCGATCGTCTCGGCATTGCCGGAGGCGGGGCCGAGCGTGGCCACGATCTTGGTGCGGCGAAGGCGTCTCATCGGCCGGGCGTCCTCGGAATCTGTGCCGGGCCCTGGCGGCCCGGCGTCGGCAGCAGCGGGGTGCCGGGCGTCAGCGGGCGCTGCGCCGGGCCGTCGGCGGTCTCGGTCAACTGCACCGTCCAGGCGGTCTGCCGCTCGCCGGTGTCGACCTCGAAGAACCCGGTTCGGTCGAAACCGCGCGCCAGGCAATCCTCGGTGCCGCGGATGGTGAATTCCTTGTCGCGTGTGCACATATGGGCGCGGCCCGACCATTCGCCGCCGCGGTCATAGTCGATCGCATAGATATAATAGTAGCGGGCGACCAGCGTGCCTTTCAGCAAGGTCTCGCAGGATCGCGCGGAGAGATTCCACCAGCCCTCGGTGACCCAGCCGCCGTCGGGATCGCGGTACCCGATGGCGACGCCGACACGGCTCCCGGTGTTGTTGCAAATGTTGAAGTCGGCCAGCGCCGGAACCGGGGCGAGCAATGCGGCGGTGACGAACGACAAGAGCCGGGGCGAGTTGAAGGCAGACATGGCCGAAGTGCGGTGCCGTTGCGTCACGAACGCGCTCTTACGGTGAAGGGATTGATGTCTGGACCGTGACTCGCGCGAATCTTTGGCATTGCTCCAAGGCCACGGGTATCGCGTGAAGGCTTACGCGCTGTCAACGACAATGGCGCGAAAGTCGTTCACGTTGGTGCAGGTCGGGCCGGTCTCCACAAGGCCGCCGAGCCGCGAAAAGAAGCCGGTTGAATCGTTGTCGGCGAGAAACGCGGCCGGATCGAGGCCGTGGGCGCGGGCCCTGGCGAGGGTGCCGGGATCGATCGCGGCGCCGGCGGGATCGTCACTCGAACCCGCGCCGCCGTCGGTGCCGTCGGTGTCGGCGGCCAGTGCCGAAATCCCGGGCGCGCCGCCGAGCGCGACGGCAAGCGCGAGCGCGTATTCCTGGTTCGGTCCGCCCCGGCCGCGGCCGCGGATCGTCACCGTCAGTTCGCCGCCCGACAGGATGACTGCGCGGCGGCCCTGCGCTTGCAGAGCGAGCGCCTGCCTGGCGTGTTCGGCCGCTACCGCGCGCGCCTCGCCTTCGATCCGGTCGCCCAGCATGACGCATTCGTAACCGGCTTCGCGCACCGCAGCTTCCGCCGCCCGGAATGCTTCGGCCGGGCGCGCGACCAGCGCAAAGGACGTGCCCGCGAAAACCGGATCTCCGGACTTCGGCGTCTCGTTGGCGGGGTCGGCGAGCGCGCGCGCTACCGCATCGGGCAGCGTGAGCGCAAAGCGTGCGGCGACTGCGCGGGCATCCGCGAGCGTCGTCGAGTCGGGCACGGTCGGACCGGAACCGATGGTCGCCGGATCGTCGCCCGGCACGTCCGAGATCGCGAGCGTCACGACGCGCGCCGGCCGGGCGAGGCGGGCGAGCCGTCCGCCCTTGATCCGCGACAGGTGTTTGCGGACCGTGTTGATCTCGCCGATGTTGGCGCCCGACCGCAGCAGCGCGCGCGTCACCGCCTGCTTGTCGGCAAAGCTTACGCCGTGCGCAGGCGCGATCCAGTTGGCGGAGGCGCCGCCGGACAGCAGCACGAGCACGATATCGTCGGCGCGCGCGCCGGCGGCGATTTCGAGAACGCGTCCGGTCGCGGCCAGGCCCGCGGCGTCGGGCACGGGATGGCCGGCTTCGATCGTCTCGATGTTCTCGGTCAGCCGGGCATAGCCATGACGCGTCACGGCAAGTCCGGTCATCCGCTCCGGTGCAAGCCGTACGACGTCGCGGTAATGACGTTCCGCCGTCTCGCTCATCGAACCCGCCGCCTTGCCGGCTGCCAGTACGATCAGCCGCCCCGAGAGCGGCGGTTCCGGCAGATGCGGGGCGAGGCAGGTCGAGGGATGCGCTGCGGCCACGGCGCGCTCCAACAGTCGCCTCAACAGGTCGCCTGCGGCGTGGTGACCCCCATTTTGTTCCATTCCGACCCCAATTCGTCCCAAGGCGCCGAACATGCGAGAATTTCAAACATTTTATCGCAGGCGGCGGCTGCCGCGCCGATGAAATACCCCTATAATTTTCTTAACGGCCGGTCGCAAAGTGCTGTCTCTGGGGGCGGTATGGGCGGCAGGGCAACCAAGCCGCGAGCGATCCGTTTGTCGGCCGCGGCGGTCCCTGCATCGGGTGACCAACGGAGCGGGGACGACTGACGAAAGCAACCGGCCGGGTCGGTCCGAAGCGGTTAACCGCGGCGGCCATATCCGTTTGACGGCGCGGGCCTACCGGCCTTTGTAGCGGCTTCGGGTCGCGGTCCGCGAAATTCGATCAAGAGCAATGCCGGCAAAAGCCGGTTGGGACGTTAACCAAGAAGGATGACTGCGATGCGGATGAGAAGTTTGGTCGCGCTCGGCGCGATGGCCGTCGTTGGCTGGGTCTTGCCAGCCTCGGCGCAGGATTCGATCAAGATCGGCTGGTCGATTTCGAAGACCGGGCCGTTCGCGGCCGGCGCGAGCGTCACCACGCTGCCCAACTACCAGGTCTGGGTGAAGGACGTGAACGACGCCGGCGGCATCATGCTGAAGTCGATCGGCAAGCGCGTGAAGGTCGAAGTCGTCGAATACGACGACCGCAGCAATTCCGAAGAGATGATCAAGGCAATCGAGCGCCTCGCCACCCAGGACAAGGTCGACTTCATCCTGCCGCCTTGGAGCACGGGCCTGAATCTCGCCGCCGCGCCGGTGTTTCACCAGCTCGGCTATCCGCAGCTCGCGGTGACCGCGAACACCAACCGTGCGCTGGAGATGACCAAGCGCTGGCCGGGGCTGTCGTTCTGGCTTGGCCTGCCGTCCGAGCTTGTCGACGGTCTGGTCGAGACGCTCACCAAGCTGCAGAAGGACGGCAAGATCGGCAAGAAAGTGGCGCTGCTTGCGGTGTCCGACCAGTTCGGAATCGAGCAGGCCACGGCCGCGCGCGCGGGCCTCAAGAAGGCCGGCTTCGAACTCACCTACGATCGCTCGTATCCGCTCGGCACGCAGGACATGCAGCCGGTGCTTAAGGACGCGATGGCGGGCTCGCCCGACACGATGGTCGCGTTCAGCTATCCGCCGGACACGTTCGGCATCACCGAGACGGCCCGCGTGATCGGTTTCAATCCGAAGGTGTTCTTCGTCGGCGTCGGTACCGCATTCCCGGCCTTCAAGGGCAAGTTCCAGGCGAATGCCGAAGGCGTCATGGGCATTGGCGGCTCGAACGCCGATCTGCCGGGCGTGAAGAACTACATCGAGCATCACCGCAAGATCATCGGCCGCGAGCCGGATCGCTGGGCGAGCCCGATCACTTACGCGAGCCTCCAGGTGCTTCAGCAGGCGATCGAGCGGGTCGGCAAGATCGACCGCGCCGCCGTGATCAAGGAGATCAACAGCGGTACGTTCGAGACGATCATCGGCCCGGTGAAGCTTGAGAACGGTCTGAACAAGAACTTCTGGGCCGTCGGCCAATGGCAGGGCAACAACTTCTACGGCGTCGCGCCGGTCGCAAAGCAGGGCGCTCGCGCCCCGATCGTGCCGAAGCCGGCGTTCAAGTAAGGGACCCGCCGTAGCGACGGGATTGTGATGCTTGCGTTAGACATCCTGCTGTCCGGGCTGATCCTCGGCGGCATGTATGCACTCACCGCACTGGGGCTCACGCTCCAGTACGGTGTGGCGCGCATCATGAACCTGTCCTATGGCGAATTCCTGGTCGCTGCGGCGTTCTTTGCCTACTGGTGCTTCGTAGGCTTGGCGGTGAACCCGCTGGTCGGGCTCATCGTCGTCGTTCCGCTGGCCTTCGTGCTCAACTGGGCCATCTATCACATCCTGCTCACGCCGCTGGTCCGGCGGGCGAAGAACCGCGACATGCTGGAGGTGGACTCGATCCTGGCCACCTTCGGTCTTCTGTTCGTGGTCCAGGGCGTGATGCTGGTGGTATTCGGCGGCCAGTATCACACCTATTCGTTTCTTTCGATCCCGCTTCAGATCGTCGGCGTGACGGTCCCGATCAATCGTCTGCTGGCGTTCGGCGTGGCGATTGCAATCGGGCTTGCCGCCTATCTTGCGCTTAAGCACACGCGCGCCGGCACCGCGATCCGCGCCGTGGCGGTCAGCCCCGAGTCGGCGCAACTGTCGGCCATCGACGTGCGCGCGGCGGCGGCGTTTGCATTCGCGCTCGGCGGCGCGCTGGTCGCGGCGGCCGGCGTGCTGGTGTCGATGTTCCTGACCTTCAGCGCGGCGATGGGCGTCAACTTCACCATGAAAGCGCTGATCGTCGTCATCATGGGCGGCGTCGGCAACATGATGGGCGCCCTGGTCGCGGGCCTGCTGCTCGGCGTCGCGGAAACGATGGTGGCGCGTCTCGGCGATCCGGGGCTTACGCTCGCCGCGACGTTCGCGCTGTTCTTGATAGTTCTCCTGGTGCGGCCAACGGGGCTCTTCGGGAGGTCGGTGCGTTGAGTTTGCGTAACCTGCCGTGGCTCGTCCTCGGCGCCGTGGTGTTGATGCTGGTGGCGGCGTTTCCGCTGGTCGCCAGCGGGTATCACCTCGCGCTCGGCATCAGCTATCTGTATTTCACCGTGCTGGCCACGGCCTGGGCGCTGTTCTCGGGGCCGACCCGCTACATTTCGCTCGCAACGGTCGCGTTCTTCGGCATCGGCGCCTACACGGTGGCGGTGGTCGGCGAAGTGCTGCCGTGGGGCCTCGTGCTCGTGGTCGCGGCGCTGGTCGGCGTCGTCGTGGCGCTGATCGTCGGTCTTTCCACGCTGCGCTTGTCGGGCATCTATTTCGTCATCTTCACCTTCGGCCTCGCGGAGCTGATCCGGCAACTCGTGACCTGGTACGAGGTCAACGTCCATGGGTCGGTGGGCCGCTACATCTTCGTGGAGATTTCCCGGAACGCGATCTATTGGCAGCTGCTTGTCCTGGTGCTGCTGGTGTTCGCCGGCGGCTGGCTGATCAACCGCTCGCGGCTGGGCCTCGCGCTGCGGGTCATCGGCGAAGACGAGACCGTGGCGCGCCACGCCGGCATCGACACGACGCTTGCGAAACTGACTCTGTTCGCCGTGAGCGCCGCCTTCATGACTGTCACCGGCGCGATCATGGCGCCGCGCTGGACCTACATCGATCCGACCATCGCGTTCAATCCGATGCTGTCGTTCCAGGTTGTGATCATGGCGCTGTTGGGCGGTGCGGGATCGCTGTTCGGCCCGCTGCTCGGAGTCGTTCCGCTGGTGATCCTGTTCGATGTGCTGTCGGCCTACTTTCCGAACTACTTCAGCATCCTGCTCGGACTGGTCTTCATTCTGATCGTCTACGGGCTGCCGCAGGGCGTCGTCGGCCTGGTCCAGAAGCACTGGCCGCGCGCGCTGAAGCTGCAGGCCGGGACTGTCCCTGTGGCCGCGCGCGCCGCGCAGCCGCGATCGCTGCTCAGCGTGGATCGGCTGCGCAAGACCTTCGGCGGCCTGGTTGCAGTGGACGACCTGTCGTTTCGGGTCGAGCCCGGCGAGATCGTCGGCCTGATCGGCCCGAACGGATCGGGCAAGACCACGGTGCTCAACATGATTTCCGGTGCGCTTGCGCCGAACGCCGGCCATGTCCGGTTCAAAGGCCGGGACATCTCGGGCGCGAGCCCCTTCAAGATCGCGCGCCTCGGCGTGGCGCGGACGTTCCAGCTTGTCCGCGTGCTGCCGACCATGAGCGTGGCCGAGAACGTGCTGGCGTCGCTGTCGCATCGCGCGCACCCGCTGTGGGGCGCCGACGCGGAACGAGCCGCGCAGGCGCTGCTGGAGCGCGTCGGACTCGGCGACAAGGCCGCCATGTTCGCCGACCAGCTCACCTATATCGATCAGAAGCGGCTCGAACTCGCCCGTGCGCTCGCGCTCGAGCCCGATCTGCTGCTGCTCGACGAGTGGCTCGCGGGCCTCAATCCGACCGAGCTCGGCGAGGGCATCGCGCTGATCCGCTCGCTGCAGGACTCCGGCCTGACCGTTATCCTGGTCGAGCACGTCATGGACGCGATCCGCTCGCTGTGCGGCCGCTGCATCGTCATGAACGCCGGCAGGAAGATCGCCGACGGTCCGCCGGACGTGGTGCTTTCCGACCGGGAGGTTGTGAGCGCGTATCTGGGAGAGGCCGATGCTTGAGATCGGCAATCTCTCCGTCTTTTACGGCAAGCATCAGGCGCTGGCCGAAGTGGCGCTCAATGTCGGCCGCGGCGAGATCGTGACCATCCTCGGCGCCAACGGCGCCGGAAAGACGACCTTGCTCAAGGCCATTGCCGGGATCGTGCCCGTGCAGCCTGGAGCGACGCGTACGCTGGACGGCAACAGCCTCGACGGCCTTGAGCCGCGGGAGATCGTCGAGGCCGGCATCGCGCTTGTGCCCGAGGGCAGGGGCCTGTTTCCCGACCTGACGGTGCGCGAGAACCTGGCGCTCGGCGCCTACGCCGTTCGGGCGCGGGCGTCGGAGGCCGAGAACCTGACGCGGGTGCTGGCGCTGTTTCCGCGCCTGCAGGAGCGTTTCGGCCAATACGTCCGCACCATGAGCGGCGGCGAGCAGCAGATGGTCGCGATCGGCCGCGCGCTGATGACCTCGCCGGAAATCCTTCTGCTCGACGAGCCTTCGCTGGGCCTTGCTCCCATCATGTGCACGGAGCTGTTCGCGGCCTTGGCGCGGGTGCGCGAGACCGGGATGGGCGTGCTGCTGGTGGAGCAGAACGCCAAGCAGAGTCTGAAGATCGCCGACCGCGGCTATCTGATCGAGTCCGGCCGGATTGTCGGCTCGGGCACGACGGCGGTGCTGAAGGACGATCCGGCGGTACAGCGCGCCTATCTCGGTGCGGGATCGGTCCATGTTGCCGCTCCTGCGCCTGCGCACGCGCCGGACGCGCCGCAGCCGCGCCCGGCCAGCTTGTCCGCGGCGGCGACGCCGCCGTCCGCCATTGAATCGAGGGCCGCGCCACCCGCTGTGGCGTCCGGCCCTGTTGTCAGTCCAACACCTCGACGGGAGAGTGTCATGAAAAACGTCAGCCTGCTGATCGGCGAGCGTGAGGTGAACGCAGCCGACGGCCGCACCTTCGACCGCATCGACCCCTATACCGGCGCGGTCGCGACCCGCGCCGCGGCGGCCTCGGTCGCCGACGCGATCGCGGCCGCCGATGCGGCAGCCGCTGCGTTCCCCGCCTGGTCGGCGATGGGCCCGGGCGAACGGCGCGGGCTGCTGCTCAAGGCCGCGGACCTGCTCGACGCCAAGGGCGCGGAATTCTCCGAAATGATGACCGCGGAATGCGGCGCCATCGGTCCGTGGGGTCACTTCAACAGCCACTTCGCGGCGAGCCTGATGCGCGAAGCCGCGTCCATGACCACCCAGGTCACGGGCGAGGTCATCCCGTCCGACAAGCCCAACAGCTTCGCCATGGCGATCCGCCAGCCGGTCGGCGTGGTGTTCGGCATGGCGCCGTGGAATGCGCCGGTGATCCTCGGCGTGCGCGCCATCGCGATGCCGCTCGCCTGCGGCAACACGGTGGTGCTGAAGGCGTCCGAGATGTGCCCGGGCACGCACAGCCTGATCGGCAAGATCATGCGCGAGGCGGGCCTGCCGCCCGGCGTGGTCAATGTCGTGACCAATGCGCCCGCCGACGCCCCCAAGGTTGTCGAGACGCTGATCTCGCATCCGGCGGTGCGGCGCGTGAACTTCACCGGCTCGACCCGCGTCGGCCGGATCATCGCCGAGACCGCCGCGCGCTACCTGAAGCCTGTGCTGCTGGAGCTCGGCGGCAAGGCGCCGATGGTGATCCTCGACGACGCCGACATCGACGCCGCGGTCAATGCGGCAGCCTTCGGCTGCTTCGCCAACATGGGCCAGATCTGCATGTCGACCGAGCGCATCGTGGTCGACGAGAAGATCGCCGATGCGTTCGTCGAGAAGTTCGCCTCCAAGGCCCGCCAGCTTCCCTACGGCGACCCGCGCGGCCACGTCATCCTCGGCGCGCTGGTGACGCCGGAGGCGGCGGCCCGCAACAAGGAACTGCTGGACGACGCGGTGGCCAAGGGCGCGCGCGTCGCAGCCGGCGGCTCGTTCAACGGCGCGGTGGTCAGCGCCACGGTGGTCGACCGGGTGACGCCGAATATGCGGCTCTATTCGGAGGAGTCGTTCGGGCCGGTGAAGGCGGTGGTGCGCGTCAAGGGTGACGAGGAGGCGCTTCGCATCGCCAACGACACCGAATACGGCCTGTCCGCGTCGGTGTTCAGCCGCGACATCCCGCGCGCGCTCGCCGTCGCCAAGCGCATCCAGTCCGGCATCTGCCACATCAACGCGCCGACGGTGCACGATGAGGGCCAGATGCCGTTCGGCGGCACCAAGGCCTCGGGCTACGGCCGGTTCGGCGGCAAGGCCGCGATCGACGAGTTCACCGAACTGCGCTGGATCACCATCCAGACCGGACCGCATCCGTATCCGTTCTGACGGGCAGGCCCTTCAAACCGCTCCGTTGCGCGTCTATCTTGAACGCAACGGAGGACCGTCATGGACGACAAGACCCGGATCGAGCTTGAGGCCGCCGTCTACCGGCGCCTGGTCGAGCATCTGCGCGCGCGAACCGACGTGCAGAACATCGACATGATGAATCTTGCGGGCTTCTGCCGCAATTGCCTGTCGAACTGGATGAAGGATGCGGCCGACGCCCAGAGCATCCCGATGACCAAGGACCAGAGCCGCGAGATCGTTTACGGCGAGCCGTTCGAGCAGTGGAAGGCGAAGCACCAAAAGGAAGCCTCGGCCGAGCAGAAGGCCGCATTCGAGAAGTCATCCGCGGCGCACAAGCACTGACGCCGGCTCATCCGAGCGCCGACCGTGACCCGGCCGCCCCGACAGATGCACCTCGGCATGTTCCTTCAGGGGGCGGGGCACCATGTTGCCGGGTGGCGTTATCCCGGCGCGGACTCGGGCAGCGAGAACGTGCCGCATCTGGTGCGGCAGGCGGTGACCGCCGAGCGCGCCAAGTTCGACATGGTGTTCCTGGCCGACGGCCTGACCAGCGGCGAGGACGGCCATCCGTCGCAGATCGCGCGGCTTGAGCCGCTGCAGGTGCTCGCGACATTTGCCACGGCGACCAGCCGGATCGGCCTCGCCGCCACCGTCTCGACCACCTACGGCGAGCCGTTTCATCTGGCGCGCGCGTTCGCGTCGCTCGATCATTTGAGCAAGGGACGCGCCGCCTGGAACGCTGTGACGACGTCCTACACCAGCACCGGAGAGAATTTCGGGATCAAGCATCCCGTGCACGCCGACCGCTACGCCATCGCCGAGGAGTTCATCGACGTCGTCCGGGGGTTGTGGGATTCCTGGGACGACGATGCGTTTCCGCGGGACAAGACGTCCGGCGTGTTTGCCGACCGCACGAAGCGCCACGTGCTCGATCACAAGGGCGAATACTTTTCCGTCAAAGGTCCGCTCAACACCTCGCGCCCGCCGCAGGGCCACCCGATCGTGGTGCAGTCCGGTTCGTCCGACGCGGGCCAACGGCTGGCCGCGCGCACGGCAGACGTGGTCTTCACCGCCCACCAAAGCCTCGAAAGCGCGCAAGGCTTCTATCGCGAACTGAAGGGCCGGCTTTCGGCGTTCGGCCGCGCGCCCGAGTCGCTCGCCATCATGCCGGGGTTTCTTCCGGTGCTCGGCGGCACGGAAAAGGAGGCGCGCGACAAGCTCGCGCTGCTCGACGGCTGGACCGACCAGAGCAAGGTGGTCCCGATGCTGTCCGACCGGCTGGGTCACGACATCTCGGGCTACGATCTCGACGGGCCGCTGCCGGAGCTTCCGGTCTCGGAGCAGATGCAAAGCCGCGCCAAGCTGCTCACCGATGCCGCGCGGCGGGACAATCTCACGCTGCGGCAGCTCGCGCAGATCGTCGCGACCGGCCGCGGGCACTACGTGATGTGCGGCTCGCCCGAGCAGATCGCGGACCGGATGGAGCAGTGGTTTACGGAGGGCGGGGCCGACGGCTTCAACGTCATGCCGCTGTATTTTCCCGGCGGCCTGGACGATTTCGCGAACGGCGTGATCCCGATTCTGCAGCGGCGGGGCCTGTTCCGCACCGAGTACGAAGGTGCGACATTGCGGGACCATTTCGGATTCCCGCGTCCGCCCAATCCAAACAGCGCTGCCGCGCGGCGCGGAGGCGCCCGCGCCTAGAGATTGCCGCCGGATCGACGCCATCGAGAACAGGACCGTTCATGCCGCCAAGAATCATCGTCGTCCCGCCGTCGTTTGCCGAGATCGGCGAGCTCGCGCGGCAAATGGCGCCGACGGGTTTCGACACCCTGGTTGCGAACGGACGCGCCGAGGTCGAGGCGGCGCTGCCTGCGGCGGAATACGTCGTGTGCTATCCGAGCCTGCGGACCGACGACGCGTTCTTCGCCGCCGCGCCGAAGCTGAAGCTGTTTCAACTGCTCAGCGCCGGCTACGACGACGTCGATATCGAGGCCGCGCGGCGCGCCGGCGTGCCGGTCAGCAACAACGGCGGCGCCAACGCCATTTCGGTCGCCGAACACGCCATCATGCTGATGCTCGGCGTGTCGCGCCGCGTGATCTGGCAGCACAACAACGTGACTGCGGGGCGCTGGCGCGGCAACGGGCCGGCACCGCGCATGTACGAGATTTTCGACAAGACGCTCGGCATCGTGGGGCTCGGCACCATCGGCAAGAAGGTGACGCGGCTCGCCCGCGCCTTCGGCATGCGGGTGCAGTATTACGACATTGTGCGCCTGCCCGAGCATGAAGAGGACGCGCTCGGCGTGCGCTTCCGGCTGTTCGGCGAATTGCTGCGCACCTCCGACATCGTGTCGCTGCACGTGCCGCTCAACGAGACCACGCGCCACATGATCGGGGCGGCGGAACTGGCGATGCTCAAGCCCGAGGCGATTGTCGTGAACACCAGCCGCGGGCCGGTGATCGACGAGACGGCCCTGACGCGGGCGCTCGCCGACCGCAAGCTGTTCGGCGCGGGCCTCGACGTGTTCGACCGGGAGCCGCCGCCGCCCGACAATCCGCTGTTCAAGCTCGACAACGTGCTGCTGACCTCGCATTTCGCGGGGCCGGCATGGGACAACCAGGTCGCGCGGCTCCGCAACGCCTACGACAACGTCCAGCGCGTGCATCGCGGCGAGAAGCCGCTTTGGGTGGTACCGGAGCTGGCGGAGTTGGTTGAATGAATGCGCCACATGGTCATGGCCGGGCATCGCCCGTCGAAGACGGGCGTGAACGCACTCGTGTTCCGGCCATCCCGATTGGGTTGTCACTGTGCATAATAGATCGGGATGACCGGGTCACGGCGCTTCGCGCCGGCCCGGTGATGACCCGGAAGAGGGAGGTACACCCATGAACGGCGCTCAGGTCGTTGCCGAAATCCTCAAGCGCGAGGGAACCGACTTCCTCTCCTGCTACCCGCGCAATCCGATCATCGAGCCGTGCGCGGTCCTCGACATCCGCCCGATCCTGTGCCGGCAGGAGCGCGTCGGCGTCGGCCTTGCCGACGGCTACAGCCGCATCAAACGCGGCAAGAAGAACGGCGTGTTCGCGGCCCAGGCCGGTCCCGGCATCGAGAACGCGTTCCCGGGCATCGCGCAAGCGTTCACCGAGAACGTGCCGCTGCTGATCGTGTCGGCCGGGCTCGCGCTGTCGCGGCAGTATCTGCATCCGGTGTTCCGCGCCGCGCAGGTCTACAAGCCGGTGACCAAATGGTCGGCGCTGGCGCACAACGTGCAGGAACTGCCGGACCTGATGCGGCGCGCCTACCACGCCATGCGCTCGGGCAAGGCCGGGCCGGTGCTGGTCGAAATTCCCGACGAGGTGTTCGAAGCCGAGTTCAGGGGCGAGCTCGACTACGTGCCGGTGCCGGTGCAGCGCGCCGCGCCCGATCCGGACGCGGTGAAGAAGGCCGCGCAGATGCTGCTCGCCGCGAAGAATCCGTTGATCCTTGCGGGCGCCGGCATCCACTATGCCGAGGCCGCGGAGCGGCTCGCCGCACTCGCCGAACTCATTCCGGCGCCGGTCGCGACCACCAATCCGGGCAAGAGCGCGATCGCGGAAAGCCATCCGCTGTCGCTCGGCGCGTCCACCCGCTCGCGTCCCAAGATGTACACCGACTTCATGGCCAAGGCCGACGTTGTGTTCGCGGTCGGTTCGAGCCTGACCAAGACGCCGTTCGGTCCCGGCGTGCCGGCCGGCAAGACCATCGTCCATTCGACCAACGACGCCGGCGACGTGAACAAGGAGTACCGCGCCGATCGGGCTGTGATCGGCGATGCGGGCCTGGTGCTCGACGCGCTGATCGCCGAGGTGGAGAGGCAGAAGGGCCAGAAGGGCACGGCGGCCGGCGGCAACGCGCTCGCCTCGCTCAAGGAGGAGATCGCCGCCGGCAAGAAGGCCTGGCTTGCGGAGTGGGCGAAGTTCCTCGATTCCGACGAGATGCCGCTCAACCAGTACCGCGTCATCCGCGAGATGATGCGGACCATGGACCGCGACAACGTCATCATGACCCACGACTCCGGCAGCCCGCGCGAGCAGATGATGCCGTTTTGGGAGACCACGGCGGCGGGCTCCTACATGGGCTGGGGCAAGTCCACCCAGCTCGGCTACGGGCTCGGCATCACCATGGGCGCGAAGCTCGCGGCGCCCAAGAAGCTCTGCGTCAACGTGATGGGCGATGCCGCAATCGGCATGACCGGCATGGACATCGAGACGGCCGCGCGCAACAAGATCGCGATCCTCACCGTCGTGTTCAACAACGGCGTGATGGGCGCCGAGCGCGATGTGCTGAAAATCTCCGATGAGAAGTACGGCTCGATGACCGTCGGCGGCAACTACACCAAGGTGGCCGAGGGCCTGAACGTCGCCGCGCGCCGGGTCGAGAAGCCCGGCGACATTCCGGGCGCGATCAAGGAGGCGGTCGGCGTGACCGAGAAGGGATCGCCGTTCCTCCTGGAGTTCGTGGTCAAGGAAGGCCGCGACTTCTCGCGCTACAATCTGCTGGGACTGTAGCCGCGTGTCCCGGGTCTGCAGCGCACCATTCGCTTCGCTCGTGCTGTGCAGCGCCCTGGACACGCGCCGAACATGCGTTACCCACATTCCGGCCTGTGGATGACGGGGGCGGCGCGGCCAAAGCCTTGTCCGCACGGCTGGAATTCCCGAAACCTCAAGGTGCAGCGGCGGGGGCAGTCCCCGCCTGCGAACGCATCGGGAGTGTCCATGTCCGCCGTAGAACAAGAGCGTCCGGAAGCCGCCAAGACCCGTTTTGCGAAGGATCAGCTCAAGGCCTTCGTCGAGCGCATCGAGCGGCTGGAGGAAGAAAAGAAGGCGATTTCCGACGATATTCGCGACGTCTATGCGGAGTCCAAATCCAGCGGTTTCGACGTCAAGGCGCTGCGAGCGGTCATCAAGCTGCGCAAGCAGGAGCCCCAGGAGCGCAACGAACACCAGCTCATCCTGGACACCTACCTGAGCGCGCTCGGCATGCTGCCGGCGTAACTCGCGGCTGCGGGTTAAAGCCCCAGATAAAATTTGCGGATCAGGTCGTTGTTGTTGAGTTCCTCGGCCGAGCGGCCTTCGAACTCGATCTTGCCGTGGACGATGACATAGCCGCGGTCGGCGATCCGCAGCGCCTGCGTGAAGTTCTGCTCGGCCATCAGCACGGTGAGGTTCAGGCGTTCTTTCAGCTCCTTGATCTTCTCGATGGTGCGCGCCACCAGGATCGGGGCGAGGCCGACCGAAGGCTCGTCCACCAGCAGGATCCTGGGCGCAAGCATCAGCGCGCGGCCGAGCGCCAGCATCTGCTGCTCGCCGCCGGACATGGAGCCTGCGAGCTGGCTGCGGCGCTCCGCAAGACGCGGAAACGTCTCGAAGCAGGCGTCCAGGTTCTGCCTGATCTGCGCGCGCGCGGTCGGCCGGTAGGCGCCGAGCGCGAGGTTCTCCTCGACCGTGAGCTTCGGGAACAGCCGCCGTCCTTCGGGCACCAGCGCGATGCCGAGGTCGACGATCTGCTCGGTCGTGAGGCTCGTCAGGTCGTGTTTCACGCCGTCGATCTCGGCGACGATGCGCCCGGCGCGCGGCCGCACGATGCCCATGATGCATTTCATGAGCGTGCTCTTGCCGTTGCCATTGGTGCCGAGCAGCACGACGGTCTCGCCCGCGTTGACCTGCATCGACACGTCTTCGAGCACGCGCACCGCGCCGTAGGCCGCATCGACCGTAGATATGGTGATGCTACTGGCCAAGATAGGCCCCTATGACTTCGGGGTTGTTGACCACGTCGTCCGGCTTGCCGTCGGCGATCTTCTTGCCGGAAACCAGCACCACCAGCCGCTGCGAAAACGCCATCACCGCGCGCATGATGTGCTCGATCATGATGATGGTGATGCCGCGCTCGTTGAGCTTGATCAGCAGCGCGACGATCTCGCTGACCTCGGACTGCGACAGCCCGGCCATCGCCTCGTCGGCGATCAGGAGCTTGGGATCGGCGGCGAGCGCGCGGGCGAGTTCCAGCTTGCGCATCTCGACCTGCGTGAGGTCGCGCGGCAGCTTGTCGGCCTTTGCGGCGAGGCCGACCATGCCGGCGAGCTCGGTGCAGCGGGCGTCGATTTCGGCGGAGGTGAGGTGCCGCCCCGGCCGCGCATTCACAGTGTAAATCAGCGGGATCCGCAGGTTCTGCTTGACGGTGAGCGTGCCGAACGGGCGCGGAAGCTGGAAGCTCCTGGCCATGCCGCGATGGGTCCGCTCGTGCGCCAGCAGCCCGTTCATGTCGTGGCCGTCGAATTGGACGGTCCCCACCTCGTTGGTCAGCGTGCCGCACATGCAATTGACCAGCGTCGACTTGCCGGAGCCGTTCGGCCCGATCAGCCCGACACGCTCGCCTTGCGCGACCGTAAGGTCGATGCCGTCGAGCGCGACGAATCCGCCGAAGCGCTTGCCCAGGCCCTGGACTTGCAGCAACGCGCTCACGGCGTCGCCTCCCGTTCCTCCATCGGCCGGTACAGCGCGGTGACATCGGGCTTTTGCAGGAACCAGATGCCGACGACGTCGACGGCGATCGCGATCGCATGAACCGAGATGCTGAACGATGAACTGTCGAGCCAAATGAAGATGAAGGACAGCGGAATGGAGGCTGCCAGCGCCGCGGTGCTAACCGTGACTGCCCAGCCTTCGATCTTCATCAGCCCGTAGGCCGAGGCCAGATAGACCAGCGAGAGAAACAGCGCGAACACGCCCACGCTCGCAAGCGCCGCGTTGCGCGCCGCCATCGCGGCCGACAGGCCGAGCACCACCCCGCCGAGCCCCACGACAAAGGTGTAGCCCGCGATCGCGAGCAAGCCGAGCGCGCGTCTGTCGGCCCGCGCCGGCGCGGCCGCCTGCAGGAACTCGCGCACCATGCCGACCACGCCGCTGGGCGCCATGATGACAAATCCGATCAGCAGGAAGCCGACGATGAGCAGATTGACGGCGGACGAAATGGTCACGGTCGCCACTTGCTGGATGATCCCGAGCAGCAGTGCGCCGACCAGCGGACCGATCCAGCTGGTCGTGCCGCCGATCATCGGCATGGCAATCGAATTGACCGCGTAGGCGAGGTTGAAGGCCGAGGACGGTTCCAGATAGCCGATGTAGTAGGGGAACGGCGCGCCGGCCATGCCCATCAGCGCGCCGGAGATCGTGGTTGCAATCAGCTTGAGCCGCAGCGTCGGAACGCCGCAGGCTTCGGCCGCCAGTTCGTCGTCGCGGATGGTCGCAAAGCCGTAGCCGAGCCGGGTGCGCTCGATGGCGCGCGCGGCGGTGAGCGCAACGACGACGAGCACCAGCATGAGCAGGAACAAGTACTGAATGTAGTTGCCGATGATGGGAGCGCTCGGCGGCCGGATGATGTAGGCGCCGCGCGAGCCGCCGACGAAATCCCAGTTCACGATCAGGGTCTGAAGCACGACCGCGAGCGCCAGCGTGGCGATGGCGAAGAACGCGCCGCGCAGCCGCAGCGTCAGGTAGCCGGTGCCAAGCCCGATCAGGCCCGCGATGATCCCGCCAATCACGATGCAGCTCGGCACCGACAGCGGCATCAGCCAGTGCATCAGCGGCGCCAGCGCTTCCGGAAAATAGCGGTCGACGTTGGTGCCGAGCTTGTGCAACGCGACGGTCGCATAGGCGCCCGCGGCGAAGAACGCGGCGGAGCCGAAGTTCACGTAGCCGCAGTAGCCGCCGAGGATGTTCCAGGCGGTGGCGAGCACGATGAAATGCAGCACCGTGTAGCCGGCGAAGAACAGGTAGTCGTTGTTGACCGCACGCAAGGCCGCGAACAGCACCGCGCCGATGACCAGCGAAATCAGCAGGAAGTTGTGCGATCGCACGTCGACGGCTCCCGCCTAGCGTCCCAACAGTCCCGAGGGCCTGAATGCCAGCGTCAACAGCAGGAAGCCGAAGGCCACCGCCGGCGCCCAGGACGGGCCGTAGAAGGTCGAGGTGATGCTTTCGACGATACCGAGCAGGATCGCCCCGATTACCGTGCCGGTCATGCTGCCGAGCCCGCCGAGAACCGCGATTGCAAAGGCGCGGCCGATGAATTCGCGGCCGACCGAAGGCTCGACCGGCTGGATGACGATCAGGAACGCGCCGGCCAGCGCCGCGGTGGCGATCGAAAGCGCAAAGGCGATGCGCTTGATGCGGATCGGATCGACCGCCATGAGCTGCAGCGCCTGCTGGTCCTGGGCGACGGCCATGATCGCGCGGCCGTTGAAGGTGCGCGACAGGTAGACCTGAAGGACCGCCAGCATTCCGAGAGAAATGACGCAGGGGATCAGCATCCGCAGCGGCAGATCGACGAAGCCGAAGCGCAGCGTCTGGTCGATGTAGCCTGCCTTGACGTAGCGATAGTCGACGCCGAACACGAGGATCAGCATGACTTCGGTGACGAACAGCAGCCCGAAGAAGAAGGCGAGGCCGCGCAGCGCGTCCTGCCCGCGTTTTTCGAACGAGACGAAATAGACCTGATAGACGGCGGCCCCCAGCGCGTAGAACGCGGGGAGAACGATGAATGCGGTCAGGATCGGGTCGAGGCCCACCGTCTGGTTGACGATGTAGGCGATATAGGCCCCGAGAATGATGAAGGCCGGGTGCGCGATGTTGACGATGTCGAGAATCCCGAACGAGATCGAAATCCCGACGGTCACGGCGGCATAGAAGCCGCCGAGCAAAAGCCCCGCGATGATGGCATTGATCAGAAGGTCTGCCGTCACGCCGCCCCGCCCCCCAAATTTGCCGGTTGCTTGTTATGTTCGGCACCCGCTTGCGCGGCGAGGGCAGTGTGCAGGATGGGCGGCGGCTTGGCTAGTCCGTCGATTGGGGCGAGGGGATAATCGCGGTCCCGACGCCGGCGCGCGCGGCCCGCGGCGCCGATTGCGGCAACGTCGGTCGGTGCGGCGTCAGGCGCGTGCGCTGCGGACGTTCTCGGGGATCGGCAGCGGCTTGTTGTCGCTGTCGAGGAACTCGATGGTGTTGAAGATCATCTCGCGGTCGCCGAGATTCTCCAGGTCATGGACCTTGAATTCGCCGGGCCCGTAGTTCTCGTGCCGGGTTTCGCCGGGCGCGTAGTCGAGTTCGACCGTCGAGCCGTCCATCAGATGCTGGCGGGCGCGGCCGCCGTTCACCGAGGTCCAGAAATAGTTGAGCACATGGCGGTGGAAGCCCACGCGCTCGCCGGGCTTCAGGCGGATGATCCAGACCCGGACCTTGTCGGTCTCCGACAACAGCTCGGTGCCGACGCAGCCGTTGGGGTTGCGGCTTTCCCGCTCGTATTCGGCGCGAATGTCCGCCGGCCACTGGCCTTGCTCGGAGGCGGCGGTCTTCTTGTCCGTCATGGTCAGGGCCATGGCAATCCTCTGCGGGTTGTTGGCACAATATAGGCGGAAACGCCGGACGGAAAAATGGTCGATGCAGTGCCGGGGGCCGCCGCGCCCAAACGGGCGATCGTGATCGGCGGCTCGATGAGCGGCTTGTTCGCGGGGCTGATGCTGCGGCAGCGCGGGTTCGACGTGCAGATCTACGAGCGCGTCGACAGCGAACTGGCGGGCCGCGGGGCCGGCATCGTCGCCCAGCCCGTCGTGTCGGATATGCTGCGCGCTCTCGGCATCGATCCGGTCGACCTCGGCGTGAAGATGTCGACCCGCCGGGTGCTCGACGTCGACGGCCGGATCGTTTGCGAACACCAGCGGCCGCAGACGCTGACCGCCTGGGAGCGCCTGTACCGGATGCTCCGCGACGCATTCCCCGCGGACCTCTACAAGCGCGGCGTCGGCCTGAAGGGTTTCGAGCAATCGAGCCGCTCGGTCACAGCGCATTTCAGCGACGGCAGCACAGCCGAGGCCGAACTGCTGATCGGCGCCGACGGCATCCGTTCCACGGTCCGGCAACAGGTTTTGCCGGAGCTCGGCCCGCTCTATGCAGGCTATGTCGCCTGGCGCGCGCTGGTGGCGGAAGGTGCGTTTCCGCCGGACATCCACCGCGAGGTATTCGAGTTTCTGACCTTCTGCCTGCCGCCCGGCGAGCAGTTTCTGGGCTATCCGGTCGCGGGGCCGGACAACGATCTGCGGCCGGGCCATCGCCGTTACAACGTGGTCTGGTATCGCCCGGCCGACGAGCGGACCGAGTTGCAATGGCTACTCACCGACGAGCGCGGGACGACGCATACGATCTCGATCCCGCCGCCGCTGATCCGCCGCGATGCGATTGCCGCGATGCGGGCGGCGGCGGAGCGCCTCATCGCGCCGCAGATGCGGGCCGTTGCGCGCCTGATGGATGAGCCGGTGTTGCAGCCGATCTACGATCTCGCGACGCCGCGCATGGCGTTCGGGCGGGTCGCGATCGTCGGGGACGCGGCGTTCGTGGCGCGGCCCCATGTCGGAGCCGGCGTCTCCAAGGCAGCGGAGGACGCCGAGGCGCTCGCCAATGCCGTCGCCATCGAGGATATCGAGCCGGCGCTCAGACGCTTCGAGTCGGAGCGTCTTGCGGTCGGCCACCGGATCATCGAGTGGGCGCGCCATCTCGGCGCTTACCTGCAGGCCACCCGCACCCTGGAAGAGCAGGCGCGCTCGGCCCGCCACAGCACCGCCGAGGCGGTGATCCGCGAGACGGCATTGCTGGATTTTCTGGAGACGTAACGCACGCACCGGCGCGAGCGCTTCTCCGGGCGTTCGCTACAGCCCCAGCAGTCTCTTGGCGTTGCCGCCGCAGATCGCCGCCGTCGTCGAGGCGTCGAAGCCGGTCGAGACGACGTGCTCGACCGGGTCGAAGTCCGTCATGTCGAACGGAAAGTCGGTGCCGAGCACCACATGGTCGGCGCCGAAGGTCTTGACCAGCGCTTCGAGCTGGACCGGCGTAAACACCACGGTGTCGAAGTAGATTTTCTTCAGATAGTGCGTCGGCGGCTTCGGCAGCGCGCCGTGCGAATCCGAGCGTGCGCCCCAGGCGTGGTCGATGCGGCCGTGATAGGCGCCGAGATAGCCGCCGCCGTGGACGGCGAAAATCTTCAGGTTGGGATGCCGCTCCAGAATGCCGTCGAAGATCAGGTAGTGCAACGCGATGGTCGTATCGAGCGGATTGCCGATGACGTTGTTGAAATAGAACCGGCTCAGCCGCCCCGCCTCGGTGAAGCCGTTGGGATGGATCATCACCAGCGCGCCGAGCTCCTCGGCCTTCTTCCAGAACGGCGCGAAGGCCGGGTCCGACAATTCGGCGCCCGCCACGTTGGTCAGGATTTCGACGCCCTTGAACTTGAGCTGCGTCATGCAACGCTCAAGCTCCTTCACCGCTTCGCCGGCGTCCTGCATCGGCACGCTGCCGAGCGCGATCAGCCGGTCCCGGTGCTTGCCAATGTATTCCGCGATGCCGTCGTTGAGCGCGCGCGTCGCCTGCACCGCAATGTCGGCCGGCACGGTGTAATAGATCTGCGGCGGGCCGGGCGAGATCAGCTGCATGTCCACGCCCATGTCGTCCATGACGCGGAAGCGCGCGTCGGTGGCGCGGATGCGGTCGGCGATGTCGGCGGCCTGCTTGGCCATGATCGCCTTGGTCTCGGGGGTCGAGAAATGGTCGAGCGGGACCTTGGACGGATCGATGTGCGGCCCTGCGATTTCGGCGGCGCGCGGCACGGCCACGTGGGCGTGCATGTCGACGGTCAGGGTCTCGGGCCTGGTCTCGCGTCCCGGCCGCCCGCGCTTGCGCGCCGCCGTCGGCTCGTACTTGTTCCAGATGTCGGCCATGCCCGGTCCCCGCTTCGTCGTCGCCGCCCATGCGGCAGGACGTTCCACTAGCCGCTGCACGCGCGGGTTTCAATTGCGTTGGGCAGGCAAGTGGGCAGCGCGTGCGGCGAAATCGGCGTCGGCTTCCGGCCCGTTCGGGCGGCTGATATAGTTCAGCCAACCGAGAAGAAGCGGGGCCCGGAAGCGGCCGCGCATGGGTTCAGGGAGGGACAAAAATGCGCAGGATTTCCACTACCACGATTGCGTGCGCGATCGGCGCCCTGATGGCGGCGCCGGAAGCATTCGCCCAGCAGCAGATCAATCTGACGGTCGCGGCCGGCCAGCCGACCCGCGCCATGCGGCCGCTGGCGATGGTCAGCGAATTCTTCATCCCCGAGGTCGAGAAGCGGATCAAGGCCGCCAACCTCAACATCAAGATCAACTGGAAAGAAGCCTATGCCGGCTCGCTGCTGAAGCCGACGATGGTGCTGGAAGGCACCCGCGACGGCATCGCAGACATCGGATTCGAGCCCACGATCTTCCATCCGGACAAGCTGCCGCTGGAGCAGATTTCCTTCATGACCCCGTTCGCCACCAGCGACGTGGTCGCGGTCGGCAAGGCGATCGACCGGCTGCATGCCTCGATACCGGAGTTCACCGCGCAATACGACAAGTTCGGCGTGGTCCGTCTCGCAGGGTCGAGCTACGACTCCTACGAGCTGTTCTCGACCTTCGCGGTGCAGAAGTTCGAAGACGTCAAGGGCAAGAAGATCGCGACCGCGGGCGCGGCGCTGCAATGGCTGCGCGGCACTGGCGCGACGCCGGTCCAGAGCAACATGACGCTGTACTACAACAGCGCCAAGACCGGCGTGGTCGATGGCTTCATCATCTTCCCGTCGGCGATCCCCGGGATGAAGTATCCCGAGGCCGCGCCCTACGTGACCAAGGTCGGGTTCGGCGCGCAGTACGCCGCGGCGCTGATCATCAACAAGGGTGTCTATCAGAAGCTGCCGCCGGAGCTGCAGAAGATCCTGCGCGAGGCCGGCCAGGCCTGGACCGCCGCCGCCGACAAGGTTCAGCTCGATGCCGGCAACGCGGCCTACGCCTCCGTTCCCAAGTTCCCGAACGGCAAGACCTTCGACCTGCCGCGCGCCGAGCAGGTGAAATGGGCCAACGCCATGCCGAACGTCGCCAAGGAATGGGCCGACCGCGCCACCAAGGCCGGCCTGCCGGGAGACCGTGTTCTGCAGGCCTACATGAACGAGCTGCGCCGGGGCGGCGCCAAGCCGGTGCGCGACTGGGATAAGAAGTAGCTCCCGCCGCGCGGATGGATCGGCAGACCGCTCCACCTACGCCTCAGCCGCGGGCGCCGGATTCCGGCGCCCGACGGTTCTTGCGGTTCCGCTATCTGACCCAGATTCTCAACGTCGCCGGGACGCTGTTGATCCTGACGATGGCGCTATCGGTGAATTTCGACGTGCTGGGCCGCGTTCTGTTCAACCGGCCGATTCCGGGCGTCAACGAGTTCATCGGCCTTTCGATCGTCGCGGTGGTCTTCCTGCAGATGGCGAACACCCTGCAGGAGGACCGCCACGTCTCCAACGACATCTTCATACGCCTGATCGCGAAGTCGCATCCGCGGCTGTCGGCCGCGCTCTATTCCGCGTTCCATGTGATCGGCGCGGCGCTGATGACGATCATCGTGATCTACGTCTGGCCGATCATGGTCGCCAACTATCGTGGCGGTTACTACTCCGGGACCGCCGGCGTGGTCGAAATCCCGATCTGGCCGTTCATGGCGATTGTCGTGACAGGGGCCGCCGCAACGGCGGTGCAGTTCGTCATCGACGCCTACCGCCTTGCCGTGAGTGCGGCCGGGCGCGGTCCGGCGTGACGCCATGAGCGAAGTCGCCATCGGCACCCTTTGCCTGCTGTGCAGCCTGGTTCTGATCCAGACCGGCATGCACATCGGCGTGGCTCTGCTTCTGCTGTCGTTCGTCGGGGTGTGGGCGATCAAGGGCCTTGCCGTCGCCGGCAAGCTCCTGGCCAGCTCGGTTTCCACGTCGATTGCGTCGGACGCCTACGCGGTCATCCCCATGTTCATCCTGATGGGCCTGTTCGTGTCGGTGACGAACATGGGGCGCGACACCTTCGACGTGGCGGCGATGCTGATGCGGCGCATTCGCGGCGCGCTCGGGGTGGCGACGGTCGCGGCCAACGCCGTGTTCGCGGCCTGCACCGGAACCACCATCGCCTCGGCCTCGGTCTTCACCAAGGTCGCAGTGCCGGAAATGATCCGGCACGGTCACACGCCGCATTTCTCGGTCGGGGTCGTGGCCGGCAGCTCGGTGCTCGGCATGCTGATCCCGCCCAGCATCCTGATGATCATTTTCGGCGTCATCGCCAACGTGTCGATCGGCGATCTGTTCACCGCGGGCATTCTGCCGGGCATCCTTCTTGCCACTGCGTTCTGTGTGACGATCCTGTTGCTCGCCTATTTTCTCCCAGGCTTCGTCGCCGTCGATCCGAAGGCGCTGGAAGGCGTGTACCGGGGCACGCTCGCAGGCGCGTCTTCGGTCGAAATGATCAAGAAGGTCCTGCCGATCGTGATCCTGGTCGGGACCGTGCTGGGCGGCATTTACGGCGGCTTCTTTACTCCGACCGAGGCGGGGGGTGCGGGTGCCTTGACCGCGTTCCTGATCGCGCTGTTGCGGCGCGAACTGACGCTCAAGACGTTCTGGCAGGTGGCGCTGGAGACCGGCCGCGTCACCGCGGCGATCTGCTTCCTGCTGATGGCGGCGGCGCTCTACTCGCAGATGCTGACGCTTTCCGGATTGCCTTACGCCGTGGGGCAGTGGCTGCAGCAGTCCAATCTCGGATTCCTGCCGGTGCTGATCGGCTACCTGCTGGTGCTGGTGGTGCTGGGCTGCTTCCTCGATTCGGTCTCGATCATGCTGATCGTGCTGCCGTTCGTGATCCCCGTGTTCGATTCGTTCGGCGTCAACCTCGTATGGCTGGGTCTTATCAGCATCATCGCCATCGAGATCGGACTCCTGACGCCGCCGCTCGGCCTCGCGGTGTTCGTGGTCAAGGCAAATCTCGAAGATCAGCGCATTACGACCTGGGACATCTTCAAGGGCACGATGCCCATGACGCTGACCATGGTCGCGGTGCTTGCACTGTGCGTGCTGTTCCCGTGGCTCTCTCTGGTCCTGGTGGGCCAGAGGTGGAGTTGGTGGTAGAGCTTGATCCCGAGAAAGCCTGCCCCGGACTTGATCCGGGGCGGGAACCGGCTTTCGGAAAAGATCATGCTCAAACGAGATGCCCGTGCGGCGGTCAAATGCCGAGATAGCTCGACTTGATCTCTTCGTTGTTGCGCAACTCGTCCGGCGTCGCCGAATAGACCACCTGGCCCTTGCTCATGACGTGCACGTAGTCGACGAGCTTCAGCGCCAGCGATGCGTTCTGCTCGACCAGCAGGATCGACAGGCCCTCGGCCTTCAGCTTCTCCACCGCCTCCCAGACGCCCTGGATGATGATCGGCGCGAGCCCTTCTGACGGCTCGTCCATGATCAGGCAGTCCGGATTGGTCATCAGGCCGCGGCCGATGGCGAGCATCTGTTGCTCGCCGCCCGACAGCGTCTTGGCGCGCTGATTGCGCCGCTCGCGCAGGCGCGGGAACAGATCGTAGACACGCTCCAGGTTCCAGCCGTGGCGTTCCATATGCCGCTCGGCGACCAGCAGGTTCTCCTCGACGCTGAGCGTCGGGAACACGCGGCGGCCCTGCGGCACCAGGCCCATCCCGCTGCGCACGGTCTCGAACGACGACGTATTGGTGATATCGGCGCCCTTGAACACGATCTTGCCGCGGCGGGGCGGCGTGAAGCCGACGATGGAATTGACCAGCGTCGACTTGCCGACGCCGTTGCGGCCGAGCAGGCCGAGGATCTGGCCCTGTTCCAGCGTCAGCGACAGCCCTTGCAGCACGTAGGCGTCGCCGTAGTAGGTGTGGATGTCCTGGACTTCCAAGATCGCCATGGCTTCCGCGCGCCCCCGTCAGCCCGTTCCCAGGTAGATTTCCTGGACCTTCTGGCTCTTCTTGATCTGGTCCGGCGTTCCCGTCTCCAGCACTTCGCCGAAGTGCAGGACCGAAATCTCCCGCGCCACGTCGAACACCACGTCCATGTCGTGCTCGATCAAAAGGATCGCGAGCTTCGGATCGAGCCGCATCAGGAAGTGCGCCATCTCGACCGACTCGCCGGAAGAGAGGCCCGCAGCCGGCTCGTCGAGCAGCAGCACTTTGGGATCGCTCGCCAGCCCCAGCACGATTTCGAGCTGGCGCTGCTCGCCGTGCGACAGGTAACGGACCTCGGTGTCCTTGCGGTCGAGGAACGCGGCTTGCTCCAGAAGCTGGTGCGCCTTGTCGTAAACGTCGCGGTACGACGACATGAAGCGCCACATCACGAATTTCGACGGCCGCAGGCCCTGGATCGCCAGCAGCACGTTGTCGAGCACGGTGAGCTTGGGGAACAGACTGGTGATCTGGAACGTGCGCGCCATGCCGAGCGCGGTGCGCTGGTGGCTCTGCCACGTCGTGACGTCCCGGCCGAACAGCAGCACCTGGCCGGAGCTCGACGGGAATATGCCGGTGATGAGGTTGAACAGCGTGGTCTTGCCCGCGCCGTTCGGACCGATGATCGCCTTGCGGTCGCCGGGCATGATCTTGAGCGTGACGCCGCGCACGGCGTGCAGTCCGCCGAAGCTCTTGGACAGGCCGTTCAATTCGAGGACGGGCGTGCCGCCTTCTATGCTGGTGTCGCTGCTCACGTCAAACCCACATAGGTCCGATGGTCGGAACCGGAACGCCGCGTGCGGCGCCCCGGTCCGGTTGCCTGTTACTTGCAGAACTTGCAGGGCGGGAAGTCGCGGTTATAGACCGGCGTCTTCAGGAACTCGTCCTTCTTGAACTGCCCGAACTGGCCGACGTTCGGATAGGTCTTGATGACGGTGTTCCAGAGCTCCGGCTTGTTGTAGCCGAACATCTGCTTCTTCTCGACCTTCTTGACGTAGATGTTGTGCACCGGGTTGCGCATGTCGTCGAACGACACCGGCCCGCGCACGGCGTCGACCTTGAGCGCCACGAGCTGCTTGATGAAGGTCTCGGCGCCGGGGAACTTGCCCTTGTTCTGCGCCATGACCGCTTCGATCATCTGCGCGGTCGTGTAGTTGCTCTCCGAATAGTACGACGGGACCTTGCCGTACTTGGTGCGATAGGCCTTCACGAACGCGGCGTTCTTGGGCGTGTCGAGGGCCGCGCTGTATTGCAGCGCCGACACATGGCCGAGCACTTCGTCGCCCATCGCCGGCAGGACGAACTCGTCATAGCTCGTGCCGCCGCCGATCACCGGCTTCTTGTTGCCGGCGCCCGAGAGCTGCTTGGGGAACTGCAGCGACATCGGGCCCACCATCAGCGAGAAGATCGCGTCGGCGTCGGCGCGGATGGTCGGGATGTAGGGTCCGAAGTCCTTGGTGCCGAGCGGGGGCCAGATCTTCTGCACGATCTGTCCGCCGCAGGCCTCGAAGGCGCGCTGGAAGCCGCCCACCACCTCGTACCCGAAGGCGTAGTCGGCGCCGACGGCGACGATGCGCTTGTAGCCCTGCTCGCAGGCCCACTGGCCGAACGGGTGGCTCGGCTGCGACGAGGTCCAGCCGGTGCGCACGTGGAACGGATACTTGGCGAAGTCGCGCTGGGTGAGGTCGTCGGCGGCCGCGATCGGGTTGACGTAGAGCACCTTCTCGCTGGTGCTGACCGGCGCGAGCGCATAGCCGGTCGAGGCCAGAAGCCCGCCGACGATCATGTGCACCTTGTCCTGGAGGATGAGCTTCTTGGCCTTGGTGACCGCGGTGTCGGGCTTGCCCTGCTCGTCCTCGACGATGAACTTGATGTCGGCGCCGCCGAGCTTGTTCTTGCGTTCCTCCAGATACATCCGGAAGCCGTCGACCATGTCCTTGCCGACCTGCGCGAAGATGCCGGTGGTCGGGGCGAGGTAGCCGATCCGCAGCTCTTCGGATTTGGCGCCGACGGTGAACGAAAATGCGAAGCAGCCGCCCAACAGTGCCGGGCCGAGCCGCCGTAGCAACGTGTCCTTCATTGTCCTGCTCCCTTGTTGCCGCGATCCCGAAAGTCGCCTCACGAGGCCGCGGGTGCCAATTTCTTTGCGTCGTTGCGGCGCTGCGCGCTGGCGCGGCGCTGCCGGATGCGCTCCGGAATGCCCATCAATCCGGTCGGCAGGTAGAGGATCGTCAGGATGTAGACGATGCCGAGCACGTACTGCCACCACGGAACGATCGTGCTGAGATATTCGCGCAGGCCGAACACGATGAACGAGCCGATCACGCCGCCGATCAGCGTGCCCGCGCCGCCCAGCACCGCCATCAGCAGCGCGTCGACCGACGTGGTCAGCACCACGTTCTCCGGGCTCACGATGCCCGCGGTGTGGGCCCACAGCACGCCCGACAGGCCGCCGAAGGCGCCGGCGATGATGAAGGCGATATATTTGTGCAGCCAGGTGTTGTAGCCGAGAATTTTCATGCGCAATTCGCGTTCGCGGATGCCCGCGAGGCTGCGCCCGAACGGCGAGCGGACCAGCGTGTACATCAGCAGCAGCGACACCGCGAAGCAGGCGAACACGACGTAGAAAAACGTCACCTCGTTCGACAGGTCGAGGCCGAACTTCGGCCGCTCCCGCAGATTGATGCCGTTGTCGCCGCCGGTCAGCGAGTTCCAGCGGTAGGCGAGGCCCCAGACGCATTGCCCGAGCGCGAGCGTGATCATCAGGAAATAGACGCCGGAGGCGCGGATCGCGAGCAGGCCGAACACGGCGGCGAGCGCCGCGCCGCCCAGGATGCCGAACACCACGACCAGCCAGAAGTCGTAGCCGAGGCCGAACTGGTACTTGGTCGCCAGAATCGCGGTCATGTAGGCGCCGACGCCGAGGTACGCCGCCTGGCCGAGCGAGGGCAGGCCGGTGTAGCCGAGCAAAATATCGACGCTCATCACCAGGATCGCGAAGGCGAGCGCCCGCGTCGCCAGCAGGATCAGGAACGAATTGGTGTTGGGAACGACGACCGCGATGGCCGCCAGCGCTCCGACGACAAGCAGGATTTTCAGGCTTTCGCTGTGCATCGGTTGCCGCTCATTCTCGTCCGAACAGTCCGGTGGGCTTCACGGCGAGAATCAGCGCCATCGGCGCGTACAGCGTGAAGTATGAAATCTCCGGGAACAGGGCCTTGCCGAAGTTGTCGGCGAGCCCGACCAGCAGTGCACCGATGGCCGCGCCGCCGAGGCTGCCCATGCCGCCGATGATGACCACGGCGAAAGCGAGCGGCAGGATTTCGAAGTCGAGCCCCGGATAGATGCCCAGAAACGCGCCGCCGATCACCCCGCCCAGCGCGGCAAGGAATGCGCCGAGCGCGAAGATGAACATCGAGATGCGCGACGTGTCGACGCCGACGCCGCGCGCCATCTGCGCGTCGTCGACCGTGGCGCGAACCGCCGCCCCCATGCGCGTCTTTTCCATCGCGAGCCACAGGACCACGCCGATCGCGAGCGCGGTGCCGATCATGAAGACGCGGTAGAGCGGCAGATAGACGCCGCCGACCACGATGCTCTTGGTCAGCGCGTCGGGCGGGTTGATGTCGAAGTTGTTGCCGGTCCAGATGTCCAGCGCCGCCTGCTGGAACAAGAACGCGAAGCCGACCGTCAGCAGCACCTGCCGCAGCGGATCGAAGCCGAGCGGCCGCAGGAACACGCGCTCCATCGCGAGCCCAAGCAGCGCAATCGTGAGCGCCGCGACCGGGATCGCGAGCAGCCAGGAGCCGGTGGTCCAGATCACCGTCAGCGCGACGTAGCCGCCCAGAAGAAAGTAGGAGCCGTGCGACAGGTTGACGATGCGCATGACGCCGAAGATCAGCGACAGGCCGCTGCCCACCAGGAACAGCAGCGCGCCATACGAGACGCCGTTGAACGTCTGTATGATCCAGAAATTCCAGTTCATCCGCCGCCCGGCCCCTGTTCTCAATCGCAGGTTGGGCCGAAGCTTACATGAGGATGGGCTGGCGTACAGCCCACTCTACGAGCGCCGTGCTTTGGAGCTGGGCAGGGTGCGCCGAATTGTCCCGTACGCGATCGGGCGTGCGCGGCGGTGCGCGGGGTCAGCGCCGCTTGCGGCGTTTGACTCCGGCCTTCGCTTCCAGCACGTCGCACACGGCCGCGGTGTCGTCGCTGGCGTGCCCGCGCTTGAGCGCCGCGGCATAGACCGGCAGCGTGGCGCTGAACAGCGGGGTCGGAACCTTGAGGCTCCTGGCGAACGCGCCGATCACGTCCATGTCCTTCTGCCACACCGAGCACTTCATGGTGGCCTTGCTGTAGTCGTTCTGCACCATCATCGGCGCGCGCAATTCGAACACGCGCGAATTGCCGGCGCCGCTCGAAATCATCTCGAAAATCTTCGCCGGATCGAGGCCGGCCTTCATTCCCATGACCATGGCTTCGGCCGAGGCGACGTTGTTGATCGCTACCAGCAGATTGGCCACGAACTTCATCCGGCTACCGTCGCCGAATCCGCCGACGTCGTAGGTCTTGCGCGAAAATCCCGCGAACACCGGCTTAAATCGCGCAATCGCCTTGCTGTCGCCGCTGGCATAGATCACGAGGTCGCCGGTCGCGGCCTGCGAGCCGGTGCCGCTGACGGGACAGTCGAGCAGCGCGTGTCCGGCCTTGCTCAGCACGCGCTCGGCCTTGAGCTTGTCCTCGATGGTGAAGGTCGAGCATTCGGCGACGATGCGCTTCGGCAATCGGGCAGCCGCAATCTCCCTGGCCGTCGCCATCAGCGCCTCGGGCTTCGGCAGGCTGGTGATGACAAGCGGCGCCGCGGCCGCGGCCGATCTGGCGTCCCTGGCGATTTCGACGCCGTCCTTCGCCAGCTCGCGGCGGCGTGCCGGGTCGAGGTCGTAGCCCACCACGCGCCAGCCCGATCGCACAAGGTTGCGCGCGAACGAACCGCCCATGATCCCGAGCCCGATGACGCCGACCGTGCCCTTCGCCTTTGCGCCGCGCATGTGCCGTTTACTCCCCAAGACGTTTTTTATCCCAAGTCCCAAGCGTTCGATTCGAAGCGCCCGTGGGCACACTATGCCGGACGCCATTAGCCGCCAAGCATGCCGCGGTGGGACGAACTGCTGCGTACTTTCGTGACGTGAGCAGATCGCCTATCGTCTCGCCCGCCGGCGCGGTCGCCGCCGGCATGACGGCCGGCAAGACGGTCAGGGAGTGGACGGGATGCACATCGGCATTGCCGGCATCGGCAAGATGGGGTCGAACATCGGCGCACGGCTGATGGAGGTCGGGAACAAGCTGACGGTCTGGAACCGCTCCGCCGACAAGACCAAGCCGCTCGCCGCCGCCGGCGCGTCGGTTGCCAGGACGCCCGCCGAGCTGGCCGGCGCCGCCGAGGCCGTCATCACAATCCTCACCAACAGCGACGCGCTCGACGCGGTCTATCTCGGGCCGCAAGGCCTGCTGTCTGGCGACGTCAAGGGCAAGCTGTTCATCGAGATGAGCACAGTGCCGCCGGAGGCGCAGGTCGCACTGGCAGCGAAGGTCCGCGCCGCGGGCGCGGCCTATGTCGAATGCCCGGTCGGCGGATCGGTCGTGCCGGCGCGGGCGGGCAAGCTGCTCGGCCTGATGGGCGGCGAGGCCGCCGACGTCGCGCGGGCCAAGCCCATCGTCGATCAGATGTGCCGCCGCGCGCTGCACGCCGGGCCGGTCGGCAACGGCTCGGTGCTCAAGCTCGCGGTCAATCTGCCGCTGATGATCTACTGGCAGGCGCTCGGCGAGCAGCTCGCCATGTGCAAGCCGCTCGGCGTCGATCCGACGGAGCTTCTCGACTTCCTGTCCGAGACTTCGGGCGCCGCGACCGTGCTGAAGCAGCGCATGCCGGGCATCGCCGCAAGGCTTAAGAAGGAACACTCCAACATCGCTACCTTCACGCTCGACGGCGGCATCAAGGACGTGACCGCGATGCTGGCCGAAGGCCAGAAGCGCGGCCTCGAATTCCCGCTGCTCCGGCAGACGCTCGCCTGCTACGAGGAGGCCAAGCGCACCATGGGCGGCAACGACGAAGTGTCCAATGTGGCGGCCTATTGGCCGAACCGCGCCAAGGGCTGACGGTTCATCGGAGGATGGCGGCAATGAAGTTTTACGGGTTCTGGCGTTCGATCGCGAGCTTCCGGGTGCGGACCGCGCTCGCCTACAAAGGCATCAAGCCCGACGAGGTTATCGATATCGACCTGCTGCAGGGCAAGCAGCGCGACGAGGCGTATCGCAAGGTCAATCCGCAAATGCTGATCCCCGCGCTGTTCGAGGACGACAAGTCGCCGATGCTGTTCCAGTCGATGGCGATCATGGAGTACCTGGAGGAGACGCGGCCGCAGCCGCCGCTGCTGCCGAAGGATGCGTTCGGCCGCGCGCGGGTGAGGGGGCTGTCGCAGATCGTCGTGTCCGACGCACATCCGATGTCGGTGCCTCGGGTGCGCGGCTATCTCACCAAGGACCTCGGGCTCAGCGAAGAGCGGATGCTGACCTGGGTCCGGCACTGGCAAAGCGAGGCGCTTTCCGCGCTGGAGACGCACCTTTCGCGCGACAAGACGACCGGAAAATATTGCCACGGCGACGCGGTGACCATCGCCGATATCTGTCTCGCGGGTCAGGTGGTCGGCTCGGGATTCTTCAAGACCGACATGAAGCCCTATCCGACGGTGATGCGGATTTTCGACGCCTGCATGGTGCTCGACGCCTTCGCGAAGTCGCATCCGCTCAAGCAGCCGGGTGCGCCGGAGAAGGTCTAGCCGGCAGAGACTGCGCCGCGCGGGCGCCGATTCCGCACCGGATAAACCACGGGCGGGATCGTCTTCGCCCAGACGTCCTGGATGCGCCCGATCTCGGTTTCGAGATACTCCAGGAACAGCCGCGCCGGATTCGACAGCGTGCGCCGGGCGGGCGAGATCACGACGAATTCGGCGATCAGCGGCGGATCGTAGATCGGATTAATTGTGCGCTCGGACGTTCCGATGTCCTTGATGCAGATCAGGCCCGACAGGATCGCCACCCAGTCGGTGCGGGCGACGAATTCGAGCGTACCGATCATCGCGTCCATCTCGATCATGTCGATGACCTCGGCGCCGTGTGTCTCGAAATACACCTCGATGTTGCGGCGTCGCACGTTCGAGCGGCTGGGGACGATAACCTTGAGGGGGCCGCAGTCCTTCAAGCGCACCGGCTGCAGCGGCGTGAGCCCGCGCTGTCGCCCGGACACCAGCATTTCCCGATCGCGCACCAGGAGCCGTGAACGCAGGCCCACCCGTCTTTCCGTCGTCGGCACGACCGCGAAGTCGATGTCGCCGGCCAGCACCATGTCGGTGAGCAGGCCGCTGTAGCCCTCGACGATGTGCAGCCGGACGTCGGGATAGCGCTCCTTGAATCGCTCGAGCGTCGGCGCAAGCGCGGCGCGGGTCACGGTCGGGATCAGTCCGATGCGCAGGTCGCCGCTCACCCGTCCGGCAAAACCGCGCACCTCCTCGTGCGCGTTGTCGATCTGCCCGATGGCCTCGACGCAGCGCCGGTAGTAGCGCAGCCCCGCCGGCGTCGGCTTCACGCCGCTCGCCGAGCGCTCGAACAGCTTGACCCCCAGACTGTGCTCGACCGCGGCGACGTGCTGGGAAATACCGGACTGGGTGGCGTTTTCGCGGATCGCGGCGCGGGTGAAGGAGCCTTCCTCGCACACCGCAATCACCGCCCGAATCTGCCGCAGCGCGACCGCCGCCATATCGCTACCTCATTAGAAAATATGATGACCAAGCCCAGAATATATTAATTCGGCAAACAGGTCCAAAGCCGGTACCATGGTGTCAATTCGAGCGGGCATTGCCGCCCGCGACGCAGGAAAACCAGGGAGCATCATGGACCTCGGCTTTTTCACCATGCCGATCCATCCGCTCGACAAGGATTGGCGGCAGTCGCTGCGCGAGGATCGCGAGGCGTTCATCCTCGCCGACAAGCTCGGTTTCATCGAGGGCCTGGTCGGCGAGCATTCGACCGACCGCGCCGAGAACATCACCTCCTGCATGGTGTTCATCGCGAGCCTGATCCACGACACGCGCACGATGAAACTCGGCACCGGCACGATCAACATGCCGAACCAGCATCCGGCTGCGGTCGCGGCCAACATCGCGATGCTGGATCACATGCTCGACGGCCGCTTCATCTTCGGCATCAGCCCGGGCGGGCTGATGTCCGACGCCGAGGCGTTCGGCAATCTGGACGCCGACCGCAATGCGATGTTCCTGGAGGCGATCAACACCGTGCTCGCGATCTGGGAGCGCGATCCGCCCTACAACATCGAAGGCAAGTATTGGTCGGTGAAGGTCGAGCGGCAGTTCATGCCGGAGATCGGGCAGGGCTACCTGCCCAGACCCTTGCAGAAGCCGCACCCGCCGATCGTCGTGACCGCGGTCGCGCCGTTCTCCAAGGGCGTGACGGAAGCCGCGGCGCGCGGCTGGGAGCCGATCTCGGCGAACTTCCTGATGCCGGAATGGGTGAAGTCGCACTGGCCGAAATACGTCGAAGGCTGCCAGCGCGCGGGGCGTCCCGCCGATCCGAAGAACTGGCGCGTCGCCAAGAGCATCTTCGTGGCCGACGACGACAAGACCGCGAAGGCCTATGTCACCGATCCGAACAGCCCGTACCGCTACTACTACAGCCAGCTCTACACCAAGCTCAAACGCGGGCGGCTCGAGCTGTTCAAGACCCGCCGCGACCAGCCCGACAGCGAAGTCACGCTCGACGGCATCTGCGACCGGCTGATCTTCCACGGCTCGCCCGACAAGGTCGCCGACGAAATCCTGAAGTTCCGCGACGAGGTCGGCGATTTCGGCACGCTGCTCTACGCCGGCAAGGACTGGCGCGATCCCGCGCTCGGCAGGCGCTCGATGCAGCTTCTGGCCGAGAAGGTCATGCCGAAGGTCAACGCGGCGATCAAGCCTGCGGCCAAGGCTTCGTGAGCGCGCCATCGTGAGCAAGCCACGGGTTTTCGTCACCCAGCCGATCGCTGAGAGCGCGCTGGCGCGCCTGCGCGCGGTCGCCGAGGTCGAGGTCAATGCCGACTCCAGCCGCGTGCTGCCGAAGGACCAGCTGATTGCGGGTGTAAAGCGTTGCGACATCCTGCTGTCGCTGCTGCACGACACCGTCGACCGCGACGTGCTCGCCGCCAACCCGAATCTCAAGGCGGTGTCGTCGATGAACATCACGCAGGACCGCATCGACCTCGCGGCCGCGACCGAGCTCGGCATTCCGGTGACCAACATCCCGGCGATCGTCACCGACGCCACGGCAGATATCGCGTTCGGCCTGCTGCTGTCGGTGGCGCGGCGGATCGTCGAGGGCGACCGGCTGTTCCGCCAGGGCATCTATCCCGGCTCGCAGTCCAATCACCTGGCGGGAGCGGCGGTCACCGGCAAGACGCTGGGCCTCGTCGGCTTCGGCCGCATCGGCCAGGCGCTGGCGCGCCGCGCCCGCGGCTTCGACATGAAGATCGTCTATGCCGATCCGCGAAGGCTCGCCGCCGCGGACGAGGCGAAGTTCGGCGCAACTCACCGCAGCTTCGAAGAGCTGCTGAGCGAGGCCGATTTCGTCTCGCTGCATCCGCAGCTCACGCCGGAGACGCGCCATCTGATGGGCGAGCGGCAGTTCGCGCTGATGAAGCCCACGGCCTTCGTGATCAATACGTCGCGCGGGCCGGTGATCGACGAGGCGGCGCTGGTGCGGGCGCTGCGCGAGCGCCGCATCGCGGGCGCGGGCCTCGACGTCTACGAGCGCGAGCCCGCGGTGTCGCCGGAGCTGGTCGCAATGCCGAACGTGGTGCTCACTCCGCATCTCGGAAGTGCGGTGTTCGAGCTGCGCGAGGGCATGGCGCATGTCGTGGTCGACAACATCCTGGCGCTGATCGAGAACCGCCCGCCGGTGAGCTGCTTCAATCCGCAGGTGCTGAAGAAGCTGTTTTGAGCGGCGCGCTCACTCCGCCGTCCAGCCGCCGTCCAGCACCAGCGCCGAGCCGGTCATCAGCGACGAGGCGTCGGAGGCGAGGAACACGATCGCGCCGGTCAGTTCCTCCAACTGTCCGAGCCGGCCGAGCTTGATCTTCGACAGCACCTCGTCGCGGAACGCCTTGTTCTCGAAGAACGGCCGCGTCATCGGCGTTTCGAGGAACGTCGGCCCCAGCGAATTGACCCGGATGTTGTGCGGCGCCAATTCGATGGCCATCGCCTTGGTGAAGCCCTCCATCGCGTGCTTGCTGGTGCAATAGACCGTGCGGCGCGCCGCGCCGACGTGGCCCATCTGCGACGACACGTTGATAATCGAGCCGGGGAGCTTGGCCTCGATCAGCCGCGTGGCGACGGTCTGCGCCATGAAGAACGCCGCGCGCACGTTGAGCGCCATGATGGTGTCGAAGTCGTCGAGCGTGACGTCCGGCAGCATCTTCGGCCGGTTCATGCCGGCGTTGTTGATGAGGATTTGATAGGGCTCGCGGGCGGCGAGCGCCTGGCGCGACGCCTCGACGTCGGTGACGTCGAGCGCCAGCGCGTCGGCCGCATCGCCGCGGGCGCGGATCGCTGCGGCAGCGTCCTCGATCTCTGTTTCAGTCCGCGCACACAAGGTCACATGCGCGCCGGCCGCGGCGAGCGCCGAGGCTGCGGCCAATCCGATGCCGCGCCCGCCGCCGGTGACCAGCGCGCGGTGTCCGTCGAGGCGGAAGGAGGGAGTGGGGGTGAGGTCGATGTTGGGCATGCGGCTATCGAGGTTTGACCGCTGCGTTGCTGCTTGCACCGGCCTGCTCCCTCCCCCCTTGTGGGGGAGGGGTGGGGAGGGGGGTGGCAGCAAACTCGAAGATTGCGTCTACCCCCCTCCCTGTCCCTCCCCCACAAGGGGGGAGGGAACGCTGTGGCAAAGCCATGCCCCGTCGGTAGGAGCGAGATTGCATTTGACTCATCACTCCGCCGCCTGCGCGTAAGGCACATTCCGCCCGCCATACCGCCGCACCCGCACGTTGGCCTGCTCGGCGTGCGCGCTGAAGCCTTCGAGGATGCAGAGCCGCGAGCAGTATTCGCCGACGGTCGCCGAGGCCCGGTCGGTCAGCACCTTCTGGTAGGTGCAGGTTTTCAGGAACTTGCCGACCCACAGGCCTCCGGTGTAGCGCGCGGCCTTCTTGGTCGGCAGCGTGTGGTTGGTGCCGATCACCTTGTCGCCGTAGGCGACGTTGGTGCGGGGGCCGAGGAACAGCGAGCCGTAGTTCTTCATGTTGGCGAGGAAATAGTCGTCGTCGCGGGTCATGATCTGCACGTGCTCGGAGGCGATGCGGTCGGCCTCGTGCGCCATCTCGGCGAAGTCCTCGCACACGATCACCTCGCCGTAGTCCTTCCAGGCCTGGCCCGCGGCGTCGGCGGTGGGGAGGATTGTCAACAGCCGGTCGACCTCGCTCATGGTGTCGCGCGCGAGCTTCTCCGAATTGGTGATCAGAACCGCGGGGGACGTGGGTCCATGCTCGGCCTGGCCCAAGAGATCGGTCGCGCAGATTTCGCCGTCCACGCTGTCGTCGGCCACAATCAGCGTCTCGGTCGGGCCCGCCAGCAGGTCGATGCCGACGCGGCCGAACAGCTGGCGCTTGGCCTCGGCGACATAGGCGTTGCCGGGGCCGACGATCATGTCCACGGGCGCAATCGTCTCGGTGCCGAGCGCCATCGCCGCGACCGCCTGCACGCCGCCGAGAACGTAAATCTCGTCCGCGCCGCCGAAGTGCATCGCCGCGACGATGGCGGGGTGGGGCCCGCCGCGAAACGGCGGCGCGCAGGCAATGATGCGCTGGACGCCCGCGACCCGCGCGGTGACGATCGACATGTGTGCGGAGGCGACCATCGGATAGCGCCCGCCCGGCACGTAGCAGCCGATGGCGTTCACCGGGATGTGCCGGTGGCCGAGGATCACGCCGGGCAGCGTCTCGACTTCGAGGTCGCGCATGGTCTCGCGCTGCTTCTGCGCGAAGTTGCGCACTTGTGCTTGTGCAAAGCGGATGTCGTCGAGGTCGCGCTTGGCGACTTGCGAAATCGCCTTTTCGATTTCCGCGGGCGTCAGGCGGAAGTCCTTCGGCGACCAGTTGTCGAACTTCTGCGACAGCTCGCGGATCGCCACGTCCTTTTTGTCCTCGACCTGCGCCAGGATGCCTTCGACGGTCTCGCGCACCTTGGCGTCGGCGGCCTTGATCGCGCCGGCGTCCATTCCGCGCTTGAGGAAGCGTGCCATGGAAATTCCCTTGTTCGCGGCTCGGTGCCGCCTAGTGCGTCGATGTCTTGCGATTGGCCAAGACACAGCGAATCCCGCCGCGCGGGTCGGGCACATCGCCGGCGTAGCGCGGAATCAGATGCACGTGAACGTGCATGCGGGTCTGTCCGCCAGCCTTACCGATGTTGACTCCGATGTTGTAGCCGTCGGGGCTGTGTTCCGCAGCGATGAACGCTTTCGCCTTGTCCAGTAGTTCGAAGACGCTCGCCTTCTCGGCCGCCGTCATGTCGAAGAAATCGGCGACGTGGCGCCGGGGCACGACCAGCACGTGCCCTTTCGACAGCGAGTTGTTGTCGTATCGGACGTAGGCGTCATCGGTCTCGAACAGCACCTGATCGAGCCGGCATAGCTCGCAATCGTCCGCCATCGCGTATCCGCTATTTAATCGCCTGCGGGTTGATCGGGCTTCCCGTCCCGCCCGTAATAATCAGCGGCGGGCCGCAGAAGAAAAACTCGTACACGCCGTCGTTCTCGCAATCCTCCGCGAGCTCCTTGAGATAGAAAATCTCGCCCATGCAGAGCCCCATGGCCGGGATCACCACCCAGTGCCACGGCTGGTTCGCCTCCGTGGTCTCGTTCGGCCGCACCTCGACGCCCCAGGTGTCGGAGCAGATCGCGGCCACCTGCTTGTCCTGGCACCAGTAGCAGTTCTCGAACTTCACGCCCGGCGCGTCGCCGCCGGCGTAGCCGCCCCATTCGTTCTCCTTGAGGCAGCGCTCCATCTGGCCGGTGCGGACGATGACGAAGTCGCCTTTGCGGATTTCGACGTTCTGGTCCTTGGCGCACTTGTCGAGTTCGTCGTTGGAGATGCCTTCGCCGTCCTTCAGCCACGGCACCTTGCGATGGCGGGCGATGTCGAGCAGCACGCCGCGGCCGACCATCTTGCTCTTGGAATGCTCGATGCCGAGCACCGAAAGGCCCCGCGCGTCGATCAGCTTGGCGTCGTGGCCGTTGTAGGCCTTGTCCTCGTAGAAGATGTGGCCGAGCGCGTCCCAGTGGGTCGCGCCCTGCACGCACAGCATCAGCGTGTCGTCGGCGTAGCGGATCTTGTTCCAGTCCTGCTGGCCGGCGATGGCGTCGGTGCCGGTCGCGAGCATCTGGTGGATCGGGTTGAAGCGGCCGCCGAACAGTCCGGTCTGCGGGCCGGTGCGGTCCAAAGGAATGCCAAGCGCGAACACCTTGCCGGTCTTGATCAGCTTGGCGGCGTCCGCGATGTTTTCCGGCGTGACGTGGTTGAGCGTGCCGATGTGGTCGTCCTTGCCCCAGCGGCCCCAGTTGGAAAGCTTCCTGGAGGCTTCCTCGATGGCTTTTCTGCCGACCTTGATGTCCATTGTTACGCGCCCTCCGGTGTTCTTATTGGTGTAATTGTGGACCGGCGCCCGGCGGCTGCGCAACCGAATGTCGCCATAAACCTTTGGTCTGAGGACCGGACGGACAACGGAGGCTTGACCATGCTCGACCGACGAAGCTTTGCCGCGGGAACGGCCGCCATGCTGGCGTTTGCGGCCGCGCCCGCGCTCGCCCACCACGGCTGGACCTGGGCCGAAGGCTCGGATTTCCAGATCACCGGCACCATCGTCTCGGCCAAGCTCGGCAATCCGCACGGCATCCTGAAGATGAACGTCAAGGGCGAGGAATGGACCGTCGAGGTCGGCCAGCCCTGGCGCAACGCGCGCGCCGGCCTCAAGGACTCGATGCTGGTGAAGGGCGTCGAGCTGACCGTGCTCGGCAACCGTGCCAAGGACCCCAAGCTCAAGGTGGTGAAGGCGGCGCGGATTATCATCAAGGGCAAGAACCACGACCTCTACCCCGAGCGGCTCTGAGTCCGTTCCGCGATGCTGAACGAGGCCCTCGCGGCGGTCGAAGCCTTGCCGTTCGTCGCCGCGCTGCGCAACGCGCGCTGGGGCTACGCGCTGGTCAATGCGGGCCACATCGCGGGCATTGCGCTGCTCTTCGGCGCCATCGTGCCGCTCGACCTGCGGCTGATCGGGCTGTGGCGTTCGATTTCGATTGCGGCGCTGGCGCGTGTGCTGGTGCCGGTCGCGGTTGCAGGACTGATGCTTGCGGTTGTCATGGGCGCGCTGCTGTTTGCGATCCGCGCGCGCGAATACGCTGCGATGACGCTGTTCCAGATCAAGCTGCTGCTGGTGCTGAGCGGCATCGCCAATGCGCTGCTGCTGCGCCGCGCCGTGGCGTGGGAAAGGGGACGCGTCGACACCGGCGCGATGCCGCCGCCGCGCCTGCGAATGGCGGGCGCGCTGTCGATTGCGATCTGGCTTTCGGCGATGCTTTGCGGGCGCTTCGTGGCCTTCGCCGATTGACACTCACACCTTCCCCAGCGCCCGCAGAATCTTGTCCGGCGTGAACGGCATGTCGGTGAGGAGCTTCGCGTTCAGCGGCCGCAGCGCGTCGTTGATTGCGTTCATCACGCATCCCGGAGCGCCGGCGGTGCCGGCTTCGCCCGCGCCCTTGGCGCCGAGCTCGCTGTCGGCCGTCGGCGTGACGACATGGCCGCATTCGATGTCGGGCATCTCGACGGCCATCGGCACCAGATAGTCGGCCATGTTGCCGTTCAGCAATTGCCCGCGCTGGTCGTAGAGGCAGTGCTCGAACAGCGCCGCCCCGAGACCCTGCACCACGCCACCGCGTATCTGCTCGTCGACGAGCTGCGGATTGATCACGGTGCCGCAGTCCTCGATGCACCAGTGCTTGAGCAGCTTCACGAAGCCGGAATCGGTGTCGACCTCGAGATAGCTCGCCTGGATGCCGTTGGTGAACGAGAACGCCCAGGCGCGCGGCACGTAGTGGCGCGTCGCCACCAGTTCGGACTGCACGCCCGCGGGCAGGGTGTCGGGGCGGAAGTAGCAGATGCGCGCCAGTTCGTGCAGCGGCATGCGCTCGGTGCCGGTCGCGGCGTCGACGACCGCGCCGTTGCGGACATCGAGCGTATCAGGCGTGGTCTGCAAAATGCTGCCTGCGACCGCGAGCACGTTGCCTCGCAGCGCCTTGCCGGCCTGCCACGCCGCTTCGCCGCCGATGCCCGCCGCGCGCGAGGCCCAGGTGCCGCCGCCATAGGGCGTGTTGTCGGTGTCGCCCATGATCACGCGCACCTGCTCCATCGGCACGCCGAACGACGTGGCGACGCATTGCGCGATCACGGCCTCGGCGCCCTGGCCCTGCTCGGAGACGCCGGTGTGGCAGAAGATCGCGCCGGTGGCGTCGAGCCGCACGGTCGCGCCGTCCTGCGCCGAGATTTTCGCGCCGCCGACGCCGTAGAACGCCGCCGACGGGTTCGTGACCTCGACAAAGCTCGCGAATCCGATGCCGCGGTAGATGCCTTGCTTTCGAAGCTCGGCCTGCTCGGCGCGAAGCCCTGCGTAGTTCATCATCGAGTCGAGGTGGGCGAGCGAGGCGTGGTGCGACAGCGCCTCGAACTTGATGCCGGACGGCCCTTGCGAGGGGTGCGCGTCGTCGGCGATCAGGTTGCGCCGCCGGATTTCCAGCGGGTCCATGCCGATCTTGACCGCCGCAAGCTCGACCAGGCCCTCGGTGACGGCGGTCGCGATCGGATGGCCGACCGCGCGGTACTGGCACATCACGTTCTTGTTCTGGAACACGACGCGAGCGCGGGCCTTGTAGTTTGGGCACGTGTATGGCCCGCCGGTCAGGTTGACGATCTGGTTGGCCTCGATGCCGGAGGTGCGGGGATAGACCGAGTAGGGGCCGATGCCGCTCAGGGCGTCGATTTCCCAGGCGGTGATGGTGCCGTCGTTCTTGACCCCGATGCGGCCCTTCACCCGGTGGTCGCGGGCGTGGATGTCGGTGACGAAGCTCTCGATCCGGTCGGCGACGAATTTGACCGGTCTTTTCAAAAGCTTGGACAGCGCCACGGTGGCCATCTCGTCGGCGTAGGTGTGCACCTTGATGCCGAACGAGCCGCCGACGTCCTTGGTGACGACGCGCACCTGATGTTCTGACAGGGTCAGGTGTTTGGCGAACAGGTTCTGCATCATGTGCGGCGCCTGCGTCGCGTGATAGGCGGTCAGCCGCTGCTCGCCCTCGTTCCAGTCGGCGACGATGGCGCGCGGCTCGTTGCAGACGCCGGTGTGGCGGCCGAACATGAAGGTCGCCTCGACCACGGCGTCGGCCTCGGCGAAGCCGTTGTCGGGATCGCCGGCGCTGTGCACGCGCTCGAATGTTAGGTTGTCGCCGAGATCGGGGTGGATCACGGGCGTCTTGGCGTCGAGCGCGGTTTCGGGATCGGTGACCGCCTGCAATTCCTCGTAGTCTACCGTCACCTTTTCGCAGCCGTCCTCGGCTTCCGCGCGCGTGCGCGCGACCACCGCGCAGACAGCTTCGCCGACCCAGCAGGCGCGGTCGACGGCGATGGCGTGCTGCGGCGCCGACTTGATGCCTTTCAGATGCGTCAGCACGCCGACCCAGGGCGTGATGACCTTAGCAAGCTCTGCGCCGGTGACGACGGCGATCACGCCGGGGGATTTCTTCGCGGCGGTCGCGTCGATTGTCTTGATGCGCGCATGCGCGTGCGGCGAGCGCACGAAGGCGACATGTGCCATGCGCGGCAGCGTCACGTCGGTGACGAATTGCGCGCGCCCTTGTGCGAGACGCGCGAGATTGGGCCGCGGCACCGAGCGGCCGATGTAGGAGTTCGGCCGGTCGAGCGCGGTGAGGACGGGAGGGGAGTCCTCGACGATTTTCATTTGCGTCCTCCCGCGCGGGCCTGCGCCACTGCCTCGATGGCGTCGACGATCGCCTGATAGCCGGTGCAGCGGCAGTAGTTGCCGGAGATGTGCTCGCGGATCGTTTCGCGGCTCGGCACGCCGCCGTTCGACAGCAATTCCTGCGCCGTCAACAGCATGCCCGGCGTGCAAAAGCCGCATTGCAGCGCATTGCGGCGCTCGAAGGCCGATTGCAGGTCGGCGATTTGCCCTGAGTCGGACACGCCTTCGATGGTCTCGACTTTCGCGCCGTTGCACTGCGCCGCCAGCATCAGGCAGCCGCGCACGATCGCGCCATCCACGCGCACGGTGCAGGCGCCGCACACGCCGTGCTCGCAGCCGACGTGGCTGCCGGTGAGCGCCAGCGTCTCGCGCAGGAAGTCCACCAGCGTCGTCCGCGCCTCGACGGTCTCCATGACGGTCTCGCCGTTGACGGTCAGTTCGATGTCGCAGCGCATATCGCTCACGGCTGCGCCTCCATGAGTTGCTTCGTCACGCGCCGCAGCAGGACGCCGGCGAGGTGCTTCTTGGTCGCGGCCGTCGCCTGCACGTCGCCGCTCGGGTTGAGGTCGGCGGCGAGCGCAGCGATCGCATCGTCCACCTTTCCGCCGGCGAGCGCGGCCTCGGCCTTCTTCGCGCGCACCGGCGTGTCGCCGACACCGAAGTAGGCGAGGCGGACGCCGGCGAGCCCCGCACCGTTCGCCTTCGCTGATGCGGCGAGGCCCGCCATGGCGTAGTCGCCGTGGCGGCGGGCGAATTCGGCGAATCCGACACGGGTGTCCTTCGTGACGGCGGGAACTCGGATCGCGGTCAGCACGTCCTGCGGGCTGAGCGCGGTCTCGAACAGGCCCTTGAAAAAATCGTCGGCCTTCACCGTGCGCCTGCCGTTCGCGCCCGCGATCTCGATTTCGCCGCCAAGCGCGAGGAGGCACGCCGGCAATTCCGCCGCGGGATCGGCGAACGCAATCGAACCGCCGATGGTGCCGCGGTTGCGGATCGCGGCATGGCCGATGTGCGGCATGGCGAGCGCGATCAGCGGGGCGTGCTTGCCGATGTCCGCCGAGCGCTCTGCGTCCACATGCCGGGTCAATGCGCCGATCTCGACCCGACCGTTTCTCACGGCGATGCCCGAAAGCCCGCCGATCCCGTTGAGATCGACCAGGAGCTTCGGCGCCGACAGCCGCATGTTCAGTGTGGCGATCAGGCTTTGGCCGCCGGCGAGCGGGCGGGCGTCACCGCCAGCCTGGCCCAGCAATTCGATGGCGTGCTCCACCGATTTCGCCTTGGCATAGGCAAATGGCGCGGGCTTCAATGCCGATCCTCCCCGGTCAGTTTTTCTTTTGACTTATTCTGGCCGGGAATGCGGGCGCGGGCAATGCGGCTGGCGCCGCGGTCAGCTCCGGACCTGCTTCACGATGTCGAGCGCCCGCCTCAGCAGCGTCATGGAGGCTTCCGGCGTGCGGAAGGCGGCGTGCGCAGACAGCGTGACGTTGTTACGCGATACCAGCGGGTGGTCGTCGCGCAACGGCTCCTCGTGGAACACATCGAGGCCGGCGCTGATGATACGCTCGCTCTTGAGCGCCTCCACCAGTGCCGCCTCGTCGACCAAAGCCCCGCGCGCGGTGTTGACCAGGACTGCGCCGGGCTTCATGCGCGCGATGCGCTCCGCGCTCAGGAATCCGCGGGTCTCGTCGCCGAGCGTCAGATGCAGCGACACGACATCGGACTTTTCCAGAAGTTCGTCGAGGCCCACCATGGGGACCGGCGCGTTGGGGCGCGGCGTGCGGTTCCAGGCGATCACATTCATGCCCATGCCCTTGGCGATCCGCGCCACTTCGGCGCCGATGCCGCCAAGGCCGATGAGGCCGAGCGTCTTGCCGAATATCTGCACGCCCTCCGTCGGCCGCCACTGCCCGATGCGGATGTAGCGGTCCATCATCGCGATGTTGCGGCAGGCCGCCATCATCAGCGCGATGGTGTGCTCGGCGACGGCAGTGTCGCCGTAGCCCTTGATGGTGTGGACCTTGATGCCGAGCGCCTCGATCTCGGCGACGTTCATGTAGCTCGCAGCGCCCGTGCCGAGGAACACGATGTGCTTGAGGTTCGGACACTGCCGCACCAGATCGGTTGGCATATAGGAATGGTCGTCGATGGCGATCTCGTGGTCGCCGACCACACGCGGCAGCTCGTGCTTCTCGAACCGGGAGCGGTACAGCGCGACCAGCGGATCGTCGGGCCGGAGCACGCGATACCACAGGCGGCCGAGCTGCTCGTTGCAGTCGATGAAGATCGTTTTCATGACCTACCTCGCCACCACCGGCCGCGCCGCCAGCGCCGGGTCGCGCACCGGCACGCCCGCGAACGGCGAGCCCTCTTCGAACCACGACTTCGGCGCCGGATGGCCCCACAAGGTCTGGCGCTGCGGATCGTCGAGCGCCCAGCGTAGCGGTTCGAGGTCGGGATCGACGGTGAGGTAGTCCGAGGTGAACAGTTCGATGCGGTGACCGTCGGGATCGCGGATATAGAGAAAGAACGCGTTGGAGATGCCGTGCCGGCCGGGCCCGCGCTCCATGTTGGCGAGATAGCCCGAGGTCGCCATGACGTCGCACAGATGCAGGATGTCGAGCGGCCCCGCGGCCCAGACCCCGATGTGGTGCAGCCGCGGCCCGCGGCCGTTGGTGAAGGCCAGATCGTGGACGTTGCCCTTGCGATGCAGCCACACCGCCCAGAGCTTCGGATCGGTCCCGTCGGTCTCGGTGTACTCGGTGAGGCGGAAGCCGAGCGCGGTGTAGAAATCGTACGACGCCTGCACGTCCGGCGTGAAGCAGTTGAGGTGATCGATGCGCTGGATACGGCCGCCGCGATGCGCCGCATATTTCTGGAGCATCAGCGGGCGCTGCTCCATCTTGAAATAGAACTCGAGCGGCATCCCGGTAGGGTCGGCGGTGCGCAGCGTGCGGCCCAGGAACGGCAACTCCGGAAACGACACCGGAAGGCTGCGGCGCTCGAACCAGGCGGCCGCGCGGTCGAGGTCGGTTTCGCTCGCGACCTTGAAGCCCAGCGCCGCGACATTGGGATCGCTCGTCTTTCGCAACACGATGGAATGGTGATTGCGCTCCTCGACTGCGCGCAGCCAGAGCGCATCCGGCGTTTCGTCGGCGGCCAGATAGCCCAAACAGTCCACATAAAACGCGCGGGCCCTGGACAGGTCGCGGACGCCCAGTTCCACATGGCTGGCGCGCACGACATTGAAGGGCGGATCGAAGACGGGGGCGTGAATCGGCATTGCGGTCGCTATGGCGGAATTGGAGCGCGTATTGTACCACGGGCGCGCCGCCGGAAACGGGCGGCTGACCGGGAGTCGCATCGGACATGCATGTCGCAACCTACAATCTGCGCGGGCGCGCGAGTTTCGGGGTCGTGGCCGGCGACGGCATCGTCGATCTGAAGCCGCGGTTCGCGCCGCGCTACCAGTCCGTTCTCGACCTGCTGCGCGCCGGTGCGCTGGGCGAAGCCGAGGCGATGGTCGCAGGCGTCCGCCCCGATTTCCCGCTGTCCGAGGCCGAACTTCTGCCGCCGGTGCCGGGCGGCGAGAAGATCCTCTGCATCGGCGTGAACTACGCCAACCGCGACGCCGAACTGACGGCGGCCGGCGGCAACGCCGAGGCGAAGTACCCGAGCATGTTCTTCAAGCCGCCGAACACGCTGGTCGGCCACAACGCGCCGATCCTGCGGCCGCCGGAATCCGAGCAGCTCGAATACGAGGGCGAGATCGCGCTGGTGATCGGAAAGACCGGCCGGCGCATTCCGAAGGATCGCGCGCTCGACTACGTCGCCGGCATTACGCTGTGCAACGAGGGCACGATCCGCGACTGGATCCGGCACGGCCGCTTCAACGTCACCCAGGGCAAGGCCTGGGACGCGACCGGCAGCATCGGGCCCTGGATGACGACCGGCGTCGACCTGACCAAGCCGCTCCGCATCGTCTGCAAGATCAACGGCGAGGTGACGCAGGACGACACCACCGACGCCATGATCTTCAAGTTTCCGGACATCCTGTCGTATGTCTCCACCTTCATGACCCTGAAGCCCGGCGACATCATCGCCACCGGCACGCCGACGAAGATCGGCAAGAAGCCGGACGAGCGGGTTTGGCTGAAGCCCGGCGACACGTTCGAAATGTCGGTGCCGGAGGTGGGCACGCTGCGGAACGTGGTGCAGGACGAGAAAATTTGATCGCCGCCGCGCGCGACGGCGCGCAATCCAGTATGCTGACAGCCATGAAGAGCGGCGCCGCGCCTCGCGGTCGCGGGGCGTGACGCTCAAATAGCGAGTGGGGAGGAATGGGAATGCCAGGCGAATTTCAAGGCAAGGTTGCCGTCATCACCGGCGGCAGCCGCGGCATCGGCCGCGAGATCGGCGTCGAGTTCGCGCGCCAGGGGGCGCAGGTCGTGCTGGTGTCGTCGTCGGAGAAGAATCTCGAAGCGGCGGTGAAGACTGTGGCGGCGGCGGGCGGCCCGGCGCCGCTCGCGATCACCACCGATCTGCGCAAGCTCGACGGCTGCCAGAAGGCGTTCGACACGGTGAAGGAAAAGTTCGGCCGCTGCGACATCCTGGTGAATTCGGCCGGGGCAACGCGAGCCGGAAATTTTCCGGATCTGCCGGACGAGGCCTGGATGGACGGCTTTGCGCTGAAGTTCTTCGGCGCCGTGCGCCTGTGCCGGATGTTCTGGCCGATGCTGAAGACGGCACAGGGTCACGTCGTCAACATCAGCGGCGGTGCTGCGCGCACGCCGGGCGCCGACTTCACCATCGGCGGCTCGGTTAACGCGGCCATGGGCAATTTCTCCAAGAGCCTGTCGCAGCTCGGCAAGAGGGACGGCGTCAACGTCAACTGCATCCATCCGGGTGCGACAGACACCGAACGGTTCAACGAACTGATCGCGATGCGTTCCAAGGCGTCGGGCAAGTCGGAGGCCGACCTGCGCAAGGAGGCCACGGCCAAGGACGGCATTCGCCGCATCGGCAAGGCCGAGGACATTTCCGCGCTGACGCTGTTCCTGTGCTCGGAGCGGGCGCGGCACATCCAGGGCACGGCGATCGCGGTCGATGGCGGAGCGGGGGCGGGCTACTACTGAGTCCTTGCCTTACCCCTCCCCGCCTGCGGGGAGAGGTCGGCGAGCGCAGCTCGCCGGGTGAGGGGGGCTATCCGCGAGGCTGAGCGTCACTGATACGCCCCCTCATCCCAACCCTCTCCCCGCAAGCGGGGAGAGGGAGTAGGCCTGCGTCTGGGGAAGGGACATGGGAAATGCAACACGCGCGGCTTGCGTGATCGGCTGGCCGATCAAGCATTCGCGCTCGCCGCTGATCCACAATTACTGGATCGAGCTGCACAGGCTCGATGCCGAATACCGCCGCGAGGAGGTCGCGCCCGAGGCGGTCGCCGATTTCCTGACTCATCTCGCGGAGCGCGGCTATGTCGGCTGCAACGTCACGCTGCCGCACAAGGAGGCCGCGCTTTCGCTTTCGGAGCCGGACGACCGCGCGCTCGCGGTCGGCGCCGCCAACACGCTTTGGCTCGACGGCGGCAAGCTGCGCTCCACCAACACCGACGTCGAAGGCTTCACCGCCAATCTCGACGCGTCGGTGCCGGGCTGGGACCGCGGGCCGGACGACGCTGTGGTGCTGGGCGCGGGCGGCTCGGCGCGCGCGGTGGTCTATGGGCTGATCGAGCGCGGCTTCGAGGTCATCCACGTCGTCAACCGCACGACGGAACGCTCGCAGGCGCTGCGGGAACGTTTCGGAGGCGCTGTACAGCCGGCCGCATGGAACGCGCTGCCGCATCTTCTGGCGCGTGCCGGGCTGCTGGTGAACACCACCTCGCTCGGCATGACCGGTCAGCCGCCGCTCGATATCGACATCGGCCCGCTGTCCAAAGATGCCGCGGTCGCGGACCTGGTCTATGCGCCGCTGGAGACGGCCTTGGTCAAGGCCGCACGGGCGCGCGGCCTGTCCGCCGCCGACGGCCTCGGCATGCTGTTGCATCAGGCGGTGCGGGGCTTCCAGCTCTGGTTCGGCGTGCGCCCGGGGGTGACGCCGGAATTGCGGGCGCTGGTCGAAGCCGACTTGACCCGATAGGGAATAGGCCTGCGGGCGAGGGGGTTTAACCCCCTGCCAAGACGGCGCAAAGCCGCCAGCCAACCTTCGGGAGGACATCCATGATTCACTTGTCGCGGCGGGCCTTGGGTGCCGCCGGTATCGCTGTAGTTCTGACGGCCACCACGGTCTGGGCCCAGCAGGCGCCGCCCACCCGCATCCGGGGCGCGATCGAGAAGATCGACGGTAATACGCTGACCGTGAAATCGCGGACCGGCGAGACCCTGACCGTCAAGCTCGCCGACAACGTGCGCGTCGCGGCCATGGTCAAGGCGTCGCTCGCCGATATCAAGCAGGGCGCCTTCATCGGCGTGACCGCGATGCCTCAGCCCGATGGCAGCCAGCGGGCGATCGGCATCCACATCTTCATGGAGTCGCAGAAAGGCGTGGTCCAGGCGCGGCACAGCCCGTGGGACCGCCAGCCCGGCAGCACCATGACCAACGCCAACGTCGAGACCAGCGTGTCGTCGGTCGACGGCCAGGTGATGACGGTCAAGTATCCGGACGGCGAGAAGAAGGTGGTCGTGCCGCCGAACACGCCGATCGTCGCCATGGCGCCCGGCAACAAGGGCGACCTGAAGGTCGGCGCGCAGTTCATCATCATGGCCGGTCAAAAGCAGCCGGACGGCTCGTTCGTCGCGCCCGCCATCAACGTCGGCCGCGACGGCGCAGCTCCGCCGATGTAGTCTTTTCGTTGGACAGCAGTGCGGGAGCGAGCGGGTGGAGGACGTCATGAGGACGGCATCGAAGTTCATTTTTGCAGCAATGTTGGCGGCGTCCGGTGTGGCCGCCGCGTCCGCACAGCCGGCGCAAACTCAGCGCGTCATGGGGCAGATCGAGAAGGTCGAAGGCAATACCCTGACGGTGAAGACGCGTCAGGGCGAGATGAAGGTCAACGTCACAGGCAATGTCGCGGTGTTCGGCGTGGTCAAGGCCACGCTCGCCGACATCAAGAAGGGCTCCTTCATCGGCGTCGGCGCGATGCCGCAGCCTGACGGCAGCCAGAAGGCGATCCGGGTGATGATCTTTGCCGAAACTCAGCGCGGCACCGGCGAAGGTCACCGTCCGTGGACCCAGCCGGGCAGCACCATGACCAACGCCACCGTCGATACCACGGTCGGAAGCGTCGACGGTCAGGTGGTGATGGTGAAGTATAAGGACGGGGAGAAGAAGCTTGTCATCCCGCCCGGGCTTCCGATCCAGCAATACGTCGTCGGCGACCGCAGCGAACTGAAGGCCGGCGCGCACATCCTCATCGTCGCCGCCGCGAAGAAGCCTGACGGCACACTTGAGGCGGGGCGGGTCAATGTCGGCCGCGACGGCATCGTACCGCAATAGCGCAACCGGGCCGGTTCAGCGTGCGAGCGCCATCGCGCGCTGAACCGCCGGCGCCAGCACCTCGACCCATGCCGCCATGTATTCGCCGGTGTAGTGGCCGTCTTTCGGAACTCGGTGCCGCTCCGGCGGCACGCGCGCGGTCAGCTTGTTGATTTCGGCAACGATGGCGTCGCCGCCGAGGTACACGAGGCTTGCGCGCCGCTCCGGCGCTAGCCGCTCTACGGCGCTCCGGTAATTTCCCGACAGGTCGAGCAGGACGAAGCCGAACTTGTGCCGGTCCGCGAGCGCGAGAAAGCGGGCGAGGGCCGCAGTCAGGATCGCTTCGCGGTCCGGCGTCGCGCCGTCGTCCTCGGCAATCTGCCCGCCGTAGATGCCGAGGCGCGCCAGCATTTGGTTGATGCGCACGACGGGCCGGCTGACCAGATAATAGGTCCACGTGTTGTGCCCCGCGGTCAGCCAGCCGCCGGGATAGACGCCGCGTGCGGCGCTGTCCTCCACGTAGCCCTTGGGCGGCGTCAGCAGATCGGTGAAACGCGCCGACCTCACCGAGAAGCTGCTCGACATCAAGCGCGAGAAAGCCTTCACCTGGCAGCACATCTGCGAGCAGATCGGCGGCATGTCGCCGGTGATGATCGTCGGCGCGCTGCTCGGCAACCACAAGCTGACCAAGCCGCAGGCCGCGGCGGCGGCGAAGCTGTTCGGGCTTACGAAGAGCGAGCAGGCGATGCTCAACGAGGTGCCGAACCGCGGCGAAGGCGCGGCGATGCCGCCGACCGACCCGCTGATCTACCGCTTCTACGAGCTGGTGCTGGTCAACGGCCCGGCGTGGAAGGAACTGATCCAGGAGGAGTTCGGCGACGGCATCATGTCGGCGATCGACTTCGACATGACGATGGAGCGGCTGCCGGACCCCAAGGGCGACCGGGTGAAGATCGCGATGAGCGGGAAGTTCCTGCCGTTCAAGTATTATGGCGCGAGCGGGAACGCGCAAGCGTATGGGTATAAGGAGGAGTAGGGGACGGCGGTGACCGTTCTCCGCGCGAGCCGCACGCACCGCTGTCATCGCCGGGCTTGACCCGGCGATTCCGATAAGGTGAGCGCTATGCTCGCCTAAACGAGATGGCCGCACAACAGGGCGTCAATGACGCGCCAGTCGGCCTTTGGCTGCTTCTTCGCGCTTAACTTGAACTTTGCCTTACGTTCTTTCCTCATGCGGTCCCACCTCCCGTCTGCTCGCCCGCCCATGGGCGGCGTGCGGTGTGGCGCACATGCACGATTTCCACCGTATCCCCGGTTACGCTGTAGAAAATCCGGTAGCGATAGCGGCGCACCGCATGCACGCGGATTTCGGGATCGTCGGTGCGCTGATACGACAGCGGATGCTCGGCGATGAGCTGGATGCTGGCATAGATCGCCCGCACGACGCTATGCGCGCCGGAAGGGCTTCGCTCGTCGAGATATTGTTGGATGGCGTCGATATCGGCGAGCGCTTGCGCCCGGTATCGCAGCCTCATGGCAAGCCGCGGCGCTTCCAGAACGCCTCAACCTCGTCGTCTGAGGCGAGTGGGCTCCGGCGGGCGACGTCGATGGCGGTGCGCTCTTCGCCGCTCAGGCGATAGACGCCGCTGCGCCGCGCCTCGATTTCGCGGGCGAGTTCGGAGAGCTCCTCCTGGTCCTCGGCCGGCCAGGACGATACCCGCTCCAAAATCGTTTTCACGGCAGGGCTCATCACTGCAATATAGCGCAACACGCCAGGAATTTCCACGGTCGCGATGCCATTGCGTTGCGCGTCATTGCAGATAACCGGCGCCAACCGTCCTGCGCGTGTCAGAAACGCCGCCGCGCTCGCGCTCGATCCAATCGCGCTTTGTATTGCGACCAACTCGTGGACCGGCGCCTGCGACGTTTAGATGGCCAATAGACCGTGGGCGCTGGAAACTTTGCTGTCCTCTTAATCACTTCGACGTGGAAACCTCGGACAGGTACACCATTGCGCTGTGCTCCAATGAAACTGGCGACTGGGACTGGCGACAATACTGCCAAGCCATTTTGGCTCTTCGGGCTTAGTCGCCAAAGAACCGGCATACCAAACCTATCAGCATCTTGCTGCACGATCCCGAAATCGAAATAGACGCCGACGCGACTATCCGACCATTCGCGGAGCAAAGCGCTTTGGTCCAAGGGCACTAAGTGCCGCAGCAAACCTGTTGCGATGATCTGCCTGCCACGCAGGCTCTCGTAGAAATCCGATAAGTCCCGCTTTCGTCTACAGCCGTTTACGACCCAGACCATCGATCCATAGAAAACTTCGCGGGATCGACGCTCTTCAGGCTTCAGATAGGAGCGCTGAAACTCGACGACGCGGCCATGCACCGTTTTCACATCGGCGACGTGCTTCTCGCCGTTTTCCGCGCGATGAACGACTTCCTGCCAGTCGGAGGGAAATTGGTTCTTCCAGTTGCGGTGCCAAGAAGTTTCGGGTTCCCACCAGTGATCGCATTGGCGGATTCCCCGATGTGCCCAATGCCATACCCGGTGTTCTCCGCATTTTGCCAGCATAGCGGCGCTGCAAATCGGGCAGACACCGGAAAGGCCCGGCTCAGCTTCGCGGCGACTTCCTTCAACGTTCGCGAATTTCATGATGACACTCCAAGCTTTGCCGCTGGCGCACGATCACTCGCGGGCAGCGAACGGGTTGAGGTGCCGATGGGGAGCGGTTGAACTACCGCTTAGACTTGCTTTGGACCCGTTGCTTCAGGCGTTCTTGCTTATTTCTTGGCCCATCGAGGCGAATCTGACTTCAAATCGATTCGGCAGATATGTCAACTCTGGCCCGTAAGCAGGACGGGTGTTAGCCCGCAATCGCCACGAGGTACGGCGATCCAATCCGCTACTGCTTAAAGCAGTTCTCCCGATGCCATTGCAGAAACGCCGGATGCGGGCGTTCGGACGGCCGCTGCGGCGGAATGGCGTAGCCATCCTTGTTGATCAGAACCTTGATGCTGTCAGGATCATTCGCCTGCCTCGAAATCAAAATCTGCAGGTCGTCGGCAAGACCAATCAATCCACGATCGAACATCCAGTGCACCGTGCCTGACAGTGCAAGACCGTTGCTGACGATGTCGGGACCGTTCTTTTCGACCGGCCGGATATGCGCTGCCGCGACCTCCGCGCGGCCGAGACCATTGATCAGTCTGAGACCGCTGATGGCGCAGCGTTCGGAGTAGGCCCGCAATACGATTCGGCGGAAAATCCGGTCGCGCACGATCCTCGAAACTGTGAACTGCGTTCGGTCACGGTCCTGCTCGAACTCATACGGTGCTTGCACATCGCTAAAGCCCGCAGGGGAACGCTCCTCGGCGGCACGTGGAAGCACCGGCTCGCTGTCGTTCAGACCCAAAGCGACAATGCGATTAAAATCGCCTGCCGACAGCGGCCGGACCGCCGATTGGGCGCGGCCGGAGATTCGCCCTTCAGCGTTCAGCACGCCTCGTTCAATCACGCCGGACGTGTCGCTGAAAGGAACGGGATTTACGAAGTCGAGGTAGGTCCCGGGCTCGATTAGCGCGAGGTACATGTTGGCCGCTGTAGGATCGGGAACGATCCGCTCGACCTTCGCGATCGCAAAGTAACCGCGCAGGTCAGTCGCTTTGCGAGGCCCGTAATAGACGATCCAGTCGCCGACGCAGGCTTGGACGCGGCCGAGATATTGGCGCGGAAACTGATAACGCTCGGCCGGACTGTCGTCGTAGATCGAGTCCGAGCGGTGAACGAAGACCCCGAAGCCCATTGGCGCATTTAAACCCAAATAGGCCGAGGGCCAAACTACGGGCTCTCACTCCCCAATCCGCCTCAGCATCCGCGCGTGCTCGCGGTTGCGTTTCGAATACTGCCCCCTCCGGCTGCCCCGGCTCCCGCGCGGCGGCGGTGGTGAACGGCTGGCGATGAAATCCTCCATCAGTTCGTCCGGCACGCGCCAGGGGTCGATGCCGGCCGCGAGCAATTCGGCCATCGCCGTGCGCCTTGGGTCAACGCCTGCGGCGGGTGCGGGCGTCGATAACGCCTGGACCCCCGCACCGGGGTCCCCATCGCGCGGGCGCGATGGGGTGCCCCGCGCGGGGGTGACCGGTGGAGAGATCGTGCCTGAATTTCCCTGCGCCACCGCCTTCCGCTTCCTCGGCCGGGCCGCCACCTTCGCCATCTTCAAAAGCTCCAGCGCCTCGGCGAGCTTGTCCTGGTCGACGCTCGCGCTTGCCTCAAGCTCGCGGATGTGGCGCTCGGCGAGCGCGGCCAGCCGCCGCGCCAGCGTGCGCGCTTTCAGGCGGTGGCTCGCGCGCGCGGTCGGCATGCGGTCGGTCGCGCGCGGCGCCCAGCCGTGGCGCTGCCAGCCGAAGTCTTGCGTCCAGCGGCAGATGGTGGCGCGGCCGACGCCGGTCTTCTTCGAGATCGCGCCGTAGGTCATGTCGGTCTGCTCGACCAGGCGGCGCACGCGCGCGACCTTGCCGTCGGTGTGCGGACGGCGCGAGCCGCGCGGGCGCGGCGCGGTCAGCCCGTCGTCGTCGTCGGGCATGACGCGCACGCGGACGATCGGGCCGTCTTCGGGGAACAGGGTGCGGGGGTGCATCTGTGGAATATAGTCCTATGGACGGGCGGGCGCAAGCGGTTCGGCGGTCCGTGTCCCGGGAGAGCCATGAGCGCGTTCACGCGCGTCTGCGACGCGCTATGGCGAGACCCGGGCCCCCGGTTCCTTGGCCTTCCGACATACCGGGGTCCCGGGTCTGCAGCGCAGCGTTTCACGCTGCGCAGCGCCCGGGACACGCGTGGCGATGACACGCTTCAATATCCGGCAAACACGCTTTAGAACGGCGCGAACCCATCTCACATAAAGCCCCATGAAAAAAATCGGCTTCCTCTCCTTCGGCCACTGGACCCCGTCGCCGCAGTCGCAGACCCGCACCGGCGCCGACGCGCTGCTGCAATCCATCGAGCTTGCGGTCGCCGCCGAAGAGCTTGGGGCCGACGGCGCGTATTTCCGCGTGCATCACTTTGCGCGCCAGCTCGGCTCGCCGTTTCCGCTGCTCGCGGCCTGCGGAGCGCGCACCAAGCGCATCGAGCTCGGCACCGCGGTGATCGACATGCGCTACGAGAACCCGATGTACATGGCGGAGGACGCCGGCGCCGCCGACCTGATCGCGGGCGGGCGGCTGCAGCTCGGCATTTCACGGGGATCGCCGGAGCAAGTGATCGACGGCTGGCGCTACTTCGGCTACGCGCCGCCGGAGGGCATGAACGACGCCGAGATGGCGCGGCGGCACACCGAGGTGTTTCTGGAGGTGCTGAAAGGCGAGGGCTTCGCGCGGCCGAACCCGCGGCCGATGTTCCCGAACCCGCCGGGGTTGTTGCGGCTCGAGCCGCATTCGGCGGGCTTGCGCGAGCGCATCTGGTGGGGCGCGGGGACGAACGCGACGGCGCAGTGGGCGGCCAAGCTCGGCATGAACCTGCAAAGCTCGACCTTGAAGATCGTCGAGAGCGACAAGCCGTTCCACGAGCAGCAGGCCGAGCAGATCCGGCTCTATCGCGAAGCGTGGAAGGAGGCGGGGCATACGCGCACGCCGCGGGTGTCGGTGAGCCGCAGCATCTTTGCGCTTATGGACGACCGCGACCGCGCCTATTTCGGCCGCGGCGGCGAGGAGGCGGACCAGATCGGCTTCCTCGGCGGCAACGAGCGCGCGATTTTCGGGCGCAGCTACGCCGACGAGCCCGACGCGCTGATCGAACAGCTCAAGGCGGACGAAGCGGTCGCGGAGGCCGACACGCTGCTGCTGACCGTGCCCAATCAATTGGGCGTCGACTACAACGCGCATGTCATCGAGGCGATATTAAAGCACGTCGCGCCGGGGATGGGCTGGCGGTGAGGCGGGCGCGGCTGCCGCGCTACTTGAACGAAATCAAATCCGTCCGGCTCAAGATCGAGGCCTTGTCCTTCAACGGCTCGTTCTTGGCGTTCGCGCTGAACTGATTCAGAATCTGGTGCCGCCCGACCGCGATCTCGAAGTCGGTCTGGTCGAGGCTCGTGTCCATCGGCACCACGACCGTGTAGCCGCGCAGCGTTGCCGCGACCGAGGTGTAGGTCACCGAGCCGCTCACCTTCCAGCCGGTCAGGATCAGCGTCTTGATGCCCTTGCCCTTCAGCACCGCGTCGAGATCGGTGTTGAAGAAGCGGTCCTGCGCCTGGTTCTCGATTTTGAAGTCGCCTGGCGCGGGCGCGACCTCCGGCAGCCAGTTCGCCATGGTGTGGCCGCGGGTCGCGTAGCCGACGGACACGCCGGCCGCGCGCGCCCGCTTCAGCAGCGCAACGATCGCCGGCACCATCTTGCCGGTGCAGTTCGGCTGCTTGGTGCAGATCGGATCGACGATGTCGAAGATCAGCATCGCGGTGGTCGCAGGGTTAAGCGTGACCGCGACCGGCTCGGGCAACGGCGGCGTGGGCAGCGTCGGCGGCAGCGTGGTCATGCGGATCGATCCGTTTGCGACGGTGGGAGAAACAAACGCAGCAAGCGTAGCCCGGATCGCGCGGCTTGTCCTCCAAAGCGCGAAGCGCGGAGGCGGAAGCGCAATCCGGGTTGCGCGCTACATCGTCCGCCAATCGGCCGATTGCTCGAACGCGTGCGATGCGCGGTAGATCGTGCCTTCCTGCCAGTGCTTGCCGACCAGCATCAGCCCGACCGGCAGCCCCTCCGACATTCCGCAGGGAATGCTGATCGCCGGATGGCCGGTGACGTTGAACGGGGAGGTGTTGCGCGTCGCCTCCCAGCTTCGCCGCGTCACCTCCTGCGGCGGCGCGCCGGGCGGCGGGATCGGCGTCGCCTTCATCACGGTCGGCGGCAGCAGCAGCAGGTCGTGCGACGCGAACGCCGCGTCATAGGCCGCGCGCAGGCGCCGCCGCAGGTTCTGCGCCTTGGCGTAGTAGAGCCCGCCGTAGCGGTCGACGGTGTAGCGCGAAAGGATGCTGGCGATCTTCAGCGTGTCGGCGAATTCGTCGGCGTGCTCGCGCCATTGCATCGCCGCCTGCATTGCGCTCAACGGATAGAAGCTGTCGTGGTTGATGCCGAAGCCGTTCATTTCGAGCAGCGTGATGCAGGCCGCGTCGCCGCGGATCGCCGCCCAGACCGGAAATCCCAAGGTGAGATGCTCGGGCACCGACACCTCCTGCACGCTGGCGCCGAGCGCACGGAAGCGCTCCGCCGCGGCGCGCACCTTGGCGTCGACGTCGGGCTCGGAATTGGGATGGCCGAAGCCCTCCTTCAGCACGCCGATGCGCAGGCCCTCGACGCCGCCGCCGAGCGTGGCGGTGTAGCAGTCGGTCCTGACGTTCTGCTGGCGCGAGTCGAGCCCGTCGGCGCCGGCGATGACTTCCAGCAGCAGCGCGTTGTCGGCGACGCTCGCCGTCATCGGGCCCGCGCAGTCGATGGTCATCTCCAGCGGGCCGATGCCGGTGTAGGGCACAAGCCCGAACGTCGGCTTCAGGCCGACGATGCCGCAGTAGCTCGCAGGGATGCGGATCGAGCCGGCCTGGTCGCCGCCGATCGCCATCGGCACCTCGCCGGACGCCACCAGCGCAGCGCTGCCCGACGACGAGCCGCCGGTGGTGCGGCCGCGCCTGCGCGGGTTCTGCACCGGTCCGGTGGACGACGTGTGGCTGCCGCCGGAGACGCAGTAGTACTCGCACACCGCCTTGCCCGCGATCTCGCCGCCGGCGTCGAGGATGCGCGTGGCGATCGTGGCGTCGACGTCGGGAATCGTGCCGTCGAGGAACTGCGCGCCGACCATCATCGGCACGCCGGCGAGGCAGACGTTGTCCTTGAGCGCGACGCGGCGGCCTTTGAGCTTGCCGTCCGGTGCCCCCTTGATCGACGTCGTCACGTACCACGCGCCGAGCGGGTTCTCGGCGGGCGCGGGGCGCCGCCACGCGCGGTCCGGATATTTCACCGCGGGCTTCTCGTCGGGAAACGCGTCGAGCGCCGCATAGGCCGCGCACAGCGGCGCGACGATGTCGCGCATGGTTTCGAGGTAATGCATGCTCGGGTTCATGCCGAGCCTGTCGGCGGCATGGCGCAGGTCGGCGACGGAGGGTTTTTGGAACGTGGACATGGGCGGCTCCGCGGGTTCGGAGCTGCGATTAAAGCGTGGCGTTGTACCCGGCGGAAGCGGGCTGCACGCATGGCTCGCGCAACGAACGCCGCCGTCCGCTCCGCCCGGCGGCAAACGGCTATCGCGCCGGCCCGACCAGCCGGCCCTGGCTTTCGAGCCACCACACCGCCAGTTCCCCCGAACGCAGAATGTGGTGCGTCATCGCCTTGCGCGCCTCGGCCGCGTCGTGTCGCCCGATTGCGCTCAGGATCGCCTCGTGCTGGGACACGTTCTCGCGCATGCGCCGGCCGTCCATCGTGAGCGCCGCGAGCATGATGTTCCTGGTGAAGCCGAGATGCAGGTCCTGGATCATCTGCTTCAGCCGCCGGTTGCCGCTGGCTTCGATGACGACGCCGTGGAACTCGTCGTTCGATTCGACCCAGCTCGGCACGTTCCTGAACGGCGCCTTTGCGTTCGTTTTCCGGGCTGCGATCAGCTTGTCGACCGCCCCGGCGAATTTCCTCTGTGCGCGGCGCATGCGCTCGATCTGCTCGTCGGTGATCCATTCGGCCGCCAGCGAAATGGCGAGCCCTTCCAGTTCGGCCCGGACCTGATAGGCGTCGCGGATGTCGCGCGCATTCGGCGCCAGCACGATGGCGCCCTGGTTCGGCCGGTGTTGAACGACGCCCTTGGCCTCGAGCTGCCGCAGCGCCTCGCGGATCGGCGTGCGGCTGACCGAAAATTCCTCGGCCAGCGCCTCCTGACGCAAGCGGCTGCCCGGCGGGTACTCGCCCGCGAGAATCTTTTCGGAAATGCGGTCGGCAAGACTGCCGACGAGCTGTTCTGCGGATGCGGCCATGGCGCCCGGCAAGGTTGCGGCTGACGCCCGATCTGTATCGCCTCGGTCCGGGGTACTCAAGGTTCGGATACCCGGCATGGGTTCTTGTATCCAACGCCTGGGCTGCCTAGGCCCGAGTTGAAATCCAAACTTGGCTTGATTGTATCCAAAATGTACGATACGGGATACCGAGCGGTCGCGGCACGCCATGGGCGGCGACGTCCGGTGCCGGGGCCCCAACAAACGGGAGGGTCCCATGCTCAAGCAGTCTCTGCTCCTCGGATCGATGGCCGCCGTGTTGTTCGGCGTCGTGGCCAACGCCCAGCAGGCGCCGCTGCAGCCGTCGCCGGTCAAGCGTACGCCGCTCGGCAAAGTCGAAGTGCCGGGATCGAACTACGAGGTGATTTTCGGCATCACCGAACTGGCGCCCGGCTTCAAGTCGGGACGGCATTCGCATCCGGGCCTGGTGATGGCCTACGTCGCGGAGGGCGAATTCTGGTACCTCGTCGACGGCCAGGCGGAGCGCATTTACAAGGTCGGCGAGGCGTTTCAATTGCCCGACCGCGCGATCCACAACGAAGGCGCCGCTGGCGGCAAGCCCGTCAAGGTGATGGCGGTCTTCATTGTCGAGAAGGGAAAGCCCCTGGTGCAGCCGGCGCAGTAGGGGCGGGGCGCGATTGCGGGGTTACGCCGGGGTCAGCTCGATCCCGTCCACCCGGCTTGGATAGAACGCCAGATATCGCTCGATCTCCTTCATCGCCGGAAACGGCGTTTCGTAGCTCCACACCGCATTCTCGGACGCGCGCTCGCCGGCCTTGATCGTGAAGTACGACGCATCGCCCTTGTAGGGGCAGTGCGTCGCGTGCGCGCTGCGCTCCAGCAGCGCCAGGTTGGCGTCCGCGCGCGGGATGTAGAATACCGGCTTGTAGGTGGTCTCGCGCAGCTCCAGCGCGCGGGTGGTGTCGGCGACGATCTCGCCGTTGAACGTCACGCGCACGCGGCCGGGCGCGGGCGCAATCGAAATCGGATGGTCGGGGCCGGGGAGCTTCATTGCGGCTATCGCTGCGTGTCGGTCTCGGCCAGCACATTCCGCCCGATCTCGCCGACGCTTTTCACCCCGCACAGCGCCATGGTCACGTCGAGCTCCTTGCCGAGAATCTCGATCGCGCGCGCGACGCCCGCCTGCCCGCCCGCGCCGAGGCCGTAGATGTAGCTGCGGCCGACGATGCAGGACTTCGCGCCGAGCGCCAGCGCCCGCATCATGTCGGCGCCGGTGCGCACGCCCGAGTCGAACATCACTTCGATGTCGGAGCCGACCGCGTCGACCACGCGCGGCAGTGCCGTGATCGCCGACGGCGCGCCGTCGAGCTGGCGGCCGCCGTGGTTCGAGACGCTGATGGCGTCGGCGCCGGTCGTCACCGCGATGCGCGCGTCCTCGACGTCGAGGATGCCTTTGAGGATCAGCTTGCCGGGCCAGAGACTCTTGACCCACTCGACGTCCTTCCACGACAGCGTCGGGTCGAACTGGCTCGCGGTCCAGGCGGCGAGCGAGTTGATGTTCTCCATGCCCTTCACGTGGCCGGCGAGATTGCCGAAGGTCTTGCGCTTGCCTTTGAGGATCGTCCACGCCCAGGTGGGCTTGGTCATGATGTCGATCACGTTCCGGATCTTGATCTCCGGCGGCACGGTGAGCCCGTTGCGGATGTCGTTGTGGCGCTGGCCGAGCACCTGCAGATCGACGGTCAGCATCAGCGCGCTGCATTTCGCAGCCGCGGCGCGCTGGATCAGTTCCTTGATGAAGCCGCGGTCGCGCATGACGTAGAGCTGGAACCAGAACGGCTTGTCGACCGCGCCAGCCACGTCCTCGATGGAACAGATCGACATGGTGGAAAGCGTGTAGGGAATGCCCGCGGCCTGCGCTGCGCGGCAGGCCATGATCTCGCCGTCGCCGTACATCATGCCGCCCAGACCGATGGGGCCGAGCGCGAGCGGCACCGACGCCGGTTCGCCGAGAATGGTCGTCGCCGTGCTGCGCTTGTCGACGTCGACCAGGATGCGCTGGCGCAGCTTCAGCCGCGCCATGTCGTCGCGATTGGCGTTGAGCGTCTCCTGCTCGTAGGAGCCGGCCTCCGCGTAGTCGAAGAACATCTTCGGCACGTTGCGGCGCGCCTGGGCGCGCAGGTCCTCGATGCTGGGATAGGACTTCATCGATGCGCTCGTCTCGGGTCTCGGTCCGTTCGTCATGGATAGCATGAAACCGCGCGCGGAACCGGGCCCGCGGGAACTCTCCGGCGCGCCGGGCGTTGTCGGGGCAAGGAGAGTCCCATGTCGATTCCAAATCCGGCCGTGGCCGAAAATGCGAAGACAGCGAAGGAGAAGGCGCAGGACCGCCGCGCCGCCGAGGAAGCCGAGAGGCGCAAGCTCGACCGTGCGCTGGAGAAGGGCCTGGAGGAATCCTTTCCAGGCTCCGATCCCGTCAACGTGACCCAGCCCGCGCCGTCGCCGGCCGACAAGCACATCGAGCGCGGATCGCGCTAGGCGGCGCGGAATCGGCGCGTTCGCGCTTCGCAACATGGTAAACGCGCGCCGGATGCCCGCCACCGGCGCGCAATTATTTGCAGAAAATTGGCAAAATTCGCCTATAAGACACCCAACCCGTGAGTGGTTTGCGGCGGGGTTGGGTGAGGCATGGTTCGCAAGTACTTCGGCACCGACGGCATTCGCGGCCGCGCCAACGGCGTGATCACGCCGGAACTGGCGTTGAAGGTCGGCCAGGCCGCGGGCCTCGTGTTCAAGAACGGCGAGTACCGCCATCGCGTGCTGATCGGCAAGGACACGCGGCTCAGCGGCTACATGATCGAGACCGCGCTGGTCGCGGGCTTCACCTCGGTCGGCATGGACGTGCTGCTGACCGGCCCGATGCCGACGCCCGCGGTCGCGATGCTGACGCGCTCGATGCGCGCCGACCTCGGCGTGATGATCTCGGCCTCGCACAACGCCTACGACGACAACGGCATCAAGCTGTTCGGACCCGACGGCTTCAAGCTGTCGGACGAGATCGAGCTGAAGATCGAGAAGCTGGTCGACGGCGACTTCACCAAGAAGCTCGCCAAGCCCGCCGACCTCGGCCGCGCCAAACGCATCGACGGCGTGCAGGACCGCTACATCGAATTCGCCAAGCGCACGCTGCCGCGCAACATGTCGCTCGAAGGCCTGCGGGTCGCGGTCGATTGTGCCAACGGCGCGGCCTATCGCGTCGCGCCTGAGGCGCTGTGGGAGCTCGGCGCGGAAGTGGTCGCCGTCGGCGTCGAGCCGGACGGCTTCAACATCAACAAGGACTGCGGCTCGACCGCGCCCGACGCGCTGGCGCGCAAGGTGCGCGAGGTGCGCGCCGACATCGGCATCGCGCTCGACGGCGACGCCGACCGCGTGCTGATCGTGGACGAGCGCGGCCACGCGGTGGACGGCGACCAGCTCATGGCGGTGATCGCCGAAAGCTGGAACAGCGACGGGCGGCTGGCGAAGCCCGGCGTGGTCGCGACCGTCATGTCGAACCTCGGCTTCGAACGCTATCTCGGCTCGCTCGGGCTGAAGCTCGAGCGCACCGCGGTCGGCGACCGCTACGTGCTCGAACGCATGCTGGCGCAAGGCTACAACCTCGGCGGCGAGACCTCGGGCCACATCATCCTGTCGGACTACGCCACGACCGGCGATGGGCTGGTCGCTGCGCTGCAGGTGATGGCGGTGGTCAAGAAGCTCGACAAGCCGGTGTCGGAGGTCTGCCACCGCTTCGAACCGCTGCCGCAGATCCTGCGCAACGTGCGCTACAAGAAGGGCAAGCCGCTGGAGGACGCCAAGGTGCGCTCCGCGATCAAGGCTGCCGAGCAGAAGCTCGACGGCCAGGGGCGGCTGGTGATCCGGCCGTCCGGCACCGAGCCGGTGATCCGCGTGATGGGCGAGGGCGACGACAAGGCGCTGGTCGAGGACGCGGTCGACGGCATCGTCGAGGCGCTGACGGACGTCGCGGCGTAAGCAGCAAGCCCGTTGCGGTTCAGTGCAGCAGCATCATGGCAACGGCCATGACGGCCACCATCGCGCCGACCATGATCGCGATGTGCAACGGGCTGCCGAGCATGTGGCGGAGCAATCCGAACCTGGCGCCCTCCGGCAGCAAGGCCATTCCGCAATCCGGACATTTTCCGGGGCCGTCCTGGCGGACCTTCGAATGCATTGGGCAAATGTAGATCGTCATTGGCCCCTCCCGTCGGGTGGCGCGCCTCTGCGCGGGCCTGTTCTCCTGTCTATGGGCTCTGTCGCATCGCAGTTGAAAAGTTAGATGGACGGTCCACGCGGTCACTTGATCCATCGCAAGCCGGCGGCAGATTAGAGAACGTATAAAAACTGCGGATTCCCTTTGCCCAGGCCGGGGCGGTGCCTTATCGATATCGGCCGCCGGGAGCCGTTATGATCGTCTGTTCCTGCAATGTCTTGAGCGACCAGGACGTCCGCAAGGCGGTGGCCGCGGAACAGCGCCCGCGCACGGCGGGGCAGGTCTACGGCTGCCTCGGATGCAGCCCGCAATGCGGCCGCTGCGCCCAGACCATCCGCCAGATCATGGACGAGGCGCTCGACGCCGCCGGCGCCGCCTGCAACGGCCGCGCTTCGGACCGGCGCGCCTAGAATCTCAGCAATTTTCGCCGGTCGGTCCTGCGGAACCGCCGAATACGGTGGATGCCGCATTTCGCGCGTTGGCTGGAACCGGATCGACCCATTAGATGTCTTCCAATCGGGCTGCGGCATGGGTCGCAACTTGGGCCGCGGCCAAGTCCGATCGAGCCACAGGAGCGCGTCATGAAGGGCGATGCCAAAGTCGTCGATTATCTCAACAAGGGGCTTCGTCACGAGCTCACCGCCGTCAACCAGTACTGGCTGCACTACCGGCTGTTGGACAACTGGGGCCTCAAGGACCTCGCCAAATACTGGCGCAAGGAATCGATCGAGGAGATGGAGCACGCCGACAAGCTGATCGAGCGGATCATCTTCCTCGACGGCTTCCCCAACATGCAGGTGCTCGATCCGCTGCACATCGGCCAGAACGTCAAGGAGGTGCTGGACTGCGACCTCAAGGCCGAGATTTCCGCGCGTGCGCTCTACGAGGAGGCGGCGACGCACTGCCACGCGGTGCGCGATTACGTGTCGCGCGACCTGTTCGAGAAGCTGATGCACGACGAGGAGGAGCACATCGACTTCCTCGAAACCCAGATCGATCTGGTCGCCAAGCTCGGCGTCGAACTCTACTCGCAGCATCACATCGGCAAGCTCGGCGACAGCAGCGATTGAGCGCGCGCCCGACGCGCGGTCCGCGCCGCCGCATTGCCGACCCGTCTTACGATTGCTGAAGTGTGCAGAGCCGCGCCGGACAAAAGCCGGCGCGGCTCGCGGCGTTTTTGAGCCGCCTGTGGCGCGCCAATGGCATTCCACGCGTTGGCCTCGCGCCCAAACTTGGTTGCCGAGACCTTAAGGCCGTTCGTCAAATCCTCTGCAATCGGAGCCGCGATTCTAAATCCCGCATCCCTAGTGTGGATTAAGGGACGGGACCTGGGGATGAATACCGCAACGACCTCCGAACCGGTGGCGCCGGCGCGCGACAGCGCCGGGCGTCTGGTTGCGCTGGGCAGCGCGATCACCGTGGCGTTCTGCGCGCTCTTTGCGCTGGGCCTCTGGGAAAGCCGCAGTCGCGACCGCGATCAGGCGCGCCTCGCCGCGCAGAATGTCGTCGCCTCGATGAGTTCGGAGATCGAACGCAACCTGGAACTCTACGGGATTTCGCTGGAGGCGGTCGTCGACGGATTGAAGATGCACGGCATCGACGCCCTGGACCCGGAGCTGCGCCAACGGGTGCTGTTCGACCGTTCGGCCTCGGCCAAGGACATGGGCTCGATCGTCGTCCTGGACCGCAACGGCACGCTGACCCACGACTCCCGCATTTGGGTTCCGATGCCGGAGGACCATTCCGAGCGCGACTACTTTCTCGCGCTCAAGCGGAACCCGCGAGCCGGATTCTACGTAAGCCAACCCTGGCGCGCGATCGACGGCGACTATATCGCGATCAGCCGGACGCTTACCGACGATAAAGGGCGTTTCACGGGAGTCGTCGCAGGCAGCATGCGCCTCAGCTATTTCGCGTCCATGTTCAGCCAGATCAATCTCGGACCGCGCGACACCGTCACGCTGATCCGCGACAGCGGCGAACTGATCATGCGCGCGCCGTTCCTGCCCGAGCTGATCGGACGCAGCTTTGCCGGGACTCCGGCTTATGAGCGCATTTCGGCCGCTTCCAGCGGATGGTTCGAAAAGGTGGGCGGGCTTGACGGCGTGGAGCGTATGTTCGTGTTCCGGCGCATCGCCGACTATCCGTTGATTCTCAGCTACAATCTCGCGACCGACGATATTTACGCGCCGTGGCGCAGGAAAGCCTGGCTGCTCGGCGCCTTGGCCGTATCGCTTTGCGCGATCAACCTGATGCTGCTCGGATTCCTGGTCCGCGCGCTGCGCAAGCACGGCGAAGCCGAAGCGCGAATGGCGGCGATGGCGACCACGGATAGCCTGACGGGCATCGCCAACCGCCGTGCCCTCGACGCTGCGTTTGCACGCGAATGGAACAGGGCGATGCGGTCGCGGACGCCGGTGTCGCTGCTCATGCTCGATGCCGACCATTTCAAGGCCTACAACGATGCCTTCGGCCATCAAGCGGGCGATGCCGCGCTCGCTGCAATCGCGGACTGCATCAGGCTCAACATCCGGCGCGCGTCGGAGATGTGCGCGCGTTATGGAGGGGAGGAGTTCGCCGTCCTGTTGCCGGGTCTGGCCCCTGCGGAAGCGGCGGTGCGCGCCGAGGCGATTCGTTCAAGTCTGACGGCACTTCGCAAAGCCCAGCACGAAAGACCCGACAGCGTGCCCACGGTCAGCATCGGTGTGGCATGCATGATCCCGCGGCAGGGACTGGAACCGCGCGACCTCGTCAAGCTTGCGGACAGCGCCCTGTACGAAGCCAAGACCGGCGGCCGCGACCGCGTCGAGATCGCCGGTCGCTTCGCCGCAGCCCAACGCGACGCGGCCTAGCGCGGTCCGCGCCGCCGCATTGGTGAACCGGCCTTAACGATTGCTGAAATGCGCAAAGCCGCGCGGTGCGAAAACCGGCGCGGCTTCTGCGTTTGCGCGGATCGCGCCGGCGCGCGAACGGCCTTCGTTAAGGAACACGGTTAAGAGTTAAGGTTAATCCTCGCTTAAACATTCGCTGGCATCTTCGCCTCCGTCGAGTTCATCCACGCCGAGTCGCAGTGCGTCCCGGCCGGACGAGAGGGTGATGTCATGGTGAGCGTAAGGGTCGTGGCGTTCGTTGCCTTGGCTGCGATGTCTCTGACCGCAGCCCGCGCGGCCGACATGCCGCAATTGCCCCCGGTTTATGCGCCGCCGATCCCCGAAGCCTCGGGCTGGTACCTGCGCGGCGACATCGGAATGAGCAACCAGAAGGTCAAGAAGCTGGACAACGCGCTGTTCACCTCCGCGGTGAGGGTCGTCCACAAGGACTTCGACAGCGCGCCGATCTTCGGCCTCGGCATCGGATACCAGTTCAACAACTGGCTGCGCTTCGACGTGACCGGCGAGTATCGCGGCAAGGCGAACTTCCACGGTTTCGATATCGTCGGCACGACCAGCACGAACGAATACCGCGGATCGAAGTCCGAGTGGCTCGCTCTCGCCAACGTCTATGTCGATCTCGGCACCTGGTATTCGTTCACGCCGTTCGTCGGCGTCGGCATCGGCGCGTCCTACAACACGATCAGCAATTTCATGGACGTTGGCACGATGACGCCGAGCGTCGCCTATGCCGACACCGCGTCGAAGTGGAACTTCGCCTGGGCCGCGCACGCCGGCGTCGCCTACAAGGTCAATTCCAGCCTGTCGCTGGAGTTCGCCTATCGCTACGTCAGCCTGGGCGACGCCATGAGCGGCGACATCAAGACCTTCCAAGGTGTCAACAACATCTACAACCCGCTGCACTTCAAGGACATCACCTCGCACGATCTGAGGTTCGGCGTGCGCTGGATGCTCGAACCGCCCATGAAGCACCACGACCCCTATTTGCTGCCGCCGCTGATGCGGCGGGGCTGAGCGAACCGCCGACCCGGAACGCCCCATGGCCAATGTCCTGAAGCTTGCCGCCGCCGCAGCCGTGGCGCTCGCGTTTGCCGCGAACGCGCACGCCGCCGACGCGCCCGGACTCTGGCCGCAGGACGACGACGAGCCGTCGCCGCAGGCGCGCGAGTACCGCTCGGGCTGGTACCTGCGCGGCGACATCGGCTATCGCATCAACCGCCTCGACCACGTCGACGTGACCGCTACGGTCCGCAGCCACTCGATCGGCAACGCGGTGTCGGCCGGCGCCGGCGCGGGATTCAAGCACCGCTGGTTCCGCGGCGACATGACGATCGACTACAGCGCGCCGGTGAAGGTCAAGGCCACGACCCAGGGCGCGGCCGCCCAGCCCCAGTACACGACCAGCATCGACACCACGGCGATTCTGGCGAACGGCTATTTCGACCTCGGCACCTGGTACCGGCTGACGCCCTATGTGGGCGCCGGCGCCGGCGTCTCGTACACGCGCACCTACGACTACCGGAACACGGCCTTGCCGAACCAGCTGGTGCAGGTCGGGACCAAATGGAATCTGGCCTGGGCCGCGATGGCGGGCATCAGCTACCGGATCCTGCCGCGCTGGGATATCGACGTTGGTTACCGATATCTGAATCTCGGCAATGCCGTCAGCGCCCACGATTCGCTCGGAAACATCGCCACCTTCCGCAATATCTCGGCGCAGGAGGTGAGGGTGGGTTTCCGCTACCAGCTGGATTGACGCTGCCTCCGCCTTTTGGCTGACGCGCGCCGCGGCGGCTTGACGCGGGGCATTGCGTTCTCTATCTCCCGCGGTGGGACACCCCTCCCCAACGAGGGGCTTCTATCTGGAAGGATAGACTCATGGCGAACAAGCCCGGCGTGCGGCCGGTCACCCCGCACTTTTCGTCCGGCCCCTGCGCCAAGCGCCCCGGCTGGAGTCTCCAAGCCCTCACCGACGCAGTTCTGGGACGCTCGCACCGATCCAAGATCGGCAAGGCGAAGCTCAAGCGCGCCATCGACCTGACCCGCGAAGTGCTGGAGGTGCCGGCGGATTACCGCATCGGCATCGTGCCGGCCTCCGACACCGGCGCGGTCGAGATGGCGCTGTGGTCGCTGCTCGGCCCGCGCCCGGTCACCATGCTGGCCTGGGAGTCGTTCGGCGAAGGCTGGGTCGGCGACGTCCAGAAGGAGCTGAAGCTCAAGGACGTGACGGTACTCAAAGCGCCGTATGGCGAGATTCCCGATCTTTCGAAAGCCGATACCGACACCGACGTGGTGTTCACCTGGAACGGCACCACCTCCGGCGCGCGCGTTCCGAACGCCGACTGGATCAAGGCCGACCGCAAGGGCCTGACGATCTGCGACGCCACCTCCGCCGCGTTCTCTCAGCCGCTCGATTGGGCCAAGCTCGATGTGGTCACGTTCTCCTGGCAGAAGGCGCTGGGCGGCGAAGCCGCGCACGGCATGATCGTGCTGTCGCCGCGCGCGGTGCAGCGCCTGGAGAGCCACACGCCGGCATGGCCGATCCCGAAGATCTTCCGGCTCACCAAGGGCGGCAAGATCAGCGAGGACATTTTCGAGGGCGCGACCATCAACACGCCGTCGATGCTGTGCGTCGAGGACTATCTCGACGCGCTGGTGTGGGCGAAGAACGCGGGCGGGCTGAAAGGCCTGATGGCGCGCGCCGACGCCAACGCGAAGGCGGTCGCCGACTGGGTCGCGGTCACGCCGTGGGTCGCGTTCCTCACCGGCAATCCCGCGATCCGCTCCAACACTTCGGTCTGTCTCAAGGTGGTCGATCCGGCGGTGCTGGCTTTGCCGGCCGACGCGCAGGCGAAGTTCGTCAAGGGTCTCGCCGCGGCGCTCGAAAAGGAAGGCGTCGCCTACGACATCGACGCATACCGCGACGCGCCGCCCGGGCTTCGCATCTGGTGCGGCTCGACCGTGGAGGCCGCCGACGTCGAGGCGCTCACGCTCTGGCTCGACTGGGCCTACGCCGAAGCGCGAGACGCGCTGCCCAAGGCGGCCTAGCCGCTAGTTACCCTCTCCCCTTGAGGGAGAGGGTGGCGCGCGCTGAAGGCGCGCGCCGGGTGAGGGGGAAGGCCCTCACCGCTGCCGACCCCTCACCCGCGCTGTCGCGCGCCCCACTCCCGCAAGGGGAGAGGGGCTGCGCAAGCCGAAACACCGGAGCCCGATATGGCCCCCCGCGTTCTCATCTCCGACGCTCTCTCGCCCGCCGCCGTCCAGATTTTCAAGGACCGCGGCATCGAGGTCGACTTCCAGCCGAACCTCGGCAAGGACAAGGACAAGCTTGCCGAGATCGTCGGCAACTACGACGGCCTTGCGATCCGTTCGGCCACGAAAGTGTCGCCGAAGATTCTGGAGAAGGCGAAAAGCCTCAAAGTCATCGGCCGCGCCGGCATCGGCGTCGACAACGTCGACATTCCGGCGGCTACCGCGCGCGGCGTGATCGTCATGAACACGCCGTTCGGCAATTCCATCACCACCGCAGAGCACGCGATCTCGCTGATGCTGGCGCTGGCGCGGCAGATTCCCGAGGCCGACGTGTCGACCCGCGCCGGCAAGTGGGAGAAGAACAAGTTCATGGGCGTCGAGATTTTCGGCAAGACGCTCGGCGTGATCGGCTGCGGCAACATCGGCTCGATCGTCGCCGACCGCGCCATCGGCCTGAAGATGAAGGTGATCGCCTACGATCCGTTCCTGTCGCCGGAGCGGGCGATGGACCTCGGCGTGGAAAAGGTGGAACTCGACGAATTGTTCCGCCGCGCCGACTTCATCACGCTGCACACGCCGCTGACCGACAAGACCAGGAACGTCATCGACGCCGCCGCGATCAAGAAAATGAAAAAGGGCGTGCGCATTATCAATTGCGCGCGCGGCGGGCTGGTCGACGAGGCGGCGCTGTACGACGCGCTCAAATCCGGCCAGGTCGCGGGCGCGGCCTTCGACGTGTTCGTCGAGGAGCCGGCGACCAGCAATCCGCTGTTCACGCTGCCGAACGTGGTGTGCACGCCGCACCTCGGCGCGTCGACCTCGGAAGCGCAGGAGAACGTCGCGCTGCAGGTCGCCGAGCAGATGTCGGATTATCTCTTGCGCGGCGCGATCTCCAACGCCGTCAACTTTCCCTCGATCACCGCGGAGGAGGCGCCGCGGCTGAAGCCCTTCGTGGCGCTCGCCGAGAAGCTCGGCTCGTTCGCGGGCCAGCTCACCGAGACCGGCATCAGCAAGGTGCAGATCGCCTACGAGGGCGCGGTCGCGGCCATGAACACCAAGGCGCTGACGTCGGCGGCGATCGCGGGCCTGCTGCGGCCGATGCTGCAGGACATCAACGTGGTGTCCGCGCCGGTGGTGGCGAAAGAGCGCGGCATCGTGATCGAGGAGGTGACGCGCGAGGCGGCGGGCGACTACGAAAGCCTGATCACGGTCACGGTGACGACCGAGCGGCAGGAGCGGCACGTTTCCGGCACGGTGTTCGCCGACGGCCGCCCGCGCATCGTCAACATCAAGGGCATCCGTATGGACGCGGAGTTCGGCCCCTCGATGATCTACATCACCAACCTCGACAAGCCGGGCTTCATCGGCAAGTTCTCCTCGACGCTGGGCGACGCCGGCATCAACATCGCGACCTTCCACGTCGGCCGCGAGGCGCCGGGCGGCAACGCGATCGCGCTGATCGAGATCGACGGCGAACTGCCGGAGGCGGTGCTCGCCAAGGTGCGGGCGCTGCCGCAGGTGCAGAACGCGCGGGCGCTGAGGTTTTAGGGTCTCGTCAATCCGCCGGCCCGAGCGTCGCGCTTACGGCGCCTCGGCGTAAGCCGCGCGGATCGCGCCGGCGAGGCGTCCCTTGTCGGGGGCGCGGTCGCCGAAGGCTGCGGTGACGGCCTGCACCGCCTGCTCGGCGCTGCGGCCGGCCTTCTTTGCCGCCGCGGTGCGGTCGCGCACCTCCACCAGATAGCTGCGATAGCCGCCGATGAAGATGGTTCCGTCGGCGGTGGGGCCGTGGCTTGGCACCACGATGGCGGGCTTCAGCGCCTCCAGCCGGTCGAGGCTTGCGAGCCAATGGCGGTGGCTCGAATGGGGGCTCGAGAACACGGGCTGCGCGCGCATCGCGACGTCGCCGGAAAACAGCACGCGGTCGGCTTCGATCCAGACGGCAGTGTCGCCGAGCGTGTGGTTCGGCCCCATCGCCATGAGCGTCACCCGGACGCCGCCGAGGTCGAGGTCGTGGCTGTCCTCGAACGTGATGTCGGCCTTGCGGAACTCCGCGCCCTTCAGCAACTCGGCGTGAACCGCGGAGCGCCCGGCGAACACATTGGCGAGCCGCAGGCCGAACTCGGCAATGTCCTTCACCTGGCGGGCCGAGCGGATCAGGGTGGTGGTTGCCGGAAACGCCTGGGCGCCGAGGTCGTGCTCGGGATGGACGTGGGTGGTGACGAGATAGAGCGGCTTCGCGCCTGCGAGCTTCCGCGCGACCTCGTGGACCGCGGTGCCGTTCGGGGGCCCCAGCCCGGTGTCGATCACCAGCGCGGCGCGCTCGCCGACCACGAAGCCGACGTTGGGCACGGCGGGAACGCTGTTGTCGGGGATGATGTGGACGCGGGGCGAAATCTGGCGAAGCCTCTCGACCTTGACGATCGGGGGCTGCGGGCCTTGGGCCGGCAAAGCCGTCGCCGAACCCGCGATCGCCATGGCTGCGGCGATGAGCTTCAGGACCGTGCGCATGGGCGCTCTCCTGCGGAGACTTTTGGCGTCGAGCGTACAACGAATCCCGCTTGCCGGCGTTCGCGCGGCCGCCAATGAACGAAGCGGCTCAATGTCCGCCCGCAGTCCGCTTTCGGCCGCTTTTCGCCACCGCGTGCAGGCCGGGCGGCGGATTGGTTAACATCTTGAAAACCCTACGGTATGGGCCTTCCGCCGCCGCCCCGGGCGGGCCCCGCCCGCCTTGTCTGGCCATTTGTCATCCTTTATCCGAGATTGGGCCCCAAGGGGTTGGCATCGGCAGCGGGGGACGCCGCCGGCCGGGGAAGGATTCGGCATGGCGAATGTGGTGGTGGTCGGCTCGCAGTGGGGCGACGAAGGCAAGGGCAAGATCGTCGATTGGCTCTCCGAGCAGGCCGACGTGGTGGTGCGTTTTCAGGGCGGGCACAACGCGGGCCACACGCTCGTCATCGACGGCAAGACCTACAAGCTGTCGCTCCTGCCGTCCGGCGTGGTGCGGCCGAACAAGCTTTCGGTGATCGGCAACGGCGTGGTGCTCGATCCGCGCGCGCTGATCGCCGAGATCGACCGGCTGCGCGAGCAGGGCGTCGCGGTCACCCACGACAACCTGCGCATCGCCGAGAACGCGACGCTCATTCTGCCGCTGCACCAGGAGCTCGACGTGGTGCGCGAGCGCGCCTCCGGCAAGGGCGCGATCGGCACCACCGGCCGCGGCATCGGCCCGGCCTACGAGGACAAGGTCGGCCGCAGAGCCATCCGGCTGATGGACCTTGCCGACCTGCAGATGCTGAACGGCAAGATCGACCGGCTTCTCGCGCACCACAATGCGCTGCGCCGCGGGCTGGGCCTGAAGGAGATCGAGCCAAGCGCGCTCTACGACGAGCTCGCCGACGTCGCGCCGCAGGTGCTGCCCTACATGGGATCGGTTTGGTCGCTGCTCGACGACAAACGGCGCGAAGGCCGGCGCATTCTGTTCGAGGGCGCGCAGGGCGCGCTGCTCGACATCGACCACGGCACCTATCCTTACGTCACGTCCTCGAACACGGTGGCCTCGCAGGCCGCGACCGGCTCGGGGCTGGGCCCGGGCGCGATCGGCTATGTGCTCGGCATCTGCAAGGCCTACACCACGCGCGTCGGCGCCGGGCCGTTCCCGACCGAACTGCCCGAGGGCGATCCGATCGGCGACGGCATCGGCCAGCGCGGCCGCGAGTTCGGAACCGTGACCGGCCGCCGCCGCCGCTGCGGCTGGTTCGATGCCGTGCTGGTGCGCCAGACCGTGCGAACCAGCGGGATCGACGGCATCGCGCTGACCAAGCTCGACATCCTGGACGGGCTTCCCGAGATCAAGATTTGCACCGGCTATCGCCTCGACGGCCGGGAAATCGACTATCTTCCGGCCAGCGAGCACGCCCAGGCCCGAGTCGAGCCGGTCTACGAAATCGCGGAGGGCTGGCGGGAGGGCACGGCGCGGGCGCGCTCATGGGCGCAATTGCCGGCGGCGGCGATCAAGTACGTGCGGCGGATCGAGGAACTGATCGGCTGCCCGGTGGCATTGTTGTCGACGAGCCCCGAGCGTGAGGACACTATACTGATGCGCAATCCGTTCGAGAGCTAGAGCATGATCCCGAAAAGTGGGAACCGGTTTTCGGACGAGATCATGCTCAACCAAAGGAGATCGAGCAGAATGACGATACGCAGAAGCGTCATTCTGCTTTAGCGCGGAACGCATAAACGATGGCCGACTATCATCCGCTCATCGCCCGCGCCGTTGCCGGTCTCGAAAAGAACACCGGCGAGAACCGGCGTGCGCTCTATGAGCGGGCCCGCACGGCGCTGGTGGCGCAGCTGCGCGGAGTCCAGCCGGCGCTGGACGAGTCGGAGATCACCCGCGAACGGCTCGCGCTTGAAGAGGCGATCCGCAAGGTCGAGGCCGAGTCGGCGCGCCAGGCGCGCGATTCGACGCGCGGTCCGCTGGTGCGGCGCGCCGAACCGCCGGCGAGGCCCGCCGCACCGTCGCCGCGTCCCGTTCCAGCCGCACCGCGTTCGC
>VGEP01000011.1 GCA_016869215.1 Alphaproteobacteria bacterium | reverse complement strand
TGGAACCGCGCCGGCTTCCGCGGCGGCGGCAGCGGCCGTCGCGGCGGCAGCGGCCGCTTCGGCGGCAGCGCGCATTTCTTCGGCGTAGCCCGACGGCGGCACGATGGTGACGAGCGTCAGCGCGGCCCGCGACACAACCTTCAGACCGGGCGGGAGCACGATGTCGCTCAGGTGCTTGGAATAGTTAATTTCAAGCTCGGAAACGTCGACCTCGATCGCCTCCGGAATTTCTTCCGGCTTGCACTGCACGTCGATCGTGTGAGCGACGATGTTGACCGTGCCGCCGCGCTTCACACCCGGCGACTGGTCGGCCTTGATCACCCGAACCGGAACCGCGACGCGGATTTCGGCGCCCTCGCCGAGCCGCATGAAGTCGACATGGACCGGATTGTCCTTGACCGGATCGAGCTGGAAGTCGCGCGGGATCACGCGGTGCTTCACGCCCTCGAGTTCGAGATCGTAGATCGTGGTCAGGAAGCGGCCGCCGTAGATTTTCTGCCGCAGGTCGCTGTAGTCGAGCGAGATGGTGATCGGGGGCTTTTGATCGCCGTAAATGACACCTGGGACGCGGCCGGCTCTGCGCTCCGCACGGGCGGCCCCCTTGCCTGCCCGCGGACGCGCCGTCGCCTTGATTTCCTTGACGGTCGCCATGACTAATCCTCGTTTAGAAGCCTGAATTGGCTGGGTTTTCGAGCCCTCGGCATGCCTCCAGGGGTGCTGGAGCCGGGGCTTTCAGCCGCGCGCCGTGTCAACCGGCCCGCGGCGGGCGGCTGTATAGCCGCGATGGTGCGGAAACACAAGAAAACCGGGCTGGCGGGTTAGGGCGCGATCGTTAACCGGATTTTCCGGGCTTGGCCTCCAGCGCCGCGATCCGGGCCTTCAGCGCCTCGTTTTCCTCGCGGGCGAGCCGGGCCATTTCCTTGACCGCCTCGAACTCCTCGCGCTTGACCACGTCGAGCTCGTTCAGCACCCGCTCGGCCTGGGTGCGGACCATGGTGTCGAATTCGCGGCGAACCCCCTGCGCGACGCCGGCGGCGTCATTCATCAGCCGCGCCACCTCGTCGAAGAACCGGTTGCTGGTCTGGGTCATGCAGGGCTCCCGGGAAACGGCCGGATTCGTCCAAGGCAAACAAGCCGGGACGAAAGGGCCATGGTCAATCGCGTCAAGACCAAATCACCCAAAGACAATGGCGTCGGTCCCCAGCCGTCGCAAGGCCCGTCGCACGCCAGTCGCATCCCACGGCAATTATGGCCGGGCCGTGAACCGCCGGGGCGCCAACCGCGACCAATCCCAAGTATCCGCCCGCCGGGACCCCAAGATGCCGATTGGCCCTTCGAACCAACGCTCTAGGCTGAGGCCCAGGCTGCTCGCGGCGGCCTTCGTGCTGCTGGCGGCGGCGCTCCCGGTTCGGGCGGAGATCGTCCCGGTCGCCGACATGCTGCGCGGCATTGCCGCCAACCCCGACCGATGCTCGGTGACGCCCATGGCCGTTTGGCTGAAGGTGTCGGGCCGCGAATTCTGCATCCGCTATTACCTGTCCGCTGCGGGCGGCGACGGCACCCGTCCGGTGGTGTTCTTGCAAGGCGACCGGCTCGGCCGGCTCAATCTCCGCACCGGAGAATTCACCCTCGGTCCACGCGACCGGGACCTCGACACCGGCGACTTCCAGCGCGCCGCCGACCATCTCTCGCGCCAGAACCGGACTTCGGCGATCTATTTGGCGCGCCCCGGGGTCGACGGCTCCTCGGGCGACCATCGCATCCGCCACACCTCGCTCGAACTGCAGATCGCCAACGCCGCCCTCGACGCCATCAAGGCGCGGCATCGCTACGAAGGGTTCCACCTGATCGGCCAGTCGGGCGGATCGAAGCTCGCCGGCGGCCTGGTGGCGCTGCGGTCCGACATCGGCTGCGCGGCGCTGGGCGCCGGGCGGCTCGCCGCATTGCGCGCCGCACGGCGATCGGCCGACCCGGCAGCCGACTATTTCGACGTTGCAGCGTCCATCCCGGCGATCGCCGCGAGGAGCACCGCCCGCATCCTCGTCGTGACCGATCCCGAGGACAGCAAGGTGCCGGAGCGTCATCAGACCGCATTCGTCGAAATGCTGCGGCGAGCCGGCGGACGCGCCGAGCAGTTCATGGTGCGCGCGACCGACGACGCCCGCCATGGCGTCACGAGCTACACGCGGCTGGCGATGGCCGGCTGCATCCGGGGCGCCACGACCGAGGACATCGCCGCACGCCTGAAGCAGGCGGTCGACCGGCGGCTGGCCGCAAAGGCAAACGCCGCGCCCTCGAGCCAGACCGACGGCCGCGCGGCATCCGCCGCAGTGCCCACCCCCGACGCGCGGGCGCAGGCCGTGCCGCCGGCCGCAACCGTCACGCAATAGGCGGTGCCGCCGCGCATCTTGACTTCGCCTCGCGCGTGACCGCATTCACGGCGGCCACAGCGGCGGCCGCCCAATGCCATTTTCGGTCCTGAAGTTTCCCGCCTTCGATCCCGTGCTGGTCTCGATCGGACCGTTCGCGATCCGCTGGTATGCGCTTGCCTATATTGTCGGCATCCTGCTCGGCTGGCTCTACGCCCGCGCCATCATCCGGTCGGAGCGGCTGTGGGGCGGCCCTGCGCCGCTGACCGTGACCGATTTCGACGACTATGTGCTGTGGGTGACGCTCGGCATCATCCTCGGCGGCCGCCTCGGCTATGTGCTGTTCTACAACCCGGCGCATTTCGCCGCGAACCCGGCCGACATCGTCAAGCTCTGGACCGGCGGCATGTCGTTCCACGGCGGATTCGCGGGCTGCGTCCTCGCGGTCGTGCTGTTCGCGCGCAAGCGCGGGCTGTCGATCCTGTCGATCGGCGACATCACCTGCGCGGTTGCGACCATCGGGCTGTTCCTGGGGCGGCTTGCGAACTTCATCAACGGCGAGCTCTGGGGACGGCCGACCGACGTGCCCTGGGCCATGGTGTTCCCCGGCGCGGGTCCGCTGCCGCGCCATCCGAGTCAGCTCTACGAGGCGGCGCTGGAAGGGCTGGTCCTGCTGGCGGCGCTCTGGTTCCTGATGCGCGCGGGCGCCCTGAAGCGGCCGGGGCTGATTACAGGCGCGTTCGCAATCGGCTACGGTATCGCCCGGATCGTCTGTGAATTGTTCCGCGAACCGGACCCGCAGCTTGGATTTCTTTGGGGGGGCCTCACGATGGGCATGGTGCTGTCGGTGCCGCTGATGCTGGCCGGCGCCGGCTTTGTCGCCGCAGCCCTCAGCCGCCCGCCCCTGCAACGAGCGTAACCGATGGATCATTCGCCGCTGGAAGCGGAAATCCGCGTCCGCATTCAGAAGGCCGGGCCGATGTCGGTCCGGCAGTTCATGAGCTATTGCCTGACGCACCCGGATTACGGGTACTACATGACGCGCGACCCGCTGGGGCGCACCGGCGATTTCACCACCTCGCCGGAGATCAGCCAGGTGTTCGGTGAACTGATCGGGCTGTGGGCTGCATCGGCGTGGCACCTGATGGGCCAGCCCGAGAACGTGCGGCTGGTGGAGCTCGGCCCCGGCCGCGGCACCATGCTGCTGGACGCGCTGCGCGCGGCGCAGGTGGTGCCGAAGTTCCGCCAGGCCATCGTCGTGCATCTGGTCGAGGCGAGCCCCGTGCTGCGCAAGCGGCAGGAGGTGTCTTTCGGCGCGCTCGACGTGCCGGTGATGTGGCACGAATCGTTTGAAGACGTGCCCGAGGGTCAGGTGATCGTCCTCGCCAACGAATTCGTCGACGCCCTCCCGGTCAACCAGGCGATCAAGCAGTTCAACGGCTGGTACGAGCGCACAGTCGAGATCGACAATGCCGGCAGCCTCGCCTTCGGAATCAGCGACGAACAAATTCCACTGTTTGAGCAGATGCTGCCGCCGCAGGTGCGCGACGCACCGATCGGCTCGATCTACGAGTGGCGGTCCGAGCATCTCGGTCTTGCCATCGGCCAGCGCGTCGTGAGCCAGCACGGCGCGGCGCTGATCGTCGATTACGGCCACGCCCAAAGCGCGGTCGGCGAGACGCTGCAGGCAGTGGGAGGCCACGCCTTCGCCAATCCGCTGGTGTCGCCGGGCGAGGTCGACCTCACCGCCCATGTCGACTTCCAGGCACTGGCGCTCGCCGCCGAGCGGATGGGCGCCCGCACTTTCGGTCCGGTCGAGCAGGCCCAGTTCCTGCGCAATCTTGGCGTCGAGAAACGCGCGCTGGCGCTCAAGGCCTATGTGCCGCGCGAGAAGGGCGACGAGGTCGACGCCGGCGTGCAGCGCCTGCTTGGCGAAGGCCGCGGCGAGATGGGCCGGCTGTTCAAGGCCATCGCTTTCGCCGATCCGAAGCTCGGCGACCTTCCTGGCTTCGAGCCGGTGCCTTGAACGCCGGAATCGCCGATGTTGCGGCGACAGGTCCGAGGTCTTCGATGCTGCAATCCCGCAAGCTGTCCGAAGTTCCGGGCGTCCGGCATGCGTTCTTCACACGCGCAGGTGGCGTGTCGGACGGCGTCTATGCGAGCCTCAACGGCGGCGTCGGCTCCGAGGACGCGCCGGCCAGGGTCGCGGAGAACCGCGCACGGATGGCCGCGGCGCTGTCGGTCAAGTCCGACCGGTTCCTCACCTGCTTCCAGATCCATTCGCCCGAAGTGGCGGTCGCCGAAACGCCTTGGCCCGCGAGCGACCGTCCGCGCGCCGACGCCATTGTGACCCGCACACCGGGCCTGGCGGTCGCCGTGTCGACCGCCGATTGCGGCCCGGTGCTGTTCGCCGATAGCGAGGCGCGGGTGGTCGGAGCAGCGCATGCGGGCTGGCGCGGTGCGTTGACCGGCGTGATCGAGGCGACGGTCGCTGCGATGGAGAGCCTCGGCGCAAGCCGCGGCCGGATCGTCGCCGCCGCGGGCCCGATGATCCGGCAACCGAGCTACGAGGTCGGCGCCGACCTGATCGAGCGCTTCGTGGCGGCCGATCCTGGCAACAAGCGCTTCTTTGCGCCCGGCGAGCGCGAAGGCCACGCCATGTTCGATCTGGCGGGCTATGTCATCCAACGCCTCGAGCGCGCCGGCATCGCGCAGATCGAGGACCTCGGCCACTGCACCTACGCCGACCCGGTGCAATTCTACTCGTACCGGCGCGCCACCCACCGCTCCGAGCCCGATTACGGCCGCCATATCAACGCGATTGCGCTGGTGGACTGACCGCAGCTTCCAGCGGATGGACCGCCGCCGGAATTGCCGCTACCAATTCGGCGGGCGGCCCGCGTTGTCTCGATCAGAAGGACGACAACGGGCCGCGGGGGTGTCGAATGCGGCCGGGTGGCGTACGTCGCGCGAGTTGCGCGCGGCGGTGGGGGCGATCCAATCGCTTGTTCGCGATGTTGACCGCGGCCGTTCTGTCGGCTGCGGTCGGCGGCTGTTCGTCGAATGCACAGCTCGACGGCCAGATTGCTGCGGCCGCGGGCGTCTCCTCTGGACCAACGGTCACATTCGAATCCATCGACGGACCGCCGGCCGAGGTGTTCGACCGGCTGGTTTCGGCCATGGCCGACGAAGCCGGGACTCGCCAAGTCGCCGTGGTGTCCCGCAACGCGCGGGCCGACTATCGCGTAAGGGGTTACCTGACGGCGGCGGTTTCGCGCGGCCAAGTGTCCCTGGCGTGGGTTTGGGACGTCTACGATGCCAACCGCCGCCGGGTGCAGCGCTTCGGCGGCGAGGAAGCCGTCGGCGGCAACCATCGCGACGGCTGGTCGGCGGCCGATCATGCGGTATTGCGCCGGATCGCCCGTGCCGGCATGGAGCGGCTCGACGCGTTCCTGCGGACCCCGCCCCGCCCGGCACCGTCGGAGCCGGCCCGGACCGCGGTCGCCTCCGCTGCAGGCGAGACGCCCCGCACCGCTACGCTGGCAGCGCGGCCCTAGGGCCGGCCCGAAGCCCACGGAAAATCCAGCGGGACAACAAAATCGTCCGTATTGCCAGGCCGCGAGCCTCCTTGTTATCACCCTGCCGTCCGTGAAAGCGTGCGGACTTCAGGAGGCGGCCATGGCGGCTAAGAATGGAGCGATCAAGCTCGTCGCCGGCAACTCCAACCCCAAGCTCGCCGAAGCGATCGCCTCATACCTCGCCACTCCGCTGGCGCAGGCCGTGGTGCGGCGATTTGCGGACATGGAGATTTTCGTCGAGATCCAGGAGAACGTCCGCGGCGCCGACGTGTTCGTCGTGCAGTCGACGTCGTTCCCGGCCAACGACCACCTGATGGAACTGCTGATCATCACCGATGCGCTGCGCCGGTCGTCGGCGCACCGCATCACGGCGGTGATCCCCTACTTCGGCTACGCCCGGCAGGACCGCAAACCCGGACCGCGCACGCCAATCTCAGCCAAGCTCGTGGCCAACCTCATCACCACCGCCGGCGCCGACCGCGTGCTGACGCTCGACCTGCACGCCGGGCAGATTCAAGGCTTCTTCGACATCCCGACCGACAACCTCTACGCCTCGCCGATGATGACGCGCGACATCAAGGAGCGCTTCGACGTCGGCAAGGTCACCATCGTGTCGCCGGACGTCGGCGGCGTGGCGCGCGCCCGCGGGCTCGCCAAGCGGATCAACGCCCCGCTCGCCATCGTCGACAAGCGCCGCGAGCGGGCGGGCGAATCCGAGGTGATGAACGTGATCGGCGACGTTCAGGATCGCGTCTGCATCCTGGTCGACGATATTGTCGACTCCGGCGGCACGCTGATCAACGCCGGCGACGCCCTGCTGGCCCAGGGGGCGATTTCGGTCCACGCCTACATTACCCACGGCGTGCTTTCGGGCGGCGCGGTGGCGCGCATTACCGCCTCCAAGCTCAAGGAACTCGTCATCACCGATTCGATCCAGCCGACCGAAGCGGTTCGGGTCGCACGCAACATCCGCGTGCTGTCGGTGGCGAGCCTGATCGGCGAAGCGATCGGGCGGACGGCTGCGGAAGAATCGGTGTCGAGCCTGTTCGACTGAAGGCTGCTTCCGGCTTTCGACGCAGTTTCCTCAAGCGAACCCGAATTCATTTCGCTTGAAGGTGCCGTCGGCGCGATTCCGCGCTGCCACTTTTCCACACAATGTCCCATAAGCGGCACAGCGGCAAAGTCGGCAGTGTATCTCGATTCTCGCGGGGTCGCCGGAATCCGGGCGACTCTTCAATGACTTCGCTATACACGCCGCCTGTTGCGGGCCGATTCGGGCTCGATATATTCGGCTCTGCAAGCGATTCGCTGCTGCCGAGTCAATTGGGATGCAGCCGGGGGGTCGCTCGCAATCGAAGCTCGTTAGGCGTGCCTTGGGAGTCGCGTGCCTGTGCGTTTGGCGTTCGGTCCAACGCACCTACAAGCGACAAAGCGGAGACGGCATGTCCTTGACGCAGCTCTCTGAGCATCCACGGACGAATCCACTCGACGTGGTCGAACGCGTCGCCTCGCTCAACGACTGGTCGTTCGAGCGCGCCGGCGACGACGAGATCACAATGATCGTGGCCGGCCGCTGGAGCGACTACCAGATTTCCTTCACCTGGATGCACAACATCGAAGCGCTGCATCTCGCCTGCGCCTTCGATCTCAAGGTGCCGGAGCGCCGCCGCCCCGAGGTGCAGCAGCTCATTTCCTCGATCAACGAGCAGCTGTGGATCGGGCACTTCGACCTGTGGCTCAAGGACGGCATGGTCATGTTCCGCCATGCCCTGGTGCTGGCGGGAGGCGTCGAGGCTTCGAGCCCGCAATGCCAGGCGCTGCTGTCGACCGCGCTGGAGACCTGCGAGGGCTATTACCCGGCGTTCCAGTTTGTGGTCTGGGCCGGCAAGCCATCTCGTGAGGCGCTCGACGCCGCCATGTTCGAGACATCCGGCGAGGCGTAAGCGGCGAAGCCCGACAATTCAGCTTGTCATGCCCCGCGAAAGCGGGGCATCCAGTATTCTCGATTTGTAGCCGGGTCGAAACGATCGCGGCTACTGGATCGTCCGCCTTCGCGGACGATGACACCCGAGGGCGTCATGGCCAAGGCATCGAAGCAGCACTCCCTCGCCTCGCTCCCCGGCACGCTGGTGCTGGTCGGCGCCGGCAAGATGGGCGGCGCCATGCTGGACGGCTGGCTCGCGCGCAGGCTGCCGCCGCGCAAGGTGGTCGTGCTGGAGCCGCAGCCGTCGAGGGAGATCAAGGCGCTGGCCAAACGCGGCGTGCGCATCAACCCCAAGGGCAAGATCGGCGACGTCGCGGCGCTGGTGATCGCGGTCAAGCCGCAGACCGCGCCCGAGGCGCTGCCCCCGCTCGCCCTGCTGATTGGCAGGAAAACCTTGGCGGTGTCGATCATGGCCGGGCGCACCATCGGCTTCCTCGAAGCCGCACTGCCCAGCGCGGCCATTGTGCGCGCCATGCCGAACACGCCGGCCGCCATCGGCCGCGGCATCACCGTCGCGGTCGGCAACCGGCGCGTGACGGCCTCCGCGCGCAAGCTCGCACATGCGCTGCTTGCTTCGACCGGCTCGGTTGAATGGGTGAACGACGAGGCGCTGATGGACGCGGTGACGGCCGTCTCCGGCTCGGGTCCCGCCTATGTGTTCCTGCTCGCGGAAGCCATGGCCAGGGCCGGCGTCGCGGCCGGCCTGCCGGCCGCGCTCGCGGATACGCTGGCGCGCCAGACGGTCGCGGGCGCGGGCGAGCTGCTGCATCGTTCGGCCCTGCCCGCCGCCACGCTGCGCCAGAACGTGACGTCGCCCGGCGGCACCACCGCGGCGGCGCTGGAGGTGCTCATGGGCAAGGACGGGGTCGAACCGCTGATGACCCGCGCGGTCGCCGCGGCGACCCGCCGCGGCAAGAAATTGGCGGGGTAGCAGCCCTTGCGGCCGTATCGTTGCGGATGCCTTGGAACCGCCCCCATAGGCTCCTAACTTGATAGAATACAATCGAACGTCAGGAGGCGCGTCATGGCCCGCAAAGCGACCCGTTCGAGAGCGCGAAGGCCCGCCGCACGGAGCGCGGCCCCGTCGGGAACTCCGCGCGAACGCGCGATCGCGGCCTTGATGGCGCTTCTGGCCGAGCAATCGTTCGAGCGCGTCGGGCTCGGCGACGTCGCTACACGCGCTGGGCTGTCGCTGGCCGAACTGCGCGGCGAATTCGGATCGACGCTGTCGATCCTTGCGGCGCATGTGAAAGAACTTGACCGCAAGGTGCTTTCGGAGATCGATCCCGACATGGCCGAAGAATCGCCGCGCGAGCGGCTGTTCGACGTGCTGATGCGGCGGCTCGAACTGCTCGACGATCACAAGCAGGCGGTGCGCTCGCTGGGGCGCTCGGCGCGCTGCAATCCGGGCCTTGCGCTGGCGCTGAACGCCATGGCGGTGCGTTCGCAGCAATGGATGCTGACCGCCGCCGGGATCGGCGCGTCCGGACCCAAGGGCATGATCCGCGCGCAAGGGCTTGCAGTGTTGTTCGCAGGCGTCCTGCGCACCTGGGCCGACGACAACGAGGAAGGCCAGCCGCGCACGCTGGCCGCGCTCGACCGTGCGCTCGCGAGCGGCCAGCGCTATTCCGGGCTGCTCGACGACCTGAGCCGGATTCCGGAAGACGCCTGCCGGGTTCGGCAGGGCATGCGCAGGCCGCGGCGCAACCGCGAGGATCGCGTGGCGATGTAGGGTTGGGGTCCGATTCAACTGCGTTGAATCAAGCCCGTCCACCATCTCTTATTTGAGCATGATCTTGTCCGAAAACCGGTTCCCACTTTTCGGGATCATGCTCTATTCGCCGTCCCAGTAGTTGAGGCTCGCCTCGCCGCGATTGACGAAACGCCAGATCTGCGGCTTGCCCTCGGGGCCCGCGAGTTCCGCCAGCACGCCGAACTTGCCGGAGTCCGGATAGTCGACGATCTCCGGCGAGATGCGGGTCGACACCGCGAGATAGGTCAGGTCCGCGCTCGACGTGTTGACGATCTGGTGCGCGGTTTCCGGTCCGCCGGGCGGGTTGGCGATCACGTCGCCCTTTTTGATCGGAAACGTCTCGGCGCCGATCCGGACCTCGCCCTCGCCGTCCAGCACCAGGAACATTTCCTCGTTGATGCGGTGGTTGTGGAACGGCCAGGCGCGCTTGCCCGGCGGCACCACAGTCACGTTGTAGCCGAGCTTCTGCGCGCCGAGCCGCCGCCCGATGTCGCCGAGTCGGGCGGAGAACTTCTCCGGCGCGTCGCTCGCGCCCGGATGGTTCACGCCGTGCCCGAACTGGCTGAACTCGACGTCGGCGATGTTGAGAATCGGCTTGGGCATGCGGAACTCCATAGTGCCCGAATCGGGCGCAGTCCGGACGGCAGACTACACCGGCACGCGGACGCTCGCGCGCAATCCGCCGAGCGGGCTGTCGCCGAGCGTGATGTCGCCGCCGTGCGAGCGCGCGATATCGCGGGCGATGGCAAGGCCCAGGCCAGTGCCGCCCTCGTCCTGGTTGCGCGCATCGTCGAGCCTGAGAAACGGCTTGAACACCTCTTCGCGCATCGAAAGCGGAATGCCGGGACCGTCATCGTCGACGGTGATCGTCAGATAGCGATGGTCGCGATGGCCGGTGATCGAGATTGAGGAGGCAAAGCGCGCGGCGTTCGAAACCAGGTTGGCGAGGCAACGCCTGAACGCGGCCGGCCGCACGATGACGATCGGATAACCGTGGAACGTCACCGTGGTCTTATGGCCGTTGCGTTCGGCGTCGGCCCGCAGCTCTTCGAGGAACGCGGCCATATCGGTCGGCGCCGACTGCTCGCCGGCGTCGCCGCGCGCAAAGGCGAGATAGGCCTCGAGCATGCGGCCCATCTCGTCGACGTCCTTCTTCATGGCCTCGACTTCGGGGCTGTCGCCGAGCAGCGCCAGCTCCAGCTTGAACCGCGTCAGGATCGTGCGCAGGTCGTGCGAAACGCCCGCGAGCATGGCCGTGCGCTGCTCGATGGTGCGTTCGATGCGCTGCTTCATCTCGATGAAGGCCTGCGCCGCACGCCGCACCTCGCGTGCGCCGCGCGGCCTGAAGTTCGGCGCCTCGCGGCCCTTGCCGAAGCTTTCGGCGGCGTCCGCGAGTCGCAGGATCGGCCTGATCTGGTTGCGCAGGAAAGCGATCGCCACCGCGAGCAGGACCAGCGACGTTCCGACCATCCAGAGCAGGAAAATCTCGGAATTCGACGCATAGGCGGCGCTGCGCCGGGCGAACACGCGCATCACCGCGTTGTCGAGCCGAATGCGGATTTCGACGAGATTCGAGCGGCCGACAGTGTCGATCCAGAACGGCCGGGCAATCTGGCGGCGCAGTTCCACCGACAGCGCCTGATCCAGCAACGAGAAGAACGGCTTCGGGCCGGGCGGCGGCATGTCGGAGAGCGGCAGGAAATCCACCGTCAGCCCGAGCCGGTCGAGCGCGATTTTTTTCAGCCGCGCCTGATCCGGCTCCTGCGCGTAGACGCGCTGGATTTCGACCAATGCCGCGATGTCCTGCACCACCGCGGCCGACAGGTGCTTGGTCACGGTGTTCCAGTGCCGTTCCAGGAACACGAAGCCGACCACCGACTGCAGGATCACCATCGGCGCTATGATGATCAGCAGCGCACGGGCATAGAGGCCCTTGGGCATGATCGACTTGAACCACAGGCTGAAGCGGTTCACGCCGCCGGTCACGCGGACCGCCGCCGAACGAAGCCGGGCGATGCCGACATCCAGGCTGGTCATGGCGACACCACGAGCCGGTAGCCGATGCCGCGCACAGTTTGCACGATCAAGGGATTGGTCGGGTCGCGTTCGATTTTCCGGCGGAGCCGGTTGATCTGCACATCGACGGCGCGCTCGTTGACTGTGCCGCCGTTGCCGGCAAGCGCTGCGCGCGGCACGGTCTCGCCCGGCTGCGACGCCAGCACGCCGAGCATCTCGCGCTCGCGGTCGGTCAAACGCACCACCTCGTCGCCGCGCCGCAGCTCCGCCCGGCCGACGTGAAACACGAATTCGCCGAAGCGAAGCGTTTCGGGCAGCGGCGCGGCGGCCGGCTTGGCACGCCGGAGAATGCTGGCGATCCGCAGCGACAACTCGCGCGGCTCGAACGGCTTTGCGACATAGTCATCCGCGCCGATTTCGAGCCCGACGATCCGGCTTTCGGCGGCGTCGCGCGCGGTCAGCATCAGGATCGGGACCGTAGAGGTCTGGCGGATCGAGCGGGCGAATTCGAACCCGGTCTCGCCCGGCATCATGACGTCGAGAATCAGGAGGTCGAAGCTGAGGCTGGCAAGCTTGGCGCGCGCCACCGCCGCAGTCTCCGCCGTGGTGATGCGATAGCCTTCGCTGCTGAGATAGCGCGACAGCAGATCGCGGATGCGCCGGTCGTCGTCGACCAGCAGCAGATGCGGAGCATCGTCGGCGGGTGCAATGGGCAAGGCGGCCGGGGTCATGGGATCCCCGCGAGCGTCAGGTCCGGGGCCGCCGCGCGCGGTCGGCGCGGGCGATGAACTTCTGCACGCCGTCGCGGCCCTCGGCGTCGATCATCGCGACCAGGAAGCGGCGCGCGGCATCGTGCGCCTGCGGTCCGAGATCGGCGAAGGCGCGCGCGATTCGTTCGGTCTGCAGACCCGCAAGCTTCATCGCCAATTGCTCGCCCTTCGGCGTCACGAAAAGCAGGCGCTGCCGCCGGTCGTTCTCGCCTTCCTTCTGCTCGACATAGCCCTGGTCGATCAGCTGCTTGAGAACGCGGCCGAGCGACTGTTTGGTGATCTTCAGGACATCCAGCAGATCCGCGACCATCATGCCCGGATGGCGGTTGACGAAGTGCAGCACCCGATGGTGGGCGCGGCCGAAACCGAACTTGGCCAGCACGTCGTCCGGATCGCTCACGAAATCCCGATAGGCAAAGAACAGGAGTTCGATGATATCCCACATCGGCTCGGCCGAATCGGTCCGCGGGTCCGCATGCGACGCCGCCGTCCGGTCCGCAAGGCTGGAAATATTTATGTCAGCCATGTTGACATATTTCGGATTTATTGTTACCCAAAGCTGCACCTACGCGAAAGGATCGTACCGGCTGCTCTGTAATGGCCGGTCAAGATTGAACCCGTCCCGGATGCGCGCTCTGATGGTCGGACGCAACATATCGGGACTTCGGCCACGACGCAAAAGCAGCGTTTGGCCGTAAGAATTGAGGCTTGTAAGCCTCACCCGAGGAGGGAATGCCATGACGGTGCCATTCGACCAGCGCCCCGACCTGATCTGGTTCGACGGCAATCTTGTGCCCACCTCCGACAGCAAGATCAGCGTCCTGACCCATGGCCTGCACTATGCCAGTTGCGTGTTCGAGGGCGAGCGCGCCTACAGCGGCCAGATCTTCAAGTGCACCGAGCACTCCGAGCGGCTGAAGAACTCCGGCCGTATCCTGGACTTCGACATCCCCTATTCCGTGGCCGAGATCGACGCCGCCAAGCGCCTGATCGTCGAGAAAAACGGCATGGCGAACTGCTATGTGCGCGCCGTCGCCTGGCGCGGCTCCGAGCAGCTCGGCGTCACCGCCATGAACAACAAGATTCACCTCGCCATCGCCAACTGGGAATGGCCGAGCTACTTCGATCCAGCCCAGCGGCTGAAAGGCATTCGGCTCGACCTCGCCGATTACCGCCGGCCCGATCCCAAGACCGCTCCGTGCATGGCCAAGGCCGCCGGCCTCTACATGATCTGCACCATCTCCAAACATCACGCCGAGCGCAAAGGCTACGCCGACGCGATGATGCTGGATTGGGAGGGCCGCGTCGCCGAATGCACCGGCGCAAACATCTTCTTCATCAAGGACGGCAAGATCTACACGCCGATCGCCGACTGCTTCCTCGCCGGCATCACGCGCGCGACCGCGATCATGCTGGCCAAGAAGCGCGGCATCGAGGTGATTGAGCGCCGGATCATGCCCGACGAGCTGTCGTCGTTCTCGGAGTGCTTCATCACCGGCACTGCGGCCGAGGTGACGGCAGTCGCCGAAATCGCGCAGTGGAAGTTCGCCCCGGCCGCCATCACCAAGCAACTGATGGACGACTACACCGCCGAGGTGCAGCCCAAGGGCAAGGCGGCTGCAGCGTAGCGCGCTGCCGGTTTGAGTTGCGGCTGCCGCACGCGGCGCTACTCCAGACGTGTACTGAGAATTGGCGGTACCGCCGGCGAATCAGGCCGTCGTGGATCCCGTGGCCGCGCGCGCTTCGGCCCAGCGGCGCAGCTCCGTTCCGATCCGGCCGATGGGCGTTCGCCAGTCTCCCACTTTGCCCTGCCGGAACAGCCTGACGGCCGGATACCACGGGCTGTCCTCCCGCTCCTGCAGCCAGCGGAAGTCGGGCCAGAACGGCAAAAGAATCCACGTCGGCTGTCCCATCGCACCGGCCAAGTGCGCAATTGCGGTGTCGACGGTAATGACAAGATCGAGCAGGGAGACCGCCGCCGCCGTATCTGCAAAATCGTCGAAACGGTCTCCGAGATGAACGACGCCGGAGGCTGCCAGCGCAACCGCGTCGCTGTTGCGAACGTCCCGTTGGAGACTGAAGAAATCGACACCCGGCTCGTTCACCAGATCGCCAAGTAGCGCGAATTCGATCGAGCGCAGCCGGTCGTGCCGGTGGTTCTCGCTTCCCGACCACGCAATTCCGACCCGGGGGCGATTGCCGCCCAGGAGGCCGGCCCATCCGGCGATCCGATCGCCGGGCGGAGCGAGGTACGGGATGCGGTTCGGAATCGTCTCCAGCCGCGTGCCAAACGCCAGTGGCAAGCTCATCAGCGGACAATGGCAATCGAACGGCGGAAGAGCCTCAGCATCGCTCAAAACGACCGAAGTGCCCGGCAGGTCCCCCAGCAACGGCTTCAGTGACGCTTGAACCTCAAGCACCACCGAGGCGCCAAGCTCGGCCACCAGCGGCACATAGCGAACGAACTGCAGCGTATCTCCCAGGCCCTGCTCGGCATGCAGCAAAATCGTCTTTCCCTGCAGCGAAAAATTTCCCAGCCACACGGGCTGTGCGAAGTCGCGCTTGCGGGAGCGGAACAGCCGATTTTTCCATCTCCACTCGTACCGCTTCCAACCCGCCTGGAAGTCTCCCAGGGTCAGGCTGGCAATCGCCGCGTTGAAATTCAGATTGGGATGGTCGGGATCGAGCTTGCACGCCTGCTCATACAGGGCGAGCGCCTGCGCCGTTTGTCCGGACTGCTGATAAAGATTGGCCAGATTGTTCATCGCAACAATCGACCCGCGGTCGGAGGCGACGACGCGCTCAAGACTGTCGGCAGCCTCCTCGTGACGTCCGAGATCCATCAAGGCGCAGCCGCGATTGTTCAGCGCCTGGATATTTCCCGGCGCCAGCGCCAACAGCTTTTCCGAACTGGCCAGGGCCTCTGCCGGCCTCTTCAACGCGAGCAAAGCGTTGGCCTGGTTCAACAGCCCATCGACGTTGTCGGGATGAATCGCAAGGGCCGCTTCGGCGCCGGCCAGGGCATCGTCGTAGCGCTGCAGGCCATGCAGGACGCGGCTTCTGCTGGCGTGCGCGGCGGCAAAGGAGGGCGATATCGAAATCGCCTTCTCAAAGCACGCCAAAGCGTCGTGCAGCCGATTGAGACTTTCGAGGACGTTGCCGTAATTCGACAGGGCGGGCGCCGTGGTCTGCAGCTTTAGCGCCCTGCCGATCAGGTCCAGCGCATCGCGCGACTTCTTGAGCTGCTGCCGCGCCACGCCGCGAAGATGAAGCGCATCGAAATGCGTTGGGCAGACCTGAAGGATCGACCCATAGATCGCGTCCGCCTGCTCGATCCGGCCCTGCTGGTGCAATTGCACGGCCTTGTGGAGCTGGCGTTCCAGCGCCTTCGCGTTCGCCTGTGAAAGTCCGGGGCGGCTCATCGCTTCCAACGGCCGTCGGCGCTTCAGGCCGGCGCCACGGCCACGTTGCGCAGGATCTTCGATATGTCCTCGCCGAGCCTGGCCACGTTCCGGTGAACCCGCGACTTGTAACGCGCCACGGCATTGCGATCGACGGCGAAGAACTTCTTCTCCGGATAGGTCCGCCCGAAGACGTCGAGGAGCATGCTCCGGAACTTGCCGGACATGACGTCCGGCGAGCGTTCGTGCGGCTGCTCGGAATAGGCGACCAGTTCGGCGGACGTCAGCGCGCACAGCAGCGGGTGCAAGCGCGGCGAGAAGACGTTCTTGTGCCGCTGGATTCTTTGAATCGTGCGGTCGAGCGGCAGGTCATCCCAGATTTCGTCTCCGATCAGCAGCGGCTTTTCATCGGTTGCTTCCGTCATCGGAAACTGGTCGATGAGCCAGTCGCCCAGATGCACCGCGTTGCTTCGCCCGCGGCCGTATAACAGCAGGTCGTCCTCATAGCGCGCGAACCACGTGTCCATCCTGTCGATCAGCCGGTCCAGCGACGGGCGCGAGATCAGCTCGCGATATTGCGTGCCGAAAATTCCGACGGCCGCCTTGCCGCGACCGACAACCTCGAACACCTTGTCGTTCAGGAGCGGCTGAAACACGCTGTTCCCGATTCCGAGCACCACAAGATCGTACTTGTCGCGTGCCCTTTCGAGGGTGGTGAATGTCAGGTGATGCACGACGGCCTGACTCGGCAGCGCTGCGTTGATCATGTGATAGCCGAGGCGATCGCCGAAGTTTCCGGCGTCGTTGAAGGAGATCACTGCAACCGTGCACGGAGGCGCCGCCATCTGCCTGTCGGGCGGCTGGAGCTTCATCACGATTTGAAGCTCGTCGACCGGCGCGGAGCATTCGATGACAAAGCCGAAGCGATCGAAAAGTATGGCGAGATCGTACAGGCTCAAGTGATTGATCCACCCGAGCGCCGTGCGGTCGCGGTCGCCGCTGAGATCGGTCGGGCAGTAGCTCAGAATCACAGGCCGCCCGCTGCGTTGAATCTGGGCGAAGAAACGATCCAGGTCGGAGATGTATTCGAGGACGCCGAGCAACACGATCAAGTCGGCATCGGCCGCCGCATCGGCCGGAAACTCGCCCGCGTTGAAATCGCATTCGATCGTACGGTCGTCGCGCCGGACGAGATCGCAGGGCTGGTAGTCACATCCCAACGGCAGGAACCGCTGCAACGCCATTCGCCCGCAACCGAGGTCGAGCACCCGGGAGCCCGCCGGAACGAACTGCGCGGCAAACTCGGCGCGTGCGTCCCAAGCCGTTTCGAGCGAGGCCGGATTGGACCAGCGTGCGGCGTCGGTTTGCGGCTTGAGCTTATGCTGGGGGCCCATGTCCTTGCCGAGACCATAGGAGGCCGAACGCGCTCACATGGCAGCCCCGAATCAGTAGATTGCAAAGTAGTCCACTTTCGCCGCTTTCGATAGACGACGGCGGATCAGCGCAGCTGCCGCGCGTCGAGCCAGAACACCTCGCCGGTGCTTTCCTCGGTGTCGAGCCAAAGAAACCGCAAGCCGGGATAGGCGCGTTGCAGCGACTTGCGGCCGCGCCCGATCTCGCACAACAGGCCGCCATCCGCCGTCAAATGGCGGCCGGCCTCGGCGACGATACGGCGGACAAGGTCGAGCCCGTCGGGGCCGCCGTCGAATGCCAATCGCGGCTCGTGCCGGCATTCGGGCGGCAGACACGCCATGCCCCTGGCGTCGACATAGGGCGGATTGGAAACGATGAGATCGTAACGCTCGCGCTCCACCGGGGCGAACAGGTCGCCCTGGAAGAGCCGCACGCGCCGTCCGAGGCGGTGCATCGACACGTTGCGCCGCGCGACCTGCAACGCATCGCTTGAAATGTCGACCGCGTCCACCTGCGCCTTCGGAAAGCGCCGTGCTGCGAGGATCGCGAGGCAGCCAGACCCGGTGCACAGGTCGAGGATGCGCCGCACCTTGCCGGGCTCGGGCACGAGCGAAAACGGCGCGCCCGCGAATTCCTCGCTGTCGAGGATCTCGCCGATGTAGCTCCGCGGCACGATGACGCGCTCGTCGACGTAGAACGGCACACCACGCATGTACATGCGGCGCAGCAGATAGGCCGCAGGCTTGCGCGTTCCGACACGCCGCTCGATCAGGTCGAGAATGCGCTTGCGCGCCGCAGCCGGAACGATTCGTCCTTCGCTGGATGCGACACGCTCGATCGGCAGGCGCATGACCTCGCCGACGATGAACGCGGCTTCCGCCACCGGATCGGTCGTGCCGTGGGCGAACGCAAGCTTCGCCGCCTTGAAGCGCCGCACAGCCATCCGGATCATATCGGCCACCGTGTCCCGGCGCGGCCGCGCGGGCTTGCGTCGCAACGTGCGGGACTTGCGCGCCACGGATGGTCAGGGCCGGGCGGCGACCGGCGCGCCGTCGACAGCGCGCAGGAGAGTAACGAGCCGCACGCCGTTGTTGGCAAAGAACGCATCCATCGGTTCGTCCAGCACGCGGCGCCGGCTCTGCGAGGCGTGGCGCAGGATCACCGAGTCGTTCTTGCCAATCGTCACCAACCCGGTGTGATAGAAATCCAGGTTCTTGCGCAGGGAAACGAAACCGATCACGTCGCCGGGCGTCAGCAGATGCTTGTTGGACCAGAATGTATCGCGCGGAATCGCGACCATCTTGATCCGGCGCCTGCCCTGGTTGCTCCAGTTCACCGTCTTGTCGATCACGATGGAAGGCTCCATCGCGACCGGCCGGCAGATGTTCTGCTCGACGATGCGCCGGCTCCACTCGGCGAAATAGTGGTTGCGCTCGTCCCATTTCACCCGGCCGTGCTCGTAGCGGATGCGCAACAGCGCTGCCTCGAACTCGGCGAGATCGCGCGCGAGCGCCGCCGACAGCACGACCTCGCAGAAGGTGACGCAATCGAAGGCATCGTCGCGGACCACGAAACGCTCGGGATGTTTAGGACCGCCAATCAAAGTGTGCGCCTGATAGCGGATGCCGATCAGCTTGCCGGAGATGAAATCGATCCGCTGCGAGACGCGCGGCAGCGCCCGCGCCTCGTCAATCAAGCGCCCGATCAGTGCGTCCTTGCGCGCCAGCGCCGGCCCGCCGGCGGCGATCAGCGGAATGGCCGCCAGGAGGCGCAGGGCGTGGCGGCGGGTGGTGGCGTGCGGCATGAATGCAATTTACCACAGGTCCGGGCCGGACAGCCGGGCGCGCCTCCGCAGCCTTAACGCGCAGATCGCGGGATTATTCAGCCGCCTCACGGCCCGGCGGCTTGGCCCAGCGGTCAGCCGCCACGTCGTCGGCTGCCTTGGCCTCGACCCAGGTGCGGCCGGATGCGCTCTCGACCTGCTTCCAGAACGGCGCACGGGTCTTGAGGTAGTCCATCAGGAACTCGGCGGCGGCAAAGGCCGCGTCGCGGTGCGAGGACGCGGTAACGACCAGCACGATGTTCTCGCCCGGCTCGATCCGCCCATAGCGGTGGATGACGGTGACGCCAAGCAGCGGCCAGCGCTTCCCGGCCTCCTCGACGTGCCGCACGATCTCGGCCTCGGCCATGCCGGGATAGTGCTCCAGCGTCAGCGCGGCGATCGGCGCGCCGTCCTCGGCGCCGCGGCAGATGCCGGTGAAGGTAACGACTGCGCCGACGTCGGTGCGGCCGCGCGACAGCGCGGCGGCCTCCGCTCCGGGGTCGAAGTTCTCGCGTTGCAGCCGGATCGTGGCAGGCATTCAGCCCCCCGTCATCGGCGGGAAGAAAGCGATCTCGCGCGCGCCGGATATGGCCGCTTCAGGGCGGACGTGGCGCTTGTCTATAGCGGCGCGGATCACCTTCGGGTTCTCGAATGCATGGGCGTATTCCTCGCCGCGCGCGCCGAGCCAGCGCACCAGGTCGGCGACGGTCGCGACCGAGGCCGGCGGTACGACCTCTTCCTCGGCCTTGCCGACTCGCTCACGCACCCAGGCGAAATAGACCAGCTTCAGTTGGCTCATCAGTCGATCACATGCCTTAGCCCGGCACGCATATAGTCCCAGCCGGTGTAAAGCGTAAGGAGCGCCGAGAGCCACAGCAGCGTCAGCCCGATCGGCGTCACCACCGGCAGGACGCGGTCGCCGGCCTCGCCCGCGATCAGGAAGCCCACCGCGATCAATTGTCCCACGGTCTTCCACTTGGCCAGCCGCGACACCGGCACGCTGACGCGCAGTTCTGCAAGAAACTCGCGCAGGCCGGACACCAGAATCTCGCGGCACAGGATGATCACGGCGGCGAGCAGTGACCAGCCGCGGATGGTCTCCTCGGCGGCCAGCATGAGCAGGCACGAAGCGACCAAGAGCTTGTCGGCGATGGGGTCGAGCATGCGGCCGAGCGTCGACTGCTGGCCGTACATGCGCGCGAAATATCCGTCGAGCAGGTCGGTCAGGCCGGCGGCGATGAACACCGTGAGCGCCACCCAGCGCAGCCACAGTTCGGCGCCGATGATGCTCTGCCAATACATCAGCGCGACCACGACCGGCACCGCGGCAATGCGGGCGTAAGTCAGGATGTTGGGCAGCGACAGCAGCCGGGTCGCTGTGGGCGCGCTGGAAATGCTGTTCATCGGCCGCAAGATACGCCTCCGCGCATACCCTGAACAGACGCCGAAAGTAGCGGGTCACACCCAATTGTGCGCTTTGCACAGTCCGGGCGTCGAATTTCGCGGCTCAAGTCCAAGAGAGCGGCCGCAACCGCGTGACATTGGGCCCGCTACGCCGGCCTCAAGAGTTCCGCCCGCGGGCGCGCCACGGTCTGCCGGCCGCGCTTGAACACGGCCAGGACCGGCGCATTTGTAGCGACCGCATCGGCCGGGGATTGGGCGTCGATCACCGCCACCTCGGCCTCGCTGCCCACCTTGATACCGTAATCCTTGAGATTGAGCAGCCGCGCCGAGCGTTCCGAGATCATGTTGAACAGTTCCGCCAGCCGTTCGGACTGGGCCACCTGCACGATGTTGGCGTGCAGATTCGCCATCCGAATCAGCGAGCCGTCGCCGAACGGCGTGAACGGATTGAGGATGTTGTTGGACGAAATCGAGCAGTTGCAGCCGCATTCGGCGAACATGTTGAGGTCGGTGACGCAGCGCGGCACATTGTAGTCGACGTGGCGCGCCAGAACGAACAGATCGGTCGCGGGCAGCGCGGTGACCGCGACGCCGGCGTCGGCGAGCTTCCGGGCGATCTCCTTCTGCTTGACGGTCGGCAGACCCGTGACCTTGGTGACGTGGCCCATCGCGACCCGGCCGCCGAGCTTGTACCTGGTGGTCAGTTCGGCGACGAGGTGCAGGTCGAGGCTCGCCGGGTCGTGGCCCGAGTCGATGTGCATGTCGATGTCGATGTCGTAGTGCCGCGCCAGTTCGAACACGCGGTTGATCTGCGCAGGATGGTCGACGTCGTAGTTGGGCGCGCCGCCGATCACCCTGGCACCGCTCTCCAGCGCCTTCACCAGCGCCTTGTCGGCTTCGGGGGCGTTCGACAGGCCCTCCTGCGCGAAGGCGCAGATTTCCAGATCAATCGCCCAGGCATATTCTTTCTGAAGCTGCGTCAGCGCCTCGATACATTTGGTCCCGACCGGCAGGTCGATCTCGGCGTGCGTGCGCATCCGCGTCGTGCCGTGCTTGATGCAGCCCTCCAGCGATGCCTTGGCGCGGTTGTAGATGTCCTCGACGGTGAAGGTCGGCTTGACCGCCTGCACGCGCTTCATGTGGTTCGGCTCGCTGCGGCTCGGCTCCGGCGTGCAGCGATCGACGATGCGCGATTTATCGAGATGGATGTGGGTCTCGACCAGCCCGCCGCAGCAAAGGCATCCCTGCGCGTCGAACGACGGCGAGTCGGCTTGAAGCTTCGGCTCGATAGCTGCGATCTTGCCCTTGGAAAACCCAATGTCGACGGCGCCGCCATTGGCCGCCCCCGGCACGCGCGCGTTGCGGATCACGTAGTCGAGCATGATACCCTCACCATTCTTGCGGCCGCTATTCGACCGCGTTGTGAGAGCTTCGTCTAGGTCGCCGATTCGTGGAAATAGCCGTGGATGCGCCGCGCGGTCTCGTCGTTGATGCCGGGCACCTGCGCAAGATCGGCGACCGATGCCCGCTCGATGGCTTTCAGGGTTCCGAAGTGGCGCAGCAGCGCGCGCTTGCGCGTCGGGCCGATGCCAGGGATTTCCTGAAGGCCGGACTCGCGGATGTCCTTCTTGCGCCGGGCGCGGTGTGACCCAATGGCGAAGCGGTGCGCCTCGTCGCGCAGCCGCTGGATGAAGTAGAGCACCGGATCGCGCGGCGGCAGCTTGATCGCGGGCCGGCCCGGGACATGGAACGTCTCGTTGCCGGCGTCGCGGTCGGGGCCTTTCGACACCGCGACCATCGGAACGTCTTCGACGCCCAGCGCGTCGAGTGTCTCGCGCGCTGCGTTGAGCTGGCCCAGGCCGCCGTCGATCAACAGCAGATCGGGCCAGGGGGATTCGCGGGCATCGTCGGCGTCGGCGGGCAACGGCATGTCACCTGAGACCGCCGCGACCTGAATTGTCTTGGCAACACCTTCCGGCAGGGCCGCACGGGGCGCCTCGGCGATCAGCCGCTTGAAGCGGCGCTCCAGCATTTCGCGCATCATGCCGAAGTCGTCGCCCGGCACGAGATCGTCCGATCGGATGTTGAACTTGCGGTACTGGTTCTTCCGGAACCCCTCCGGCCCGGCGACGACCATCGCGCCGACCGCGTTCGAGCCCTGGATGTGGCTGTTGTCGTAGACCTCAATGCGCCGCGGCACGCGCGGCAGACCGACTGTCTCGGCGAGCGCGCGCAGCAGACGCTGCTGCGACGACGTTTCTGCGAGCTTGCGGCCCAGCGCTTCGCGCGCGTTGGCGAGCGCGTGAACCACCAGTTCCTTCTTCTCGCCGCGGCGCGGAATGTTGACGTCGACTTTGCGGCCGCTCTTGGCGCTCAGCGCCTCGGACAGCAATTCGCGTTCGGGGATGTCGTGGGAGAGCAGAATGGCGGAGGGACACGGTTTGTCGTCGTAGAACTGCGCCACGAACGCGCCGAGCACCGCTCCGGCGTCGAGCGAGCGATCGGCGCGCGGGAAATAGGCGCGGTTGCCCCAGTTCTGCCCGGTGCGGAAAAAGAACACCTCGATGCCGTTGTAGCCGCCCTCCTGATGGATGGCGAACACGTCGGCCTCCTCGACCGTGCGCGGATTGATGCCCTGCGTGCCCTGCACCGCCGAAAGCGCCGCGAGGCGGTCGCGGTAGACGGCCGCGCGCTCGAAATCCAGCTCGGCCGAGGCCTTCTCCATTTCGGCGGCCAGTTCGCCGCGCACCGCCTGGCTCTTGCCGGAGAGAAACGCGTTGGCCTCGCGCACCAGTTCGGCATAGCCCGCGAAATCGATCTCGTCGGTGCAGGGCGCAGAGCAGCGCTTGATCTGGTGCAGCAGACACGGCCGCGAGCGGCTCTCGAAGAAGCCGTCCGAGCAGTTGCGCAGCAGGAACGCGCGCTGCAGCGCCGTGATGGTGCGGTTGACCGCCCACACCGAGGCGAACGGCCCGTAGTACTCGCCCGGCCGGGTGCGCGCACCGCGGTGTTTGAGAATCTGCGGCGCCCAATGATCGCCGGTGATGAGGATGTAGGGGAACGATTTGTCGTCGCGCAGCAGCACATTGAAGCGCGGCCGCAAGCGCTTGATCAGGTTGGCTTCGAGCAGCAGCGCCTCGGTCTCGGTCGCGGTGGTCACGAATTCCACCGCAGCGGTCGCGGCGATCACCCGTTCGATGCGGGTGTCGTGACCGGTCGGCCGCGTATAGGACACGATTCGCTTTCGGATGCTCTTGGCCTTGCCGACATAGAGCACCTCACCGGCCGCATCGAGCATGCGATAGACGCCGGGCCCGGATGGCGCGAGCTTGGCGTGCTTCAACAGCACGCCGCGGCCGGCGGCGAGCGGCGCCGCACCCTGCCCCTTCTCGGGCACGAGTTCGTCTCGCTCGGGCAACGACTGTTCGTCGTCCTCCTCGACGAGCTCGCTTGCCGGGTCGATGTCCTTGCGTCCGGCCATGCCGGTCCCTTGTTTGCAGTCGCGTGGCCGCGCCGGCCGAGGCGTGCGCCGTGTCCAGGTAGATAGGCCTTCTTCCCGCCGTAGAAAATACACCGTTCCTTAGGATTAACGCTGCGCCAGCGTTACCGATTCACAAACGCTTAAGCGGCAAGTCGCGATAAATCGTTCACGATACTGCCGATCTTTCGCCATCCGGCGCGCCTTGCCGCTCCACGATCGCAAATGGGATCGCGTGCGACTCGAAGCCCGAACGGCAAGCGTCAGACCCGCATATCGAGCTGCGGCATTCGCCGCGGAACACGGAACGAAGACGTGGTGACGCCAATGAGGAAGCTGCCGTTCTGCGCCGCACTCCTCGCGCTATCGGTCGGAACCTTCGTTCCGGCACTGGCGCAATACGCACCGCATTCCAGGTCGCAGGTTCCGGGGGGCACCTCCTGGCGTGGGTTCTATGCCGGCGCCAACCTCGGCTATCAGTGGGGCGCGACCACCAACAATCCGACCGATCCCTGGGGCCCCGCGGGCGGATTGCAGGCGGGCTACAATTGGCAGTTCGGACAGTTCGTCTTCGGAGGCGAGACCGACCTTCAACTGTCGGGCGCCGACGACACCTTCGCACCATGGAAGTTTTCCAACCCCTGGTTCGGCACGCTGCGCGGCCGCGCCGGTTGGGCGACAAGCAACATCCTGCTCTACGGCACGCTCGGCCTCGCCTATGGCACGCTGGAAGCGCACAACTCGACGACCGGAACGCGCGAGTCAAAATCCCACACCGGATGGGCCGCCGGCGCCGGTCTCGAAGTCGCATTGACCGGCAACTGGTCGGCGCGCGCCGAATATCTTTACGTCGACTTGACCGATCGAACCTACCTGACCACCGGCAGCAGCCACGGCCTGCAATCGAGCCTGTTGCGCATGGGCGTCAACTACCGGTTCTGATCGCGCGCGCTTCGTAAGACGGCGCCACACGTCGACTCCCGCAACGGCCCTGGCATCGATCCGATGTCCTCCGACACCGCAGGCGGCGAACGCCGCCGGTGCGCTCGCACGCCCATGGCCGCGGAACCGGCGGCACAAGCGCTGGAAGTATTCATTTAGTGTTCGTTGACCATCATCATGGTAAAATTACAGTAAATCTCCCACAGCTCTTTCAGGAATCCAGAAAATATGCGGGTTCGCGCACAAAGTATTTGTTAACGATACCAGTGTGTCTATTTCGCACTAGACTATTCCTCGCCCGCGAATACTTTGCGCTCACCAAGTTTTTTTGGAGGTGATGTGATGATGCGTTCTGCGATTGCGGGCTTCGCCTTTTTGGCCCTTGCGGCGGCGCCGGCTTCGGCGGCGGACTTGCCGCGCCAGTCGATGCCCTACAAGGCTCCGGCCTATGTTCCGGCGGTCTACAACTGGTCCGGCTTCTATCTCGGACTGAACGGCGGCGGCGCCTGGGGCGACTCGCACTGGAACGGCTTCGGCGTCAGCAACAGCCCGTCCGGCGGCATGTTCGGCGTCACCGCCGGCTATAACTGGCAGGGCATGGGCAGCCCGTGGGTGTTCGGTCTTGAAGGTGACGTGGCCTGGACCGGCATCGACGGCGGCACGGCCTGCCCGGCCGCCACGAACTGCGAAACCCGCAACAACTGGTTCGGCACGACCCGCGGCCGCGTGGGCTACTCGTGGAACCGGTTCCTGCCCTACGTCACCGGCGGCATCGCGTTCGGCGACGTCGAGACGCGGCGGGCAGGCTTCTCCGGATCGAGTGACACCAACGTCGGCTGGACCATCGGCGGCGGCGTCGAGGGCGTGATCGTCGGCAACTGGACGGCCAAGCTTGAGTATCTCTACGCCGACATCGGCGACACGGGATGCAGCGCGGCAGCCTGCGGCACCGCGACCAATGCCGACCTGCAGCTCAGCATCTTCCGCGCCGGCATCAACTATCGCTTTTGAGCCCGGCGCGCCGGCACACGAGCGCCAAAGCAGAGCCCCGGGCCATGGCCCGGGGCTTCGCATTTTCAGCCGCAGCGGTTTGCGGCGCGCCTACAGGATTTCCTTCAAACGCTCCGGCGGACGGCACAACCGCGTGCCCTTGCGCGTGCACACCACCGGCCGTTCGATCAGCAGCGGATGCTTCGCCATCAGCGCAATGAGCTGGGCGGACGTCCATTTCGGATCGTCGAGCCCAAGCTCGTCGTAGGGCGTCCCCTTGCGGCGCAGCAGCTGGCGCGGCGTCATGCCCATGGCGGCAAGCGCGGCCTTGATCTCGCCGGCGCCAGGCGGGGTCTTCAGATATTCGACGATCGTCGGCTCGACGCCCCCGGCGCGGATCGCGGCCAGCACCTTGCGCGAAGTCGCGCACCTCGGGTTGTGCCAGATCGCGGCCGCCGAGGACGGCTTAGGCTCGTGGCGCGCAGCGCACATGGACCATATTGCCGTATCGGTTCCCCGCATCGTTATCGACGTAGCGCGTGACCAACACCCGGCCGTCGAACGACAGGATCTCGCGGTCCTGCGGATTGCCGGCGTCGCCGTCGGGGCCGATATAGTCCCTGCCGCCGGGACCGCCCTTCAGCTTCAGTTCGGTCGGCTGGCGCTGATCGGCGAGATGCATCATCACGCCGCCGGTCGGGCCCTTGGCAATGACATAGGGATTGCGGCACTGGCCGCGCGCGGCGTTGACGGTGCGGGTGCGGTCGGCCTCGCGGTGAAAGGCGGCATAGCCCCACCGGCCCACAATATCGTCCGGCCGGTACTTCGACGGTAGTGCGGCGGGCGTGGCCGGTTGCGGCGGCGGCTCGGAGCTGGTCCCGAAGCTCGGCAGGCTGATGCCCGTGCAGCCGGCCACGGCGAGGCCAGCGGCCAGCGCCACAACGGGCGCAATCGGAAGACGGTTCGAATCGCTACGCATGAACACCCCTCGATCGACCGCCGGACTTTGCCGGGCGCGCGGATACGGCTGACGCCGTCCGGGGAACGGACCGGGCTTGATCGTTGCAAAAGCCCCAGGGCGCCGTCCCATGCCCACCGGCTTTGTCCCTTTTAGCTCATCGGAATGCGGTCTGTCTGCGGATTTGCCAAAGATGGTCTACGGCGGGCGTTACGGCCGTTTCCAACTCGGCCCGGAGCCGCGCCATTGCGCCGTCCGGAGCGCGGATTCCGGGGCACTCACCGGCCGGAAACCGCCCGCGGCGGCCCCGCTTCGCTTGACTCCCGAAACGCAACCCCCTATGTCCCCGTCGCAATCGCTGGCACTCGTTAACCATGAGTGCTAATCGATTGTCACAAAAAGAAAATCTCGATCAAACCGCGCGCCTGACGCCGACGAGGAAGACACCACATGGCCAAAACCAAGTTCCGCCCCCTGCACGACCGCGTGGTCGTGAAGCGCATCGATGCCGAGTCGAAGTCCGCCGGCGGCATCATCATTCCGGACACCGCCCAGGAGAAGCCGTCGCAGGGCGAGATCGTCGCTGTCGGCCCCGGTGGCCGCGACGAGGCCGGCAAGCTCATTCCGATCGACTTGAAAGTCGGCGACCGCGTGCTGTTCGGCAAATGGTCGGGCACCGAGGTCAAGCTCGACGGCGAGGATCTCCTGATCATGAAGGAGTCCGACATCATGGGCGTGGTCGCCTAGTTCTACGTATCCAGATTCCAGGAGCAGATTGAAATGTCCGCCAAAGACGTCCGTTTCTCCACCGACGCGCGCGACCGCATGCTGCGCGGCGTGGAAACCCTCGCCAACGCCGTAAAGGTCACGCTCGGTCCCAAGGGCCGCAACGTCGTGATCGACAAGAGCTTCGGCGCCCCCCGCATCACCAAGGACGGCGTCACCGTCGCCAAGGAGATCGAGCTCGAGGACAAGTTCGAGAACATGGGCGCGCAGATGGTGCGCGAAGTCGCCCAGAAGACCAACGACAACGCCGGCGACGGCACCACGACCGCGACGGTGCTCGCCGCCGCGATCGTCAAGGAAGGCGCCAAGGCCGTTGCCGCCGGCATGAACCCGATGGACCTCAAGCGCGGCATCGACATCGCCGTCGCCGCGGTGATCAAGGACATCGAGAAGCGCGCCAAGAAGGTCGGCTCGTCCGCCGAGGTCGCCCAGGTCGGCACCATCTCGGCCAACGGCGACAAGCAGATCGGCAAGATGATCGCCGACGCGATGCAGAAGGTCGGCAACGAGGGCGTCATCACGGTCGAAGAAGCCAAGGCGATGGAGACCGACGTCGACATCGTCGAGGGCATGCAGTTCGACCGCGGCTACATCTCGCCGTACTTCATCACCAACGCCGAGAAGATGGTCGCCGAACTCGAAGACGCCTACGTGCTGCTGCACGAGAAGAAGCTCTCCGGCCTGCAGTCCATGCTGCCGGTGCTCGAAGCCGTGGTGCAGTCGGGCAAGCCGCTCCTGATCGTCGCGGAAGACGTCGAGGGCGAAGCCATCGCCACGCTGGTCGTCAACCGGCTACGCGGCGGCCTGAAGGTCGCGGCGGTGAAGGCTCCGGGCTTCGGTGATCGCCGCAAGGCCATGCTGGAGGACATCGCGATCCTCACCGGCGGCCAGCTCATCTCCGACGATCTCGGCATCAAGCTTGAGAGCGTGACCTTGCAGATGCTCGGCCGCGCCAAGAAGATCGTGATCGAGAAGGAGAAGACCACGATCGTCGACGGCGCCGGCAAGAAGAAGGACATCGAGGCCCGCGTCGGCCAGATCAAGGCCCAGATCGAGGAGACCACCTCCGACTACGACAAGGAGAAGCTCCAGGAGCGGCTGGCGAAGCTCGCCGGCGGCGTGGCCGTAATCAAGGTCGGCGGCGCCACCGAAGTCGAAGTCAAGGAGAAGAAGGACCGCGTCGAGGACGCGCTCAACGCCACCCGCGCTGCGGTGGAAGAGGGCATCGTGCCTGGCGGCGGCACCGCGCTGCTGCGCGCCAAGAAGGCGGTCGGCAAGATCTCCAACGACAATGCCGACGTGCAGGCTGGCATCAACATCGTGCTCAAGGCCATCGAGGCGCCGATCCGGCAAATTGCCGAGAATTCGGGCGTCGAGGGCTCGATCGTGGTCGGCAAGATCATGGAATCGAAGTCCGAGACATTCGGCTTCGACGCCCAGAACGAGGAGTACGTCGACCTCATCGACAAGGGCATCGTCGACCCGGCCAAGGTCGTGCGCCGCGCGCTGCAGGACGCTTCGTCGGTTGCGGGCCTGCTCGTGACCACCGAGGCGATGGTCGCCGAAGTGCCGAAGGAAGCCTCCGCGCCGGCGATGCCCGGCGGCGGCATGGGCGGGATGGGCGGGATGATGTGAAGTCCGACAGCATCACGCCTATCTGGAACACAACGGGCCCGGCGCAAGCCGGGCCCTTTTTCATTGCGGCCTATCCCACCAATTCCCTCACCGCCCGGTCCGCCTGCTCGATCGCAAAATGCACCCAGGCGTCGCCGCCCGAGTCGGTGTTGGCGATGGCGACGCGGCCAGCCTTCTGCCGCGCGACCTTGAGCACCGACTCCTCGTAGTCCTCCGGGTCGTAAAGCGTGTTGGCGACGTAAGAGTAGCCGTGGGTCCAGCGATTCACCGTGATCCCGGCAATATCGGCGGCGCTGCGGAATCCGCCCGGCCCCAGCATCCGGTCGAGGTCGTCGCGGATGCGCTCCTCGAATTGGCGGAACGTCATGGTCATCAGCTGGTGCTGTCCGACTCGGAACTGGGTGCGCGCGTCGAGGCCTTGGCCCGGCGCGCCGGGCACATGCGCGAGATGCAGGCAGATCGGCTGGGCGGGGTCGCGTGCGTGCTCGTAGCCGCCCATGGCAACCGGAAAATCCAGCGACACGTGATGGTGGAAAGACATCGGCGCCGAGATCGTATGCACCTTCTGCGCGATCCAGGGCCACCAGTGCCGCACCAGCACGTTGGTGTAGACGATCGGCGTCTTGACGTTCTTGGACAGCGCCGCGCGCTGCCGCTCCGGCAGTTCCGGCATGATGTGCGGGATCGCCATGTGAAAGCAGGCCAGCACAGCGTGCCTTGCCTGCACGCGGAAAAGCCTGCCGCGGCGGACATAGGCCAGTTGCACAACATCGCCCGCGTTGCGGACGTCGATGCAGGTGGAATTCAGGCGGATTCGCACGTCGTTGCGGCGGCGGTCGAGCCGGCTGTAGGCTAAATGCGCCTGCACCACATCGTCCATTGTGTCGCCGTGCGCCACGCCCGGGACGAGCCCGCGCACCAGAAGTCGCGCCAGCGAGGCGTTGCCGTCAGGAAAATGATAGATGTACGGCTCGCTCCAGGCCGGGTTGCCGTCGCGCGGCAGGCCGAGCCCGTCGAAGCCTGGATAGCCGAGATCGCGTGCCTCGGACGCCGGCACCGCGTCGATGCCGAGCCCGAAGAAGCCGAGCGTGCGGCCCTGGAAACAGTTCGCGACCTCCTCGCCGCACCCGCAGATCTTGATCAGGTAATCGCGATAGCTGGTGCGCTTGAGGACGGCACGCTTCTCTTCAACCGACTTTCCGGGCAAAGGATCGCGCTCGCCCGCGTGGAGCGCCAGCAGCTGCTTCTTGCCCTCATCCGAGATTGGAAAGTCAGCGACGAATTCATGAAGCGGCCGCGCATTGCTGAGCTTGCGTGCGGTCTCGTCAGCATTGCGGCGCGCAGGCTCGCCCGCCACCAACGCATCGCGCCCGAACACCTCGCGCGGAAAGAACACGCCGCGCGACAGACCGAGCGAAGGGTAGAGCGTGCGGTCGAACGCGGTTTCGAACCGCTTCACGTCAACTTCGAGATCGGCGAGCAGATCGCGCGCCGCCGGACCGTAGAGCGAGCCGGGTGACTGGAACGACTGGCTGCCGCCGTAGCCGATGATGCGGCGGCCATCGATGCGGAATTCGTTGCGCTTGGCGTGACCGCCGAAATCGTCGTGGTTGTCCAAGATGAGGATGCGGGCGCGCGGCATGACCCTGCGGTAGAACCATGCCGCCGCGAGGCCGCTCAAGCCGCCGCCGACCACGACCAGGTCGTAGCGCTCTTCGATGGGCGTATCGTCGACCGCAAACAGATCGCGGTCCCGCACCAGCGCATGCATCACCTCGAACGAGCCACGGTGATGGCCGCGCAAACCCGTCAACGCAGGCGGATAGCCGGTGCGCGTATGGCCCCACAGCCACGCGTCGCGCCGCCGCGATTGCGCTTCGGCCTGCGCCGCGGGCGTGAGCCCGGCTGCGACGGTCAGCGCCACTCCGTTGAGAAAATCGCGGCGTGTGATCGGCATGCGCCGACCTTACCACGCAATTTCCAGATGGGCAGACGTGGCCGCTACCAGCCGATGGCCTTGGGCAGCCAGGTCGCGATGCCGGGAAAAATGAATACCAGCAGCAGCGCCACAATCTGCATTGCGACGAATGGCAGCACGCCCTTGTACATTTCCGCGGTCTTGACCTCGGGCGGCGCCACGCCTCGCAGGAAGAACAGCGACCAGCCGAACGGCGGCGTGAGGAACGAGGTCTGGAGGTTCACGCAGATCAGCGTCGCAAGCCACACCATGTCCACGTTGGCGGTGGCGAACACCGGGAGAAACAGCGGTACTGCGATATAGGAAATCTCGATCCACTCGATGAAAAAGCCGAGCACGAAGATAATGAACATCAGGAACCAGACGTCGGCCCAGACTCCGCCGGGCAGGAACGCGAACAGGTCGTGAACCAGCCGCTCGCCCTGCAGGCCGCGAAATGCGAGTGCGAACACCTGCGCGCAGACCAGGATGAACATCACCATGGCGGTGATCTTTGTGGAGGTCTGCACCGTGTCGCGCAGCACCGTCCAGCTGAACCGCCGGCCGATCGCCGCCACCACGATCGAACCGAGCGCGCCCATGGAAGCTGCCTCCGACGGCGCCGCGATGCCGGCGATGATCGAGCCGAGCACGGCCGCGACCAAGCCGACCGGCGGCCCCACGACGCGCAGGAGCTTGCGCGCCAGTTCCGCCCCGGAGATGAGATCGCGCTCCTCCTTCGGGATCGCCGGCACCATCGACGGGTTCAGCATCCCGAGCACCAGGATGTAGATCACGTAGATCGCAGCCAGCATCATGCCGGGAAGCATCGCCGCGGCGAACAGCGTGCCCACCGAAAGATTCATGATGTCGGCGAGAAGGATCAGGATCAGGCTCGGCGGAATGATCTGGCCTAGCGTCCCCGACGCGCAGATCACCCCGCAGGCGAGCCCCCGGTCGTAGCCGCGGCGCAGCATGCCGGGCAGCGTGAGCAGGCCGAGCGTCACCACCGTCGCACCGACGATGCCGGTGGTCGCGCCCATCAGCACGCCGACCAGAATGATACCGATGCCGAAACCGCCGCGCACACCACCCGCCGCGTAGCCGATCACGTCCATCAGGTCTTCGGCGAGCTTGGATTTCTCCAGCATCACCCCCATGAACACGAACAGCGGGATGGCAAGCAGCGTGGAGTTTGTGACGACGCCAAAAATACGGTGCGGCAGGAGATTGAACAGCAATGTGCCGAAACCGAGAAAGCCGAACACGAATCCCGCCGTCGCCAGCGTCAGGCCGACCGGAATGCCCGCCATGAGCATGACGAAAAACGACGCCAGCATCAGGATGGCGAGGATTTCCAGGTACGGCATCAGGCGCTCCGCAACTGAAGCCCGGCGCGGATCGCCTGCGACAGGGACTGGACGAACAGAAGCGCAAAGCCGGCAGGAATAAAGGCCTTGATGACGTAGCGGTAGTCGATGCCGCCAGGATTGGCTGTACCCTCGCCGATGCTCCAGGATTGACCGACGTAAGGAATGGAAAGCCAGACCACGATCAGCGCGAACGCCATGGACAGCGCAGCCGACAGCAGCTCGATCGCCAGCTTGGTCCGCGGCTGGAAACCGGCGTACAGAATATCCACGCGCACGTGCTCGCCGTGGCGCAGCGCATAGGACATGCCGAACAGCACGATCGGCACCAGCAGGTGCCACTCAAGCTCCTGCGCCCAGATCCAGCCGAGCGAGAAGCCGTAACGCAGCAGCACGTTCGCGCCCATCACGAGCGCGAGGATCAACGCGACCCAGGACGTGGCACGGCCGACGAGGTCGATGAACCGATCGATCCCGCCGGCCAGCTTCTCGGCAGCCGTCACCCGTCAGCCCTTGCGGATCTTGTTGTGATAGACCGTCTCGCTCCGGTCGGCCCAATCGTCGTACTTGGCCTTGTAGGCCATGTAAGAGTCGTGGACCTTTTTGGTGACCGGGTCTTTCGCAACGGCTTCGGCCAGAATCTTGTTGGTCGCCGCGCGCAGCGCCTTCACCACGTCGTCGGGCAAGGGCTGTGCGATCGTGCCGTGGTTCTTGATCAGGTCTTCCATGGCCTCGGCGTTGTTCTTCTGGCACCACGCTTCGCTGATGACGTTGCAGGCGGCGCAGGCGTTCTCGACGATCGCCTGGAGGTCGGCTGGCAGGCTCGCCCACCTTGCCTTGTTGACGACGAGTTCGCTCGCGGTCGCCATCTCGTGCCAGCCGGTCGTGTAATAGTATTTGGCGACCTTGTGCAGGCCGAGCTGGCGGTCGAGGAACGGCCCCACGAACTCGGCCGCATCGATGACGCCGCGTTCGAGGTTCGGGAAAATCTCGCCCGGCGCGATCAACCGTGAGTCGACGCCGAGCTCCCGATAGACGCGCCCGGCGAGGCCCGGAATGCGCATCTTGATGCCCTTGAGGTCGTCGACGGTCTTGATCTCCTTGCGGAACCAGCCGGTCATCTGCACGCCGGTGTTGCCGCACAGGATCGGAACCAGATTGAAGCGGTCGTAGACCTCGCGCCACAGCTGCGCGCCGCCGCCGTCGTAGTACCACCCGTTGAAACCCTGGAAGTTCAGCCCGAACGGCACCGCGGTGAAGTACTGCGCGGCGAAGCTCTTGCCGGTCCAGAAATACGAGTTGGCATAGTTCATTTCGACCGTGCCGGAAGACACCGCGTCGAAGCCTTCGGCCGCCGGGATCAGTTCGCCCGCGCCGAAGAACTGAATCTTGAGCCGGCCGCCCGACATGTCGTCGATGCGCTTGACCAAGTCCTTCGCGCTGCCCGGCCCGGTCGAATAGAACGCGGCGTTCGGGCCGTAGAAGCTGGTCATCTTCCAGTTGAAGCGCGCTTGTGCCTTGACCACCGCCGGCGCGGCGATGGTGCCTGCGGCGCCTGCCAGCGCCAATTTGGTGAAGTCGCGACGTCGCATGGCCACCTCCCGTTGTTGCTGCACGGCCTTTAAGCAAGGCATGGGCCAAGCATTTGGCCAAGCATTGGGCCAAGCCGGCATGACCAGGTCGGGGTATTGTCCCCCGAAACGGCGTGCATTCAAGGTAGGCGGGCCGGGAAAATAGGCAGGGTTGCCTGCGGCCGATCAGGTGCTGGGCATCGCGCCTAATTGGTCGGCAGGCGGAATCGCAGCGTGCGCGGACCGATCAGCATGACCGTGCTGCCCTGCCGGCGCCAACCGGTCACCTCCTGGAGCGCCGCCAGCAATTCGGCGTCGCCCTTGGCGCGCTCCGGCGGGCACTGCCGGTTTGTGGTCGGGCCGGTCAGGACTGTGACCGTATCCCCGGCAACGACCATCTGGCCTTCGACGCGGTTGCACCACATCTCCATGGCCATCGCGCCGTTTGCGGCGATGTCCATGTTCGGGATGCGCTTGGAGCCGCGCATCGGCGCGACGTCCATGATCAATTCGCGTTCGAATGGAAAACCGCCCTGGGCCGCGCTCTCGGACGGCAGCGCCGCTGCCGCGCACACTGCAAGTCCAGCAATCCAGGATCGGCTTCGAACCATTCTCAACTCCGGTTATTATTTGGGAGCCGGCCGCGGGCCGGCACGAGGAAGCGCCGCCTATCAACGGCGGTGCGGCAGCAAGGTCAAGAATTATTCACGCGCCGCGGAAAGTGACCATGCGCGCAAAAGTCGCGGCAGTCCGAGCCAGCCGGTCAGCACGATCTTGCGTTGCACCGCGCGGTCGAGCCCACTCGTCACCGTGAGGAAGACCGGCAGGACGGCGATCGGGTTCACGACCAGGAATAGCGTGACGAACTCGTTCAGCCGCTCCTGCCACATGGCCGTCTCCGAATCGCCGTTTGTGGCCGGAATCTCCGCCCTTGCGGGGGGCCGCGCAAGGAATACAGGGCCCGCCGCCGTGTTATCGTCTCGAGTGCTTTCTGGGAGGACCAAGATGGACCAACGCATCATCGATCTCTACGACGACTTCACCCACGGCGACATGTCCCGCCGGACCTTTCTCGACCGGCTGAGGGGACTGGCCGGCTCGGCCGCGGCCGCCGCGGCCCTGGTGCCGCTGCTGGAAAACAACTACGCCCAGGCCGCCATCGTCGCGGCCAACGACGCCCGCCTCGTGACCGAGCGCATTGCCTACGATTCGCCGAAAGGCAAAATCAACGGCTACCTCGCCCGCGCCAAGGCCAAGGGCAAGCGCCCGGTGGTGCTGGTGATCCACGAGAACCGCGGTCTCAATCCGCACCTGGAAGACGTCGCGCGGCGCTACGCGCTCGAAGGCTATCTCGGCTACGCGGTGGACCTGCTCTCGCTTGTGGGCGGAACGCCGGCGAGCGAGGACGACGCGCGCGCGCTGCACCCGAAGATGAACCAGGACGACGCGGTTGCGGCGCTGGTTGCTGCGGTGTCGTTCCTCAAGAAGCACCCGGAATCGACCGGCAAGGTCGGCGCGGTCGGCTTCTGCTTCGGAGGCCTGATGGTCAATCGCCTCGCCGCGTCGAGCCAGGAGCTCGACGCAGGCGTCGCCTACTACGGCCGCCAGGTCCCCGCGGCGCAGGTGCCCAACATCCGCGCACCGCTGATGCTGCACTACGCCGACAAGGACGACGGCGTGAATGCCGGCATCGAGGCCTACGAGGCGGCGCTGAAGGCCAACAACAAGCGCTACGTCAAGCACGTCTATCCGGGAACTCAGCACGCCTTCAACAACGACCTCGGCGCTGCGCGCTAAAACAAGGCCGCCGCCGACCTCGCCTGGCAGCGTACGCTTGAATTCTTCCGCGAGCATCTTGGCGCGCCGCCGAAGGCCGCCTGATCGCGCAGACACGTCACGTCACGCGCCGCCGTCCTGAACCGGGCGGCGGCGCGTTTGTTTCCTGCTCAACCGAAGTGGTGCTTGTAGGCCCGCGACAGCGCCTCGCTGTCGAGGCTCGCGGCCTGGAAATAGGCGCCCGTCCGGCGCACCCAGGCCTTCTGCGACGCGACGACCTTGGCGAAGAATGCTTCCTTGGACAGCGCGGCCAGCACCCGGTCCCAGGCTTTGAGCTGGTCGTCCAGAAACTGCGGCCCGGCCCTGAAGACCTTGACGCCGCGCCGGCCGATCTCCTGGAAATCCCGCGCATAGCGGTCGTAGGCGCGCCAAAGATTGTCGCTGGACGCCGCGAACGACGCCTGGCGCAGAATTTCCCTGAGCTCGCCCGGCAGCGCGTCGTACTTGGACTTGTTGAACAGGACTTCGAACGCCTCGACCGGCTGATGGTGCCCGCCCAGCACGTAGACCTTCGCCACGCCCGGAAGGCCGAGCAGGATGTCCGCGGTCGGGTTGTTGGAATCGGTGGCGTCGAGCACACCGCGGTCGATCGCAGCCGCGACGTCGCCGCCCGGCAATAGCGTGACCTGCGCGCCAAGCGATTGGAACAGTTCGCCGACCAGCCCGCCAGTCCGGTAGCGCAGGCCGCGGAAATCCTGGACGCGTGTGATCTCCTTCTTGAACCAGCCGAGCGGCTGGTTCGGCATCGGGAAATGCAGCCAACCGACCACGTTCAATCGCAGGATGCCATTGAGCAGCTCCTTATAGAGCGCCTCGCCGCCGCCGTAGTAGAACCAGCCCAGGAAGCTGTGCGAGTCCCAGCCGAACGACGGCGGCGTGCCGAACAGCGAATTGGCCTTGTGCTTGTTGTGGCGCAGCGCCGCCGTGCCGTGCGCACCGTCGAGAATGCCGGAGTGCACCGCCTCTGCCATCTGAAACGGCGGGACCACCGCGCCGCCCGAGAGCATTTCGATCTTGAGCCTGCCGCCGGACATCGTGCCGACTGCCGTGGCATAACCCTGGGCGAATTCGTGAAAGATATCGCGCGACGACCATGCGCTTTGCACGCGCCAGTGCACAGCCTGCGCGCGCGCCACGCGCGGCGCCGCGATCGCTGCGGCGCCTGCGGCCGCTGCCGCGCCGAGAAACCTTCGCCGTGCCGTTCCGCCTGGCTTGCGCGCGGAATCCGCTGGCATCGATACCGCCCTCTCCACGATGGAACGGTACGCAAGATCACAGACGCAAGATTTGGATACGCCGGTAGCCCGCCCGCGGGCGGTTCGCGCGCGCCGCTAACGGACGGCGCTGTTCTCGCCTTGACGGAAGGACTGCCACAGGTCGATGGCGGCAAGGCCCATCACGAACACGACGATGACGATCAGCGGGATCGCCTTGACCCACACGACCATGTAGCCAAGAAACGTCACGACCATGGCAAGGCCGATCAGCCCGGTCACCAAGTTGATCATGACGCTCTCCCTTTCCCGCCGCGCTTGGCTTTCGAAGCCCCGCCCCGACGCCGACTGGCGCGCTCGATAGTTTTGACAAGCCAGCGCGCCGTACGCAAGAGGCGCGCGTCGTTGCCGCGCCGGGCGACCAGTTGTACCCCCAGCGGTAGGCCGGCCTCAGTGCGCAGCAGCGGCAGCGTGACGGCCGGCGTCCCGAGGTAGGTCCAGAGCGTGCAGAATATCGGATTTCCGGTCGAATCCAGCCCGCGCGGCGCCTCGCCGGGCGCCGCCGGCGTCAGGATCGCGTCATACTCGTCGAAGACCGCGTCGAGCCCCTCGTTCATGGGGCCGATGGCGGCGACCGCCCCGGTGTAGTCCACGGCTCGCATCGCACGGCCGCGCTCGATCAGCTGGCGCAGCCGCGCGCTCAACTTGTCGCCGCCCTGCTCGTAGTCGCGATGGAAATTATGGGCCATCTCGACTTCCATCACGGTGCGCTGGAAATCGAACGCGCGCGCGTAACTCTCGCCGATTTCCACCTCGGACGCCTGCTCGCCGAGCGCATCGACAAGCTCGGCGAATGCCTCGCGCGTGACTGGCTCGGCGTGCTCCCAGGCCGGCGATTTCACGAATGCAAAGCGCGGCGGCAAGGGCGGCTCGCTCGCGGCGGTCGAAGCGAAGGGCGGACGCGCCTTCGGACGCGTATCGAGATCTTCCGGATCGTGGCCGGCGAGCGATTCCGCGAGCAGCGCCACGTCCTCGACCGTTCGCGCGAACAGGCCGACATGATCGAGCGTTCGCGACAGCAGCAGCGCCCCGGTGCGCGGGATCGTCCCGTGGGTCGGTTTGAAGCCGACGACGCCGCAATAGGCCGCGGGCCGGATCACCGATCCGTTGGTCTGGCTGCCGATCGCGCCCGGCACCATGTGCGCCGCGACCGCCGCAGCCGAGCCGCTGGACGAGCCGCCGGGCGTGCGCTCGCGGTCGTGCGGATTGCGGGTCTTGCCAGGGTGGAAATAAGCATATTCCGTGGTCACGGTTTTGCCCATGATCACCGCGCCGGCGGCGCGCAGCCTGGCCACCGCCGCCGCGTCGTGGCGCGGCGTACGCCCGGCCCAGAGCGGCGAACCGAACTCGGTCGGGTAGTCGGCAGTGTCGAAGATGTCCTTGATCCCGATCGGCACGCCGTGCAGCGGTCCGGTCGGCTTGCCCTCCGCGCGCAGGCGGTCGAGCGTCATGGCCTGGTTGAGGACATGCTCGCGATCGAGATGCGCCCATGCCTGAACGCCGGGATCGACCTCGTCGATGCGGGCAAGGCAGTCCGTGACCAGTTCTGAGGAGCTGACGCGGCCTTCGCGGATGTGTTCGGCGGCTTCGGTCAGCGAATAGGCGCAAAGGCTCATCGTCCGCCCTCCGGCGCCAACAGGACAGCCGCGCGCCGCGGCGTCAATTGTACAGGTAGTTCGGCAGCCAAAGCACGATACCGGGCACCAGGTAGACCATCACCATGCAGAGGAACACCATGAACACGAAGGGCAGCGAGCCGGAGAAGATGTCGGTGAGTTGCACGTGCGGCGGCGCGATACCCTTGAGGTAATAGGCCGCCATTGCCATGGGTGGCGTGTTGAACGAGGTCTGGATGTTCAACGCCACCAGGACGCCGAAGAAAATCGGATCGACCGAGAACTTCTGCAGGAGCGGCAAGAAGATCGGAACGAAGATGATGATGATCTCCGACCATTCCAGCGGCCAGCCGAGCAGGAAGATGATGATCTGCGTCAGCACCAGGAACTGGACCGTCGACATGTCCAGCGACAGGATGAAGTGCTCCACCACCGAGTGGCCGCCGAGGTAGGAGAACACCGAGGAGAAGGTCCAGGATCCGATGAACAGGTAGCAGACCATCGCGGTCGTACGCGCGGTCAGGAACACCGCCTCCTTGAGCCGTTCGAAAGTCAACGCCCGATAGGCGGCAGCGAGCACCAGCGCGCCGAGCGCACCGACGGCAGCGGCCTCGGAAGGCGTCGCAAGACCGAACAGGATCGCGCCCAGCACCGAGAGGATCAGAATGGCGAGCGGGAAAAACGATGTCAGCAGCGCCACGAAAATCGTCGCGAACGGAACGTCAGTCTCTTCCCTGGGCAGCTTCGGCATCAGGCTCGGATTGAGGATCGCACGGACGATCACATAGACGATGTAGAGGCCGGCCAGCAGAAAGCCCGGAAGCATCGCCGCCGCATAGAGCTTGACCACCGAAACGGCAGCGGTCGCCGAATAGACGATCAGTAGAATGCTGGGCGGAATCAGGATACCGAGACAGCCGCCGGCGCAGATCACGCCCGCGGACAGCTTCTTGTCGTAGCCGGCCTTGAGCATCTGCGGATAGGCAAGCAGGCCCATCAGCGTGACCACGGCGCCGACGATGCCGGTGGCGGTGGCGAACAGCGCGCAGGTAATCAGCGCCGCGACCGCGAGCGATCCGGGCACGTTGCGCATGGCAAGCTGAATCGAGTGGAACAGCCGTTCGAGGATGTTCGATCGTTCGACCACGTATCCCATGAAGAGGAATAACGGGACCGCGATCAGAACGTCGTTGGAGGTGACCTCGAAGGTTTTCTGCACCAGCAGCGTGAACACGCGGTTGGCAAGAATGTCCTGGCCGGGCGTGAAATAGGCGTAGTAGCCGAAGCCGACGCCCATCGCGATCAGCGTGAACGCGATCGGGAAGCCCAGCATGATGATGAAGATGAAGAGCCCCAGCATCAACATGCCGATTTGCGGATCGGTCATGTTCAGGCTCCCTTCGCGCCGGATTGAGCGACCTCGGGGTGCTCGCGCTGGAATTCCTTCTCGTGCAGGATCGCGGTTTCCATCTCTTCGACGTCGTGCAGCCGCTGCGGCCAGTAGCCCTGGCGGATGCAGATGACGCAACGCGCCACTTCGGCAAAGCCCTGGATCAGCAGCATGACGCCGGTGACCGGGATCAAAGTCTTGAGCGGAAACACCGGCACGCCGGCTGGGCTGAAGATGCTGACTTCCTGGAACTGGATCGACATTTTCGCGAACTGCCAGCCGGCGTAGATCCAGGCCAGCACCGCGGGGAAAAAGAAGATGATGTACAGCGTGAGGTCGATCGTGGCCTGCATCCGCTGCGGCCAGAGCCGGTAGATCACGTCGCCCCGCACGTGGCCGTTGCGCGACAGGGTGTAGGCTCCCGCCATCAGGAACAGGCCGCCGTAGGTGATGTAGCTGAAGTCGAAAGCCCAGGTGGTCGGCGCACGCAACGCGTAGCGCACCAACACTTCGTAGCTTGTGCCGAGAGTCAGGACGAGGATCAGCCAGCCGAATGCCTTGCCGACCCACATGCTGAGCAAATCAATGCTGAAAAGTATTCTATTCATTCAAGACCGACCCGGCGCCGTCATACCGATGCGACGACCGCCCCCTCCCCATTCGCCGTAAGGGTTGGGCGGCGCCACCGGCGCCGCCCGTCCCGAAATTGCAGGTCGAAACCGCCCGCGACTACATCTTCAGAACGCCCGGGAAGTGGTGGTTGAACGCGCCCTTGTAGTCGGTGGCGTTCAGCAGGTTGTAGTACACCACGCGGCGCACCCAGGCCTTCTGCGAGTCCATGACCCGCTTCATGAACGGATCCTTTTCGAGGTCCTTGATCAGGCCGTCCCAGGCCTTGATCTGGGCATCGAAGATGCTCTGCGGGGTGCGAATCACGTTGACCTTGTCCTTCGAGATCAGCTCCTGGAGGTCCTTCGAGTACTGGTCGTAGGCCCTCCACTCGCTGGCGGACGACGCCGCTTCCGAGGCGTATTCGAGCATCAATTGCTGCTCTTTCGGCATCGCGTTGAACTTGGTCCGGTTGACCATGATCTCGAAGTATTCCGTCGCCTGATGGTGGCTGCCCATCATGTAGTTCTTGGCGACGTCCTGCGCGCCGAAGCGCTTGTCCGAGGTCGGGTTGTTGAACTCGAACGCGTCGATCACGCCGCGCTGCATGGCCGGCACGATTTCGCCGCCCGGAAGCTGCGCCACCGAGGCACCTAGCGCCTGGAACAGGTTCGCCGCGAGACCGACGGTGCGGTACTTGAGACCCTTGAGGTCGTTGGCGCTGCCGACCGGCTTCTTGAACCAGCCCAGCGGCTGGGTCGGCATCGGCATGGAGAAGAAGCTCTTGACGTTGAGCTTCATGATCTTGGTCTGGAGCTCGTCGAACAGCTCCTTGCCGCCGCCGTTGTGAATCCAGCCGAGGCCTTCGTTGGCATTGAAGCCGAACACCGGGCCGGTGCCGAACAGCGACGCCGCGCGATGCTTGCCGTACCAATACACCGTCACGGTGTGGGCCATGTCGATCTGGCCGCCGTGCACGCCGTCGAGCACCTGGAAGGGATGAACGACCGCACCCGCGTGCAGCAGGTCGATCTTCAGACGCCCGCCGGCCACGTTGTTGACGCGGTCGACGTATTGCTGCGCCATCTCGGTGAAGATGTCGCTCGCCGGCCACGACGTCTGCAACTTCAGCGTGGTGGTCTGCGCGCGCGAAATCTGCGGCATCGCGACGGTGGCGGCGCCGGCCATTGCAGCGCCGGCCAGGAATTTCCGGCGGCTCGTGGTCTTGGCAGTGTCGGTTGTCTTGGTCATGAGTCCATGTCCTCCCTGGGTCGAAATTTAGACGGCAATTTCGTTTGCCGTTGCATGCACTAACGTCCCCCGATGGTCTGGTATTCCACCGGCGCTTGGGGGTAGTTTTACCGCCTTAGGCCGGTTGCACAAGCCTGCAAGGGCTATCCAAAGGTCGATTCAGACCGATACCGCCTTGAAACAGACGTGACGGAGCCCCGCAGGGCGCACGCGTGGGCGAAAGCCCCCTGTTGGTGGGGCAAGGCTCCGCCTTCACCACCAGCGCGCCGGCCAAGCCGGGCCGGCCCCGGCCCTGCGCCGGAACAGGTTGTGCCAGGCGAAGGCGAACAGCGCGAGCAGCACCGCGCCGGCTGCAACCGGGACCAGCAGGAAGCTCCAGGGCATGCCGTGGACGGCCACCACCAGCGGATCGATCCCGGCCGGCGGATGAAAGGTTCCGGTGACGTTCATCGCCAGCATTGCGAGCCCGACGGCAATCGCAGCGGCCCACGGACCGGGCCCCAGCAGCGCGACCACGGCAAGGCCGACCGCCGTCGACACCAGGTGCCCGCCGATCAGCGCGCGCGGCTGCGCCGGCTCGACCTGCGGCGAGCCCAGCACCAGCACGATGGAGGTGGCGAACGGGATCGCCATCAGCGGAAACCCGGCGCTGGCCGAAAGCGCCTCCATCCCCGCAATTGCGACCGCGGCTCCGGCCGCACCCGCGGTGGCAATGAACCATGGATTCGAATTCATGACGGCAGGGTCATGCAACGGTCAGGCCAGCCAGCCCCGGCGCCGCGCCGGCCGCAACGACAAACGGGCGGCGGCATCGCTGCCGCCGCCCGCTGAGGAGAAGCTGACGTATCGCTTACTTCAGGTTGGTGTTGACCGTGAGATCGGCCGAGAGCTTGGCGACGAAACGGCCGCTGCACCAGTTGGAGCCAACGCCGCCCACGTTGATCGCGGTAACGTGGGTCGTGCCGCTCGCTGTGTGATCGCTGGTGAAGGCGTTGCAGTCGCCCTTGCTCAGGTCGGTGTCGTGGTAGCGCAGATCGACCGTGAACACCTTCCAGGTCCAGCCGAAGCCGACGTTCCAGTGGGTGTAGTCCTTGTAGTTGATGCCGGGCGAACCGGGCGTTCCGGCGATGCTGTAGAACGAGTCGGAGGTGCCGATCGACCAGTGGCCGACTTCACCCGAGGCGTAGGCCTGCACGCCGTTCGCAAACGCCGGGAACGTGTACTTGGCGTTGCCGGAGAAGTAGACGCCGTCGGCGCCGGAGTTCAGCACCGAATCCGAATAGGCGACGCCGGCCCCGACCGAGAACGCATCGGTGATCGCGTAGGTGGCCTTGGCGTAGAACTCCCAGAAGCTGGTGTCCGCCTTGATCACGTTGGTGTTGGGCAGCGCAACGCCGCGGGCGCAGAACGCCGCCGTACCGTGGAAGCACTCGCCGCCCGGATACCAGTAGTAGATAAAGCCGAGGTCGAGGGCGAGCTTGCCGAAGGTCGGCCGGATGCCGCCGTAGAAATCCACTTCCGCGGACGGACGGTTCGGGAAGCTGATGCTCGCGCCCGCGATGCCAGCGTAAAGCTCGAGGTTCGGATTGATCTTGTAGCGCGGCTCGAAATACGCCGAGGCCGACGCGTGGCCGTTCGACTGCGTGATGCCGCGGAACACATAGTCGCTGGCGATCGCCGAGCCGAACGCGATGTCCCAGGCCGGCGGCGGCGGTGCGGCCATCCGCTTGGCCTTCGTCGGCATGTCGGCGGCAACCGCCGGCACCGTCATGGCAAACGCGGCGCACGCCGCGAGAGCGATCTTCTTCATAGTCAGCCCCTTCCCGTTATGGCTCGGTGCGGAAACTTGGGGCTGACGTTCGCGGACGGCCTCGAACCCGAGAACACGACTGCAACCTTCACCCGAAAGACCCCACACCACTTGAATTATTATGGCCAAAATGGACCACGCGGCATGCGCGCGGGACAAGTCGAAACGCTAGACACTTGCTGCCTTTTTAGGCGTTTTGACCCCTTTATGCAGAAGAATCCCACGGTGTTGCATCAACGTCACATTTTTCAGGCCCGATATGGGTTTTGGCCGGTCCGGTGTGGATAAATCTCGCGAATTTCGCCTGTACAAAGTGTCGGGGAGCGGCGCGCGTTTTTTCCAGCCATGCGCTCTCGTCCGCGCACTTTGACCGGGCGGCGCGGTGCCCGTCTTCCCTTTCCCCCGGCGCAAAGCCCGAGGGGTGGAGCGCCGAGCGGCGCCCTAAGTTCAGTTCCACGCCTCGTGGGAGACGTGTGCGTGTTCCTTGCGATCGGAACACGCGCGCCTCCCGGCGCTCCACGGCGGCATTTTTCGGTCCCGGGCCGCGCTTTGCGGGGCATTGCCGCCCCGTCAGCCAGCTCCTGGCAGGAGGTTCCAGTCTAACCTCCGGGCGGAGCCCCGGGCCGCCCGGTAACGAGGTTACGAGCCTCGCCAGCAGGAGCCGCATCCCGCTCCGCCATCGAAACGTCTCGCGACGACGCCCTCGGATGAGCGGGACGCAATGAAGATAAGGCCGCTTTGGAGGGCGGGGATAAGTTTTTTATCGCACGGAAACCGCAGGAGAATCTGGCTTCGCGCCGATCATTCACCGAAACACCGCCACCGCGCGGATCGGCGAGCCGGTGCCACCCTTCCACTTCATCGGCAGGCCGATGAACTCGAACGGCCCCTGCCCGATCAGCGTCTCGAGGTTGCACAGGCTCTCGATGTGCGTGATGTCGAGCTCGAGGCACGCCTTGTGCACCAGCACGTTGACCATGCCCTCGGGGCCGGGCCGCATCGAGTCGATGCCGAAGTGCACGACGCCCTGCCTGGCGAGCCATTCGGTCGCGGCGACGTTCACGCCGGAATTGTCGGTCGCGTACTCCTTACGCGGGAAGGTGCGCTCGTGATGGCCGGTGCAAAGAAGCACCGTGCCCTTCTTCGGCACCGGGCTGCCGCACTTCTTCACCGCCTCTTCCAGATCGGCGGGCGTAATCTCGGCCTTGGGCGCGATGTGGCGCAGGTCGAGACAGATGCCCGGCACGATGCAGTTCTCCAGCGGATACTGGTCGATCGGCGTGCCGCGCTCGCCGAAATGCCGCGGCGCATCGATGTGTGTGCCGCCGTGGTCGGGCATGGAGAAGAACATCACGCTGTTGCCGTGGACCCCCTTGTTCTCCGCCCGCGCCTCCTCGTGGGTCTTCCAGACGCCGTGGATGATCGGCGGCTGGCCGGGATACGACGGCGTGCGGTGATAGAGCTCGCGGCTGAGATCGACGATGCGCATGGATGCTTCCTCCGTTGCGCGCATGATGTCATCGGCGGGCACAGGTCTGCAATCCGCCGGGTCGCGGGACGAAAGCAGCGCAGCGGACCTGGAAGGGCGCCTTCTGCGCGTCGGCACTGCGCCGCGCGGCTGTTCACCAGCTGCTGAAGAAGCTCGCGACCTGGTTGGCGGCGGACACGATCCCGCGTCCGGGGCTGGCAACATTGCCGGCAGCGCCGACGAACGCGAAGCCGATGTCCCGTGTGGCGGAGGCAATGCCCCCGACCGGCTTGTCGAGCCGGCTAAATGCGCTCACGAAGCCCTGCTGGACGTCGCCGAGGAGGCCGCCGCCCGCGACCTGCGCCAGCTCGGCGTCGCTCAACTCCGCACCTGACTGCTGCTTGAGGAGCAGGCTTGCCTGCCGGCCGATCGCGGCCGCCTCGTCTGCGCTGAAGCTGAAGCCCTCGGCCTGGCCGATGGCTGCCACGGCCTCTGCAACGGACCGTCCCTGCTTGCCGTTCGTCGCCGCCGCCACCTTGGCCTGGAGCGCCTCGCTGGCGAGAACCTCCACGGCGAATTTCGCCGCTGCGTCCATGCTCATGTCCGTCTCCTGAGCTTCGCGTCGCGTGAATTCCCAGTCCGACGTCCAGAGTTCCGCCCTTAGTATAGCCGTCCCCATAACCCCGATGTGGGAATTGTCACATGATCAAGCACCTGCCCGGCCCGCATCCGACCCGCAGCCGCGCCGTTATCCACGATGGGTTCGTCCACGCCGTGTCGTTCGTCACCGACAAGAAACCGGACATGTACCTGCAGACCAAAAGCGCGCTCGCTCACATCGATGCGACGTTGAAGGAGGCGGGCACCGGCAAGAGCCGCATTCTCAAGGCGATCGTCTACATCGCCGACATGAAGCGGAAGCCGGAGATGAACCGCGCCTGGGACGAATGGGCGGACCGCGCGAGCCCGCCGATGCGCGCATGCCTCGCCGTCGAACTCGAAGGCGACACGCTGGTGGAGATCGTGGTGGATGCGGTGGTGTAGCTCCGGCCGCAGCTTACGCCGCGGCCTTCTTGCGGTTGGCCTCGATGCGCCGGTCGACCAGCGCCACCTGCGCGTCGATCGCCGGATGGCTGAGCCCCTTCTGGCGGGCGATGAGTTGCACCAGCTTGTCGGCGCGCTCGATGTTCGGTGCGCCGTTTTGCAGCGCGCGTGCGGCCGACGCCGGGCGCACCAGCGACTGCGCCGCGGCGGCGTACTTCTCGAACGGCACCAGGTCTTCGGGCTTGGCGCCGAGTTTGACGCAGAGGTCGAACACGAAGTTGTAGACCGACTTCGACGTGGTGAGATCGGAGTGCACCGCCTCCTGCGCGGTCCGCATGCCGTCCTCGGTGACGCAGCGGTAGTTGCCGGCGAGCAGCATCGACCACTTGGCGAGCGGCACCCAGATCGAGTCGTAGGCTTTCAACTTGACCGGCAGTTCGATCTTGCCCTCCGGCGCGTCGAAGCGCGCGGCCTCGACGTCCTTTTCCAGATTGCGGATGATCTGCGTGTCCTTGTCGTCGTCGAACCGTGCGCACTTGAAGTTGGTCGGCAGCGTGACGAGCAATTCGTTCGCCTTGCCGTCCGGCGGACGGATCGCCTGCGGATCGGGGCTGTTGAGCGTGATCTTCTTCGGGTCGACCGAGTCCCATACGGTGGGATCGGTGTAAGCGGCCTTCAACGGTTCGTAATCGAGGCCCGGGATGCGCTTGATGTAGGGCAGCGGCGGCATGTTCATGATCGACATGCACGGCACGCGCGACTTGCCGACCGCGTCGAGCAGCTGCCGCACGCCGTCGGAGCGGTACTGCGGTTCCTGCATGCAAAGGCCGACGAGGTCGTACTTCGACGGATCGACGCCGGTCGCGGGGCCGGCAGTCACCTTGCCGGGGAGCTTGCGCGACTCCAGCAGCACCGGCTCGGCGCGGCCGCGCACCGGCAGCTTCACCTTGAAGCCCTCGGCGTTGATCAGGTCGGCTTCCGCCGGGAGGCAGACGAGGTGAATGGAATGGCCGCCGAAAAGCAGCTTGGATGCAAGCAGCGACCCGTAGGACGCGCCCATGAGCAGGATGTTGTAGGCCATGACGGATCGCTCCTTGTGCGTATTGTCTTTCGTCGTTTCTGGCTGTGGCGCCAATGGTATGCGGGCGGCGCGGGCGATGCAATGCGGGCGGGCGCGCCAAGCGGTCCGGCGTGCTAGACTGAATCAAGAATCCGCGGAGCCCGCCCATGAAAAAGCTCGTGCTGGAAACCACCGCGCCGTTCCAGGGCCTGCCGGAACTGGTCGCGTTCGAGGAAGGGCTGTTCGAGAAGGAAGGCCTCGCCATCGAATGGGTCGAGCGCGACAGCGCCGACAAGTCGACGCGCACCGACGTCACCAGCCCCAAGGGCCTCGATCCGTTCTCCAGCCACGGCCTGATGCTCGAACAGGGCAAGGCCGACATGTACAACGCTTGTGAATGGGGCAACTACTGCCGCGTCGAGCAGACGCGCACCGGCAGCCGGCAGGTCGGACGCCGCGGCATCGTCACCTATGCCGCGATCGTGGTGCGGCTGGATTCGGACGTGTACACGGCGCAACAGTTGGCAGGTCGCACGGTCGGGGTGCCGTTCTATTTCGGCACGCATTATCTGGCGCTGCATCTGCTCGAAGGCTTCATGCCGCGCGACCAGATCAAGCTTTGCCGCACCTCGAACGGCTCGCGGCCGCGCTTCGACTCGATGATGAAGGGCGAGATCGAGGCGACGACCTTGACCGAGCCTTACGTGACGCTGGCCGAGAAGAAGGGCTGCCGCCTGATCTGCGAGGCGTTCTATCACGGCACCGAGGTGGCGTCGGACCGCGTCGACGCCGAGACCTACGCCGCCTTCAACCGCGCGGTGCGCGAGGCGGTTCGGCGGATCAACGCCAACAAGCGCGCGTATCTGCGCTACTTCATCGACTATCACGCCAAGAAGGACCCCGAGATCGCCGCGCTGAAGCCGGACGACCTGCGCGAAAGCCGGATCGTCGCGGTCGATCCCGCGCCGATCCCGCTCGACGAGATGCAGCGCACGTATGCGTGGCTAAAGAGCTGGGGCATGCTGGAGGAAACCGCAACGCCGCTCGCGCTGGTGGACCTGGACGTGCAACGCCGCGCGCACGCCACGGCGGCGCAGTAAGCGAAAAGCCGGCTACGACTCGTGTCCCGGATGCTGTGCAGCGCGAAACGAAGTGAAGCGATGCACTGCTAATCCGGGACCCCGGTTGCTATGCTGCGCAAAAAATCGGGGTCCCGGGTCTGCAGCGCATCACTTCGTGCTGCGCTGCGCCCGGGACACGCTGGCCCCTACCCGCCGGTCGGAAACACCGTCGGACGCGGGGCGATCGGAACCGCCGCCGGGATGGAGGCGGTCATCGGCGTAACGGCGCGGCCCGGGCCGGAAACCCGCCTGAGCGTGACCTTCACGGGGCGCCTTGCAGGCTTTGCCCCTGCCTTCGGCTTTGCGTTGATTTTGGTTTTCACCTTCACCTTGCGCGCGGGCTTCTTCGCCGCCGCCTTGACCTTCTTCATGCGCGCGGGCGCGGGTTTGCGCTTCGCCTTTGCAACCTTCTTCTTGCTCCTTGCTTTCGCCTTGCGCTTCTTCGCCATGGTCATTCCTCTCGGCAACTCTCGTTGTGAAACCAAGCCGCGCTAGTGGAGCGGATTTGACATTCGCTACCCACCTTGCCGCAAACTCGCAAAGCGAATGTCAAATCCAAAGCTCCACTAGCACTTTGAATTTGCTAGTGGTCCTTTGCTTCTAACATTCGCAAATACGCCTGCTGAAACGGGATGCGAATGTTAGAAGCGGACCACTAGGCGCGCCCCTTCAGCCCATCCGGCACCGGCCCGCCGGTCGCCCAGTCGATCAGCTCCACCGGATGCACCACCGGGATGCCGGTGCCCGAAGCGAGCTGCGCGATGCAGCCGACGTTGGCGGCCGCGATCGCATCCGGCGCGACCTTTTCGATATTCGCGATCTTGCGCGCACGCAAGCGCACTGCGATGTCGGGCTGCAGGATGTTGTAGGTGCCGGCCGAACCGCAGCACAGGTGACCCTCGGGCACGTCGCGCACGTCGAAGCCGCAGGCCGCCAGAAGTTCCTTCGGCTGGCGCGTCACCTTCTGGCCGTGCTGCAGCGAGCAGGCCGAGTGATAGGCGACGGCGAGATTGCGGGATCCGCTGCCGCGAATGCCGAGCGTCGCAAGATACTCGGTCGCGTCGCGCGTCAGCGCCGAAACTTTCGCGGCCTTGTCGGCATAGGCCGCGTCGTTGCGCAGCATGAAGCCGTAGTCCTTCACGGTGGTGCCGCAGCCCGACAGCGTCACCAGAATGGCGTCGAGCCCCTCGCCTTCGATCTCGCGCGTCCAGGCGTCGACGTTGGCCGTGACGAAGGCGTGCGTCTCCGCCTCGCGGCCCATGTGGTGCGCAAGCGAGCCGCAGCAGCCTTCACCGGGCGGGATCACGACCTCGACGCCGTGGCGGTTGAGCAGCCGGATCGCGGCCTGGGTGATCGAAGGCGCGAGCGCCTCGTTGGCGCAGCCGCGCATCAGCGCCACCCGGCCGCGGCGCGGACCCTGCGCGGGATGCACGCCCGTTTCGGTGTACGGCCCCGGCGCACGCGACGGCGCAAGCCGGATCGCCGCCGCGAGCGGCTTCAGCCCGAACGCGGCGAGCAGCGGCGCGAACGGCCGGCCGAGCGCCGCCATGACCGACGCAACGCGCAGCCGCCGCGGATACGGCATCACGCGCAGCAGGAATTCGCGGATCGCGCGCTCGAGCCACGGCCGCGTGTAGGTCCGCGCGATATGATAGCGCGCATGATCGACGAGATGCATGTAGTGCACGCCGGAGGGGCACGTCGTCATGCAGGCGAGGCACGACAGACAGCGGTCGATGTGGCGGACCACGTCCCCGGTCGCGGGCCGCTCGTTCTCCAGCATGTCCTTGATCAGATAGATGCGCCCGCGCGGCGAGTCGCGCTCGTCGCCGAGCAGCACGTAGGTCGGGCAGGTCGCGGTGCAGAAGCCGCAATGCACGCAGGCGCGGAGGATTTTGTCCGCTTCCGCGACGTCGGGGTCGGCGAGCTGCGCGAGGGAGAACGAGGTTTGCATCACACCCCCGCCCACATGCGGCCCGGGTTGAGCACGCCCTTGGGATCGAAGCCCTCCTTCACGCGCTTGCTCACGCCCGCGTGCGGGCCCGTCTGCGGCTCGAACACGCCGACCGCAGCGCGAACGGCGGCGGACGCACGCACGAGCGTCGCGTGGCCGCCGAGGTCCTTCGCTGCGCGGCGCACGGCAACCGCTCCCGCGTCGTCCGACGGCGGCAGCACAAGCCAGATCAGCCCGCCGGCCCAGTCGTGGAACGCCTGCGCGTCGGGCGACACCAGCGGTGCGAGACCACTTCCTTTGTTCGGCGCGACCGACAGCCGCCACAGCGGCCAGTCGCCGTAGCGGCCGGCGGCCGAGAATGGCATGGCGTCGCGGACGGCGCGCCACAGCGCGCGCGAGTAGTCCGCCTCGACGAATTCCACCGCGCCGAACGATCTGAGCAGCGCCGCCAGCGCCTCGCGACGATGCGCGACCGACGGCGCCACGCCTTCGAGCCGGAACACGGTCGCCGCGCGCGTCACATGCAGACCGTCGAAATGATGGATCAGCCCGACCGGCAGATGCGCCGCGCCCGACACGTCGCAGGACGATCCCATCGTCAGGGTCATCGCCTCGCCCGCGCGCGCGGCGTCGAGGCCAAGGACCAGCACCGTGGTCTCGGTCTCCGGCCGCGGCAGCGTCTTCACCGTCACGTCGGTCATGACGGCAAGCGTGCCGTAGGAACCCGCGAGCAGCTTGCAGAGGTCGTAGCCGGTGACGTTCTTGACCACGCGGCCGCCGGACTTGAAGGCCTCGCCGCGCCCCGACACGGCGTTGACGCCGAGAAAGTGGTCGCGTGCGGCGCCGGCCTTGATGCGGCGCGGGCCGGAGAGGTTCGCCGCCAGCGCGCCGCCGAGCGTACCTTGGTTCGCGGGCGCGCCCAGAACAGGGCCGTAGTCCATCGGCTCGAAGTCGAGTTGCTGGTTCTTCGACGCGAGCAGCGCCTCGATCTCTGCAAGCGGCGTCGCGGCGCGCGCCGACAGCACCAGCTCCTCCGGCTCGTAGAGCGTGACGCCGGACAATGCGGACAGATCGAGCGTCAGGTCGGTCTGGCCCGGTCGGCCGAGCGCGCGCTTGGTGCCGCGGCCGACGAGCTCCAGCGCCTTGCCCTCGGCGAGCGCCCAGCGCACGGCATCCTCGACGTCTTTTGCGTCGCGCGGTTTGAGCACGTCACTCATGCGGCGGCCGGCCTCCTTCAGGCATCGGCCTGTCCGTTATGCAACGGAACGGCGGACCGCCGCCAGTGGCCGCCGCCCGCTCACCCTTGCCGTGCCTGCGCTGCTTCCGCCGCGCGCCGCCGGCTGGCCCTGCGGGCCATCATGTTGAGGCCCTCGACCAGCGCGGAGAACGCCATCGCCGCATAGATGTAACCCTTCGGCACCGGTGCGCCGAAGCCGTCGGCGATCAGCACCATGCCGATCATCAAGAGGAAGCCGAGCGCCAGCATGACGATGGTCGGGTTGGCGTTGATGAAGTTCGCAAGCGGCGTGGCGGCGAACAGCATCGCCAGCACTGCGACCACGACCGCGATCACCATGATCGGAACGTGCGGCGTCATGCCGACCGCGGTGAGGATGCTGTCGATGGAGAACACCATGTCGAGCAGCACGATCTGAAACATCGCGGCGGCAAAGCCGAGGCTCGCCGTCCCGCCGCCGAACACGGTAGGCGCGGGATCGGGATCGACCTTGTGGTGGATTTCCTTGGTCGCCTTCCAGACCAGGAACAGCCCGCCGCCGATCAGGATCAGGTCGCGCCAGGAGAAGCCGTGGCCGAACAGTTCGAACAGCGGTCTGGTCAGCGTGACGATGAAGGCGATGGTGCCGAGCAGCGCCAGGCGCATGATCAGCGCCAGCCCGATTCCGACTTTGCGCGCGATGTCGCGTCGCTCCTCCGGCAGGCGGTTGGTCAGGATCGCGATGAAGATGAGGTTGTCGATGCCGAGCACGACCTCCATGACGATCAGGGTCGCAAGCGCGGCCCAGGCGGCGGGATCGGCGGCGAGCGTCAGCAGGGTGTCCATGGGAGAGGCTCCCGGAAATAGAAGGTCGGTATCGGGCAAGGATGCATGGCCGGGGCAAGGCCAGGCCAGCCCCATTCGCCGGGTGGCCACCGCAAATTCCGGCGGCCGAACGTCACCCCACCGGCCGCTCGTCGGCGATCACCTTGCCATCGTTGGGCAGCGAGCCCAACGGAACGAGCTTCACCGCGCCCTTGAGCTTGGTCACCGATTGCAGGGTCTCCGCGACCGCGTCTGCGAGCGAAGGCTCGGGCGACGCGCATTCGGCGTGCAGCGTCATGGCGTCCTGCTCGTTGTCGCGCGTCACGACCAGGCGCACGCGGCCGAGCGACGGATGGCGCCTGGCCACTTCGGCGACCAGCTCCGGCCGCACGAACATGCCCTTCACCTTCGCGGTCTGGTCGGCGCGGCCCATCCAGCCTTTGATGCGCACGTTGGTGCGGCCGCAGGGCGAGACGCCGGGCAGCACGGCGGAGAGATCGCCGAGCGCAAGCCGGATCATCGGGTAATCGGGATTGAACGACGTCACGACCACTTCGCCGACGTCGCCGTCCGGCACCGGATCGCCGGTACCGGGGCGAACAATTTCGAGGATCAGATGCTCGTTGAGGATCATGCCCTCCTTGGCGGCGCTCTCGTAGGCGACGATGCCGACGTCGGCCGCCGCATAGCACTGCAACACTGCGACGCCGCGGCCCTCCAACTCGGCGCGCAGCGACGCGGGCAGCGCCGCGCCCGATACCAGCGCGCGCTTGATCGAGGACGCATCGGAACCCGCCTTCTGCGCGGCGTCGAGCAGGATTTTCAGGAAGTCCGGCGTGCCCATGTAGCCCACGGGCTTGAAGTGCGCGACCGCGGCCAACTGCTGCTCGGTGTTGCCGGGACCGGCCGCAATCACCGCGCAGCCGAGCGCGTGCGCGCCGGACTCCAGAATGAACCCGCCCGGCGTCAGATGGTAGGCGAAGGTGTTGAGCACGACATCGCCTGAGCGGAAGCCCGCTGCAAAACAGGCGCGCGCGCAGCCCCACCAGTCGGCGGCGCTGCCTTCCGGCTCGAAGATCGGGCCGGGCGACATGTGCAGGCGCTTGACCTTGCCGGGCAGCGTGACGTTGAAGCCGCCGAACGGCGGAGTGGCCTTCTGCAGCGCCATCAGGTCCGGCTTGCGAAGCAGCGGAAGCTTCGCCAGCGCCGCGCGCGAGGTGACGGATTTCGGATCGACACCCGCAAGATGCGCGGCCCAGCCGGGCGCGGTCATGGCGCGGGCAATGGCGTCCGGCAGACGCGCGAACCGCTCGCGTTCGCGCAATGAAGGCTCGCGGGTTTCGAAGGCGTCGTAATGGTCGGACATCGGTTCTCCCACGATCAGAAGCGGAAAATCCGCGCCCAGCGCGCGATGTTCAGCAAAGTCGCAAGCGCCGCCGCGACATAGGTGTAGGCCGCAGCGCGCAACACGCTGCGCGCCGCGGGCATGTCGCGCTCGGAAAGATAACGGCGGCCCTCCAGGATCGGAAGCGCCTTCTTGAAGCTGGCATCGTACTCGACCGGCAGCGTCAAGGCGTGGACCACGACGCCGATGCCGAGCAGCGCGATCACCGCGGCGAAGTTCAGCACCGCCATCGCCGGCGACTTCAGCCAGAACGCCGTCGCCGGCAGGATCAGCAGCACGGCCATGGCGATGCGCTCCACCCAGACGAGCTGCGCCACAAGGTCGATCCGCCGCATGAAGGAGGGCTCTTCGCGCGCATGCTGGATGGCGTGCGAAACCTCGTGCGCCGCGACCGCCACCGCCGCGACCGATCGGCCGTCGTGGTGCTGCGGCAAGAGCCGCACCGCACGCGCGTCGGGATCGTAGTGGTCGCCGCGGTCGGTGACCTCGACCGTCACGTTTTCGAGTTTGGCGTCGTCAAGCAAGTGGCGGGCGAACTCGGCACCGGTGCCGGGCAGGTCCGAACGCTCGGCGCCGTGCTTCGCCAGCACGCGCTTGATCCACCAGCCCGGGCCGAAGATCAGCGCGAGCAGGAGAACGACGCCGATGGAAGCGAGGATGGGCATAGGTTCACGGCGAAGGCGGACCGCCAAACTTGTCTTCGGCTTTCGGCTCCCTGAAGGCGTATCCGATCAACATCACCAGCAGTCCTAGTGGTGCTCGGAAATCAATGCACGCTCTATCGTGTCACAGCGCCAATCAAACTACCCAGGCCCCCGACCTGCCACCGCAAAAGTATCAAGATCAGCAGGACAAGTGTGAGTATCAGCACCGTCGAAATAACTCCGAAAATCACAATGCGTTTGAGAGTACGAATAGGGCGCGGGCGATTTTGGATAACATAAGTTGCTGGTCTTACCACGGCCACGTCAGCTACCTGCGCGGCTGTTCGGCCCAAGGCAACGGCCCCGCTCGATGCCGCCCGCGTTACGGCGCCGGTTCCATCCGCCGCAGCTTGACCTAGCCAGCGTGCGCCATCGATCGATGTATTTCCTGCGCTACCAAGCGCCTTGCCTGAGGCTTCCGCAAGGCGTTTTGCTGCTTCCACAATGGTGGAAGGCTTTTCGATCACCTCGATTTCAATCTCGACGCGCCTTGCACGGCGTCGCAACAGACCCGCGGTTTCAATAGCAATCACTTGGCAATGCGCGTCGCACCCACGCGCGAGCGCCTCTGCAACGGGCCGGAGCCGCGCAGGCAAATGGCCAATCTCACGACCCGCATAGATTACCGCGACTACGCCCGTATCAATCGGCGTTAGCTCCAGAGACGTGCCACGTTGCAACTTCGCAGCAAGACGATCGCGGCCGGCCCCGTCGTCGAGTCCTTCAACTACAGTGGCATAAATCGGCATCCCCGCTCTCCCCGACCGGACAGCAAAGTCTAGCGCGATCAACTTGTGACGTCATTACAGCAAAAAAACGCCGCGTCCGGGGCACGGCAGCGGCTCACGCCAGCCACCGCTTCCTGCGCTTGTAGTGCTTCACGTCGCGAAACGACTTGCGCTTGCCCTCGGCGACGCCGAGGTAGAATTCCTTGACGTCCTCGTTCTCGCGCAGCGAGGCGGCCTTGCCGTCCATCACCACCCGGCCGTTCTCCAGGATGTAGCCGTAACGGGCGTATTTCAGCGCCATGTTGGTGTTCTGCTCGGCGAGCAGGAAGGACACGCCCTCCTTCTCGTTGAGGTTCTTCACGATCTCGAAAATCTCCTCGACGATCTGCGGTGCGAGCCCCATCGACGGCTCGTCGAGCAGGATCATCTTGGGCCGCGACATCAGCGCGCGGCCGACCGCGGTCATCTGCTGCTCGCCGCCGGACGTGTAGCCGGCAATCGCCGAGCGGCGCTCCTTGATGCGCGGGAAATAGGAATAGACCAGATCGAGGTCGCGCTGGATCGCGGCCTTGCCGTCGGTGCGGGTGAACGCGCCGGTCAGCAGGTTCTCCTCGACGGTGAGATGGGCGAAGCAGCGCCGGCCCTCCATCACCTGGATGCAGCCGCGGCGCACCAGCTCGTTCGGCGACAGCGAATGCACCGCCTCGCCTTCGAACACGATCGAGCCCTTGGTGACCTCGCCGCGCTCGGCGTGCAGCAGGTTGGAGATCGCCTTCAAGGTCGTGGTCTTGCCCGCGCCGTTGGCGCCGAGCAGCGCGACGATGCCGCCGCGCGGCACTTCGAGCGACACGCCCTTCAGCACCAGGATGACGTGGTTGTAGACGACTTCGATGTTGTTGACCGCGAGAATCCGCGCCGCATCGGGCGCAACCGAGGAAGGCGGCGCTGCCGCCGCCTCCCCCGCATTGCGTTCCGTCACGTCCGGCATCAGTTCAGGCAGCCGGCCGTGATCTTCTTCTCGGAGGCGTATTTCGACGCCGCGTCCTTGACCATGGGCGCGATCACCTTGTCGTCGCTGGTGTACCAGTCGGACGAGATTTTCCAGTTCTTGCCGTCCCAGGTCTGGATGCGGCCGGTGCGCGCGCCCTCGTGATCCTGGCAGGTCACACGGATCGGCTGCAAAACGCCGTCGAAGCCGAGTTGCTTGATGCGGTCGGCGGTGATGTTGAGGTTCTCAAGGCCCCAGCGCACCTGCTCGCCGGTCATCGGCTTGCCCTTGCCGAATTTCTCCTGCGCGGTGCGGATCGCCTCGACGCCGAGCATGGCGTTGATCAGGCCGCGCACGTACAGGATTTCGCCGGTCTCGTCCCACTTCGCCGAGCCCTGGTTCTTGTCGTAGACGTGGCGCTTGAGGTCCTCGTGGACCTTGAACTGGCCCGCGGTGTGCTGGAGCGTCACCGCGTTGTAGCCGGTGGCGCCGCCTTCGGCCGGCCGCACGTCGGGCTCGGCGCCCGACCACCACACGCCGTACATCTGGCTGCGCGGATAGCCGACCGCGACCGCTTCCTTGATCGAGGTCGAGTTCATCACGCCCCAGCCCCACAGCAGCACGTAATTGGGGCGCTGCTGGCGGATCTGCAGCCAGGTCGCCTTCTGCTCGACGCCCGGATGCGTGACCGGCAGGAACATGGTCTCGAAGCCGTGGCGCTTGGCGCGCTCGGTCAACAGCGCAATCGGCTCCTTGCCGTAGGGGCTGTCGTGATAGACCAGCGCGATCTTCTTGCCCTTGAGCTTGTCGAAGCCGCCTTCCTTCCTGGCGATGTGCTGAAGGATGATGTCGGAGGCGGTCCAATAGGTGCCGAGCAGCGGGAAGTTCCAGTGGAACACCGTGCCGTCGCGCGATTCCGAGCGGCCGTAGCCCATGGTGATCAGCGGAATCTTGTCGGTCGCGGTCTTCTCGGTGAGCGCGAAGGTCACGCCGGTCGACAGCGGGATGACATAGGCCGCGCCGGTCGGGCCTTTCTTCTTCAGCCGCTCGTAGCACTCCACGCCGCGGTCGGTGGCATAGCCGAACTCGCACTCTTCGGTCGTGATGCGCACGCCGTTGATGCCGTTGTCGCGCGCGTTGACCAGCTTGTAGTAGTCGGCGATGCCGTTGGCGAACGGCACGCCGTTCGGCGCATAGGCGCCGGTGCGGTACACCAGCGCCGGGATGAACTGCTCGTTCTGCGCCAGCGCCGGCGCCGCCAGCGCGGTGACGCCGACCGCGGCCGCGACGGCAGCCCCAAGAATCTTCAACGTCATTGCAACCTCCCTTGGTCGCGCCGGATCCGCCCTCGCGGGCACCGGCGTTCGGATTATCAAGGCCGCGGACGCACCGCCCGCTCCCTGACCGTCATAGTGCCCACCTTCCGACCGCCCCTCAAGTTCGCCTTCAGTAGGGGAACGGCCAAAGCCTGAGCTTTTCCTTCGCAATGGCCCACAGGCGGGCCAGTCCGTGCGGCTCCACGATCAGGAAGAACACGATCATGGCGCCGAACACCATGAATTCGAGATGCGAGATCAGCGCGGTCGACATCGGGATGCCGAGGATGCCCGGCAACTGGTTCAGGAAGATCGGCATCAGCACGATGAACGCCGCGCCGAGGAACGACCCGAGCAGCGAGCCTAAGCCTCCGATGATGACCATGAACAGGATCTGGAACGAACGGTTGATGTCGAAGGCGAGCGGTTCCCAAGACCCGAGCCGGAGAAACGCCCACAGCGCGCCCGACACGCCGATGAAGAACGACGACACCGCGAATGCCGACAGCTTGGCGTAGAGCGGCCGGATGCCGATGATCTCGGCGGCGATGTCCATGTCGCGCGTCGCCATCCACATCCGCCCGAGCCGGCCGCGGATCAGGTTCTTGGCGGCAAGCGTCATCACCACGACGATGGCGAGCACGAACAGGTACTTCTCCATCGGCGTCTGGATCGGCATGCCGAACAGTTCGAGCTTGCCGACCGCGACCGAGCCGGACGGCGCGTAGTTGGTGAACCACTTCACCCGCGCGAACGCCCATTCGAGGAAGAACTGCGAGGCCAGCGTCGCGACCGCGAGATAGAAGCCCTTGATGCGCAGCGACGGAATGCCGAACAGTACGCCGACCGCCATCGCCATCAGGCCCGCGAACAGGAACACCACGATCAGGTTGGTTTCCGGCAGGCGGAGCGCGAGGTTGTAGGCGGCGTAGGCGCCCACCGCCATGAAGCCGCCGGTGCCGAGCGAGAGCTGGCCGCAATAGCCGGTGAGAATGTTGAGCCCGATCGCGGCGAGCGACAGGATCAGCACCGGGATCAAGACTTCGGTGTAGAGATACTGATCGGCGAACAGCGGCAGCACCAGGAAGCCAAAGGCAACAAGACCCCAGACGAACCAGCGGTCCTGCGCGATCGGGAAGATCGCCTGGTCGGCCTGATAGCTGGTCTTGAACTGGCCTGCTTCGCGGTAGAGCACGGTTCACTCTTTTGTTTTGCACATGATCTTGTCCGAAAACCGGTTCTCACTTTTCGGGATCATGTGCACTAAATCCGTTCGATGATGCGCTCGCCGAACAGGCCCTGCGGCCGGAACAGCAGGAAGACCAGCGCCAGCATGTAGGCGAACCAGTTCTCGATGCCGCCGCCGGCGAGATCGAATGTCTTGATCAGGATCGGGCCGAGCAGCACCTCGGCAAGCTTCTCGCCCGCGCCGATGATCAGCCCGCCGACGATCGCGCCGGGAATCGAGGTAAAGCCGCCGAGGATCAAGACCGGCAGGGCCTTCAGCGCCACCAGCGAAATCGAAAACTGCACGCCGAGCTTGGAGCCCCACACCATGCCGGCTGCGATAGCGACGATGCCCGCCACCGCCCACACGATCAGCCAGATGTAGTTCAGCGGAATACCGACCGACTGCGCCGCCTGATGGTCGTCCGCGACCGCGCGCAGCGCGCGGCCGGTGCGCGTGACCTGGAAGAAGATCGCAAGCCCCGCGACCAGGATGGCGCAGACCGCGGCCGCAGCGACCTCCTCGCGGTCGATCAGGATGCCGCCGGGAAAGACGCCCTCGAAAAAGAACATCGGGTCCTTCGGAATGCCGAGATTGATCTTGTAGATGTCGCTGCCCCAGACGGTCTGGCCGAAGCCGTCGATGAAATAGGCGACGCCGAGCGTCGCCATGAACAGGATGATGCCCTCCTGGTTGACCAGCGGGCGCAGCACCAGCCGCTCGATGACGTAGGCCAGCACGACCATGATGACGACCGCGATCGCGACAGCGAACACCAGCGGCATGACCTCCGACAGCCGCGCCACCGACAGCGCCGCGAACAGCACCATCGCGCCCTGCGCGAAGTTGAACACGCCCGAGGCCTTGAAGATCAGCACGAAGCCGAGCGCGACCAGCGCATAGAGCACGCCGGTGAGCAGGCCGCCGATCAGGGTTTCGATGATCGGGCCGAGCATCAGTGCGCCACTCCGAGATACGCGTCGATCACCGCCTGGTCCTTTTTGACCTCGTCGGGCGTCGCGTCCGCGATCTTGACGCCGTGATCGAGCACCACGACGCGGTCGGACAGGTCCATCACCACGCCCATGTCGTGCTCGATCAGCGCGATGGTGGTGCCGTAATGGTCGTTGACGTCGATGATGAAGCGCGACATGTCCTCCTTCTCTTCGAGGTTCATGCCGGCCATCGGCTCGTCGAGCAGCAGAAGATCGGGCTCCATGGCGAGCGCGCGGCCGAGTTCGACGCGCTTCTGCAGGCCGTAGGGCAGCCGCGCCACCGGCACCTTCCGGATCGCCTGGATTTCCAGGAAATCGATGATTTCCTCGACCCGCTTGCGGTGCTCGATCTCCTCGGTCAGCGCGGGCCCGATGCGCAGCATCTGCCAGAACCAGCCACGCTTCATCTTGAGCGTGCGGCCGGCGAGGATGTTGTCGAGCGCGCTCATGCCCTTGAACAGCGCGACGTTCTGGAACGTGCGCGCGATGCCGCCGTCGGCGGCGTCGTAGGGCCGCATCTTGGTGCGCGTCTCGCCCTTGAACGAAATGCTGCCCTTCTGCGGCTGATAAAAGCCGTTAATGACGTTGAGCATCGAGGTCTTGCCCGCGCCGTTCGGACCGATGATGGCGCGGATTTCACCCTTCTTGATGTCGAACGACACGTCGCGCAACGCGACGACGCCGCCGAACGACAAGGTGACATCCTCCACCGACAGGAGCACCTCGCCGGCGGCGATGTCGCTCGCGGCGGGGGCTCTCATGCCGCCTTCCCCATCGCGGGCTTGACCGGCACGGTGGCGACGTCGCGGACTTTCACCCGCGCCGAGATCGAGCCCTTGCGGCCGTCCTCGAAGGTCACCTCGGTCGAAATGTCGGCCTCCGCCGAGCCGTCGTAAAGCGCGGCGATCAGCGGCGCGTAACGCTCGGCGACGAAGCCGCGGCGGACCTTCTGGGTGCGCGTCACCTCGCCGTCGTCGGCGTCGAGCTCCTTGTGCAGGATCAGGAAGCGCTTGACCTGCGCGCCCGCCGTCACCGGGTCCTCGGCGAGCGAACGATTGGTCTCCTCGATGTTCTTGGCGATCATGTCGTAGACCAGCGGATGGCCGGCGAGCTCCTGATAGGAGCCGTACACGACGTTGTTGCGCTCGGCCCAGCTTCCGACCGCGGTGAGGTCGATGTTGATCATGACCGCGACGAAGTCGCGGCCATCGCCATAGGCCACCGCCTCGCGGATGTTGGGATAGAACTTCAGCTTGTTCTCGATGTACTTCGGCGGGAACAGCGTGCCGTCCCTGAGCTTGCCGACGTCCTTGGCGCGGTCGATGATCTTGAGGTGCCCCGTCTTGGCGTCGAAGAAGCCGGCGTCGCCGGTTTTCACATAACCGTCAGGCGTCATGGTTTCGCCGGTCTTCAAATCATCCTTGAAATAGCTGACGAACATGCCCGGCGACTTGAACAGCACCTCGCCGTTGTCGGCGATGCGGATGTCGACGTTCGGCATCGCGGGGCCGACGGTGTCGGCATAAATCTGCCCGTCCGGCTGCGCGGTGACATAGAGGAAAGCTTCGGTCTGGCCGTAGAGCTGCTTCAGATTGAGGCCGAGCGAACGATAGAACGAAAACAGGTCGGGCCCGATCGCCTCGCCTGCGGTGTAGGCGACGCGCACCTTCGACAGCCCCAGCACGTTCTTCAGCGGCCCGTAAACCAGGAGCAAGCCGAGCGCGTAGAGCAGCCGCCCGGCAAACGGCACCGGCTGGCCGTTGAGGATCGCCTCGCCGTATCGCCGCGCCACCCCGATGAAATAACGGAACATCGCGCGCTTGAGCACGCCCGCGTCCTCCATGCGGATCATGACGCGCGTCAGCATCTGCTCGAAGATGCGCGGCGGCGCGAAGAAGAACGTCGGGCCGATCTCGCGCAGGTCGGCCATTGCCGTATCGCGGGTCTCGGTGCAAGCGGTGCAGAAGGCGGCGACGAATTGCTGCGCGTAGTTGAGATAGTGGTCGCCGACCCAGGCCATCGGCAGGTACGACAGCGCCTCGTCGCGCTCGTTCAGCCTGTCGAAGGCCACCGTGTCCATCGCGGCGGCGATGCAGCGTTCCGCCGACAGCACCACGCCCTTGGACTGGCCGGTGGTGCCGGAAGTGTAGAGGATGATCGAGACGTCGGAGCCCTTGCCGGCGGCGATCTCGGCGTCGAGCCACGAAGCGAGCTTGCCGTCCTCGGCCAGCGCCTTGCGGCCGTCCGCGATGACGTCGTCGATGGCGCGCAGATTGGCGTGGTCGTAGTCGCGCAGTCCCTTGGGCTCGTCGTAGACCAACTTTTCGAGCTTCGGCAGACGGTCGGACACCGACAGGATTTTGTCGACCTGCTCCTGGTCCTCGACGGCGGCGAAGCGGACGTCGGCATGGGCGAGCACATAGGCCAGTTCGTCCGCCACCGCGTCTGCATAGACCGGCACCGGCACCGCGCCGAGCATTTGCGCCGCCGTCACCGACCAGTAGAGCCGCGGCCGGTTGCCGCCGACGATCGCGACGGTGTCGCTGCGCCTGACGCCCAGGCGATGCAGGCCTGCCGCATAGGCGCGGGCCTCGTCCAGGACCTGCGCCCAGGTCCAGGTCTGCCAGATCCCCAAGTCCTTGTGACGCATCGCCGGGCGCTCGCCGAACGCACGCGCGTTGCGCACGAGCAGCTTCGGAAACGTATCCGCATCGGCGGAAACGCGGCTCGCCACGGCAACCTCCCGGCGCCGTGCGAAGCCACCGCACGGCGCTGCACAATTCCCCTCACCCGCCGCCTGCGCGGCTGGCTTTCGGTCAATTGGAATGGACCGCCGGGGGACGGTCAAGCCTCCGCACACCCATGCGACCAAAGGCTAAGCAAACGTGATGGCCTGTGATAAGTCAGCAGTCCGCGGCGGTGTGCGGGAGCGGTCACGCGCCAGCGCGCTGACCGCGGTGTCGATGCAATTGCGAGGACGGAAATGGGCGAGTTTGCAATCGGTCAAGGCGTGTCGCGGTTCGAAGACCCGAGGCTGTTGCGGGGCGGAGGCCGCTATGTGGACGACATCGCGTTGCCTGGAATGGCGTTCGGCCACGTGCTGCGCTCGCCGCATGCGCATGCGAAAATCCGCTCCATCGACACGAGCAAGGCCAAGGCCGCGCCGGGCGTTCTCGCCGTCCTCACCGGCGAGGACTGGATCAAGTCCAGCTGGGGCGACCTGCCGGTTCCCGGCGGCCACAAGCGCCGCGACGGCTCGCCGAACTACCGGCCGCGCTATCCGGCGCTGGTGAAGGACCGGGTGCGCTGGGTCGGCGACTACGTCGCCTTCGTCGTGGCCGAAACCAGGCATCAGGCCGCCGACGCCGCAGAGCTGATCGAGGTCGACTACGAGCCGCTGCCGGCGATCGTCGCAACCGCCGACGCCGCCAAGCCCGGCGCGCCGCTGGTGTGGGACGACTGCCCGAACAACATCTGCTTCGTGCAGGTCCATGGCGACAAGGCAGCGACCGAAGCCGCCTTTGCCAAGGCCGCCCACGTCGTGAAGCACAAATTCGTCATCAACCGCGTCACCGGCGCCACGATGGAGCCGCGCGGCTCGATCGGCCATTTCGATCCCAGCACCGGCCATTACACGATCTACACCACGCTGCAGCGCGCGCACGGCTACCGCTCCGAACTTGCCAGGCAGGTGCTGAAGGTTGCGGAGAACAAGGTGCGCGTAGTCGCCGGCGACATCGGCGGCAGCTTCGGCATGAAGTCGGCGATCTACAACGAGGTGGCACTGGTGCTGCTCGGCTCGAAGCTCACGCACCGGCCGGTGAAGTGGATCGGCACGCGCTCGGAGTCGTTCCTCGGCGACGCGCAGGCGCGCGACAACGTCACCGAAACCGAGCTGGCGCTCGACAAGGACGGCATCTTTCTCGGCATGCGCGTGCGCTCGACCGTGAACGCGGGCGCCTACCTGCAATCGGGCTTCCAGGCCTACACCGGCAATCTCGGCACGCTTGCCGGGGTGTACCGCACGCCCGCGATGGACGTGGAATCGACGGCGGTGTTCACGCACACGCACCCATGCAGGCCGTTCCGCGGCAACGGCCGTCCCGAAGCGGCATACGTGATCGAGCGCATCGTCGATCTCGCCGCGATTGAATTGAAGATGGACCCGGCGGAGCTGCGGCGGAGAAATTACATCGCGCCCGAGCAGATGCCGTACAAGACCGGTCTCACCTTCACCTACGACTCCGGCGAGTTCGAGCGCGGCATGGACCTGGCGATGAAGCTCGCCGACACCAAAGGCTTCGCCAAGCGCCGTGCGGAATCCAAGAAGCGCGGCAAGCTGCGCGGCATGGGCATGTCCAACACCATCGAGCGCGCCGGCGCGCCGAGCTTCGAGGGCGCCGAAATCCGCTTCGACCGCAGCGGCACGGTGCAGATTCTCTCCGGCTCGATCACGCAAGGGCAAGGCCACGAGACGGTGCTGAAACAGATCGTCGCCGACCGGCTCGGCATCCATCCCGACGACATCGAGTACATCCAGGGCGACACCGACAAGGTGTTCTTCGGCGAAGGCACCGGCGGTTCGCGCTCGGCGACCATGTCGGGCTCGGCATTCCACCTGGCATCCGAGAAGGTCGTCGCCAAGGCCCGGGCCATCGCCGCTCATAACCTCAAGGTGGACGCGGCCGACGTGAACTTCGCCGACGGCATCTTCTCAAGTTCGAAGACCAACCAGACCATGACCATCAAGGACGTGGCGCAGAGCGCCATCGATCCGAAGAAGCTGCCGAAGGACATGGAGGTCGGGCTCACGGCCAACGCCGTGTACACGGCGCATGTCGAGAACTTCCCGAACGGCGTGCACATCTGCGAGGTCGAGATCGACCCCGAAACCGGCACGACCGAGCTTGTGTCCTACAACGTGGTCGACGACGTCGGCACGGTGCTGAACCCGCTGCTGCTCAAGGGCCAGATCGTCGGCGGCGCGGCGCAGGGCGTGGGGCAGATTCTGATGGAGGACATCCGCTTCGACGCGCAAGGCCAGCTCATCACCGGCTCGTTCATGGACTACGCCATGCCGCGGGCGAGCGACCTGTGCGCGTTCGAGGTCAAGGCCAACCCGGTGCCGACCAAGACCAATCCGTTGGGCGTCAAGGGCGCGGGCGAGGCCGGCTGCGTCGGCGCCATGCCGGCGCTGGCCAACGCCATCGTCGACGCGCTGAAGGACTTCGGGGTCAAGCACATCGCGATGCCGGCGACGCCGGAGGTGGTGTGGCGGGCCATGGGGAATGGGAAGGCGGGGTAACGCCGAGGCGCAGCGATGACCCACGTGCCGCGATGACCGGTTGGACGCTCGGTTCGATCAAGGCGCGCGGCCTGACGCTGGAAGGCCATTGCCAGGGCAAGGACTGCGGATTTTTCGCAACCTTCGATCTCGACCGGCTGATCGCCAACGCTGGCGCCGATTACCGCGTGCCGGAATTCGTGCCCGGAATCGAATGCCCCGAATGCGGCGGGGCGCTCAAGGCCGTGCTCGCCGCACTGCCGCCGGGCGACGGTTCGAAAGAAGCCGGCGCCGGTTGACGGCGAAGCCGGCTTCCCCCGCCCCGCTCAGCGATACACCAGCACCGGAATGTCGGTGTGGGTCAGCACCTTGTGGGTGACGCTGCCGATCAACACCGCCGAGAGTCCGCCGCGGCCGTGCGAGGCCATGACGATCAGGTCGCAGCCGTTCTCCTTGGCGGTCTCGATGATCGGCTCGTAGGGCTGGTCGCTTTCCTTCTGGACGCCGACGAACGGCACGCCGCGCGCCTTCGCGATCGAGGCGACGTGGTCGAGAACCTTGGCCGCATGCTTCTTGATCTGCTCGGCGTGTTCGCGGAACACGTCCGGCATCTCCCGGATGCGATTCTGCGGCACGTCGAAGACGTTGAACGTGTGCTCGACCACGATGGCGCTGGTCTTGGCGCCGACCGCCTTGGCGAGCTCCACGCCATGAACGACGGCTTTCTCCGCAAGATCGGAGCCGTCGGTGGCGATGAGAATGTGCTTGTACATGTCGCTTTCTCCTTTTCCCGATGCCGCGGATCAGTGCATCCGGGCGCGCTCCGGCATATCGATGCCGTCGAACATGAGTTCGAACATCAGCTTCGCGTTCGGGCACTCGCCCGGATCGCAACAGCGCCCCGACGTACCGGCCTGCGGCGCTTCACCGCACGGCCGGACCGGCGCATGGACGGCGTCCGCATTCGCGGCCGCCGAAATGTCGACGCGGAGAAACTCCGCGATGCGGCAATGCTGGGACAATGTGTCCTTGGTGCCCTTGCGGGCGGCCCTGTCGGCCATGGTTATTCTCCTCAAGCGTGGAAATAATTAGGCCTCGGGCGCACGCGGCGCCTTGAGGCAAATCAATCGGGGGACGGCCCCGGTTAGGGACGGGGTGGACCTAGTCGAGCTGCGCCGCGACATCCGCCGGCAGCGCCGAGCGCAGCCGCCCGGCGACCCGCGACACGGCCGAACGAAACGCCGCGCGGGCACCGGGGTCCAGATCGGCGATGCGCACGCCCTCGCCTTCGAGCGCGGCGCGGCAGGACACGTCGTCCTCCACGGAAAAGCGCCACTGCGCCTGGGTCGCCTCCTCCAGCGCCTCCGACAATGCAGCGCGGAACTCCGCCGGCCAGCCGGCCCAGGCCGCGGCGTTGCACAGCACCAGTGCTATGCCGTGGAAATGGCCGGTCAGCGTCACGAACGGATGGTGCTTCTGGATACCGAACAGCTGCACGTTGGTCAGCGGGTTCTCCTGCGCATCCACTTCGCCCGCTTCGATCGCGCGCATCATGTCGGCGACGTCGATCGTCACCGGCGTCATGCCGAGCGCGCGGAACGTGGCGTGATAGCCCTCGCTCGGCAGCGTGCGGATGCGCAGCCCCGCGCAATCCTCTGGCGTACGAATCTGGCGCCTGGCATTGGAGATGTGGCGCAGCCCGTTGTCCCACAACGCCAGCACCTCGTAGCCCGTATGTGCGGCCACGTCGCGGCGGATGAGCGCGCCGAGCGCGCCGGTAAGCCGCGCGCGCGTGTCGTTGCGGTGCTCGAACAGGAACGGAACGTCGAGCGCGACGAGCGCGGGCACCCGCGCCGCCAGATAGCTCGACGAGAAATAGCAGAGGTCGAGTTCGCCGTGCTCGACCATGCCCAGCAGATCGGCGGCCTTGCGGCTGCGCGCGGCGACGTTGGGCTCGAATTCGGCCGCGACGCTCCCGCCCGTGCGCTCCTGCAGGCCGTGCAGCAGGACGCGCATCGCCCGGGTGTGGACGGATCGCTCTCCCTGGTAGCCGGCGGCGCGGATGCGAAGGGTCATGGCGTTGCAGCGACTTTCGCGTCTCGGAGCCGATCATGACAGCGGCAGGGCCGCCGGTTCCAGGACGCTTGCGGGAGGGCGATCCGTTGCAGATGCAACATTAACCCACAGCGACCGTGGCAGATTGGCCACAGGCGGCGGCCGGTTTGCCGTGTGCGGAGGTCATCAGCCGCCGGAATCGTGTTATGCGACTTCGGGGCCTGTGCCGTTCACAGTCGGGGAACCTAGCGATGCATTGCGGTCCGAAGCGCCGAGGCGGCCTGCCGGGACTGTTGCTCGCCACGATGGCGATGGCGTTCGGCGCGTCCGCCGTTGCCAGCGAATACCCGACCACGTCGCCCGCGGCACCGTCGGCGGCCAAAGCCAATCCGAAGGCGAAAGCGACGGCCAATCCCAATGCGCGGCGCACCTACGAAGCGCAGGCCGAGGCCTACTGGAAGGTCGTCGCCGAGAAGCGCCGCCTGCGCCTGCACAAGCGCCGCAACAATCTGACAGTCACGATCGACGACTACGTACTCACGCAGCCGCCGCTCTATGCCGGACCGGGACGGATGCCCGGCCAGCCGCCCGATCCGTCGCGGCCTCGCTTCACCCGCATGCCGGTGATGGCGGACTTCCTGCGCAACGGCGTCGAGCAGTTCCGCTTCGTGGTGCAGAAGCCGGAGAGCGAAGCGGCATTCAAGGAAAGCTACGTCCGCCTCGCGGCCGCGGCGGGGCTCACGCAGGACCAGATCGTCCGCATCTATGCCTTCGAAACCGGCGGCAACGGCACTTACGACGTGCAGGCCGGGCTGACCACGCCGCGCAGCAAGAAGGCGCGCGCGATTTCGCCAGCGGTCGGCTACAACCAATTGCTCAACACCAACACCATCGGGTTGCTCGCCGCGCACGGCGAGGACTTCATCAAGACGCTGTCGGAGTCGACGGCCGCGCTGAACGAGAAAGACCGGCAGGCGTTGGACCGCAAGATCGCCGCGATGAAGCGGATGATCGAGTTCAGCCGCTCGGTGCCTTATGTGTGGGCCGAGCACGACAAGATCGCCAAGACGACGAGCGGCGGCATCGGGGTGCACGCACTGCTGTTCGACCGCGACATGGGCCCGCTGCTCCAGGTCCAGAAGCTGATCAACTCGGTCAAGTACGCTCGCTCCAAGGGCGTGACGCGGACGCTGACCGCGTCCGAGCTGGAGATGATGAATTTCACCGGCGACGGCAACGGCATCGACATGGTGACCATGCCGCAGGAGCTGCGCGAGAAGGTGCCGACGTCGAATTTCTTCCAGCGCGGCGGCTACGAGCGCAACCCGATCGCACGCCGCGCCGGGACGGTCGCGGGCCTGTTCGCCGCCATCGACGGCAAGATGGACCGCGCCTCGCAGCAGGACGGCGCCCGCGAACTCGCTTCGGCGTTCGAGAATCGCAAGACCGCTTCCGGTCTGTAATCCGGACCGTTCAGCCGCGGTAACCCACCGGCGGCGGCACGAACGGCGGCGCGTCGTCGATGACGCGCCGGCGCGACACGTAGGGCGCATACGGCGCGTCGTGGTAGTCCGGGTAGCCGTAGAAGCGTTCCGGGTGCGACGCTTTGTAGAACCAGATTTTCTCTTCGATCGAGAACGGCCGCGGCGCGGTCCCGCAGCCGCCGAGCGCCGCGGCCGCGGCGATCAGCACCGCTGCCGAAATGCCTCGAACAAGACGATTGCACACCGCTGAAGCCCTCCGCCGAACCGGGAGCGGCCGCCACGCGCGCGAATCGCTCCAGGTCCATTGAGGGCCCGCGCGATTAACAAGGCGTTAACCATAAGAATCCGCGCCGTTTCTGGCGCATGACGCACCGCCTGCCGCCGATCAGGCCGCGCGCGCCAGCGCGTTGCCGTTGTGCACGATCCGCAGGTTCGGCTCGACGGGAGTCTTCGCGGCGGCGTGCAGATAGCAGGTGCGCGCCGCAATGGTGAGCAGTTGCAGGTGCGTCTCGTCGGGCGCGTCGCCGTTGAGAAACAGGTGCGTATCGACCGGCTCGACCCTGGCCTTGTCGGAGAAGACGTACGGGTTGAACTGAACGAGCCGCACGGCGCGGATGTTCATCTTCATGTTCTCTATGTAGCGCGAGAGCTGCGTCATGTAGCAGAACGCGATTCCTGCCGAGAGGAGCGACAGCCCCGTCGGCGCCGCGCCCTTCCCGCCCTCGTCGCTGACGAGTTTAAAGTGGCTTGCGCCCGGCACGCCGAGCCAGGTGTCGGTGCAGAACTGCCCCTCGCGGCCCTGCGGCCGGCCCTCGCCGAAGATATTGCGGATCAGCTTGTTGGTGACGGTGGGGCCCGCGAGCTGCGGCTCGCCCTGCTCGACCTGGCCGGTCTTGACGATCAGGTCGCGGCGCGCATTCGGGTCGAGCGGGCGCGGCGCGTGCGCATAAATGCGGTAGGGATCGCCGGCATCCGGCGCGGGTGAATTGGCGACGCCTTCGACGGTGCGGCGGCGGCCGTTGATGTAGAGTGCAAAGGTGTTGCCGGCGAGCGGCGTGCGCGCAAATGCGATCGCAGGCGAGGAATCCATCGCTGCGTTCACCAGCGCCTCGATCGCGGCCGACGGCGCGCGGCTCGCGACCTGCACCTCGATGTCCGGCGACTCGGCGTGGCCTTCGCCGGTGCCCTGGATGAACGAGCCGGTGAGCCAGTAGTGATTCACGAGGCGGACGGTGACGTCGTCGAGCGCGACGTTTCGTGCGGCGGCGATGGTGCGAATGCGTCCGTAGAGATCGGACTGCATGCCGGCGTTGAAGAAGCCGAGCGGGAACGGCGCGAGGTCGGTGCCTTTCAGATGCCGGCCTTCGTCGGACGTCAGACGCCAGGCGCCGCCGCCCTCGCCTTCGGTCACGACCGCTTCCTTCTGGTGCGAGGCCATCTGCCGCGCCTCGACCTTGATCGTCGCGTGACCGGAATTCGGCGCTGCGCCGCCCTGTTTCACGCGAAAGGCGAGCGGATCGCCGTACATGTCGATGGTGTCGGTGAGTGTCGGGTCCATGGGCAGGCCTCCCAGCGGCAGCTTGCCCAAGTCTATGCTGCGAGCCTGCCCGGATAAACACGGCACGCGTCACGGTCTCATCCGTTCGCCCCCGCGCAAGCGGGGGCCCAGCGAAAAGTCTGGGTTCCCGCTTACGCGGGAACGAACGGAGTTTGCTGTGATTTCGTCGGCTATTCCGCCGCCTTCAGCACCGGAGCTCTGCCGGCGCGGAACTGCTCCAGCAGCGCGGCCTCTTCGGACTTCGCGGCTTCGAGATGCCGCGCTTTGACGTGGCCGAAGCCGCGGATCTTTTCCGGGATCGAGGCGAGCGCCACGGCGGCGGCGTGGTTGTCGGGCGTGAGCTTGCCTTCGATCTCGGTCATGAGCGCCTCATAATCGGCGATCAGCCTGCGCTCGGTCTTGCGCTCCTGCGAATAGCCGAACACGTCGAACGGCGTGCGGCGCAGGCCCTTGAGCTTCGCCAGCACGCCGAATGCGCGCATCATCCACGGGCCGAAGCTCATCTTGCGCGGCTGGCCGGTCTCGGGATCGCGGCGCGCCAGCAGCGGCGGCGCGAGATGGAACTCGAAGCGAAGATTGTCGCCGCCGAGTTCGTTCGCGACCTGCTTCAGGAAATTGCCGTCGGTGTAGAGCCGCGCGACCTCGTACTCGTCCTTGTAGGCCATCAGCTTGAACAGATAACGCGCCACGGCCTCGGCGAGCCCGCACTGGCCCGGCGCCTTCGCGGCCTCGGCGGCCTTCAACCTCTCGACCAGCGCGCGATAGCGCGCCGCATAAGCCGCGTTCTGATAGGCGGTGAGAAATACAACGCGCCGCTCGACCGTCTCCTCGAACGACTGCGACAAGCGGCGGTTGTCGTCCTGCTGCGACGGCGCGGGCTTTGCCAGAGCCTCGACTGCCGCCGGATCGAGCGCGGCGCGGCGGCCCCAGTGGAAGGCGGCGAGGTTCATCTCCACCGCCTCGCCGTTCAGCGCAATCGCCTCTTCGAGCGCGGCTGCCGACAGCGGCAGCGCGGCGCACTGGTAGGCGTAGCCGACCAGGAAGATGTTGGCGCCGAGCGAACTTCCGAACAGCGCGGTGGCCAGCCGCGTCGCATCGACAAAGCGCGTGCGCTCCTTGCCCGCCGCATCGGCAATGGCGCGCTTCAACCGCTCCGTGGGCAGCGAGAAGTCGGCGTTGCGGGTGAAATCGCCGGGCAGAAATTCGGCGGTGTTGACGATCATGGCCGTGCCGGGCCGGACCGCGCCCAGCACCTTCTTGTTGCCGGTCACGACGATGTCGCCGCCCAGCACGAGGTCGGCGCCGCCGGCCGCCACGCGGATGGCGTGGATGTCCTCCGGACGCTCGGCGATCCGCATGTGGCTGTAGACCGCGCCGCCCTTTTGCGCGAGGCCGGCCATGTCGATGACGCCGGTGCCCTTGCCTTCGAGATGCGCGGCCATGCCGAGGATGCCGCCGATGGTAACGACACCGGTACCGCCGACGCCGGTCACGATGATGTTGTAGGTGCGGTCGATCTTCGGAATCTGCGGCTCGGGCAGCGCCTCGCGCGCGTGGCCTTTCGCCACGCCCTCGCCCTTCTTCAGCTTTGCCCCGTGCACTGTCACGAACGACGGGCAGAAGCCCTTCACGCAGGAGAAGTCCTTGTTGCACGACGACTGGTCGATGGTGCGCTTGCGGCCCCACTCGGTCTGCAACGGCTGCACCGAGACGCAGTTCGACTTCACGCCGCAGTCGCCGCAGCCCTCGCAGACCAGTTCGTTGACGATCACGCGCTTGTCGGGGTCGGGGAACGCGCCGCGCTTTCTTCGGCGGCGCTTCTCGGCGGCGCAGGTCTGGTCGTAGATCAGCACCGTGCAGCCTTCGATTTCCGACAGCACCTTCTGCACCGCCTGCAGATCGTCGCGGTGGTGGAAGCTGATGCCCTTCGGCCAGTCAGTGCCGGCGGGATATTTCTTCGGCTCGTCGCTGACGATCACGACGCGCCTCGCGCCCTCGGCCGCAACCTGGCGCGCAATCTGGTCGACCGTGAGTCCGCCGTCGTTCTTCTGGCCGCCGGTCATGGCGACCGCGTCGTTGAACAGTATCTTGTAGGTGACGTTGACGCCCGAAGCGATCGCGGCGCGGATCGCCACGTAGCCGGAGTGGTTGTAGGTGCCGTCGCCGATGTTCTGGAACACGTGCGGGCGCTTGGAGAACGGCGCCTCGCCGATCCAGTTCGCGCCCTCGCCGCCCATCTGGGTGAAGCCGAGCGTCGAGCGGTCCATCCATTGCGCCATGTAGTGGCAGCCGATGCCGGCGTAGGCGCGCGAGCCTTCCGGCACCACAGTCGACGAATTGTGCGGGCAGCCGGAGCAGAAGTACGGCGTACGAACCGCCACATCCGTGGTCTCGGCGAGCCGCCTCTGCGCCTCCTTCAGGCGCGCGACGCGGCCCTTCAGGTTCTCGTCGGAGGCGTACTTGAGCAGCCGCTCGCCGATGCAGATCGCGACGTCGTTGGAATCGAGCGCGGCCTTGACCGGGAACAGCCAGCGGCCGTCCTCGTCCTTCTTGCCGATGCACACCGGCTGGTTCGGCGTGCCGTAAAGCTCCTCGCGCACCTGCACTTCGATCAGCGAGCGCTTCTCCTCGACCACGATAATGAGGTCGAGTCCCTTGGCGAAGTCGCGCAGCTCTTCGCGCGCGATCGGCCACGGGCAGGCGATCTTGTGGATGCGCAGCCCGAGATCGTTGCAGCGCACCTCGTCGATGCCGAGCTCGTCGAGCGCCTGGCGCACGTCGAGATAGCTTTTTCCCGTGGTGATGACGCCGATCTTCGGATTGCGGCCGCCCGACGTGATCTGCCGGTTCAGCTTGTTGACGCGCACGAAGGCGAGCATCGCGTCGCGCTTGTGATCGTGCAGCCGCGCCTCCATGCCGAGCACGGTGTCGCCCAGGCGGATGTTCAGGCCGCCGACCGGCATGGTGTATTCGTCGGGATCGGGCAGCAGGATTTCGAGCCGCTCCAGGCTGCCGTCGATGACCGCAGTCGACTCCACCGTCTCGTGCATGCACTTCAGTCCGACCCAGGCGCCGGTGAAGCGCGACATCGCCCAGCCGTAGAGGCCGTAGTCGACGATCTCCTGCACGCCCGCGGGGTTCAGGATCGGGATCATCACGTCGACGAAGTTGAATTCAGACTGGTGCGCGGTGGTGGACGATTCCGCGGTGTGGTCGTCGCCCATCAGCGCAATGACGCCGCCGTGCTTCGAGGTGCCGGCGAAGTTGGCGTGTCGGAAGGCGTCGCCGGAGCGGTCGACGCCCGGCCCCTTGCCGTACCAGATGCCGAACACGCCGTCGTATCGGCCCTCGCCGCGCAATTCAGCCTGCTGCGAACCCCACAGCGCGGTCGCAGCCAGGTCCTCGTTGATGCCGGGCTGGAACTTGACGTTGCGGGGCGCGAGCACCTGCGCCGCGCGCTGGAACTGGTAATCGAGTCCGCCGAGCGGCGAGCCGCGATAGCCGGTGACGTAGCCCGCAGTGTTGAGCCCGGCGCGCCTGTCGCGCTCGTGCTGCATCATCGTCATGCGCACCAGCGCCTGATAGCCGGTGACGAACACGCGGCTTTTGGTCAGGTCGTACTTGTCGTCGAGCGTGACACGATTGAGCGACATGCGCGGGCGGCTCCGCGGGAGAGTGTGCCTTGGCCTCGGGGAGACGGCCAGTGGCTGAGAATCGTTCCAGAGATATAGGCGGTGTCCGCCGGCGGCAATGCCAGGCGTTTGAAGCGACTGGACGTTTCACGTTCGTTTCCTGGGCGGCGCGGCGTGGGCAAGGAAATGTCGGCGGATGCAATCCACGCGCATTTTGGCGCATTGCAGCAGGCGGCCGATGCGGCGCCGGACAGATTGCGGCGCTTGTGGCAGACTGGCGGAAACCTCGCCCAACGATTGGCCCAATGTGTCGACCAAGGGAGGACCAGCCGTGTCCCAGCAATCCATCGTGACCACCCGGCGCGACATCCTCAAGCTCGCAGGCGGCGCCGCGGCGCTGACCGCGCTTGGGGCAGGTTCGGGCCACACCGCCGCGCCGATGCTCGGCGTCCACCGGCCCAGCATCTATCGTTTCAAGCTCGGCGCGTTCGAGGTCACCAATATTCTGGAAGGCTTCGTGCATCGCCCGCCGCATCCGACCTTCGCGGGCAATCTCCCGAAGGCGCGGATCGAGGAGCTTGCGAAGGCCAACGGCGTGCCGGGCGACAAGTACGAACAGGTCTACGTCAACACCATCGTGAACACCGGCAAAGAACTGGTGCTGTTCGACACCGGCAACGTCAGGGGCCGCGGCGCGACGACCGGCAAGCTGCTCGAACACATGGCCACGGCCGGCTACAAGCCCGAGCAGATCGACATCGTCGTCGTCACCCACGGCCATCCCGACCACATCGGCGGGCTGTTGGACAGCGGCAAGCCGACCTTCGCCAACGCGCGCTACATCTTCGGCGAGGCGGAGTTCGATTTCTGGCGGAAGGGTGAAAACGTGCGCGATGCGCGCAAGGCCAATCGCGAGATGTTCGTGAAGCTCGCGGTCCCGCTCGGCGACAAAGCGACATTCGTGAAAACCGAGGGCGAAGTCACGGGCGGCATCCGCGCCATTCCCACCTTCGGACACTCGCCGGGGCACATGGCCTATCATGTCGAAAGCAACGGCCAGCGCCTGCTGATCTGGGGCGACGTTGCCAACCATTACATCTTCGCCGTCCAGCAGCCGGACTGGTACGGGTCGTTCGACGACAACCCGGACGCCGCCGTCGCAACGCGCAAGCGCGTGTTCGACATGGTGGCCACCGACCGTATCCCGGTGATCGGCTATCACATGGCGTTCCCAGCGCTCGGCTTTTTGGAGCGATCCGGCACGAGCTATCGCTGGGCGCAGGCGACGTATCAGTTCAACCTGTAGCTTGAACGGGGCGCGGACGCGGCGCTGCAAACCTCGCCGCGGCTGTGCTATAGCTGACCGAATTTCGCGGAGACCCACGCCATGAACCTTCACGCCAAAGTCGAATCCACCGTTCCCGCAGGCATCTCGCCCGAGGAATGGCAGGCCCGCACCGATCTCGCCGCGGTCTACCGGCTGTGCGCGCACTACGGCTGGGACGACGTGATCTACAATCATTGCTCGATGCGGGTTCCGGGCGAGCCCTCGAAGTTCCTGATGAAGCAGCATGAGCTGCTGTGGACCGAGGTCACCGCGTCGAACCTTCGCAAGGTCGACATGAACGACGACCTCGACGAGAAATCGGGCGTCAACCGGCCGGGCTTCACGCTGCACGGCGGGCTGCTCAAGGGCCGGGCCGACATCAACTGCGTCGTGCATGTGCATACCGAAACCGGCATGGCGATCTCCGGTCTCAAGCACGGGCTCAAGATGGTGTCGCAGCAGGCCATGCGGTTCTACAAGCGCGTCGGCTATCACCCCTACGAGGGCATCACCGAGGACTTCGGCGAGCGCGAGCGCATCCTCAAGGCGCTGGGCCAGAACCGCGCACTGATCATGCACAGCCACGGCCTCGTCACCGTCGGCAAGAACGCGCGCGAGGCGTTCATCCTGATGAAGTACCTGATGTCGGCCGCGACCATCCAGCTCAAGATGGAGGCGACCGGCGGCGAACTGATCGAGGTCTCGCCGGAGATCTGCGAGAAGGTCGCGGTGCAATACCAGACCCACGACGCGGGCCGCGGCGCGGCCGACTGGCCGGCCTACCTGCGGGTGATCGACCAGATCGACCCGGGGTTCCGGAACTGAGGACGACGCGATTCCGTCGGGCCGGGGCGCTCGCCTTGGCTTGACGCCGGTCGCCTCGATCGGCGGCCGTCACCGTTCGATTTCGGCCATTTGACGGGAGGCGGGCGACTGGCGCACGCACTGGCAACCGATTGGTCCGATTGAGATATTCAATCGTTTCCAGGCAAAGTTCCTGTCAGATAATGTGAGTTTGCGCCGCAGCGAAGGCGGAAAGCTCGCGAGCGATGAAACCCATCCCCATCTAAGATGTTACCCCCTTCGCGCGCGGCGGGTTCTCCATGCGGGGGAGCAGGCTGGCCGACCATAGAAGGCCGGATAGGGCTTGCCTTCGGGCAGCGGGTGGAGGGAGCAAGACATTGCCGGGCCGGACTCGAGGCTGGAGCATCCGACATCGGCTGATGCTGGTCGCCGCCGGCGTGGCCCTGCCGCTCATGCTCCTGAGCGCGGGCATCATCTGGCAGCTCACGGCCAACGAACGCGAGAACCGCCGCGAAGCCATCCTCTACGCCACGCGGACTCTGATGAACGCGGTCGACGCGATGCTGAACAAGCAGATCGCGCTGGGCGAAACGCTCGCCAGCTCGCCGGCACTTCAAGCCGACGATTTTGAAACGTTCCGCGCCGAGGCCGAACGCGCGGCGCCCGGCCTGTCCGGCGCTTGGGTCGTCGTCAGCGATGCGGACGGCAACATCCTGCTCAATCTCAGTCCGGCGACCACGCAGACGATCCGCCGGCGCACCGCCGCCGGCATGGACCTGCAGAAGCGCGCGCTTGCGGCGGGCAAGGTGCAGATTTCGGACGTGTTCCTTGGCACCGTGACCAAGATCGCCCTGATCGTCGTCGAAGTCCCGGTGCCCCGCACCGGCCGGCCGCCGCTCGCGCTGTCCGTCGCGATGGACGCGCGCATCTTCCTGCCGCTGTTCGAGACCTGGAACCTGCCGGACGGATGGCTCGCCGGCCTGATCGACGGCAAAGGCAACTTCATCGCGCGCTCACGAGACCACGATCGCACGGTCGGAACGCCTGCGTCCGAAGGGTTCCGCAACGCCGTGCGTACGTCCCGCGAAGGCTGGAACGAATTTCCGTCCGTGGACGGCGAACCGATCGCCAACGCGCACGTGACGTCGCGCCTCAGCAGCTGGGCCATGGGCGTTGCGGTCGACCAGGCGCGATTCGAGGCCCCGGTGCTGCGGACGCTCACGACAGCCACTCTGGCGGGAATTGCCGCGATCGTCGCAAGCGTCCTGCTTGCGCTCTGGGCGGCGCGCCGGATCGCCAATCCGATCGAGGAGATCGAGACCGGGACCCACGCTCTGCTGCTGCGCCAGGAGGTGACGTTCGAACCCACCGGCGTGCCGGAGGTCGACCGCGCGCTCGACGCCTTCAACGCCACCGCGAAGGTGCTGCAGCGCCACGAGCAGGAACGCGACGAACGCGAGCAGCACATTCGCATCATCATGCGCGAGCTGTCGCACCGGTCCAAGAATCTGCTGGCGATCGTGATGGCCATCGCGCGGCAGACCGCACGCAATTCGCCGTCGTTCAGCGAGTTCGAGCGGCGGTTCAATTCGCGAATCCAGGCACTGGCGAGCGCGCACGATCTGCTGGTCGAGCAGCAATGGGGCGGCGCGACCATGGAAGGCCTGGCTCACGCCCAGCTCTCGGCGTTCGGCCTGGAAAAAATCGCCATGCGGGGCGAGCCGGTCAAGCTGCGCGCCGAGACCACCCAGAACGTCGCGCTGGCGCTGCACGAACTCGGCACGAATGCGTCGAAATACGGCGCGCTGTCGGTGCCCGAGGGCCGGGTCGAGCTCGACTGGGTGTTGGAGCGGACCGAGGAGGGCCCGCCCTCGCTGCGCCTGACCTGGCGGGAGATCGGCGGCCCCAAGGTCCAGCCGCCCGAGGATCGCGGATTCGGCTGCTTCGTGCTGGAGCGCGTGACGGTCAACGCGCTCGGCGAAGGCCGGATCGAGTTCGACGAGGACGGCCTGGTGTGGACCTGCACCGTCAGGCCGGAACATCTGATCGGCGCCGGCGAGGACGCCGCCGATACGCCTGCGTATCTCGCGGACGCGCAAGCCAAGCGCCGGGCGTCGTGACGGGCGCGGCCTAAACTCTGTTCCCTGCGCTCCAGAGCCAGAAATCCCGGCCTTCCTCGCGCATGAATTTCGCCAGCACCATCTTGTGGACCTCGTCGGCGCCGTCGACGAGCCGTGCGGCGCGGGCGGCGCGGTAGACCCACTCGGCGACGGTGTCCTTGGAATAGCCGCGCGCGCCCTGCAGCTGAATCGCGACGTCCGCCGCCTGATGCAGCGTATTGGCGACGTGGACCTTTGCCATCGACACTTCTTTTCGGGCGCGGTCGCCCTGGTCGAGCTTCCAGGCCGCGTGCATCGTCAGCAGGCGCCCGATCTGGATGTTGTGCGCCACCTCGCCGAGTTTCATCTGCACGCTCTCGCGGTCGGCAAGCCGGATGCCGAAGCCCTCGCGCTTGTTGACGTATTCCTGCGCGATCTCCATGCAGCGCTTGGCCCAGCCGGTCCAGCGCATGCAGTGCGTCAGCCGCGCCGGGCCGAGCCGCACCTGCACCATGCGGAGCCCGTTGCCGACGCCGCCGAGGATGTCGTCGTCGTGGACCTCGAGCCCGTCGAACTCCAGTTCGCAATGGCCGCCGTGCTCCTCCGGCCCGAGGATCGGAATGCGGCGCACGATGCGCCAGCCGGGCTGGTCTTTGTGATAGAGGAACGTGGTGATGCCCTTGCGCTTGTCGTCGGAGGTGCGCGCGGCGAGGATGAAGTGCGAGGCCGCCGCCGCGCCGGTGATGAACCACTTGCGGCCGTAGATTTTCCATTTGTCGCCGTGCTTCTCGGCGCGCGTGATCATCATGCTGGGGTCGGAGCCGCCGCCGGGATGGGGTTCGGTCATCACCACCGACGAGCGGACCTTGCCCTCGACGATAGGCTTCAGCCACTTTTCCTTCTGCGCCGGCGTGCCGGCCTTTTTCAGCAGGTTCATGTTGCCGTCGTCCGGCGCCATGCAGTTGAAGGCGAGCGGACCGAACAGCGAGCGCGCGGCCTCCTCGTACATCACCGCCCAGGCGACCATCGGCAGGTCCATGCCACCGTATTCCTTGGGCGACTGCGGCGCCCAGAGCCCGGCCTTCCTGGCCTTCTCGCGGACCGGCGCGAGCCGTTCGTCGGGGATGTTCTCGTGCTCGGAGAAATTGAACGGATCGCTCTCCAGCGGCAGCACGTGCTCCTCGACGAAGGCGCGCACGCGCACGCGGAGGCTCTCGATCTCGGGCGAAAGGGAGAAGTCCATAAGGGGTTTTCCGGCGTTGAATGTTTAACGTGAGTGCATATTGTCACCTCCGCCGCCCCGCGGGGAGAGGCATTGAGGCATTGCAATGACCACCGAATTCACCCCGATTGCCGCGCTTTCCGGCGGCGCGCTGATCGGCCTGGCCGCCGCATTGATGATGCTGCTCAGCGGGCGCATCGCGGGCATCAGCGGCATTCTCGGCGGCGCGTTCGAAGCCGACACGGGCGACCGCGCCTGGCGCTGGTGGTTCGTGGCGGGCCTGATCGCTGCGCCCGTCCTGGCGCTGATCGCGGGCTACGGGCTGCCGAAGGTCGCCTTGCCGTCGTGGCCGGTGCTGATCGTCGCAGCACTGCTCGTCGGGTTCGGCACGCGCATGGGCAACGGCTGCACCTCCGGCCACGGCGTCTGCGGCATCGCGCGATTGTCTCCACGTTCGCTCGCGGCGACGCTGGCGTTCATGGCCGCAGCCGTCGTCACGGTGTTCGTCATGCGCCACGTGATGGGGGGCTGAGCATGCTGTCGGTTGCCGCCTTCGCCTGCGGACTGATCTTCGGGATCGGGCTTCTGATCTCCGGCATGGCGCAGCCGGCGAAGGTGCTGAACTTCCTCGATCTGGCCGGGGTCGCGTCCGGCACCTGGGACCCGAGCCTCGCCTTCGTCATGGCTGCGGCGCTCGCCGTTTCCGGCGCGGGCTATGCGCTGGCGGGCAAGCGGACCCAGCCGATGCTGGCGCCCGGCCATCTGTGGCCGACGCGCCGCGACATCGACCGGCCGCTGATCGCGGGCGCGGTGCTGTTCGGTATCGGCTGGGGGCTGGTGGGATTGTGTCCCGGCCCGGCGCTGGTCGATCTCGCGACGCTGATGCCGCAGGTGATCGTGTTCGTCGCCGTCATGATCGGCGGCATGCTGCTGCACGATTTCTGGTGGGCGAAGCGGACGGCGGCCGGCGCATCCGCGCCCGTGGACGGCTAGCCCCGCAGCGCCACCATCTGCCCGCCGTCGCAGACAACCGTTGCGCCGGCGATGTAGCTGCCGGCGTCGGAGGCGAGCAGCAGCAGCGCGCCGTCGAGATCGCCGTCCTGGCCGAAGCGGCCGACCGGGATATCGCGCGTCAGGCCCGCGCCCGCGCCGGTGAGATAGTCGCGGTTGATGTCGGTGACGAACCAGCCCGGCGCAATCGCGTTCACGCGCACGCCGCGGAAGGCAAGCTCAAGCCCCAGCGCCTTGGTCATCTGGATCACGCCGGCCTTGGCAGTGGAATAGGCAATGGTGCCTTTCGACACGCCGAAGCCCAGCACCGAAGCGATGTTGACGATGGCGCCCTTCTGCTTGGCCGCGAGCATCCGCCGTGCGGCCTCCTGCGCCCAGTAGAACACCGCGTCGAGGTTGGTGCCGACGATGCGCCGCCATTCCTCCTCGCTCAGATCGACCGCGCGGGTGGAGTGCGCCACCCCGGCGTTGTTGACGAGGATCGTGACAGTGCCGAACGCTTTTTCGACTTGATCGAAGGCGCGGTTCATCTGCGCGCGGTCGAGCACGTCGGCGTCGACGGCGATGGCCGTTCCGCCGGCCTTCTCGATTTTCGCCACCGCGTCCTTCAGCTTGTCCATGCGGCGCGCGACCAGCGCGACCCTGGCGCCGTTCGCGGCCAGCACCTCGGCGAAGCGCAGGCCCAGACCCGCGGAAGCGCCGGTGACAAGCGCCGTGCGGCCGGTGAGATTGAAAAGGTCTGCGGCTTTCATGCGTGTCCCTCAGCGGCCCCCATAAAGCGCATTGGGCAGCGCCGTCGCAAGCCCCGGCGCGTACCAAAGCACGGCCAGCGCAACGAGTTGGATGACGACGAACGGCACGATGCCGATGTAGATGTGCCGCGTGGTGATTTCCGGCGGTGCAACGCCGCGCAGGTAGAACAGCGTCGGCCCGAGCGGCGGGTGCATGTACGAGGTCTGCAGGTTTACCGCGATCAGGATGCCGAGCCAGACCGGGTCGACGCCTTCCATCCGGAGCAGGATCGGCCCGACGATCGGCACCACAACGAAAATGATCTCGAAGGCGTCCATCACGAAGCCGAGCAGGAAGATCGCGATCATCGCGACGATCACCGCGCCCGAAGCGCCGCCCGGCAGGCCGGTCAGCCCGCGATGCACCAGGTCGTCGCCGCCGAGCCCGCGGAACACCAGGCTGAACAGCGTCGCGCCGATCAGGATGACGAAAATCATGCAGGTGATCTGCGCGGTCTTGTGCACGGTGGGAGCAAGCGCTTCTCCCAGCCGCGCGCGCCGGGCGGTGAGCAGGATCGCACCCATTGCGCCGACCGAAGCGGCTTCAGTCGGCGTTGCGACACCGCCGAGGATCGACCCGAGCACCGCCGCGATCAGCGCGAGCGGCGCGATCAGCACCTCGATCGTGCGGCGCAGCGGCAGTCCCTCGCCGCGCGCTCGCACATCCGGCGGGATCGCGGGGCTCATGCGCGGGAACAGAACCGCGACAGCGGCGAGGTAAAGCACGTAGAGGGCAACCAGCATCAGCCCGGGCAGCACCGCGCCGGCGAACAGGTCGCTCACCGTCACGACGGAGGGCGAGAACTTGCCCTGCGCGAGCTGCGCCGCCTGATAGGCGGTGCCGAGCTGGTCGCCGAGCAGCACCAGCACCGTGGACGGCGGCACGATCTGTGCCAGCGTCGCCGAGGCTGCGACCGTGCCGGCCGCAAGCGACGGCGCATAGCCGTGGCGGATCATCGCCGGCAGCACGATCAACCCCATGGTGACGGCGGTCGCGCCGACGATGCCGGTCGAAGCGGCGAGCAGCGCGCCGACCACGACGACCGAAATGCCCAGGCCGCCGCGCAGGCTGCCGAACAGCCGGCCCATGGTTTCCAGCAGCTCTTCCGCAATGCGCGAGCGTTCGAGCATGACGCCCATGAACACGAACAGCGGGATCGCGAGCAGCACGTCGCTGGTCATCACGCCGTAGATGCGCTGCGGCAGCGCGCCGAGGAACGCGAAGTTCATCGCGCCGGCGAGGTGGCCAAGCGCGGCGAAGGCGAGCGACACGCCGCCGAGCGTGAGCGCCACCGGATAGCCGACGAACAGCAGGCCGCAGACCGCCACGACCATCAGCACGGCGAGAGTCTCGGGCAGCGGCATCAGCGCGCGCCCTTGCCCGAAAGCACATGCCACGCCTTGATCGCCTGCGACACGCCCTGCAGCGCCATCAGCAGCGCGAACAGCGGGATCAGCGTCTTGACCAGAAACACGCCGGGAAGCCCGCTCGCCTCGCGCGAGCGCTCGAAGGTCGCCCAGGCGCGCACAACGTAGGGCCAAGCGAACCACAGCAGCACCAGCATGAACGGCAGCAGCAGCAGCAGCGCGCCGCAAAGATCGATCCAGGCCCTGGTCCGCTCCGAGGCGCGCTCGTAGAACACGTCGACGCGCACGTGCCCGCCCTCGCGCAGCGTCCAGGCGGCGGCGAGCATGAACAGCGCGGCGTGCGCGTAGACGATCGATTCGGTGAGCCAGATGGAACCGGCGCCGAACCCGTAGCGCAGCAGCACAACGCCGAATTGCACTATGACCACGAACAGCGCGAGCCAGGCCGCGGCGCGGCCGACTGCGGCGTTCAGGCGGTCGATACGATCGGCCAGAGCGAGGGTGCGCGACGGCTGTGCCATGCTATATTGTAGCCCAAATCGCAATGCGGAGGCCGCAGCCATGGCCGGTCACGACCACGATCACGACCATCACCACGATCACGACCACGGCTCGGAACTGTCCGAGACCCAGCTCCGCGTCCGCGCGCTGGAAACCGTGCTGAGCGAGAAGGGCTACATCGATCCCACCGCGCTCGACGCCATCGTCGAGGCCTACGAGAAGAAGATCGGCCCGCGCAACGGCGCGGTCGTCGTGGCCCGCGCCTGGACCGATCCGGAGTTCAAGAAGGCGCTGCTCGCCGACGCCACCAAGGCGGTCGCCTCGATGGGCCACATGAGCCGGGTCGGCGACCACCTCGTCGCGGTCGAGAACACCCCGCAGCGGCACAACATGGTCGTCTGCACGCTGTGCTCCTGCTACCCGTGGGAAGTCCTCGGCCTGCCCCCGGTCTGGTACAAGTCCGCGCCCTACCGCTCGCGCGCGGTAAAGGACCCGCGCGGCGTGCTGGCCGATTTCGGCGTATCGCTGCCGAAGGAAACCGAAATCCGGGTCTGGGACTCCACCGCCGAAACGCGCTTTCTCGTTCTGCCGATGCGGCCCGCCGGCACCGAGGGCTGGAGCGCCGACAGGCTCGCCGATCTCGTCAGCCGCGATTCCATGATCGGCACCGCGCTGGCCAAGACACCGGGCGGGGCAAACTAATGGACGGCGTGCACGACATGGGCGGCATGGACGGCTTCGGCAAGGTCGAGGCCGAGCAGAACGAGCCGCCGTTCCACGAGCCCTGGGAGGGCCGCGTGCTCGCGATGCAGCGCGCCATGGGCTACGCCGGCGCCTGGCATATCGATCATTCTCGCTATGCGCAGGAGCGGCTGCCGCCGGTCACCTATCTGAGCGCGTCCTATTACCAGCGTTGGGCGCTGGCGATGGAGAAGAATGTACTGGAGCGCGGCTACGCCACCGCCGAGGAATTGAAGGCCGGGCACGCGCAAACGCCGGGAAAGGCGCTCAAGCGCAAGCTCACCACCGACGTCGTTTCAGCCGGCCTGACGCGCAGCTCGTTCTATCGCCAGCAGCAGGGCCCGGCGCTGTTCAAGCCCGGCGACCGGGTGCGCACCAAGAACATCCATCCTGCGACGCACACGCGGCTGCCACGCTACGCCCGCGACAAGGTCGGCGTAGTCGAGCTGTGCCACGGCTGCCACATGTATCCGGACTCGGTCGCCGTCGACAAAGGCGACAATCCGCAGTGGCTCTACACGGTGGTGTTCGAGGCACGCGAGTTGTGGGGCGACGACGCCGATCCGACGATCAAGATTTCGATCGACGCCTTCGAGCCATATCTGGAGAAGGCGTGAAATTGCATCGGCGGACGCAACGCTCGTGTCCCGGGTGCAGCGCAACACGAAGTGGTGCGCTGCAGACCCGGGACCCCGGTTTCTCGAAGGCAGAAGCGACCGGGGTCCCGGATCAGCGACGCACCGTTTCGTTTCGCTTCGCTTCACGCTGCACCGCGTCCGGGACACGCGAGGCCCAATATGACCGCCATCGACCCCGCCGCCGCGCGCAAGGCGACGCAGGCGATCCCCAGCATCCCCTGCGACGCCGAAGGCCCGGTGTTCCGCGAGCCGTGGGAGGCGCAGGCGTTCGCGATAACGCTGCACCTCTATGACCGCGGGCTGTTCCAGTGGCCGGAATGGGCGGCGATCCTGGGCGACGAGATCAAGAAGGCGCAGTCCGCGGGCGACCCCGACACCGGCGAGACCTATTACCGGCACTGGCTCGCGGCGCTGGAGCGCATCGTGGCCGAGAAGGGCGTCGCCGACCCGGCCACGCTCGACCGTTATTTCCACGCCTGGGACCACGCCGCCGACCGCACGCCGCACGGCCAGCCGATCGAATTGAAGCCGGAAGATTTCAGGTAAGCCGCTCCGGCGTGCGGATATGCTCGGGCCTGATGCCAAGGCCGAGCAGCCGAGCGGGAATGCGGCGCAGAAACGGGAAGCGCTGAAGCATCCGAAGCGGAAGCGGCGGCGTCAGTCTGCCGCGCTCGGCGAGCACCGCGCTGATGATATTGTTCTGCATCGCGACCTGAATACGCTGCGTGGCGCGCGTCGGAAACATGCGGCGATCCTGCACCGCCTGCAGCGTGGCTTCCTTCACAGTTCCGGTGCGAAGCGGTTCGGCCAGGATATTGGCCGCCGCGACCGCGTCCTGCACCGCCAAGTTCACGCCGACTCCGCCGATCGGCGACATCGCATGCGCCGCATCGCCGATACAGAGCAAGCCCGGACGGTGCCAGCGATTCAATCGGTCCACCGCAACGGTGAGAAGTTTCACCTGCTCCCAGTCGGCGATTTCGATCGTGCGGTCGGCGAAATCCGGCACCGCCACCGCGATGTCGGCGCGGAACGCTTCCAGGCCGCGCCGATGCACCTCCTCGATGGACCCTTTCGGAATGACATAGGCGCATTGCCAGTAGTCGCCCCGGTTGAGCGTCACGAAAATACGGCCCGGCAGGAACGCGCCGCCGGTCTGCTGGCGGTCGCCCGGCTTGCGCGGCAGCTTGAACCACATCACGTCCATCGGCGCGCCGAGCGTCTCGACCTTCAATCCCGCGCGCTCGCGCACGTCGGATCGGCGGCCATCGCAACCGACGGTGAGGTCAGCGCGCACTTCGAGCGGGCCGCCCGGCGCAGCGGCGCGCACGCCTGCGACGCGGCCGCCCTCCTCGATCAGGTCCGTCACCTCGGCGCGCATAAGAAGACGGAAGCCCGGATAACGGCGGCCCCGGTCGGCAAGGAAATCGAGAAAATCCCACTGCGGCATCAGCGCGATGAACTTGCAGCGCGTCGGCAGGTGGCCGAAGTCGGCGATGGTCACGGGGAAATCGCCGTAACGGCCGGTCAGCGTCTCGGCCCGCTCGTGCGGCAGCTTGAGGAATTCGTCGAGCAGCCCGAGTTCGTGCATCAGTTCGAGTGTCGACGGATGGATGGTATCGCCGCGGAAGTCGCGCAGGAAGTCGGCGTGCTTCTCCAGCACCACGACATCGACGCCCGCACGCGCCAGCAGGAAGCCGAGCATCAGCCCGGCCGGCCCGCCGCCGGCAACGCAGCATTGGGTCGTCAGCGCCTGCCCCACGGCTGGCGCCTAGAACCCGCCGAGCCGCTCGCTCGCCATGTAGCCGACGAGCAGCAGCGCGCCGAAGGCGGTGATGAGCATCGCGGCACCCACCTCGATGCCGCGCATGGCGAGCGTGCCGTAGCCGGAGTTCGACGACGCAAGCTTTCCGGCCCAGGCCTTGGCGCCGACGGCAAGCGTCGCGATGGCGGCGACCGTGATCGCGGTGCCGAGACCCATCACGAAGGTCGCGGCGACGCCGGCCCAGAACAGACCCTGCGCCAGCGCGAACACCAGAACGATGATCGCGCCCGAACAGGGGCGCAGCCCCACCGCGACGATCGCGGTCAGGCCGCGCTTCCAGCCGCCGGGACCGGCCAGCTCCTCGGGCTCCGGCGCATGCGCATGGCCCCAGGCCGAAGCGTGGTCGTCGTGCGAATGGTCGTGATGGTGGTGTCCATGCGCGTGGTCATGGCTGTGATGCTTGTGGTCGTGATGCCCATGATCGTGACGATGATGGGTGTGGTCGTGATGACCGTGATCGTGATGCGAATGTTCGTGGTGCGCATGGCTGTGCCCGTGATGCGCGTGGGCGTGAGCGTGAGCTTGGGCGACGGCGGGCGCGGGCCACAGCAACTGGCCCGCGACCTTCAGAAACGCCCAGCCCTTCACCCACAACAGCCGCAACCCGATCAGCACGATCAGCGCATAGGCTACGGTCTCGATCCAGTCGGTGGCGCGCCGCATGGTCGCGGCCGTGGCGTTGAGCAGGACCGCAGCGATCCCGACGATCGCGACCGCCACCAGAGCCTGCAGCATCGCCGAAACGAACGACAGCACAACGCCGCGCTTCCACGTCTCGTCGTTCGCGACGACATAGGACGAGATCACCGCCTTGCCGTGGCCGGGCCCCGCGGCGTGGAACACGCCGTAGAGGAACGCCACGCCGAGCAGACCCCACACGGCGGAGCCGTCGGCCTTGGCGGCACGAATGAGGCCCGAGAATTGTTTGTAGAACTCGGCCTGCTTGGCGAGAATCCAGCCGACGATGCCGTCCGCCTGCGCAGGCGGCGGCGCGGCCGGCCGCTGCACGCCGAACGGCCCCGCGCCCTGCGCCAGCGCCGCGTCGAGAGCGCCCGCGGCCAACAGTGCAGTTGCGACGATTGCGAGCGCGGCGACCGCGCGCGCGCGGCCGGGCTCGCTCAGGGACATTTGACGATGATCTTGTTGGCGAACTGCGCGCCGTAGCTGTTCTCGGGGATCTGCTGGCCGGGCGGAATGCGACCGAGCATTTCCGCGATCTCCTTGGTCATTTCCTGCGGCTTGCCGACCGACAGCTTGCACGCGGCGGGCGCGCCCGCGAGCGCCGCGCCGTCCTTCTCGGCGAACACGAAGTCGACGAAATAGCTCGGGTCGTAAACCTCGAGATCGAGGCTCTGCGCCTTCGCCGGCGCCTTGAGCGGCAACAGGAAGTGCAGCGTCAGGATCGCGTTGCTGTGCTCCAGGTGATATTCGGTCGGCTCGACGAACTCGACCTTCTTGCCGCCGGCCTTGGCGTAGGTGAAGAAGTCGTACTCCTTCAGCGACTCGACGTTGACCTTGGCGAGCGGCTGCAGCTCGTCGCGGGTGAACACGCCCTTCTGCTTGCTCTCCAGGCCCTGCACGGCGAAGGCCGAGAACATGTCGTCGAAGGTCCAGGCGTGGCGGACGCCGGTGACGCTGCCGTCGGCGGCGTAGATCACCGTGGATTTCATGGTGACCCAGACGTGCGGATGGGCCTGCGCCGCGCCAGCCGCGATCAGCAGGCCGGCGAACGCCGAAAGACATGCTTGGGCAAATCGGTTCATGCGGCGCGACGATATCATGGACTGAGGCGGAATGGTGGCCGTATACAGCGGGCGGCCGACGTAACAGAATAACACCGATGCAAGTCCCAAATTCCTCCGGCACCGCCGCCCCGAAGCTGAAAGCGCCGCCCGGCGCCTGCGACTGCCACATGCATCTCTACGACGGCGCGCGGTTTCCGCCGCCGCGGCCGCAGGCGCGGATGCAGGACGGCGCGACCGTCGCCGACTACCGGCTGTTCCAGCAGCGCATCGGCACCAGCCGGGTGGTCGTCGTGCAGCCCGCCGCCTACGGCACCGACAACGCGGTGACGCTCGACGCGCTGGCGCAACTGGGCGGCGCAGCGCGCGGCATCGCGGTGGTGCACCCGGACGTGGCGGAGACGGAGCTGCGCGCGATGGACACCGCGGGCATTTGCGGCATCCGGTTCACCCAGTTCGACCCGCGCACGGCCGCCACCACCATCGACATGGTCGAGCCGCTGGCAAAGCGCGTCGAGCCGCTCGGCTGGCATGTGCAGATCCACCTGCGCTCCGACCAGATCGTGGACGCCGCCGATATGCTCCAGCGTCTGCCCGGCACAGTGGTATTCGACCATCTCGGGCGGCTTTCGCCACAAGCCGGCACGAACGATCCGGCGTTCGCCATTATCCGCCGCATGCTCGACCGCGGCCGCACCTGGATGAAGCTCTCCGGCGCCTACATGTTCGGTGCAGGCCCGCGCTACACCGAAGCGGCGGCGATCGCGCGCGCCTACATGGCCGCAGCCCCCGAGCGCATGGTGTGGGGCAGCGACTGGCCGCACCCGACGGAGGCCGAGAAGCCCGACGACGCCGTGCTGTTCGACCTGCTCTCGGAGTGGGCGCCGGACGCTGCGGCGCAGCAGCGCATCCTGGTCGACAATCCGGCCAGGCTCTACGGCTTCTAAGCCTTTCCAGCGCGCCGAACTCCGCCTGCGGCCTGTTGAATACGCACGCGGCGCCCCGCGCCGCCTTGCGGCTGGACAGGAAAAGCACGACGATCCGGCGCAATCCCTGTTGCCCCGAGTGACCGGCAGTGCCGCCGCCGGACAACGAACGAAGGCGGCTCAAGGGAGGCTTCGATGATATTCGCGCGCGCGTTCGCGGCCGCATGTGTTGCCGCACTGTTCCTGGCCACGGGTCCGGCTTCTGCGCAGACCTATCCGAGCCGGCCGGTCACGCTGATCGTGCCGTATCCGCCGGGCGGCGCCACCGACGCGATCTCGCGCATCATCCAGGACGCCATGTCGAAATCGCTCGGCCAGCAGATCGTGATCGAGAACGTCGGCGGGGCCGGCGGCATGATCGCGGCCGCGAAGGCCGCGCGCGCCGCGCCCGACGGCTACACCATCCTGATCCATCAGGTGGCGCTGGCGGCCGGCGTGACGATGTACAAGAACCTGTCGTTCAACGCCGAGAAGGACTTCGTCGCCATCGGCCTGATCAACACCGCGGCGTCCGCCTGGGCCGGGCGGGCCGACCTGCCGCCGAAAGACATGAAGGAACTGGTCGCCTGGATGAAGGCGCCCAACAGCAACGCCAAGATCGCGCATCCCGGCGTCGGGTCGTTCGGCCACCTCGCCGGCGTCCTGGTCGCGCAGGAGCTTGGCGTGTCGGCCACGCAGGTGCCCTACCGCGGCGCGGGACCGGCGCTGAACGACCTGTTGGCCGGTCAGGTCGACATGAGCTCGCAGTCGGCCGTGCAGTCCGGGCCGCTGATCAAGGCCGGCAAGCTCAAGGCCTACGCGATCATCGGCAGAAGCCGGTTCGCCGGACTGCCGAACCTGCCGACCATGGGCGAACTTGGCTACAAGAAGCTCGATCTCGACTTCTGGCACATGCTGCTGGCGCCGGCCGGGACGCCGCGTCCGGCGATCGACCGCCTGAACGCCGCGCTTCGTGCGGCGATGGCCGACGAGCGGGTGAAGAAGACCTTCTCCGAAGGCGGCATGGACCCGTTCCCGGCCGCGGAAATGACCCCGGAAGCCGCGAGCGCGCTGCTGACGCGCGAGATCAAGCTCTGGGGCGACGTGATCCGGAGCAACAACATCGCGGCGCCGTGATTCGAAATGCCGTTTGTCCCCGCCAAAGCGGGGACGAACGGCGATTCGAGATTCGGGGCTACTGATTCGCTAGAGTCAAAACGACTCGAGCTGACTGCTCTCTGACATGTCCAAACCGGCACAACCAAAATTCGTCGTCGCGGGCATCCTTGAGGTTGGGCAGCTATTGTTTTTAGACTAACAATCGTGTCAGCTCACTGGGAGCTCAAAAAATGCAGCACTATAGGTTGTCGGTACTGGCCACAGTGGTCATCATTGCTATCGGATGGACCTCACCATCCGCGTTTGGCCAGACGACATTCGAGGGCAAGACCATCCGGATCGCGGTTAGTTCCACCGCTGCCGGACCAGTCGATCTCCTCGCGCGGCAAGTCGCGCCGTTCATCGCCAAGTATGTCCCCGGCAAGCCGGCGATCATTGTCGAGAACCGCCCTGGCGCGGGCGGCATGCTGGGCGCGAACTACATCTACAACCTAGCCAAGCCTGACGGGCTAGTGGTTGGCTTCCTGTTTGGCATTGTGACCCAAGGCCTGATCGGCGGAGACAATATCCGATTCGATCCAGCGAAATTCCACTGGCTCGGCGCGGTATCGCAGACTCAGGTGTTGCTGGCGCGCAAAGACCTGAACATTTCGGCACCGCGCGATCTGCTCAAGCCGGCCAAGCCTCTGGTGTTGGCGAGCCCCGGCGTCAATTCTACCGCCGACATGGGTAACCGCCTGTTCCTGGACATGATCGGCGCATCTTACAAGCTCGTCACAGGCTATCCAGGCCAGCCGGAGACGATGATGGCGCTCGGCCGCGGCGAAGTCAGCCTGGGCAACGCCGGGCACTCGTTCTACCTCTCTCGGCGGCAGACTATCCGGCAGGAAGGCCTCTACGATGCGATCGTGCAACGCGGCGAACTCAATCCTGACAGGACGTTCCGGCGCAACCGGCTCATCGCAGAAATTCCAACCATGGTAGAAGCCATTACCGAGATCAAGCCAGCATCGCTCCAGAGCGCGGACTTTGCGACGTACCGCAGCATTGTCGGCGCGTTCACAGTGCATTTTGGGTTGGTGCTGCCGCCAGCGACCGACATCGGCATCGCGCGCACTCTTCGCAAGGCGATCAGTGACGCCTTCAACGATCCAGAAGCACGCAAGGCTGTGAGCGATATGCTCAAGACCGATTACGATTTCGTCAATGGCGAAAGCGCCGAGCGTGTCGTCGAACGAGTGCGTTCCGAATACTACGGCGATACTCGCATCGCTGAACGACTCAAAAAGCTCATGACTAGCAAGTAAGTGACATGACATCCCGTCCGAATTTTCTCCTCTTCATCACCGATCAACAGCGCGCAGATCACCTCGCTTGCTATGGCAATAATGTCCTTCGCACTCCAACGATCGATTCTCTCGCCGCGCGTGGCGTTGCCTTCGATAGTTTCTGTGTGGCGAGTCCGGTCTGCCAGCCTAACCGAGCGACACTGGCGACCGGTCGAATGCCATCGTTGCACGGAGTTCGTCTCAACGGAATCTCACTCTCGGTGCAAGCCAATACGTTTTTTGAACTGTTCCGCGCCGCCGGCTGGCGTACGGCCCTGATCGGCAAGAGCCACCTGCAGAACTTTTCCGGCCAGAATGCATTAGTAGACCGGCGGAATGTGCCCAACGGTTACGTCGCAGCGCCAGCTGGTCTCGACGAAGCGGAGAAGAACGACCGCGCCGACGCGATATACGAACAGGAGAACCCGAAACGTTGGGCAGACGACCCTCGTCATGAGATACACCTGCCTTACTACGGGTTCGATCACGTCGAACTTTGCACCGGCCATGCGACGCGTGTGCGCGGCTCCTACGCCCGCTGGCTCGCCGAGCGACATTCAAATCCCGAAGTGCTGCGCGGCCCAGAGAATGCGCTTCCGGGAAGCGCCTATTCGCTGCCGCAAGCCTGGCGTACCCGCCTGCCGGAAGAACTCTATCCGACAACTTATGTCGCCGAACGCACTATCGCATATCTCGAAGATCACGCAGCTCAGCACAGCAGCGCACCGTTCTTTCTACAGTGTTCGTTCCCCGATCCGCACCATCCGTTCACCCCACCAGGCCGCTATTGGGACTTATACAAGCCGGGAGACGTGACTTTGCCGGAGTCGTTCCGGATCGGAAATCGCAAGCTCCCGCCTCATGTAGCCGCACTTCATGCTGAGCGTGACGCGGGCACCCGCAAGGCCGAAGCCCAGGCAGCGTTCGCAGTGACCGAGCAGGAGGCACGCGAGGCTATCGCACTCACCTACGGCATGATCACAATGATCGACGATGCGATGGCTCGTATTCTCAATCGACTGGATGCTCTCGGGCTTGCGGATAATACTGTGATAGTGTTCACCAGTGATCACGGCGACATGATGGGCGATCACCAACTCCTGCTCAAAGGAGCACTCGCCTATCGTGGCCTTACGCGCGTTCCATTTATTTGGGTGGAACCCACCGGCACACGCGCGGGCAGCCGAACCAACGCGCTCTATGGTACGATCGATATTGGAGCGACGTTTCTCGACCGAGCGCGGCTTGCACCCTTCAACGGCATGCAGGGTGCGAGCATGCTCCAAACGCTCACAGGCAATAACGAGTCGGGCTGCGATGGCATTCTCATAGAATACGGCTCGCAACGCCCGCTTCCCGGCGTGTCGGTGGAAACTACGATGCGTACGCTTGTGGACCAGCGTGGACGGATCACATTTTACGGCGGGGCGCCGTGGGGTGAGCTTTATGACCTCCAAGCCGATCCCCACGAGATGCACAATCTCTGGGACGATCCTGGCGCAATAACGCTCAAGCAGGAAATGACGGAGCGTCTGGTCCAGAAGATGATCGCGATGGCTGAGCGAAGTCCGCAGCCATCGCACCGGGCATGAGTGCGGGAGCATAGGTTTCGAGTTGGCCAGCACAGAATGATTGTGGGCGGGGCCATTGTACTCATCTGAGATAGATGTCTCTTCCTGGCCCATCGCGCCATTTCGCTGCGATCCAGAAACTCTGTCGCTTTCGGAGCGAATCGGGCGTTCAGCGTGCCGGGCTCACAGAACCGGACTTATGAGTACGCGCCCTAAATCAACCCCGCTCTAGCCCGCCGCTGCGCCGGTCACCGGCGCCTTCTCGTTGGTGCCGGACTCCGGCATCAGCGCGGCCTCCTTCAGTCCCTGCTGCACCTTCGGCACGGTGGCCTTCACGTCGGTGATCGGCAGGCCGTGGGTTGGCGCGACGATCTTGACGTCGAGCCGCGCGATCAGCTGGTCGAGCCGGTCGCAATAGACGTTCATGTCGGCGAACTTGGTCCAGAACAGCGCCAGGTCCGCAAAGGTCGACGACACATCCGGCAGGTCGAGCGACACCGCCTCCTCGGCGACCAGGCCGCAATGGCCGTCCTCGTGGTAGTGGCTGTAGGCGAAGCCGTCGCCGGGAAACAGCACGCGCTCCTTGGTGTCGAAGCCCCACCACGTGGTGCGAAGGTCGCGGATCACCGGCTCGACCGCCATCAGCGTGCGCCCGCCGAGGTCGATCTCGTCGCCCTCGTTCATCGCGCGCATACGATGCTCGTACTGCGGGAACGCCAGATGATAGTCCGCGACGTCGCCGACCAGCAGCGCATCGGGAAACGTCTTCAGCACGCGGCCGAGCCCGCCGCAGTGCGGCGTCTCCTGGTGGGTAACGAACAGGTACTTGAGCGGCGCGACGCCGCGCGCGAACAGCTCGTTCATGTGCCGCTCGATGACCGGAAAGTCCTTCGGGTGCCCGGTCTCGACCAGGATCGAGGCGTCGTTGCCGCAGACCAGAAAGGCGGCGTTGTAGCCGTGATAGACCTTGCCCTTGTGGCGCTGCGCGAGGCAGTCGCCGATCCAGAACACCCCGGGCGCGATCTCGCGCGGCATCCGCTGCGCCACCGGGGTGTCGATCATGGACTTGGTGCGGGGTATGTCGAGCATTTGGCGCTCCTGGTCGTCGTCCGCGATGGCCGTGCAGCGGGCTTTTCTTACCGTTGAATCGCGGCGATGTCAGTATCCCTTCTGCGCAGATACCGGCTATCGGCCACATGGCACCTTGGCGCTTTGAGCATGCCAATTCGGCCTGTGCTAAGAGGTGAGCGGCGAGCTTTCCTTGGAAGGAGCCGCCGGAGCCAAGGGCGCGCACGACCAACCGCGTGCCGATGTTTTTGAACGGGAGCGGACAGCAGACGATGGCCAAGAAACGCATGGTGCTCGAAATCGGCATGGGCACCGACATCCGCGGCGGCGATCCGACCAAGACCGCCTGCCGGGCGCTGCGCGACGCGCTCTGGCACAACTCGCTCTCGATCGCACCCGCGCTCGGTCAGCCGCTGGAGGCGATGATCGTCGACATCCACATCGGCGTCCCCCGCCCCGAGCTGGTGGACAAGAACGAGGTGCTGGCGGTGCTGCCCTACGGCAAGGGCACGGTCACAGTGGTCGAAGGCGGCCTTGAGATACCGAACGATGCCGGCACCAGCTCGACGATGATCGCGAACGCCTGCGTCGTCGTCAGCCTCGACATCGCTTGAGAGCCTTATCGGAAATGGACCCGGTCATTCAGCTTGGTGTCCCGGGCGCAGCGCAGCGTGAAACGGTGCGCTGCAGAACCGGGACCCCGCGTCTGCGGCGCATCACTTCGTGCTGCACCGCGCGCGGGGAACACCGCTGAAGACCAGATTGAAATCCCGGAAGGCATTTGAAGGAGCTTTCGATGCCCAAGACACGCGTCATCCTGGAACTGGGTTCGGGCAACGACCTGCACGGCTCCGACTACACCAAGGCCGCGCTGCGCGCCGTGCAGGATGCGCTGCACCACTCCTCGCTGTCGTTCGTTAGGACATTGCAGGTCGACAAGACCAGGCTCGACGTGGAGGTCACGATCGGCGTGCAGCGGCCGGAGCAAGTCGACCTCGAAGCGGTCCGGAAATCGCTGCCGCTCGGCAACGTCGCCGTGAAAGCCGTCAAGGGCGGGCTCGATGTGGCCGATCCCGAGAACAACGACGCGGCGGTGATTGCCAGCGCGGCGATAGCGGTTCGGATCGAGACGAAGTGACGACGCCGCCCTACGGTGCCGCAATCGGGGTAATTGCCCTCGCACACGAGAGACCGTAGGCTCAGTCTCTGTCGAGCGTCCCATTTCCATCGGATGGATAGAACCCGTGTCGATACGTCATGTTGTAGCCGTGGCTGCGATCGCAGCCCTGCTCGGTCCCGCCGGTCTCGCGCAAGCGCAGTCCGATAACGAGCGGGAGGAGATGCTGCGCGGCGGCGCGACCAAGAAGGGCGTCTACAACATCTTTGGCTTCGACGGCACCGGCCTCGGCCGCACCGTCGTGCAATATCAAAGCAAACATAAGCCGGGCACCATCGTCGTCGATACGGCGAAGCGGCAGCTCTTTCTTATTCAGGACGGCAGCTCGGCGCTGCGCTACGGCATCGGTGTGGGCCGGGCAGGCTTCCAGTGGAAGGGCACGCACAAGATCACCGCGAAAAAAGAAAATCCGGATTGGACGGCGCCGCCGGAAATGATCGCGCGGCAAAAGGACGTGCCAAGGCGCATGAAGGGCGGCGACCCGGCCAATCCGCTCGGCACGCACGCGATGTACCTTGGCAGCACGCTCTACCGGATCCACGGCTCGCCCGATGCGGAGTCGGTCGGTGAGGCGGAATCGTCCGGCTGTTTCCGGATGAGAAACACGGACGTGGCCGATCTCTACAAGCGGGTCTCTGTCGGCACGACCGTCGTGGTGAAGTAACAGGACGCCAGATCGCCTGGCCTCACCAGGCCGGCTTCATCGCCGATTACCGCTCCTCGTCCCGCGTCACATACCGCGACACCATGCGGCTCTTGTCGCAGGCGGCCAGAATCTCGTCGAGCATCGTGAAGTGCCGCTCGACCACCTTGCGGCCGTGCAGGATGCAGCCGTAGCCGGTCGCGAGCGTCTCGATATCGAACTTGTTGAAGATGGTGTCGATGCCGCGCCGCATCGTGTCGGTCGGCGCGCCTTCCAGCCACCAGTAGCGGGTGTTGAGCAGGAACGACCGCATGTCGCGCAAGGTCGACGTGTCGTCGTCCTCGGTCACGATCCAGGGGCCTGACGCCGTGTCGCGCCAGATGCCGGTGAACATGTCCGAGCTGAACAGCGTTTTGGTCGCGCGGTCGTAGAGCCAGCGCGTCGCGATCAGGCGAATCGGCGCCTGCATGACGTCGATGGCGCGGCCCTCTTTGCCGAGCTCGATGGTGTCGGCGCGGGTGACGGCGACGACCTTCATCTTTTCCAGGATGCTGCGGCTGTTGTCGGTGCCGAAATCGAACCACAGCGCGGCGTCGATGTTGCTGGTGTAACAGGTCTCGACGTTGAAGTGCCCGGCGAACGTCGCGACGTTGTTGATCGACATGAACTCGTTGAGCCGCAGCGGAAACAGCGACAGCGGCTGCCGCGGCGGCGTCAGCGATTCGATCTGCGCGCGGATCGCCAGTTCGTCCTTGCCGAAGCCGGTGTCGATCAGCATGGCGGCGTCGGGTTGCGTCAGCAGATAGCTGTTCGCCACCGACCAGCCGCGTGCGCTCGCAGGATACGAACTGACGCGGCCGTCGAGCGCGAAGGGGTGCTGCAAGGCGTAAAGCTTGCCGTCGGCAAGGGTCGCTATGCCCGGAGCATTGCCGCCGCGGGCGCGTACGGCCGTGGGCGCGTCTTGCGTTTGAAGTGACATGACGGCCAGACCTTATAGCGGCGCACCGGCGAAGGGAACCGGAGCAAGGCGGTCCGGCACGATCTTGAATTCGCAACGCAGACATGCGCTTTAGACGCACCCCGGACAACCGAAGGACAACGCCCCATGGACATCAAGCCCAACGGTTCACAGCCCTCGCGCAAGGTGCCGGCCGACTATTTCACCGGCAATGTGTGGCAGGACCCGATCGTCGAGGCGCCCGCCCCCGCGCGGCTGCGCTCGGCCTGGGTGCGGTTCGAGCCCGGCGCGCGCACCGCCTGGCACACCCATCCGCTCGGCCAGACCATTCACATCACGGCAGGCATCGGCCGGGTGCAAACCTGGGGCGGGCCGATCAAGGAGGTGCGCGCCGGCGACACGGTGTTCTTCGCGCCGAACGAGAAGCATTGGCACGGCGCCGCCCCCGACATGGCGATGACGCATATCGCGATGCAGGAGGCGCTCGACGGCAGCCATGTGACGTGGATGGAGAAGGTGTCGGACGAGCAGTACGGCGGGAAAGCGGGGTAGCGGTCTTATCCCTCCCCGCGCAGCGGGGAGGGTGGCCGAGCGAAGCAAGGCCGGGTGGGGCCACTTCGCTGCTTGCGGCACTCACTCCACCCCCGCGCTTCGCGCGGACCCTCCCCTTCGGGGAGGGATGAACGCTACAACCCCGCCGCCCCACCATCCGCTCGCGGGTCGTGCGCGCTCTCCAGAGTCCCGTTCGGATGCAGCACCACCGCGCCGGCGTGGCCCATGGTGTCGGAATAGGGCTCGGGCAGCACCGCGACGTCATGGCCGGCGGACATCAGCCGGTCGACGAGATTGCCATCGAACCGCGATTCCATCCGCAAATTCGTCACCGTGGAACCCCAGGTGCGCCCGAGCAGCCAGCGCGGCGCGTCGAGTGCGCGCTCGAGCGGCTGGCGATGCAGCACGTGGCGCGCGAACAGCATGCCTTGCGTCTGCGGCTGGCCGTCGCCGCCCATGGTGCCGTAGGCCATGACGCGGCCGTCGCGCAGCACGGCAAGCGCCGGATTGAGCGTGTGGAACGGCAGGCGGCCGGGCGCGAGCGAGTTGAGCGCCGACGGATCGAGCGAGAAGCTCGCGCCGCGGTTTTGCATCAGCACGCCGGTGCGCGGCAGCACGCAGCCCGAGCCGAACTCCCAGTACAGCGACTGGATATAGGACACGGCGAGGCCCGATGAGTCGGCCGCGCCCATCCAGATCGTGTCGCCGTCGTCGGCCGGCGCGGGCCACGGCGCGGCCTTGCGGCGATCGATCCGCATGGTCTCGACGTCGAGCAGGCCGCGGTCGAGAAACCGCGCCAGCGGCTGCGGCAGGCGCGAGGGATCGGTCACCGTGCGGTCGCGGATGCGGAAGGCGCGCTTGGTCGATTCCACGATGCCGTGGACGAAGTCGAAGCTTTCGGCCTCAGGCACGCGCAGGCGCTCGTAAAGCGCAAGGATGATGAGCGAGGCGAGGCCCTGCGTTGGCGGCGGCGTGTTGTAGAGCGTGCCGGCGCCGGTCTCGACCGACAGCGGATCGGCCGCCACCGCGCGGTAGCGCAGCAGGTCGTCGCGCGTCACCGGGCTGCCGATCTTCTCCAGGTCCGATGAAATCTCGCGGCCGACGTCGCCGCGGTAGAAGTCGTGCAGACCGGCCATCGCGAGATGATCGAGCGTGGACGCGAGCGCCGCCTGTGTCAGCACCGCGCCGGCCTGCGGCGGCTTGCCGTCCGGCAGGAAGGCGGCGGCAAAGCCCGGCATGTCCCTCAGCTCGGCAAGCTTCTCGGCGCTGAGCCGCGCCTGGCTCTTCGTCACCGTGTAGCCGCCACGCGCCTGGCGGATCGCATGCCCGAGCAGCACGGCGAGCGGCAGCTTGCCGCCGTGCGCCTTCGCGGCCTCCAGCGCCAGCATCCAGCCGCCGACCGCGCCCGGCACGGTCAGCGCCGCGAGCGGCCCGCGCGCCGGGATCGCGTCGCGGTCGCGGTAAAGCTCGCGCCGCGCCTTGGTGCCCGCAGGCCCCGCTCCCATGAGCGCGCGCACGCGGCCCTTCGGCTCGCGGAGGAGCCAGAAGCCGTCGCCGCCCAAGTGATTCATGTGCGGATAGACCGCGGCAATGGAGGCGGCCATCGCGACCATGGCTTCGAGCGCATTGCCGCCCTCGGCCATGACCGCGCGCCCGGCCTCGGCGGTGGCGGTGTGGGGCGCGGCAACGACGCCGCGGCGGTGGCCTGCGGTGTAGAGGGTCATGGGGGGAGGATAGCGCAGAAGAGTGGCCGGTGTTCGGATTAGATTATCCGCTCGCCGCAACGGTCACCTCTACCCGCACTCGGGGAACGGGAGCTCGCTGAATTCGCGGCACGCGCTCGTGCAAGATCTCCATGCAATCGCTAGGCGGCGGCGACCTCGCGGCGGATCGTAGCGCCTACCTGTTTCTCGGCCCGCGCAAGATCGTAATCGGCCTGCAGCCGAATCCACAGACCTGCGCCGGTGCCGAAATAATGTCCGAGTCGGATGGCTGTCTCCGGCGAGATGCTGCGTCGGCCGTTGACGATCTCGGTGATGCGATTGGCGGGCACGCGCAGCTTCAGCGCCAGCGCATTGGCCGAAAGCCTTCGCGCCCGCATTTCGTCGGCAAGAATTTTTCCGGGGTGCACGCGGATCATGGATCAGCCTCGATGATAATCGGTCAGTTCGACTTCGTAGGCGTTGCCGTCGTGGAAGCGAAAGCAGATGCGCCAGGGACCGTTGACCGCCATCGCCCACTGCCCCTTGCGATCGCCCTTGAGCTTGTGCAGCCCGACGCTCTTGAGCGGACTGATCTCCCGCAACGAAACGGCCGAATCCAGCATGTTCAGACGCCCGACGGCCAGTTCCCGATCAAGCCCAGGGAAATGGCCCTTGCCGCTCTCGGCGAAGCGGCGGGTTGCACTGTCCTTCCAGGACTTGATCACACGCCAAGCATAATACGCGATGCGTAGTATGTCCAGGCAGCGTACGCCAATCTTACGCTCGGACGACGTCCAACGCCCTACCCCACGCCCGCAAACCCCCGCTGCTTCAACAGCGCATCCGCGTTCGGCAGCCTCCCCCTGAACGCCACATAAAGCTCCGCAGGATCCCGCGAGCCGCCGGTCGACAGCACGTTGGCGTAGAGCCGCTTCGCCACCTCCGGATTGAAGACGTCACCGGTTTCCTCGAACGCCGCGAACGCGTCGGCGTCGAGCGTCTCCGACCACATGTAGCTGTAATAGGCCGAAGCATAGTAGCCGCCGGAGAACACGTGCTGGAAATGCGGCGGGCGGTGGCGCATGCCGATCTCCTCGGGCATGCCGATGCGCTTGAGCGCGTCGCGCTCGAAGGCGGCGATGTCGAGGCCGTCCGCCGATTGCAGCAGGTGCAGGTCGAGATCGACCAGGGACGACGCGATATATTCCAGCGTGTCGCGGCCACGGTCGAAGTTACGCGCGGCGATCAGCTTCTTCACCAGCGCGTCGGGGATCGGCTCGCCGGTGCGGTGGTGGCGCGCGAACTTGCGCAGCACCTGCGGCTGCTCGAACCAATGCTCGTAGAGCTGCGAGGGCAATTCCACCCAGTCGGTCAAGACGCTGGTGCAGCAGACGCTCGGATAGGTCACACTGGAGAGGAGCCCGTGCAGCGCGTGGCCCATCTCGTGGAACAAGGTGCGGGCGTCGTCGAACGACAGCAGCGTCGGATCGCCCTTGTTGAAGTTCATGACGTTGAGCACGATTGGCCGCACCTCGCCGTGCATGCGCTCCTGGTCGCGCATCGTGCCCATCCAGCCGCCGCTGCGCTTGCTCGGCCGCGCGTAGTAGTCGCCGTAGAAGATGCCGACGTGGCCGCCGTCGGCGCCGGTCACCTCCCAGGCGCGCACGTCCGGATGCCAGACCGGCACGTCCACCGGCTTGAACTTCAGACCGAACAGCCGGCCCGCGCAGTCGAACGCCGCCTCAATCACGCGGTCGAGCTGCATGTAGGGCTTCACCTCGGATTCCTCGATGTCGCAGCGGCGCTTGCGCAGCTTCTCGGCGTAGTAGCGCCAGTCCCAGGGCGCGAGCTTGAAGTTGCCGCCCTCTTCCGCGATCAGCTCCTGCAGCGCGTCGCGGTCGGCGAGCGCACGCACCCGCGCCGGCGCCCAGACCGTGTTGAGGAGATTGCGCACCGCGTCCGGCGTCTTCGCCATGGCGTCGTCGAGGCGGTAGTGGGCAAACGTCGGATAGCCGAGGAGCCTGGCGCGCTCGATGCGCAGCGCCACCGTCTCGGCGATGATCGCCTTGTTGTCCGTCCTGTCGTTGTTGTCGCCGCGCGCGATCCAGGCGCGGTAGGCCTTCTCGCGCAGGTCGCGGCGCGACGAGAATTGCAGAAACGGCTCGACGCTGGAGCGCTGCAAGGTGACGACGTGCCTGCCCTTCATGCCGCGTTCGGCGGCGGCCGCCGCCGCGGCCTCGCGCACGAAATCCGGGAGCCCCGCGAGATCGGCCTCGCCGCCGAGCGGCATCGTGTAGGACTGCTCGTCGGCCAGCACATTCTGGCTGAAGGCGGCGCCCAATTCGGCGAGCCGTCCGGCGATCGCGGCAAGGCGCTGCTTGCCTGTGGCGTCGAGCGCCGCGCCGTGGCGGCGGAACATGGTGTGATGGCGCTCCAGCACGCGCGCCTGCTCGGGCGTGATGCCGAGGGTGCCGGCCTGGCGTTGCAAGGCGTCGAGGCGCGCGAACAGCGCCTCGTTCATGCGGATCTTGCTCCAATGTGCGGCAGACACGGGCGCAATGTCGCGCTCGATCTTGAGCAGCGCGTCGTTGCTGTCGGTGCCGACAAGCTGGTGAAACACGTCGTCGACCCGCTGCAGGGCGCGGCCGGCGTTCTCAAGCGCGACGACGGTGTTGTCGAAGTCGGGCGGCGCGGGATTGCCGGCAATCGCCGCGATCTCGGCGTCGTGCTCGGCGAAGGCGCGCTCGTAGGCCGGCATGAAGTGTTCGGACTTCATGTGCGGAAACGGCGGCACGCCGAAGGGCGTCGACCACGCCTCGAAGAAGGGATTGTCGTCCGCCGCGCGCGTGTCCGCCATGTCGTGCTCCGTGAATGGAGCCCAACCTAACGCAACAGAATGGGGCGCGGGAGAGGCACGGCCCGGCGCCGCCCCGCGCGGGAGCGGCGCCAGGATCGCAGCGGCTGGCTACTTCGCGGCGCCCTCGGCCGCCCCGGCCGGCGTCAGCCAGCGCTCGACGATGTAGACCGACACCGGCCACGTCGCCCAGATCACGCCGAAGAACATCGCCATCGCCGCGATCAGGTCGAAGCCGTCCGGTACGACCTTGTCGACGAAGAGGCCGATGAAGAACACCCCGACCTCGAGGACGGAAACCAGCAGCACGTAAACGAGTATGACAGCCATCGGAAAGACCCTCCAAGGCGACCGGTCCGCGCACGGATCGCGGCCGCCGATTTCGTTGCAGGCTCAAGCGCGCGCGTCCGCGATCTGCGGACACGCAATGCCGCGCGCGACGGCGCGGACTGCTTCAAGCCTGCGGAGGGCCGGTGGACAGATGCGCGCGGGCGCGGCGGCCCGGGCGCGGATCGTCGACGAGCGTCCAGGGCCGAAGCCCGTATCCGATCGGCCGGTAAACCGCGGTCCGGGACAGCGCGGGTTGCGATCCGGCGTACTGATCGGCGTCGTCGTCGATCGCGAAATATTCGTCGATGCTCCCGGCGTGACGATTCTTGCGGGTGATGAAATCGCCGAACGCCGCCGGCAGGCTGTCGCGGCCCAGGAGCGCAACGGACGTTTCGCCCGGCACCCCGGCGGGCTTGCCCGCGGGTTGCGGCGCAAACACCAGCAGGGCCGCAAGAAGCGGCAACAGCCGGGCGAACGATTGGGAAAAGTTCACGATCCAGGTCTCAAGACGTCGCAATTCCATCCGGTATCGCCGCAATCCGCAAAAAGCAACCAACTTCATGGCGTTGCAGCCAGGTCCGGACCGTCCCGCCGGTGCCGTGGTTGAGGGTCCGGTCACATGCTAGACTGGTTCCAAGTTCGCAGGCTACCGCAACAAGCGAACGCCATCCTAGGGAGGTCCCATGATTTCCTTCACCCTGAACGACAGGCGCGTGTCGGTCGACGCCGAGCCGAACGCGCCGCTGCTGTGGGCGATTCGCGATCAGATCGGACTCACCGGCACCAAATACGGCTGCGGCGCGGGCCTGTGCGGCGCCTGCACCGTGCACATCGACGGCAAGGCGGTGCGCTCCTGCCAGACGACCGTCTCCGACGCGGCCAACAAGAAGGTCGTGACCATCGAGGGCCTGTCGCCCAATTCCTCGCACCCGCTGCAGAAGGCCTGGGTGTCGCTGGAGGTGCCGCAATGCGGCTACTGCCAGTCCGGCCAGATCATGAAGGCGGCCGAGCTGCTCGCGTCGAACAAGCGCCCGACGCGGGCGCAGATCGTCGAGCACATGGACGGCAACATCTGCCGCTGCGGCACCTATCACAAGATCATCGCGGCCATCGAACAAGCGTCGAAGGAGGGCTAAGCCATGACCATCCACTTCGACAAGGACAAGATCTCCCGCCGCGGCGTGCTCGCCGGCCTTGGCGGACTGACGTTCGGGCTCGCGCTCGGCACCGACGGCGTGAAGCTGTTTACCGAGGCCGAAGCCTCGACCGGCGCCAAATCGATCGGCGCCTGGGTGCGTATCGCGCCGAACGGCGCGGTGACGATCCTCTCCGCCGGCGCCGAAATGGGCCAGGGCTCCATGACCTCGCTGCCGATGATCCTGGCCGAGGAAATGGACGCCGACTGGTCCAGGGTCTCCATTGAAATGGCGCCCGCCGACCGCGCGGTTTACGGCTACACGTTCAACAACGCGCGCAACATGGCCATCGTCGGCAGCCGCGCGGTGATGCTGTACTTCAACGACCTGCGCACCGCAGGCGCGCAAGTGCGCAAGGTGCTGATCGCCAACGCCGCCGAGAAGTGGAACGTGGACGCGGCGACGCTGCGCACCGAGCCGGGGTTCGTCGTGAACCCGGCGAACCGCCAGAAGCTCGGCTACGGCGAGATCGCGGCCTTCGGCAAGGTGTCCTCGCCGCTTCCGGCGGTGACGCCCGCCGAGCTGAAGCCCCGCAAGGACTGGAAGATGATCGGCAAGGGCGTGCCGCGCCACGACACGCCGCTGAAGGTCAACGGCAAGGCCGTGTACGGCATCGACGTGCGCCTGCCGGACATGGTCTATGCCACTGCGCTGCATGCGCCGGTCCACACCGGCAAGCCGCAGAGCTGGAACGACGCCGACATCAAGAAGATGCCGGGCGTGGTCGGCACCGTGCGGCTGCCGAACGGCGTCGCAATCGTCGCGCGCACGTTCCCGCAGGCAATGGCGGCGCGCGCGGCGCTGAAAGTGAACTGGGACCAGGGCGCTGCGGCAGGCTTCAACTCGGAAGCCGCGCTGGTGGCTTACGAGAAGGTCCACCACGACCCCAAGGCGCAGATCACCAGCCTCGAAAAGCGGGGCGACGCGGATGCCGCCTTCAAGGGCGCGGCCAAGACCTTCAAGGCCGAATTCCGCAGCGACTACGGCTATCACGCGCAGATGGAGCCGCTGAACGCGGTGGTGCGCGTGGCGGCCGACGGCCAGACCGCGGAGGTGTGGGAGGGCAGCCAGGCCCCCGACGCCACCCGCGACCAAACCGCCAAGGCGCTCGGCATCGCCCCCGACAAGGTGACGGTGCACCAGTGCTACATGGGCGGCGGCTTCGGCCGGCGCTCGCTCGGCGACTACGCGGGCGAATGCGCCGCCATCGCCAAGGAGGTGAAGCGGCCGGTGAAACTGGTCTGGACCCGCGAGGAGGACATCGCCCACGGCATGTTCCGCCCGCAGTCGTTCCAGTGCCTCGAAGCGGCGCAGGACGCCTCCGGCAAGGTCACCGGCTGGAAGCACTGCGTGGTGGGCGAAGGCGGCGTGCTGCTGCACACCGGCATCCGCATCCCCTACTACGGCGTGCCGAACCAGGCGATCGAGCGCCGCGGCGTGTCGCACGGCATCCGCCTCAAGCACTGGCGCGCGGTGGGGCATGTGTTCAACACCTTCGCCATCGAGAGCTTCGTCGACGAGATGGCGGTTGCCGCGAACATGGACCCGATCGCGTTCCGGCTCGAACGCATGGGCGCGACGCCCAAGGCGCGCAAGTGCTTCGAGACGGTCGCGCAGATGTGCGACTGGAAGGCGGCGCGTCCCGCGGGCCGCGCCATCGGCCTCTCGATCACGGAGCGCTCGGGCTCGCTTGGCGCCGGCGTGGTCGAGATTTCGGTCAACCGGCAGACCGGCAAGATCACGGTCCACAAGGTGTGGGTCGCGGTCGACGGCGGGATCATCGCGACACCCGGCCCGGCCAAGGCCAACGTGGAAAGCGCGATCATCTACGGCCTGTCCAGCATCCTGCACGAACGCGTGACCATGAAGGACGGCGCGGTGCAGCAGACCAACTTCCACGACTACGAGCTGATGCGCATGTCCGACATGCCGGAGGAAATGCACACGCAGTTCATCGACGTGGACACGCGGCCGACGGGGCTCGGCGAGATCGGCAACCCGTTCATCGCGGGCGCTATCTCCAACGCCTTCCACCGGCTGACCGGAAAGCGGCTGCGCCACCTGCCGTTCACGCCGGACCGCGTGCTGGCAACGCTCAAGGCCTGAGACACTTCGCCTCATCAAACGACTGGCGCCCGCCGCGAGGCGGGCGCTTTCGTTTGCGTGGAGGGCCGCAAAAAGCAACGCCCGCCGAGGGGGGGATCCGGCGGGCGTCTTCCCTTATCGCTGCGCGCTTCCTCCCAGTACATCCGTGGTAAGGCGGCACTTGCGACAGGGCGCGGCAGGGGTCGGCCGCGATTGGACATGAGATAGGGCGCCCCGGCGCAGTTTCAAGGGGGCAACGCCTTCGGCCAGGACCAGTTCCAGCGCCGCATGGCGCGGTTGCCGCATGCCGCGTTGTCGCACCCGGAGCGGTGTGAGAGGCTGCGGTACAAGCATCGAACGCAATCCGGGAGGAAATGTCATGCGCAAGATCGCCCTGTCGCTCGCCGCCGCAGCGGTCGCGGGACTAGGCTCAATCCCGGCCCTGGCGCAGGACTGGCCCTCGCGGCCCGTGACAATGCTGATCGCGTTCGCGCCCGGCGGCCCGCTCGACACGCTCGGGCGCAATCTCCAACCGTATCTCAGCGAGGCGCTGGGCCAGAACGTCATTATCGAGAACCAGCCGGGCGGCGGCGGCACCGTCGGATCGCTGCGCGTCTCGAACGCCGCGGCGGACAGCCACATGTTCACGCTCGGCTCGATCGGCACCCATGCCATCGGCCAGTCGATGCACAAGACCCCGCCGTACAATGCGGTGACCGACTTCTCTCCCGTCATGCTGGTCGCCGACGCGCCGCAGGTCCTGCTCGCCCGCAAGGACCTGCCGGCGGAGAACCTCAAGGAGTTCGCGGCCTACGCCAAGGCCAACCAGGACAAGATGCAGCACGGCTCCGGCGGCGCGGGGACGTCCTCGCACATCGGTTGCGTGCTGATGAACCAGGTTCTGGGCGTGAAGATCACCCACATCCCCTATCGCGGCGGCGGGCCGGCGATGCAGGACCTGCTCGCGGGCCGCATCGACTTCATCTGCAACTACATCTCCACCGCCCTGTCGTCGCACCGCGCCAAGACCGCCAAGGTGCTGGCCACGCTCAACGCCAAGCGCGTGCCGACGCTGCCCGACGTGCCGACCGCACAGGAGCAGGGCTTCAAGAACCTGGAAATCTCGGCCTGGAACGCGATCTTCATGCCGAAGAGCGCGACGCCGCAGCAGGTGGCGAAGCTGAACTCAGCGCTCAACAAGGCGCTGGACAATCCGGCGCTGCAGAAGCGGCTGGAGGACATCGGCCTCGAAGTGCCGGTGCCGGCGCGGCGGACGCCCGAATATCTGCGCGAGTTCGTCGCGGCCGAGATCAAGCGCTGGCGCGAGCCGGTGCTGGCGAGCGGCGTGCAGCACAATTAGAGCGAGATTGAGATCGGTTCGACACGCCCAGGACTCCGCTCATTCCCGTGCAAGCGGGAATCCAGACATATTGCGCTGGGTCCCCGCGTTCGCGGGGACGAACGGGAGAGTTGCTTGCCTACTGCTGCGGGATGTTGGCGTCCTTGGCGAGCTTGACGTTGGCCGCCACGTCGGCACGGAAGTACTTGTCGAACTCCGGCTGAGACATCGGCATCGGCTCGGCGCCGATCTGGCGCATCCGCTGCTGGACCGCAGGCACCTGCAGCGCCTTGCCGATCTCCTGGTGCAGCCGCTGCACGACGGCAGCCGGCGTCTTGGAATGCATATAGACGCCGCCGTAGAGGTAATAAGCGGAGTCCTTGTGCCCGAGTTCGACCGTGGTCGGCACGTCCGGCAGGACGGTGGCGCGCTTGTCGGCGCTGACCGCGAGCGCGACGAGCTTGCCGTCCTTGATCAGCGGCAGCGCGGGCGGCAGCGGCACCGAATAGAAGTCGACGCGGCCGGCGATCACCTCGCGCAGGCCTTCCGGCGCGCCGCGGAACGGCACGTGTTGCGCCTGGAAGCCGGCGCTGAGGCGGAACCGCTCCAGCGCCAGGTGCGTCGCCGAGCCGATGCCCGCCGAGGCGTAGGTCAACTGTCCGGCCTTGGCGGCCTTGATCAGGTCGGCCAGCGTCTTGAAGCCCTTGCTCGGCGACGTGACCAGCACCAGCGGCTGCAGGCCGAGCGAGATGACGCCGACGAAATCGCCCAGCGTGTCGTAGGGCAGGCTCTTGAAGGTGGCGTGCGCGCTCGCCATCGAGCCGGTCACCAGGATGGTGTGGCCGTCGGGCGCGGCCTTGGCGACGACGTTGGTGCCGATGGTGCTGCCGGCGCCGCCGCGGTTCTCGACCACGATGGGCTGGCCGACCTGCCGCGACACCTCGTCCATCACCACGCGGGCGCTGATGTCGACTGCGGTGCCGGGCGTGAACGGCACGACCACCGTGATCGGCCGGCTGGGCCACGATTGCGCGGCGGCATCCTGCGGAACGGCCGCGGCCGCAAGACCTCCCGCGACGGCCAGCGTGACGGCGCGCGCGGCGAAGCGGACGATGGTGCGGCGGTTCATGTCGATCCTCCCCGATTGTCGTTGGCGCCCGCGCGGCATCCGCGCCGGCCGTTGCACGCAAGCCTATGCGTCCCGGCGAACGACGGGAAGCACGGCTGTCGGGTGACAGGCTGCGACACAACGCATCGGTGTGCAACCTTACGACATTTCGAACCCGGCCTTGGTCCACATCGCCTGGGTGTCCCGCCGGCGCAGCGCGGTGATCAGCGCGGCGGCCGCTTCGGGCTCCTTGCTCCCCGCCGTCACCGCCGCGCAATAGACGGTGTCCTGCCCGAACGGCGGCGGCAGCGGGCCGGCGATAACCGCGCCCGGCACGGACGCGACCTCGCCCGACAGGGTCAGGCCGAAGTCGGCCTTGCCCTCGACCACGCGTTTGGCGACTTCGGCGCCGGTCTGTTGCGGCAGGCCCCTGGCCTTCATCAGCGGCGCAAGCCCCTCGCTCTCGAACACGCGCGCGAGATGAACACCGGCCGAACCGCCCACTGCCGGATCGCTGACGGCGATCGTTCCGGCGGCCTCGAGCATCCGCCGGAACGCTTCCGGGGTCGAAAAGTCGGGCTTCGCCGCGCCCTCGCGCAGGCAGACCGCGATGAAGGTGCGCGCCACCACCACGCCCGAGCGCGGCAGGAGCGAGCCTGCCTGCTCCTGCTTGCCGATGGCGGCCTTCGACAGGATCAGCACGTCGGCGGTCTCGCCGGCCGCGAGCTTCTGCTCCAGCGCGCCGACGGTGTTGAAGTCGAAATCGACCTCATGCGACCCCGCCCTGGCGAAGGCGCGGCCCAGCGCTCCCACCGCCACATGCATCGAGCGCGCGCACATCACCTTGAGCTTGGCCACGTTCGCCCCCCATTACGCGGTCATCGCCGGGCATAGCACGTCGAAGACGGGCGTGAACGCCCTGTTGCCCCAGCGATCCCTATCAGGCAGGCACTATGCTCACCTCATCGAGATCGCCGGGACAAGCCCTGCGATGACATCAGAGTGCAGGGAGGACTCCGTGGACAAGCTCAGCCAGCTCATCAAAGGCCCTGACCTCACGGTCGCCCCGTGCGCCCTCAACCCGATCATGGCGCGGATGGCGGCCGAGGCCGGGTTCAAGGCGGTCTATCTCTCCGGCGGCTCGCTCGGCTGGTACAAGGGCGTCACCGAGGCCGGCCTGTCGCTGACCGAGATGGTCCAGGTCGCACTCGACATGCGCGCGGTGTGCCCGCTGCCGGTCGTGCTGGACGCCGGCGGCGGCTTCGGCGACCCGATCCACGTCCACCGCACCGTCCAGCTTTCGGAGGCCGCCGGCATCCAGTGCATCGAGATCGAGGACCAGCTCCTGCCGCGGCGGTTCTCCCACCACGTCGGCGAGGATTACCTCGTGCCGCTGGAGTTCGCCGCCGACCGCATCCGGGAGGCGGTCGCCGCCCGCACCGACCCCGACACGGTGATCGTCGGCCGCACCAACGCCATCCGGGTCGGAGGCATGGACGACGCCTTGCGGCGCGCCGAGGCGATGAAGAAGGCCGGCGCCGACATGCTGTTCGTCTGGGGGCGCAAGCCCGAGGAGGTGCGGTTCATCGCCGAGCGCCTGCCCGCGCCGCTGATGACCTTCGCGCCGCCCGATGGATTCTCGACCTACCCGATATCCAAGGCGGAGCTGGCGGCCATGGGCTACCGGTTGATGGCCTCCTCAGGCACCGCCTTCGCCGCCATGGTGAAGGCGGTCCGGCAGTCCTACGAGTGCCTGGCGCAAGACCGGATGGACCCGTTCCTCGGCCCGGGCGGCGCGGAGAAGGAGAAGAAGGCCGCGCACCGCACCACCGGCCTCGACCGGATGCTGGAGGTCGAGCGGCGCACGATGAAGGGGGCGTGAGGCGTAGCGCGCCTGCGGCGCGCGGCCGTCCGCAGCCTTGATCCGGCCACGCAGATCGCCCACATTGCCGCCGCAAGCCGAGCCCGCTCAAGGATCGACCATGGACGCCTCCGCCTCGAAGCCGCGCGAAAGCCGTATCGTCTGGGAGAACGTGCTGACGGTCGTCTGCGCCGCGATCCTGATCGCCGCCGAGGTGTTCGGCGCCGCGTTCGCCGCCGGCTGGGCCTTCGCGACACTGCTCAATCTCGGTGAATACGGCGTCCTGGGCCTGCAGGGCGGCTTCTTCCTGCTTGGCATCTACGCGATGTTTCGCTTCATCCAAAACGCGCGGCGAATCGAACCGTTCACGCGCTGAAGCCGCGCCGACAAATTCCAAACACATTGTTAACGCGGCGGCGCTCGGCATGATTTTGTGCGCCGAGAGGACTCCGCGCGCGCAAAACAGTTGACTCTCGTTCAAAATATATTATTTCGGTCTTTGCCCAATTTCGCACGTGCCTGTGGCCGTGTGTCGGTCGGTAGGTAGCCGGACAAGAGGCCGGCCAGCCGCCTGGAGAGATCGGAAGAGCTCTCCAAGAAATCTGACCGGCAGCTGGAGGCGAAACCAGCACACCCCGTGCTCGACGGGGGACGCGGCTTAAAGCAACGACGGAGCGGGCTTCTCTGGTCTCTGCCGGTCTCCACCACCGGCTCGTGCAACCGAAGAGGCTTGTCCATCCTTGCCGGCCGTGCGGTGCGGGGTCTCCCCAAACCAAACCAAGGCAGACTGAGCGGGTCGAGTGTGTTCGCTGGCTGGCGCGTATCCATCGCGCGCCGCGGCGGCCCCGAAAACCCGCATCACCGGGGCGGTCCATCCGCCCGAGCCATTGGGGAGAGCGAAGCGATGACCGCTCGCATCCGCGAATTCCTGAAGAAGCGCCGCGAAAGCGGCGTGGACGAAGGCCCGGTGCTCGTCGTCGACCTCGACGTCGTGCGCACCAACTACCAGACCTTTGCCAAGGCCCTGCCGGACACAAGGGTGTTCTACGCCGTCAAGGCGAACCCGGCGCCGGAGGTGCTGGCGTTGCTCGCCTCCATGGGCTCCTGCTTCGACACCGCCTCGGTCCCTGAGATCGAGATGGCGCTCGCGGCGGGCGCATCGCCGGACCGCATCAGCTACGGCAACACCATTAAGAAGGAGCGCGACATCGCGCGAGCCTACGGGCTCGGCGTGCGCCTCTTCGCCGTGGACTGCAAGGCCGAGGTCGAAAAAATCGCCCGCGTGGCGCCCAAGTCCCGCGTGTTCTGCCGCATCCTGTCGGACTGCGTCGGCGCCGAGTGGCCGCTGTCGCGCAAGTTCGGCTGCGAGCCCGGGATGGCCACGGACGTGCTGGAGCACGCCTACAAGCTGGGCCTGGAACCCTACGGGATCTCGTTCCACGTCGGCTCCCAGCAGACCAACCAGCACGCCTGGGACCGGGCGCTGGCGTCCGCCGCAGCGGTCTTCAAGGAGTGCGGCGAGCGCGGCATCAACCTCAGCATGGTCAACCTGGGCGGCGGCTTCCCGACCAAGTACCTGAAGAACGTGCCGACGGTGAAAGCCTACGGCTCGGCCATCTTCAAGGCGCTGCGCAAGCACTTCGGCAACCGCATCCCGGAGACGATCATCGAACCGGGCCGCGGCATGGTCGGCGGCGCCGGCGTGATCGAGGCTGAGGTGGTCCTGGTGTCCAAGAAGAGCGAGGAGGACGACGTGCGCTGGGTCTATCTCGACCTGGGCAAGTTCGGCGGCCTCGCCGAGACCATGGACGAGTCGATCCGCTACCCGATCCGCACCCCGCGGGACGGCGACGCCATGGGCCCCTGTGTCCTGGCCGGTCCGACCTGCGATTCGGCCGACGTGCTCTACGAGAAGCAGCCCTATGAGCTGCCGGTGAGCCTGGAAATCGGCGACAAGGTGCTCATCGAGGGGACCGGCGCCTATACGGCGACCTACGCCTCCGTCGCCTTCAACGGCTTCGCGCCGCTGAAGACCTATCACATCTGAAAACTGCGCAAGCAGGCTCTGCCTCCCCCGTTCGCGGGGGAGGCGCTTGAGCGCACGCGAGCGCGCGCGTCATCCCCAACCCTGCCGGCTCCAGGAACGCCGGAGGGACAAGGAAAACTGGGAGAGTGCCATGACCCGAATTCACGAGACCCAGGTTCGCGAAACCCAGGTTCGCGAGACCCAAGTTCGCGGGACCCGGATCCGGCTGGAGCGGCCGTCCGACGCCGCAGCCCGCGAGGCGCTGCTCGACGCCGCATACGGCCCTGCGCGGTTCGAGAAGCCGTCGCAGCGGCTGCGCGCGGGCCGCGCGCCGGCGCGCGGCCTGTCGTTGGTCGCAACCGCGGGCGGCGCCATCGTCGGCACCGTGCGATTGTGGGAAGCCTCGGCGGGCGCCGACCGCCCGGCGCTGCTGCTCGGGCCGCTGGCGGTGCACCCGGAGCATCGCGGCATTGGCATCGGCGCGGCGCTGATGCGGCACGCGCTGGATTACGCCGCCCGCCGCGGTCACCGCACTGTGCTGCTGGTGGGCGACGCCGCGTATTACGGCCGCTTCGGCTTCACGGCGGAGCACACCGGCGCGCTTTGGCTGCCCGGCCTCGACGACCGCAGCCGCCTGCTCGGCTGCGAACTCGTGCCGGACGCCCTCGACGGCGCACGCGGCACGATTCGCGCACCGAGAAAGCCGCAGCGGACGCGGCTGCTTGACGCAGTCGCGGCGCTCGCCGCTCCGGCTTCGCCCAAGGCGGCGTAACGCCACCCTTGAATCCCGTGGACGCCGCGCGGAGGTCCGTGCGGCGCTATTCCGTCCGTCAAACCGGGCGGATATGACGAGCCTGCATTCTGGAGTTGCGAGACATGGCGAACCACCCCATCCACGGCCGCATCGACGGACCCATCGTAATGATCGGCTTCGGCTCGATCGGCAAAGGCACGCTGCCTTTGATCGAGCGGCATTTCCATTACGACAAGTCCCGGATGGTGGCGATCGACCCCGAGGACAAGGACCGCAAGCTTCTGGACGAGCGCGGCATCCGCTTCATCCATGAGGCGGTGACGCGCGACAACTACCGCCACCTCCTGACCCCGCTGCTGACTGCGGGCGGCGGCCAGGGCTTCTGCGTCAACCTGTCGGTCGACACGTCTTCGGTCGACATCATGGAGCTGTGCAACGAGGTCGGCGCGCTCTACATCGACACCGTCAACGAGCCCTGGGCCGGCTTCTACTTCAACACCAAGCTCGGCCCCGAAGCGCGCTCGAACTACGCCCTGCGCGAGATCACGCTCGCCGCCAAGCGCAAGCGCAAGCCCGGCTCGGCCACCGCCGTGTCCTGCTGCGGCGCCAATCCCGGCATGGTGTCCTGGTTCGTCAAGCAGGCGCTGCTGAACATCGCCGCCGACACGAAGGTAAAGGTCAAGGAGCCCACGACGCGCGAGGAATGGGCCAGGCTTTCCAAGAAGATCGGCATCAAGGGCGTCCATATCGCCGAACGCGACACCCAGCGCGCCAAGCAGCCCAAGCCGCAGAACGTGTTCGTGAACACCTGGTCGGTGGAAGGCTTCGTGTCGGAGGGCATGCAGCCGGCCGAACTCGGCTGGGGCACGCACGAGAAGTGGATTCCGGCCAACGGCCGCAAGCACAAGACCGGCTGCCAGGCGGCGGTCTACCTGCTGCAGCCGGGCGCCAACACGCGGGTGCGCTCATGGACGCCGACCGCCAAAGGCCAGTACGGCTTCCTGGTGACGCACAACGAGTCGATCTCGATCGCCGACTATTTCACGGTGAAAACCGGCCGCAGGACGGCCTATCGGCCGACCTGCCATTACGCCTATCACCCGGCGAACGATGCGGTGCTGTCGCTGCACGAAATGTTCGGCGCCGCCGGCCTGCGGCAGGAGCGGGTCCACATTCTCGACGAGAATGAGATCGTCGACGGCATCGACGAACTGGGCGTGCTGCTCTACGGCCACAAGAAGAACGCCTACTGGTACGGTTCGCAGCTTTCGATCGACGAGACGCGCGACCTTGCGCCCTACCAGAACGCCACCGGCCTGCAGGTGACCTCGGCGGTGCTCGCCGGCATGGTCTGGGCGCTGGAACACCCGAGGGCCGGCATCGTCGAGGCCGACGAGATGGACTTCCGCCGCTGCCTCGAAGTGCAGATTCCGTATCTTGGGCCGGTCATTGGCACCTACACCGACTGGACGCCGCTGACCGACCGGCCGGGCCTCTTCCCGGAGGACATCGACAAGCGCGATCCCTGGCAGTTCCGGAACGTGCTGGTGCGGTAAAGGAACACGGTGCCGCAACGCCGGACGAACGCACGGTGACAACCAAGCCCCGGCTTCGGCCGGGGCTTTTTCCTTGCGGCTACCCCAGATCGATCACGCCCGCCTCGCCGCTCTCAGTGCCCCAGGCGAGCAGCGTGCCGCCCCCGTCCCAGCCGAGCGCGCTGACAGGCGCGTCGCCCGGCTTCTTGCCGAGCACCTCGGCGCCGTCGTCGATCCGCACCAGCAGCACCGTGCCGTCGGCGAAGCCGACCGCGACCACCTCCTGCTTCGGGTGGCACGCGACGACGGTCGCGCGCACCGCGAACGCCGCGTACATGCGCGGCTGCTTGCCCATCGGACCGTCCTTGCCCTGGAACGGCCACAGCACGAGTTGCTCGGAGCCGGAGGTCGCGAGCCATTTGCCGCCCGCGGTCCAGCCGAACGAGCGCACCCGCGCCGAATAACCCGACATCCGCATGTGCTTGGCGTCGACGACCCGCCAGCCATGCAACGCAGGCTCCTGCATCGACGTGACCAGGAACTTGCCGTCAGGGCTGAAGGCGACGTGGTGGTGCGAACCCTTCCACTCCAGAAATTCCGGCGCGGCCTGCGCATTCGGAAACCAGAGCGAGACGCCGTTGTAGTGCGCGATCGCGAGCCGCAGGCCCTTGGGCGCGAAGGCGAGCCCGCCGACGGTCGAAGGCACTTCGACGGTTTTCGGATCGCCCTTGCCCGGCATGACATAGGCAGACTTGCCCGCCGACCAGGCGACGGCGCCGTCCGGCCCCGCGGCGACATGGTCGATCCAGCGGCGCTTGGCGTCGGTGGCGACCGGCCTGGTCTCGCCGCTTTCGCCGGTGACGAACACCTTGCCGTCGTCGCCGCCGCTGACAACCCAGGTGCCGTCGCAGGCGGAGGACAGTATCCCGCCCTCATGGACCGCGACGCGGCGCGGCTCGGACTTGCCTTCGACCAGCAGCAAAGCCTCCTCGCCGAGCACGAAGGCCGCCGTGCTGCCGATGAAATGCACACCGACCACCGGCGCGCCGGCGGGGACGGCGCGCGTGCGCTCGACGACGGAGGGGGTGTTGGGAGCGGTATTTAGGCTATCCGACAACCTTGACCTCCCGTCATTCCGGGGCGAGCCGAAGGCTCGAACCCGGAATCCAGAAGCGGACTCCGAGCATGCATCTGGATTCCGGGTTCGCCGCTTCGCGGCGTCCCGGAGTGACGCGCGGCAACGTCACGCAATGGTGCTCTCGAAGCCCTTGCGGATTTTCTCTTCCGGCAGGTCGCGGCCGATGAACACCAGCCGGCTGTCGCGCTTCTCGCCGTCCTTCCAGGGCCGCTGGTGGTCTCCGTCAAGGATCATGTGCACGCCCTGGAACACGAAGCGGTCCGGATCGTCTTTGAAGTTCAGGATGCCCTTGCAGCGCAGAATCTTTGGACCGTCCTCGGCGACCAGGCCTTGAATCCAGGGGAAGAACTTCTCGTGGTTGAGCGGCTTGTCGGTGTTGATCGACAGCGACTGCATGTCCTCGTCGTGATAGTGCTTCAGCCCGCCGTGATGATGGTGGTGATCGTGACCGTGGCCGTGGCCGTGGCCGTGGTCATGATCGTGATGATGGTCGTGATCGTCCGCGTGCAGGAACTCGGGCTCGATGTCGAGAATGCGGTCGAGATCGAAGGCATTGCGGCCGAGGATTTCGTCGAGCGCGATCTGCGAACGCTGGGTGCGGTGCAGCCTGGCGTAGGGGTTGATGCCGCGGATGCGGGCTTCGACCTCGCGCAGTTCGGCGTCGGAGACGAGATCGGTCTTGTTGACCAGGATCACGTCCGCGAATGCAATCTGGTTCTTGGCCTCGGGGGCGTCCTTGAGGCGGTCCTTCAGCCATTTGGCGTCGGCGACCGTCACCACCGCGTCGAGCTTGGTCCGCTTGCCGACATTCTCGTCGACGAAGAAGGTCTGCGCCACCGGCGCGGGGTCGGCGAGGCCCGTGGTCTCGACGATGATGGCGTCGAACTTGCCCTTGCGCCGCATCAGGCCCTCGATGATGCGGATCAGGTCGCCGCGCACGGTGCAGCAGATGCAGCCGTTGTTCATCTCGAACACTTCCTCGTCGGCCCCCACCACGAGGTCGTTGTCGATGCCGATCTCGCCGAATTCGTTGACGATCACGGCGTATTTCTTGCCGTGCGGCTCCGAAAGGATGCGATTGAGCAACGTGGTCTTGCCGGCACCGAGATAGCCGGTCAGCACGGTGACGGGGAGCTTTTCGGGCTGCACTTGGTCGGACATGCGGGGAACCTCCACTCAGGGTGGGTATATAGGCGATCCAGCCGCCGTCATACACCCTCCCCACCTACCCTGCGGCGTCTGTTGGGCTTGTTTGCGCGAGCCTGCCGGTTATCGTTTCCCACCGCCCCGCGACAGTGGGCGGCGAAAGCATGTGGGAGGACGCCATGACACCACGCCTCGGGTATTTGCCAGCCATCGCCGCCGCAGCCCTTTTCGGCACCGCCGGCACCGCCCACGCCCAATCCTACCCCGACCGCGTCATCGAGCTGATCGTGCCGGCCACGCCCGGCTCATCGGCCGATATCCTCGGCCGCGTGATTGCGGACGGCATCGGCGCGGCACTTGGCCAGCGCATCGTGGTGCTGAACAAGCCCGGCGCCGGCGGCAAGCTCGGCACCGCGGAGGCGTCGCGCGCCAAGCCCGACGGCTACACGCTGCTGCACACCGCGGTCTACGCCTTGACCGTGCAGCCGATGACCGATGCGCAGCTGAACTACACCCACAAGTCGTTCGAGCCGCTCTGTCAGACGTTCAAGAACGACATGGTGGTGGTGGCGCGGCCCGACACCTACAAGGCGGTCAAGGACGTTCTTGCCGCCAGCAAGGCCAAGCCGGGCGGACTGAACTACGGCACGCCCGGCGTCGGCACGATCCCCTATCTCGCGGTCGCAGAATTGACCCAGCTCACCAAGGTCGAATTCAACCACGTGCCGTTTCGCGGCCCGCCGGAGACGATCCAGATGACCGCGGCCGGCCAGATCGACTTCGCGGTATCGCCGCTGACCGCGGCAGCGGGGAGCCAGCTGTTCATGCCGGCGATTTTCTCGCAGGTTCGAAACCCGTCGATTCCGGATGTGCCGACCGCGATCGAACAGGGCTTCAACGTCGCGCCGCTCTCTATCGGCGGATTGTTCGCGCCGGCCGGGATTCCGGCCGACGTGCGCGACAAGCTCGACAAGGCCTGCGCCGCAACGTTGAAGGGCGAAGCGTTCCAGCGCATCGCCAAGCGCACCCTGCAGCCGCCCGACTTCATGGCCGACGCCAAGGGCTTCAAGGCCAACATCGAGAAGGACGTCGCGGAGAAGCAGAGGCTCCTGACCGCACTTGGCATGACGAAGAAGTAGCGCGCGGGCCTGCGGCGGCCCGCGCGATCAGCGGTAGCGTTTGATCAGCGCGTTGAGGATGTTGGAATAGTCGTCGGTCCACACGCGCTCGCCCGGCGCGGGCTCGGTCGCAACCCACGCCTTGCTGCCGGCAAGTTCGCCGATCGCCTCCGGCGCGGCCGCGATCGCGGCGACTTCCGACGAGTACTTGTATTCGTGATCCTCGTCTTCCTCTTCGCTGCCGTCGTTGATCCAGGTCTTGAGCCCGTTGGCCGCGGCAATGCCCGCAACGACGCTTGCCAGCGCCAGATGCCTGTTTGAAATGTGAAGCAGAATTGCGCCGTCCGGCGCAGTTTTGGACTTGTAGAGCGCCATCGCCTCGCGGGTCGCCAGATGCACCGGAATGGCGTCGGACGAATAGGCGTCGACGATCAGCAGGTCGAAGGCGCCGTCCGGCTCCTTCGTCAGCGTCAGCCGGCCGTCGCCGATCACCATCTTCACGTCCGGCGCGCAGCCTTGCACGAACGAGAACCGCTGCCGCGCGATCTCGGCCACTGCCGGGTCGATTTCGAAGAACGTCCAGTTGTCCTTCGGCTCGACGTAACAGGCCAGCGATCCCGAGCCGAGACCGACCACGCCAACGCGCAGCGGGCCGCTCTTGCGCTTGCGCACGGCATTGATGACCTGCGCCATGGCCGACTTGGAGTGATAGTAGGCCAGCGGCTCGGGGCGACCCTTGGGCAGTTCACCCTCGTCGTCGAGCTTCTGCGCCCCGTGCACGGTCGTGCCGTGCATCAGTATCCGGTATTCGTAGTCCGACGTGTCGTAGATCTTGTGGACGCCGAAGAAGCTGCGCACCGTCTCGGGGCTCTCCTCGTTGACCGGATAGAGCCGCACGATGGCCAGCGCCAGAGCGATCGCGAGCGCGAACGCCAGAGGATGCGTCTCCAGCAGCATCGATGCGACCGCGATCCCGAGCACCACATAGGGCACGGCCGCGATCGTTTCCTCGCCCGGCGTCCATTCGAACGCCAGCGCGGGCAGCAGAACGGCTGCGGCGGCCACAAGACCCGCGGCGAGCCACAACGGGCGCTTCCAGACCGCGAGCGCGCCCTCCGGCACCGGCCGGCACAGGCAGGCAAGCGCGATCAGGATCGGGTACTCGGCCACCCAGGAGAACATCTGCGGGGCGATCAGCCCGGCGAACAGTCCGCCGATCATCCCGCCCGCCGAAAGGGAGAGATAGAAACCGGTCAGCCGGTCGGCCGGCGGCCGCAGCCGCGCCAGCTCGCCGTGCGCCGCCATCGCGATGACGAAGAACGCGATCAGGTGGCCGGACAGCGTCAGCCACAATGCCTGCGACAGTTCGAGCGCCAGCAGCCCGACCAACCCTGCGATGGCGAACGGCTGCGCCGCCATCATCCAGCGGTGCGGCAGCAGAGGCTTGGACTGGAACACCAGAACCCAGGTCAGAAGATAAAGCGACAGCGGCACCACCCACAGCAGCGGCGCAGCCGCCACGTCGGTCGATATGTGCGCCGTGACCGCGACCAGCAGGCCGGAGGGCACGGCGGCCAGGAACATCCAGCGGCCGATGACACGCCAGTTCGGCGCCGGCGTCTGCGCCGCCTCGCCGCCGAACGCGGCCCAGCCCGCGCGTGCGCGCAGCGCAAGCACGCCGCACCACGCGATCGCGGCGAACAGCAGCCAATAGCCGCCGCTCCACCACAGGCCCTGCTCGCGCAGCGTGAGCAGCGGCTCCATCAGGACCGGGTAGGACAGGAGCGCGAGGAAGCTGCCGATGTTCGACGCGGCGTAGAGGAAATACGGGTCCTTCGAGTCGCGATGCCCGGCGCGTGCGAACCACGCCTGCAGCAGCGGATTGTTTGCGGACAAAGCAAAGAACGGCAGACCGATCGATACCGCAAACAAGCCGAGCAGCCAGAATTCGGTGCGCACGCCCTGCGGATCCGACCAGCCCTCGGCGAGAGACAGCGGCAGCGTCAGGCCTGCCACCGCCATCAGCGCAAGGTGAATGCCGATCACCGCGACCGGCAACCGGACCCGCATCAGGTAATGGGCGTAGGCATAGCCCGCGAGCAGCATGGACTGGAAGAACACCATGGCCACCGACCACACGGCCGGCGAGCCGCCGAAGCGCGGCAGCACCATGCGTGCGAACATCGGCTGCACTGCGAACAGCAGCAGTGCGCTCAGGAACACCGCGGCGACGAACGACGCCAACAGCGGAAGCGAAGCCGGCAGGGGCGCATTCGACGGCCGTCCGGACACGTCGTCCATACTCATTTCACGCTACGCCAATTGGAGGTTGGGGAGAAAAGCACAGGTCGGTCGGGGCTTTCGCAATGCCGGCCCGTCGTTTGCCTGGGCCGCGGCGGAGATTATCCGCGGAATGGCGGCACCACAATCGCACGAGCCCATGGCTTCGAAACGCCCGAAATCGAGCCTATTCCGCCGCGCGGGGCGCGGCCGGTACGCCGGATGCCGCTTGGCTTCGCGCTTGGGCGCGGGCGCGGCGAGCCAGCATGTAGTCGCGGCCGAGCAGCGCCACGGCGAAAGCAATGCCCATATAGGTCGTGGTCTTGTCGCCGGGCAGCAGACTCGCCGGAATCAGCAATAGGAAACCCGTAACGACGTAGCCCGCGCGCTCAACCCAGCCGATGCGCCGCACGGAATAGCCGGCAAATCCCATCGAGCCGATCCAGACACCCGCAATCGCCGTGCCGACGTCGTGGACAAGTTCCATCGCCGTGCCCTGCAGCAGCAGGCTCGGTTCGAACACGAACAGGAACGGCACGACGAAGGCCGCCCAGCCGAATCGCGTGGCGGCAAATCCGGTCCGCATCGGGTCGGCGCGCGCGAGGTTGGCGGCCGCGAACGCGGCAATGCAGACCGGCGGCGTGATAAACGACAGCATGCCGAGGTAGAGCACGAACATGTGCGCGGCCATCGGATTGATGCCGGTCTCGATCATCGCCGGCGCGATCAGCGTGGCAACCAGGATGTAGACTGCGAGCGTGGGCAGGCCCATGCCGAGCACGAAGCAGACCAGGCCTGCGAGCAGCAGAAGCAGCATCAGGTTGCCGCTACCCATGTTCACCAGCATCAGCGTCAGGGCGAAGCCGAGCCCCGACTGGTTGAGGATGCCGATGATCAGGCCGACGGCGGCGCCGATCATCACCAGGTCGAGTACCAGCACGCCGGTGCGCGCGATCGAATCGAACACGTCGCGCCAGCCCATCCGCTTGCCGCGGTAGCCCAGTGCAAGGCCGACCAGCAACAGCAATCCGGACGAATAAAGCGCGGCCTCCTCCGGAAGCTGGTTGAGCCAGAACATGCCGTAGATCAGCAGGGCGAACGGCACGACGAACACCCAGCCGCTCTTAATCACCGGGCCGACGGGCGGGATCATTTCCTTCGGCACCGGCGCGATGTTCTCGCGCGCGGCTTCGAGGTCGGCCTGGATGAACAGCGCCACGTAGTACAGCAGCGACGGCACGATCGCGGCGATCACGACCTGCGTGTAGGGCACGTTGAGATATTCGGCCATGATGAACGCGACCGCGCCCATTACCGGCGGCATCAACTGCCCGCCGGTCGAGGCCACCGCCTCGATCGCCGCCGCCGAATGCGGCCGATAGCCCGCACGCCGCATCAGCGGAATGGTGATAACGCCGGTCGAGAGCACGTTCGACACGGCGCTGCCGGAAATGGTGCCGAACAGGCTCGACGCCACCACGGCGATCTTGGCAGCGCCGCCGCGCGTGCGCCCCATCAGTGCGGTCGCAAACTCGGTGAAGAAGGCGGAGCCTCCGGAGCGGAACAGCAGCGCGCCGAACAGCAGGAACGCAACCACCACCGTGGTTACGATTTTCATCGGCGCGCCGACCAGCGAGTTGGTGTCGAACGTGAGGTAGGTGACGAGCTGGCCCGGCGCGATCGGCCGGCCCTGGAGCTGGCCGGGGACGAACTGACCCGCGACTCCGAAGGCGACGAAGAACAGGAGCACGCCGAGCAGGATCGGGCCGGCGGTGCGCCGCAGGCCCTCCGCGGTCAGGAACAGGATGATCGTTCCGGCAATCAGCGCCTCGATCGGCTCGTCTGACACGATGTCTGCGAGCTTCGGATAGCGTACCGCGAGCCAGAAGCACGCGCCCGCCCCTGCAATAGCGCACAGCCAGTCATACCAGGGCACCGGCCCGTTGCGCGGCTTGCGGTCGATGCCGAGATGCAGGAACGCCACGAAGAACGCGATGCCGAGCATGCCGAACAGATACTGCTCGGTGTACAGCACCAGTCCCAGCTTGCGGTCGAGATCGAGCGACCGAGCGACCGCGACCGCGGTCAGCACGAACGCCCCGACGACAATCGCTATTCCGACCGCACCGGGTGCGCTGGAGATCGGGCCTTCGCCAATCTCCAGCGGCTGCTTGTCCTGCTTCTCGGCCATGCGGCCACCCGAACGCCGCGCGTTTCGCGCGGCGCACCCCCAGCCCGCGAGATCAGTTGGTCAGCGCGACTCCGGCTTCCTTGTAGTACTTGAGTGCACCGGGGTGATACGGCAGGCCCTTGTAGTCCGTGTGCATCCGCGCCGGGTCGAAGTCGCGCAGCACCGGCGTCACCGCGACAAGCTTGTCCTTGCCCCGATGCATCGCCTTCGCGGTCTGGTACACCACGTCGTCTTTGGTCTGCGCCGACGTGACCAGAAGAATGTCGTAGGACAGGATCGGCGTCGCAACGTCAGCGCCCGGCAGCGAGCCGGCCTTGAGCTGATAGACGGTGCCGTAGGGGACGTACTTCCTGATCCGCGCCATACCCTCCGCCGAAGCGTCGATCGGCAGGATGCGCACGCCGCCAACCTGGGCGTCGGTCTGCTTCAGGCGCGCGGCGCCGAGCGCCATCATCGCGCTGTCGCACTTGCCCTGGACGAAGTCCTCCGCGCCGCGGCTGGTGTTGGGCACCGGCGATGCCTTGACGTCCTTGAGCGTCAGGCCGACGTTGGCCAGCAGCGCCGTCGACACCTTAATCTGGCCCTTCTGCGCGGTGTATTCGGCCGGATAGCACTTGCCCTTGAGGTCGGCCGCGGTCTTGATGTCCGAGCTCTTGCGGACGATGACGCCAAGATTAAGCGGGAACAGCCGCGTGACGATGCGGATGTTCTCCAGCTTGCGGCCGTCGAACACGTCGATGCCTTTGAGCGCCGAGTCCGCGATGTCGACGTTGGCGATCGCGAAGTCGACTTGGCCGCGGTTCAGCGGACCCATCGACAGTTCGTTGGACGTATGCGGCACGGCCCTGGTCTGCAGGCCGGACACCTCGTTGACCACCTTGGCGACCGCAGAGCCTGCGGCATTGGTCGGCGTGGCCTGCGGACCGGTGGCGAAGCCGACGGTCTGCGCCGCAGCGGCGCCGCTCAGCAACGCAAGCGCCGCCGATACGGCGGAAATCCGAAGCATCTGCATGGTGTCGTCCCTCCGTTCGCGCGCGAGCGGATGCCCGCTGCGCCAGCCGTTTCCTGCCTGGCGTGTTCTTGTTTGGGCCGACTATAGGGGACGGCGGAACCGGGTGACAAGGAATGCAGGCGCGGCGCCGTAACCCGCGCCGCTGCGGCCAGAAGCCGCGTCCTGGAGCCCGGCTTCGATGCGATTAAAGCCGAGCTCCAGCTTTCTTGTTTGACGCTTTTTCTTTGCGCGAACCGGTAGCCACTTCGCTCGAAGACGCTTTAGCTCGTCAGCGCCAAGCTCAGTTCGCGGATGTTGCTTCGCATCATGTCGATGTAGGTGCCGGCAGATCCGGTGGGTTCCGACAAAGCGTCGGAATAAAGCGAACCGCCGATCCTGGCCCCCGTTTCCTTGGCAATCTGCTGCATCAGGCGCGGATCGGTGATGTTTTCCAGGAACACGGCGGGGATTTTCTGCTTCTTGATACGGGCAATCAGGCCCGCGATCTCCTTTGCCGACGGCGCAGACTCGGTGGAGATGCCGGGCGACACAAACTCGATCCCGTAGGCGTCGCCGAAATAGCCGAAGGAGTCGTGGGTGGTGACGATCCGGCGGCGGTCGGCCGGAATCTTGGCCACTGCCTCGCGCACTTCGCGCTCCAGCGCGTCGAGCCTGGCGATGTAGGCCGAAGCGTTCGAGGCGTAAACTTCCTTGCCGGCCGGATCGGCCTTGCTCAAACCGTCGCGAATGTTGGTTACATAGATTTTGGCGTTGGCGATCGACTGCCAGGCGTGGGGATCGGTCGCGCCGTGGCTATGGCCATGGCTATGGCCGGCCTGCTTGCCATCCATCTTGCGCGTCTTGACGCCCTTGGTCACGACGACCGTCGGGGCCTTGGTGCCCGACGCGCGCACCAGCCGCGTCATCCACCCTTCGAAACCAAGCCCGTTGACGAACACCACCTTGGCGGCGCCGACCGTCCTTGCGTCGGCGGGCGTCGGCGAGAACACATGCGCGTCGCCGTCCGGTCCGACCAGACTCGAAACCTCGACCCGGTCGCCGCCGACGTTGCGAACGAAGTCGGCCAGGATCGAGAACGTGGCGACGACCTTGACCTTTTCCGGCGCCTTATCCTGCGCAACCGCCGGCCCGGCAGCGGCGATGCTCAGTCCGGCGAGAAGGAGGACGTTACGTCGGCTGAACATGGCTCCACTCCAACGGTTCATGGCGTCATTCATGCTTCGAGATGGCGGCGCGGCATCGCCTGCCACAGCAGCCCGCCGGCCCGGCCGAACACCACCGAAAAGGCGTAGAGGCCGCCGGCCACCAGGATGATGGCGGGCCCGGACGGCAGGCTCGCGTGGTACGAAATCAGCAATCCCGTGAAGCCGGAAAACGCCGCGATGCCGACCGCGACCGCGACCATGCCGGTGATGTCGCGCGCCCAGAACCGCGACGCAACCGCCGGCAGCATCATGATGCCGACAGCGAGCAGCGTGCCGAGCGCCTGAAATCCGCCGACCAGATTCATCACGACCAGCGCCAGGAAGGCGAGATGCACCGGGCCGCCCGCGCCGCTGACCGAGCGCAGGAATCCGGGGTCGACGCACTCCAGGACCAGTGGGCGCCAGATCAGAGCGAGGATCACGAGCGAAACCGACGTCAGGCCCACGATCAGGAACAGTGCCGCATCGTCCACCGCCAGCACGGAGCCGAACAGGAAATGCAGCAGGTCGACGTTGGAGCCCTTCATCGAGACGATGGTGACGCCGAGCGCAAGCGAGATCAGGAAGAAGGCCGCGAGCGAGGCGTCCTCCTTCAACTCGGTCGCGCGCGCGATGAGTCCTGCGCCAACCGCGATCACGAAGCCCGCGATCAGGCCGCCGCCGGCGAGCGCGAACAGGCTCAGCCCGAACAGCAGGAAGCCGACCGCGGCGCCCGGCAGAATGGCGTGCGCCATGGCGTCGCCGATCAGGCTCATGCGCCGCAGCATCAGGAACACACCAATCGGCGCAGCGCCGAACGAAAGCGCAAAGCTGCCGACCAGCGCACGGCGCATGAACTCGAATTCGGCGAACGGGGCGATAAGCGCGTCGTATATCATCGCGCCGGCTCCGCCACGATGCAGGCCTCGGCCTGCTCGTCGAATGCCTCGCACATGCGCCGCGCACGCGTCCAGTTGTCGGCGGTGAGCACCTCGGCGGTCGCGCCCCAGGCCACCGGCTCGCGCGCCAGCAGCAGCGTCTGCGGGAAGTTCGCCTTCACCACGTCGAGGTCGTGCATGGCGGCGAGCACCGTGCGCTGCTCTTCGTGCCAGCGCCGCACCAGCGCCAAGAGATCGGCCGACGTTTTGGCGTCGATGGCGTTGAACGGTTCGTCGAGCACGATGACGCGCGCGTCCTGCAGCAGCAGGCGCGCAAACAGCATGCGCTGCATCTGGCCGCCGGACAGGGTGCCGATCTGGCGCGATTCGAAGCCCGTCAGGCCGACGGAAGCGATCGCAGCCTCGACCGTGTCCCGGTCCTTGCGGCCGATGCCGCCGAACAGACCCTTGCGATGCCACAGCCCCATCGCGACCATGTCATAGACGTCGATCGGGAAACTGCGATCGATCTCGGCGGCTTGCGGCAGGTAGGCGATCTCCTGCGGCGCGACGCCGCCACGCTCTATTCGTCCTGCGAGCGGCTTGAGCACGCCGACGACGCCCTTGAACAACGTCGACTTGCCGGCGCCGTTCGGGCCCACCACGGCCATCAGCGCGCCGTCCGCGACTTCCCCGTCGAGATGATGGACGGCGGGATGGCGGTCGTAGCCCAGCGTCAGATTGCGGAATCGCAGCTGCGCGCTCATCGCGGCCCCCTCACGCGCTGGCCCAGAACACCAACAGCCAAAGCAGCACGATCGCCGCGCCGGCGATGCCGAGCCGCTGCGCGGCCGACATCCGCAGGATCGACGGATGAATGGCGGCCGGTGGGTGGACGTGGCCGGGGTGGTGATGATGCTGGTGGTGGTGATCGTGGGCCTGCATGGGTGATGTTATAGTATAACATTTCACCTTCGGCCAGAGGCGTTAAACCATTCTAAATACGGGATAATTCTGCGCGAGTGGGACTCGACGCATTGCCAAGCCTTGGCCGCGCCGCCATTCTGCGCCTTCGGTCGGGGCGGCAGGACAACGATCGGAAAGACTGGGCATGAGCGACCAAAAGCCCCGCGTGGTGGCCATCGGCGAAGTCATGATCGAGATGGCCCGCGGCGGCGATGGGCGCTTCGCCATGGCCTGCGGCGGCGACACGTTCAACACGGCGGTCTATCTGGCGCGCGCCGGCATCGACGTGACCTACGCCACTGCGCTCGGCGACGACACTTATTCCGACGGCATCGTTGCCATGGCCGTGGCCGAAAGCCTGAAGACGGATCTGATCCTGCGCGTGCCCGGGCGCCAGTCCGGCCTCTACACCATCGAAACCGACGGCAAAGGCGAGCGCCGTTTCTTCTACTGGCGCAGCGAGGCGCCGGCGCGCGAGCTATTCGAGCTTGGCGACTGGAACCGGATCGCCGAGCGCATGCTCGGCGCCAAGCTGATCTATTTCTCGGGCATCACGCTGTCGCTCTATACCAACGTGGGCCTCGGCCGCATGCTCGCGATCATCGAGCTTGCGCGCCAGCACGGCGTGAAGGTGGCGTTCGACGGCAACTTCCGCCCCAAGGGCTGGAAGGGCGACCTGCCGCGCGCACGCACGGTCTATATGGAGGCGCTCAAGCGCGTCGACATTGCGCTGCCGACGTTCGACGACGAGGCGGTGCTTTGGGGCGACCCGAGCCCGGAGTCGACCGTCGAGCGGCTGCAAGCGTTCGGCATCGCCGAAATCGTCGTCAAGAACGGTCCGAACAGCGCGCTGGTCGCCTCCGGCGGCAAGCAGGAGCACGTGCCGGTGCCGGAGGTCGTGACGCCGGTCGACACGACCGCGGCGGGCGACAGCTTCAACGCCGGTTATCTCGCAGCAAGGCTTGCCGGCGAGAATCCGATTGCCGCAGCTACGGCGGGCCATAAGCTCGCATCGGAAAAGGTGCGGCACCGCGGCGCGATCATTCCGCGCACGCCCGCGGCGATGCATTGAGGCATGATCCCGGAAAGTGGCAACCGGTTTTCGGAAAAGATCATGCCCAGACAAAAAGACATTACGCGCCCCGCACCCGGTCGATGACGGCAAGAGCATCGGCAGGCTCGGCGTCCCCCCGCCAGGCGACGTGGCCATCGGGGCGCACCAGCACCAGCTTGCGTTCGTAGAGCGAGGCTGCTTCGGCCTCTTGTACCAGCTCAATCCGCAGCGGGACGCCGCGCGCCGCCGCCGCATCCGCCAGAGCCGATCCGTCAGGCGCGTCCTCGCCGAAGCGTACCAGGACGAATCCCCTTCCGAACAGATCCAGCGCCGACCGCCCGTCCTTCAACGGCACGTGCGGCGCGCGCGAGCCGGGACGCGCCGAGGTCACGAAATTTTCCGGATCGTCGGGCGGCCCTTGCGTGCCGTCGGGCACCACAATGGGCGAGCCTTCGTAGCGGTAGCCGAGCTGCAATCCGATGGTGCGGAACATGGCGCCCACGTCGCGGACAAGTTCTGTGCCGAGCCGGGCGCGAAGCGCACGGCCCTCCTCGCCATCGCTCTCGATAGCGGCAAAGCTCTCGCCGAACTTGCCATGCGCCAGATGAAACTCGGACGTCTTATCGATGGCGCGCCGTCCGACCGGCCGGCGCTCGGCGTCGTAGCTCGCAAGCAGATTGGGCCCGCCCCAGCCCTGCATCGCGGCGGCAAGCTTCCAGCCAAGGTCGACCACGTCGGCAATGCCGGTGTTCATGCCGAGCGCGCCGGTCGGCGAGAGCTGGTGCACGGCGTCGCCGGCGAGGAACACGCGGCCCTTGCCGTAGCGCTCGGCGACCAGGCTGCGGCGGCTCCAGATGCTGGTGCCCAGCCATTCGACGTCGTAAGGCCGGCCCACCGCGCGCCGGATCAGCGCCGCGCGGTCGATCGTTTCCGGCGTCTGCCTGCCGTCGGTGTCGAGCACCATTAGCCGCCACATGGCGTTGACGGGATCGATGATGCGGATGTTGGCCCACAGGCCGTCGCGGTCGATGGCGAGGAAGAACGCGCCGGTCTCCCGGCCGCATGCGTCCAGCAATCCTGGCGCGCGAAAGAACAGATGCACTGGATGGCCCAGCACGCCCTGCCCCTGCAGCCCGATGCCGAGCGCGGAGCGGATCGCGCCGGTCGCACCGTCGCAGCCGACGACGTAATCGGCCTCGACGCGTTCGCGCGCGCCGGTTTCGAGGTCGGTCAGTTCGCAAGTCACTCCCGCGCCGTTGTCCTCGAAGGACTCCAGCCTTGTGCAGTGGCGCAGGCGCACGGTGGGATGCGACTCGGCAAACCGGCGCAGGATCGGATCGAACCACATCTGCGAGCAGGCCTGCAGCCGCATCGGGCTGTAGCTCTCCGGCACCTGCCTGGCGCGCGCCGGACGCCGCATCCGGCCGATCTCATGGCCTGCAAGACTGGTGACGAAGACCACATCGAACGGATAATCGGCCGGGAACGGGCAGTTCAGCACCTCGCCGGCGATGCCCCAGCGCCGGCAGAACTCCATGGTGCGGACGTTGACCTCGTTCATTTTCGGCGTGGCGATGACGCCGTCGGTTTGCTCGACCAGTTCGCAGCCGACGCCGCGCCAGCCAAGCTCGGCGGCCAGCGCCAAGCCGACGGGGCCGCCGCCGACGATCAGAACGGGGATTTTGCGGGTCATCATTTCACAACAGGCCGCCGAACGCTTGCCGGTGAGAGAAGCGCAATGCGAGCCAAAGGCGCGATCACCCTCCCCTGGAGGGGGAGGGTGCCCGAGTGTGCCGCAATGTTCGAGCCAATCGCAGCCACAATGGCTCAATTCACCTTCACACCCGCGGCCTTGCCGACATCGACCCACTTCTTGTGCTGGGCGGCGATGAACGCCGCGAACTCGGCCGGCGAGTTGCGAACCGCCTGACTGCCGAGATTGGTGATGGTCTTCTGCATTTCCGGCGTCTGCAGGCCTTCGTTCAGCGCGGCGTTGAGCTTGGCGACAATCGCGGCCGGCGTGCCCTTGGGCGCAGCAACGCCGAAGAACGTGTTGGCCTCGGCATTCGGGTAACCGGCCTCGGCCATGGTCGGCACGTCCTTCATGATCGGCGTGCGGGTCGCATTCTGCACGCCGAGCGCGCGCAGCTTTCCTTCCGGCACCAGCGTGCGCAGGATGGCGATGTTCTCGAATGTCGCCTGCACCGCCTGGCTCAGCACCGCGGTGTTGGACTCGCCGCCGCTGCGGTAGGGAACGCCGGTCAGCTTGCTGCCGGAGCGCAGCATGAACAATTCGCCGGCGAGGTGCGGCAGCCCGCCGTTGCCGGTGTGCGCGTAGTTGATCTTGCCCGGATTGGCCTTGGCGTAATCCACGAACTCCTTGACCGTCTTCCATGGCGAGGACGGATGCACCACCAGAATCTGGAAGCCTTCCGTGATTTTGATGATCGGCACGAAGTCCTTCACCGGGTCGTAGCCCGCGCTCGACGACACCGCCGGGATCACCGCAAAGGTGCTGGTGTTGCCCATGAACAGCGTGTAGCCGTCCGGCGGCGCGGCTGCGCCCGCGCGCGCGCCGATGGCGCCGCCAGCGCCGGGACGGTTCTCGACCACCACGGCCTGACCGAGTTTATTCTTGAGGATTTCGGACGCCAGCCGCGCCGGCAGGTCGGTCGGCCCGCCGGGCGCCGACGCGACGATGATTTTGATCGTCTTGTTGGGATAGTCGTCCTGCGCGAAGGCAGAGACGGCCGGTACCAGCAGAACGGCGGCAGCGGCGACGAGGAACTGACGGCGTACGTTGCGCATGGTGCTTCCCTCCCGTTTATCTTTGGAAACATCCTAGCATCGGGCGGCGGAGCGCGGCCACGGTTCGAGGCCCGCGTGCGGCACCGTCAGGGCCGCCCCAAGAGCATAGCGAATCCGGCCGCAAGAAACGGCAGCGGCAGCGATGCAGCGATCCGCAGCACGACCAGCCGGCGCGGCATGACCGGGATTTCCCACAGGAACAGCCGCTGAAAGGCGAACAGCGCCCAGGCGGTGGTGTAGGCGATGACCTGCGGCGCGCCCGCCCCGCCCTTGAGCGCGGCGACCCCGATGGAAAAGCCGATCACCGGGCCGCCGGGCGTCAGCGCGCCGCCGAGCGCAGCGATGGCAAGGCCGAGAATGCCGGAGTCGGCGCCGAGCCAGCGGCCAACCGTCTCCTGCGGCAGCAGCGCCGCAATATAACCCGCGCCGATGACGCCCAGCATGATGCGCGGCAGGAGGCGCACGCAATCGACCGTGCCCTCGCGCACGCTGTCGCGCAGCAGCGCACGGCTGCGCTGTGCCGCGACCAGCGCGAGCACGCCTGCGATCACCCACAGCAATGCGTCGACCAGATAGATCATGCGCCCGGCCCCGTCCGCGCGGCGATCACACCGGCCAGGTAGCGCGCGAGCAACCCGGCGACGATCGGCAGCGGAACGGCCGCGATCATGCGCCAGGTCACGAAATCGATCCCGAAGAACGGCAGTTCCCAGACCAGCACCCGCGCATAGCCGAGCAGCGTCCAACTGGTGATGAAGGCGACTGCCGCGCCGATATCGGCGCCGACCGCGATGAAGGCCGCGGCGACCGGGAAGATGGTGATGGGCCCGCCGGGGCAGATCACGCCCGCGAGCGTTGCGATCACGATCCCGAGAAAGCCGGACTCAGCGCCGACCCAGCGCAGCACGGCCTCGCGCGGCATCAGGACCGCGACCAGGGCCGCGATAATGCAGGCCGCCAGCACCTTGGGCAGAATGTCGACAAAGAGATAAAAGTCGTGAACCAGGATTTCGAGAAATCGCGCCTGGCCGTCGCGCAGATAGACCGTCGCTGCGGCGGCGGCGACCGCGACGGCGATGAAGGCGGTCGACCAGTCGAACGACCGGCGCGGGCGGCGCTGGATGGGGGCTTCGGACACGCGATCAAGCCGCGGCTGATGACGATGCCGCATCCAGAGCACTTGCCCCAACGCGTGGCAAGCGGATCAGCGCTCCATCGGCCGAAGCCCGAGCCTGTCGAGCAGCGCCATGTCGCGGTCGCGGCCGGGATTCGGCGTGGTAAGCAGCTTCGGGCCGTAGAAGATCGAGTTGGCGCCGGCGAGGAAGCACAGCGCCTGCATTTCCTCGCTCATGTCCTCGCGGCCCGCGGACAGCCGCACCACCGATTTCGGCATGCAGATGCGCGCGACCGCAATCGTGCGCACGAACTCGAGCGGGTCGAGGGCGGCTTCGGCGGCGAGCGGCGTGCCCTCGACGCGCACCAGCATGTTGATCGGCACGCTCTCGGGATGCACCGGCAGGCTTGCCAGCGTTGCGATCATGCCGATGCGGTCGTCCCTACGCTCGCCCATTCCGACGATGCCGCCGCAGCAGACGTGGATGCCTGCGGCGCGTACCGCGTCCAGCGTTTCCAGGCGTTCCTTGTATGTGCGCGTGGTGATGATTTCGCCGTAGAACTCCGGTGAGGTGTCGAGGTTGTGGTTGTAGTAGTCGAGGCCGGAGTCCTTGAGTCGTCCCGCCTGCTCCGGCGTCAACATGCCGAGCGTGGCGCAGGTCTCCATGCCGAGCGCGCGCACGCCCTCAACCATCGCGCAGACGCGATCGAGGTCACGGTCCTTCGGCTCGCGCCAGGCCGCACCCATGCAGAAGCGGCTGGCACCGGACGCCTTGGCCGCACGCGCCTCGGCCAGCACAGCGTCGAGGCTCATCAGCTTTTCGGCTCTGACGCCGGTGTCGTATTTCGCGCTCTGCGGGCAATAGGCGCAGTCCTCCGGGCAGCCCCCGGTCTTGATCGACAGCAGTGTGGAAATCTGCACCTCGGCCGGGTCGAAGTGCAGGCGGTGCACGCGCTGCGCCTCGAACATCAGGTCGCTAAACGGCAGGTCGAACAGGGCGCGGACCTCGTCGCGGGTCCAGTCGTTGCGTACCGGGACCGGGCTTGCGCCGGGCGACGATGAATGTGCGAGCGACATGCCGCCACCATAGAGCGGCGATCATCCATTGCAAGCATGGCCGCCTTGACCGCGCGCCGGGTCTGGTCAAGATGCGGCCCAAACCCGGACCCCGCCCGGACGGCGTCACCCGAGCCGCACGCCGCCCAAGCTTCAGGCAAACTCCGCATGGAATGGTCGCTTTCGACGGATGTCGTGGTCATCGGCGCAGGCGCCGCGGGCCTCGCGGCAGCCGTGTCGGCGCGCGACCATGGCGCGGCGGTCATCGTGGTCGAGGAAAATTTCGACATCGGCGGCCACGCCATGCTGAGCGGCGGGCGTGTGCACCTTGGTGGCGGCAACGCCCTGCAGAAGAAGCTCGGCATCGAGGACAGCCCCGACAAGGTCTACGCCGACTGGATCAACTTCGCGCGCGGCGACAGCCGCTACAACGACCGCGATCTCGTACGCACCTTCGCCGACGAATGCGTGCCGACGTTCCAGTTCCTGCTAGACAACGGCATCACCTTCATCGAGAAGCCGATCGTCACGCCCGACGCCTCGACCGTGCCGCGGACCTTCGTCACGCACGAGTGGCACGTGCCGAGCGAGGTGATCGCCCCGCGCCGCAACCGCAACGGCTCCGGCCTTGTCCGCCGCCTCGCCGAGAGCGCACGAAAAAAAGGCGCGCAGATTCTGCTCAAGCACGAGATGACGCGAATCGTGCGCAACGGCGGCAAGGGCCGCGTCCTCGGCATCGTCACGCGCACCGATGGCCGCGAGGTCGCGATCGAGGCCAAGAAGGGCGTCATCGTCGCAACCGGCGGCCACACCGGCAACGTGAACTTCCGCCGCATGTTCGATCCGCGGCTCACCGAGGAGTATCAGCAGGCCGGCATGCCCTATTCCGAGCAGGGCGCCGACGGCGAGCTCGCGGCCATGGACATCGGCGCCTCGCTTTGGGCAACCGGCACGCAGACCAGCGAAGTCGGCCCCGCCATCACCAAGACGCGCCACATGGGCACGCGCTGGGGCTATATCAGCCTCTATTACGAAACCGACAGCCCGATTTTTCATCTCTGCAAGGCCACCGGCCTGACGGTGACGGACTGGCAGGAGGCGATTCTCGTCAACCAGTTCGGCAAGCGGTTCTGGAACGAGCTCGACAGCGGCTACGACTACATCAACGCGGCGCTCGCCAATCACGGCGATAAGGACAAGCTGAACGGGGGCGGCCCGATCTGGGCGATCTTCGACGCCGACGCGGTGGCGCGGCAGAAGTGGAATCCCAAGCCGCCTAACGTCGATCCCGACGGCTATTTCTTTACCGCCGACACGATTTTCGAACTCGCCGGCAAGATCGAAAATCCGCACCAGAAACGGCCGATGCCGGCCGCAGCTTTGGAAGAGACCGTCGCACGCTACAACTCGTTCGTCACTTCTGGAGTCGACCTCGACTTCAGGAAGCCGACGCCGATCCATCCGATCGCCAGGCCGCCGTTCTACGCCGCATGGGCGACGCCGATCTTGCACGACACGCTGACGGGGCTTCGCACCGACACCAATGCGCAGGCGATCGACACGCGCGGGGAAACCATTCCCGGCCTCTATTGCGCGGGCGAATCGCAGGGCGGCTTTGCGCAGCACGGGCTGGGGCGCTGCCTGGTGTTCGGCCGCATCGCCGGCCGCCACGCGGCGCAGCGAAATTCGTGAGGGGACGCCGTGAGCGAAGATAACAACATCAGCCTCGCGGTGTGGGACGTGCCGATGCCGGTCGTCGCGGGCGAACGCTTCCAGATCAAGGCCGGGGCGAAGGCAGCTTCGGGCGGCACGCTCGCAGGCCAGCGCATCGAAGCGATCGACGCGCGCGGCGCTGTCGTCGCCTCCGGAACGCTTGGCGACAAGCCGTGGGCCGGCACCGAAGCGCTCTGCTGGACCGTAATCGACGTGCCCGCGCCCGCCGCGCCGGGGCTCGCGGAATACAGCGTGCGCCTGCCATCCGGCCAGGACGCTTCGGCGGCGCGGTTCAGCGTTGCGGCGGCAGCCAAGCCGGAACATACGTTGACCGTGACGATCACCGAGCGGGACACGGCGCAACCGCTCGGCGGCGTCGAGATCCGGCTCGACGCATTCCGCGGGCGTACCGACCGCGCGGGACGCGCCGAAATCCGCATCTGCAAGGGCGACTATCAACTCCACCTTTGGCGCAGCGCGCACACGGCGGAGCCTCGCGCCGTTGTCATCGCGGGCGACACGAGTCTGGCGCTGACGATGCTACACGTGCCCGAAGACCATCCCGACGCCCGCTGGGTGAGATGAGCCATGAGCGACGCCCCGCCCGACCGCCTCTCGATCGACCCGCGCAGCCCGCATTTCGACGCCGAAGCGCTCAAGCGCGACATCGGCATCCGCTTCAACGGCGCAGAAAAGAACAACGTCGAGGAATACTGCGTCAGCGAGGGCTGGATCCGCGTCGCCGCGGGCAAGGCGAAAGACCGCCACGGCAATCCGCTGCTGATCAAGCTCACCGGCAAGGTCGAGCCGTATTTCCGCGACCAGAAGTAGCTTAACCGCAGGCCAGTGCGTAAATGTGCTTGATGCCATGCGGCAGCGGCGTCTCGCGCCAGGTCTCGCCGCCGTCCTGCGTGCCGAACACCTCGCCATAGCGCGCCGCGACATAGACCTGTTTCGGATCGGACGGGTGCAGCGTCACCGACATCAGCGTGCCGTGCGGTTGCACCTTGTCGAAGCGCTGCCAGGTCTGGCCGACGTCCCGGCTGCGGTACAGCGCACCGTCCTTCGACGACGCGGCGACGCTCAGGCAGGCGTAGATCGTCTTGGGATCCTGAGGCGATACCTTGACGTCGCGGCCGTAGGTGAACGGCGAGAAGCGGTCGACGCGCAGGTCTTCCCAGGTCGCCCCCTTGTCGCGGCTGCGGAACAGGCCCATGCGCACCGCGATGATCACGCCGTCCGGATCGGCCGGGCTGGTGCAGACAGCGTGGCCGTCGAGCATGCCCTCGGCCTCGCTGTCGCTGATCAGCTTGCTGCGCAGCCGCGGTTCCTGCTCGGATAGGCGCACCAGATGATTGCTGCAATCGCTCCAGGTCTCGCCGCCGTCGGTCGAGCGCATGACGCCGGAGACTTCGAGCACTGCAAAGATTTCGTCAGGCCGGCCGGGATTCCGTGCGAACCGCATGACGCGGGAATCGAACGGGCATTTGGCGTACACCGGCAGTTTCGGATCGGGCAGGCGCTTCCAACTCTCGCCGCCGTCCTCGCTGCGGAAGATCGAAACCGGCGAGCCGCCGGCCAACAGCCGTTTCGGGTTGGCGGGATCGGCAAGGAACGACCAGACCTGCACCCTGCCGTCGGGGAAGTTCGTGCGGGCGAACGTCGCGCCGCGGTCGGTGCTGCGGTAGATGCCGTCGGCGGCTCCGGCGAACACCTGGTTGGGATCGGCCGGGTGCACGAAGACGCTGTAGGTCTCCGGCTCCTTGAGCGTATGCTCCCACGTCGCGCTGCCGGCCTCGCGCCGGAACACCCCGGCCAGCGTGCCGTCGGTGCCGCCGAAATAGCCGCCAACGCCGGCATGCACATACGATTGGCCCATGACGCGACCTCCCTGACGCTATCCGCGCGAATTTTTCCGGTATGCTACCGGGTCCATGCTCCCTTCGGCAATGCGTCGTGGCCGCGCCGCGCGGCCGACGGACGGCGCCTAGAGCGGTTCACCGTTTTTCTGAATCGATAGGGATTCCGTTGGGCTACGGATTGTGATTCAAGCTGCTGGCTGGGTTGGAGGCCAGCAGCTCATG
>VGEP01000010.1 GCA_016869215.1 Alphaproteobacteria bacterium | reverse complement strand
GGCTGGGCCGGTTGCGCGGCCTGACCGGGTTGCGGCGCGGCCTGGCCGGGCTGCTGCGGAGTGGCGGGCGGGGTTTGCTGCTGCGCCTGCTGCTGCTTCTGCTGCGCGTCCTGCCGCTGCTTCTCCATCTGCGGCATGCCGTAGAAGTATTGCCAGACGACCAGCACGATCGCCGACAGCACGATGGCCAGCAGGGTGTTCTTTTGGTCGGTCATGTCCCGGCTCTATTGGGCCCCGAATGTGGGGATGCGGCCGCTCGGCCGCCAGAATTCGGTTCCGAGCCGCCCGTACGCGGCGTCTGATGGACGCGGCGCAGCGCGCGTTCGAAGTCCTCGGTCAGGCGCTCAAACGGCAGGTCGAGCGCCGCGCGCCGTGCGATCAGAACGTAGTCGTATCCCGGCCGCAGGCGGTCCGGCGAGGAGAGCCGCACGACTTCGCGAAGCCGCCGGCGCGCGCGGTTGCGTTCGACCGCGTTGCCGACCTTCCTCGAAGCGGTAAATCCGACGCGCACCGGTCCATCCTTGCGCCGATTCAGCGCCTGCAGCACGAATCCGGTGACGGGGGCCTTCGCGCCGGTTGCAGCGGCCAGGAAATCCGCGCGTTGCCTGAGCCGCTGCATGGCAGGCGCGGGAGCGCCGGATCAGGCGCTGAGGCGCTTGCGCCCGCGCGCACGCCGGGCGGCCAAAACCTTGCGTCCGCCCTTGGTCTTGAGGCGGGCGCGGAATCCATGACGGCGCTTGCGCACCAGCTTGCTGGGTTGATAGGTCCGCTTCACGAGTTCGATCTCCGTTCGCCGTCGCGAGCGGCTTATAAGGACGCCCGCCGGGGGCGTCAATGCGACCCCCCGCGGGCGGGTGCCGTTCACGATTTGCCTCAAAATTCAGTGAGATGGCTTCGCCTAGGCGGTGCCTCGTGTATGAATCCGGCAGGCCCTTCGGCGGCGTCCGGACGGGCCCCGGACCGGCTGTCGAGCGAGATCGTGAACCTGCCAGACGACACCCCGACAACAGCCGTCCGCGCGCCCGGACGGACAGGCCGGACCATGCGCCGATACGCCCCGCTTGCCGCAGTCGTGGCGCTGATCGCGCTTGCCTATGCGTTTGGTCTGCACCGCGACCTGTCTTTCGAGACCCTGATCCGCCATCGCGCCGAACTGGAACGCTTCATCGCCGGCCACGGCCCGGCTGCCGTGGCGGCCTATGTCGCGATCTATATTGCCGCGATCGGGCTCTCGCTGCCGGGCGGCGCGATCCTGACCCTCGCCGGCGGATTTCTGTTCGGGCCGGTGCTGGGCAGCGCCGCGGCCTGCGTCGGCGCGATCGCGGGCGCCACGATCATCTTTCTGATTGCGCGAAGCGCGGCCGGCGAGGCGCTGACTCGCCGCGCCGGACCCTTCGCCGCCAGGCTCGCCGAAGGTTTTCGCGCCGATGCGTTTAACTACCTTCTATTCCTGCGCCTTGTTCCGCTGTTCCCGTTCTGGCTGGTCAACCTCGCGCCGGCGCTGTTCGGCGTGCGGCTGTCGACCTACGTCGCGGCGACCGCGATCGGGATTCTGCCGGCGACTGTGACCTTTGCGGTGTTCGGCGCCGGACTGGGCAGCGTGATCGCCGCTCAGGAGGCTCAGTACAACGCCTGCATGGATGCACGGCGGACCGATTGCAGCGTCGAATTCGACATTTCTAGCGTGCTGACGCCGACGCTGCTCGGCGCGCTGGTGGGATTCGGCGTGTTGGCGCTGGTGCCGGTTTTCGCTAGACGTTTGTGGGGGCGCAAGCTGGGCGCCGGTGTTCCGTCGAACAAGTCATGACGGCGGTTTGCGTGCGAGAGGGCTGAGATGGCGGAGGTGCTGAACCCGGACCTGTGTGTGATCGGGGCGGGATCGGGCGGGTTGTCGCTCGCGGCGCAGGCGGCGGCGTTCGGCGTGCCGGTGGTGCTGATCGAGAAGGGCCGCATGGGCGGCGAATGCCTCAACACCGGCTGCATTCCGTCGAAAGCAATGATTGCCGCGGCCAAGCGCGGCGAGGCCTTCCGCACCAGCCAGGCGTTCGGCATCAAGCCGGTGCGTCCCGCGATCGAGTTCGACCAGGTCAACGACCACGTCCATGCCGTCATCGGCGCGATCGCGCCGAACGATTCCAGGGAGCGCTTCACCGGCCTTGGCGTGCGCGTGGTCGAAGGCGAGGCGCGTTTCCGCGACACCCGTACCGTGGTGGTGGGGCAGGAATCCGACGTCAAGTTCGAGATCAAGGCGCGCCGCTTCGTGATCGCCACCGGCTCGGTGCCGGCGATCCCGCCGATCCCCGGTCTCGACGGCGTGCCCTATCTCACCAACGAGACGGTGTTCGAGCTGCGCGAGCGGCCCAAGCATCTGATCGTGATCGGTGCGGGGCCGGTCGGTATGGAGCTCGCGCAGGCGTTCCGCCGCCTCGGATCGGAGGTGACGGTGCTCGACGCCGGGCAGCCGCTCGCCAAGGAAGATCCGGAATGCGCGGCGGTGGTGCTGGACGCCTTCGCGCGCGAAGGCGTCACGGTGCGCGGCGACGTCAAGATCGCGCGCGTTCGGCGCGTGCGCTCTCGGATCGAGGTGGTGCTGGCGGGCGACACCGAGGAGACCATCCAGGGCACCGAAGTTCTGGTCGCGGCCGGGCGCCGGCCGAACGTCGCCGGGCTCGACCTCGATGCTGGGCGCATCAAGCACGGGCCGACGGGTATCGCGGTCAATAAGCGCTTCGGCACCAGCAACAAGCGTGTCTATGCGATCGGCGACGTAATCGGGAAGGCGCAGTTCACCCATGCCGCCAACCTTCAGGCCTCGCTGATGGCCCGCCACCTGCTGTTCCGCCTGCCGGTCAGGATGAACGCAGACGATATTCCCCGGGTGACCTTCACCGATCCCGAACTGGCCCATGTCGGCCTGACCGACGCGCAGGCGCGGGAGCAGTACAAGCAGATTCGGGTGCTGCGCTGGCCCTACCACGAGAACGACCGGGCCCAGGCCGAGCGCGAAACCCGCGGCCATATCAAGGTCATCACAGACAAGAAGGGATTGATCCTGGGCGCAACCATCGTCGGCGCGGTTGCCGGCGAGCAGATCACCGCCTGGACACTGGCCATCAACCATGGCCTCAATATTCGTGCTTTTGCCGAAATCGTGGTGCCATATCCGACGTTCACGGAAATCGGCAAGCGCGCGGCCGTCGGGTTCTTCACGCCGCGCCTGGCCGGTCCGTGGGTCCGGCGCGTGGTCAACTTCTTCAGGCGCCTGGGCTGATCGGGATTGAACGGGATCGAGGCGGTGGCCATCGCATGAGCCAGAACACCGCGCCGGACAATGCGCCGGGCACCGCGAGCGCCGGCCCGGCCGATTCGCGGCCGCGCATCGCGCGCTTCGGACTGTCGGGCAAGCTCCTTGTTCTCACGATCCTGTTTGTGATGATCGCGGAAGTGCTCATCTACGTGCCGTCGATTGCGAACTTCCGGCTCAACTGGCTGCGCGATCGCCTTGCCGCCGCGCACACTGCGGCGCTGGTGCTGGACGCCGCGCCGAGCGGCATGGTGCCGGACGCGCTGGCGCGGCAAATTCTCGAAAGCGTCGGTGCGCGCGCGGTCGCGATGAAGATGGGCACGCAGCGCCGTCTGCTCGCAGTGTCCGAAATGCCCGGCGACGTCCACCACGACATTGACATGCGCGACGTCACCTGGTGGCGGGCTATCGCCGCCGCGTTTGCGACGCTGCTCGCGAGCGACCGCGACGTGATGCGAGTCGTGGGGCCCGCGCCGAAGGGCGGCGAGTTCCTGGAAATCGTGATGGACGAAGCGCCGCTGCGGGACGCCATGGTGCGGTTCTCGGTCAACATCCTGATGCTGTCGCTGGTAATCTCCGGCATCACCGCAATGCTGGTGTACTTCGCGCTGCATTACATGCTGGTGCGCCCAATGCGGCGCATTACCGAGAACATGATGTCGTTCCGCGCCGACCCGGAGAATCCGGCGCGAGTCATCGGCGCGTCGGGACGGCAGGACGAGATCGGCGTCGCCGAGCGCGAACTGGGCGGCATGCAGCAGGACCTCGCCTCGATGCTGCATCAGAAGAGCCGGCTCGCGGCGCTTGGGCTCGCGGTGTCCAAGATCAACCATGATCTGCGCAACCTGCTCACCTCGGCGCAGCTCTTTTCCGAAGGTCTGTCGAGCCTGCCCGATCCACGCGTCCAGCGCTTCGCGCCCAAGCTGATGCGGGCGCTGGAACGCGCCATCGCGTTCTGCGAGTCGACGCTGTCCTACGGCCGCGCCCAGGAACCGCCGCCGGATCGCCGGCCGGTGGCGCTCGAGGCACTGGTGGAGGAGGTGCGCGACACGCTCGGCATCGCCAATTCGCAGATCGGCTGGATCGTCTCGATCGAGCGCGGGCTTACCGTCGACGCCGATCCCGATCAGTTGTTGCGCGTGCTGATCAATCTCACGCGCAACGCGGTGCAGGCGCTGGAGACCCGCGCGCCCAACGACCCGGCACGCGACCAGGTCCGCATCACCGGCCGGCGTGAGGGCGCAGTGGTGGCCGTCGAAGTCGCCGACACCGGGCCGGGATTCCCGGTCAAGGCGCGCGAGCATCTGTTCGAGGCGTTCCAGAGCGCCGAGCGCAGCGGCGGCACCGGGCTTGGCTTGGTGATCGCCGCCGAGCTGATCCGCGCCCATGGCGGCGAGATCCGGCTGGTGGAAGGCACCATCGGGGCGACCTTCCGGCTGACCATCCCCGACCGCCCGGTCGAACTCGACGCCCACCGCGGCGCGCGGGCGCGGGCGTAGAGCGTTTTCGGGCGAAGTGGGTCCCGGTTAGCGTCAAGAAAACGCGTCAAGCAACAGGTCCGCGCCTTTCGCGCGCACTTGCCATTAACGAACGGAGGCTATAGCTCTAGCCGCGTTCCGCGCGGTCTCAGCGCGGGATTTCCGCGCCAAACTGCGGAACGGCACGCGCCCGTAGCTCAGCTGGATAGAGCACCAGACTACGAATCTGGGGGTCAGAGGTTCGAATCCTTTCGGGCGCGCCATCCTTTTTCGTTTCCGTCCTTCCCATCGTCGACGTTGCGCGGTGCATATGCCGTCGGCTGCCTGGAACTTCATGCTTGCGGGCATTTGCCGGCGACACTAGTGTCTCCCCTACACGTTGGGATGGAGTCCCCCCGTAACCGCCGATGAGGCTGATGACTCCTACCGGGCGCTTGGCGCCGGTGGGAGCTTGCCTCGGCGAAACCCCACCGCCGCCCTGGTGTCCGAGACGTTCGCGATGTCGTGCGCGGGCGTGAGGAGTCGTCGCTGCCGCTTTGGCCGGCAGGAGACGATCGAATGACGGACGTTGCGCTGGTCGTTCTTGGATGCGCGCTGGGCGGCATGGCGCGGCATTTCTTCGCCGGATTTGTCGCGCGCCGCGCCGGCGAGACGTTCCCTTGGGGAACGCTCGCGGTCAATGTCAGCGGCGCCTTTGCCGTCGGTGTCGCCGCCGCAAACGCCAGCGCCGCGCATGGCCTCTTTGCCGATCCGGGCTTGTGGCGTCTGGCCGTGGTTGGATTTCTCGGCAGCTACACGACGGTGTCCTCGGTCAGCATCCAGACGCTGGCGCTGGTGCACGGCGGGCAGGCGTGGCGCGCCGCGGCCAATCTCGCGCTGTCGTTTTGTCTTTGCCTGCCGTCGGCTGCGCTCGGCATGGGCGCAGGCGCTGCGCTGTTCGGAAAGGCCTGACGTCATGGCGAAGCATAACGATCCGTCACACCGCGAGCCGGTAACCGTCACCGGCGATCCGGCGCTGGTCACGGTCCAGGAGCTTCACCATCGTGCGCTCCGAAACGTGGCGCTGATCTATCTCGCGGTCGGCGCGGGCAGTATCGTTGGCGGCGTGACGCGCTGGTTGGTCGCGGAGGCCATGCATGCGTGGTTCGCGGCGGGCCCGCCCTGGGCGACCCTGTTCGTCAACGTGACGGGTTCCTTCCTGATCGGCCTCTATGTGGCGCTCGCAGGTCCGGGCGGCCGGCTGCCTGCCGGGACGGTGCAGCGGCATTTCGCGATGACCGGGATCTGCGGGGGCTACACCACGTTTTCGATCTTCAGCCTGGAAACCGTCCGGCTGTTCGAAGCCGGCCAGCTCCGCCTGGCGGCGCTCGGCGTGGCAGCCTCGCTTGCCGGATGGCTCGGCGCGGTCTGGTGCGGTTACGGCCTGGGGATGCGGCTGAACCGGCACAGGCGGTAGCGCGCCGGATGCCCGTTGCGCCGGTTTGCCGAAAAGCGATACATCGGAACCGTTCAAACTAGGAGTGTCGACGTGGCCAAAGCGACCAGGCTGAACCGGCGTTCTCAGCTCATCACTGCGGGAGTGGCGCGCTCCCCGAACCGCGCCATGCTGCGCGCCGTAGGCTTCGGCGACAACGATTTCGAAAAGCCCATCGTCGGCGTGGCGAACGGCCACTCGACCATGAACCCCTGCAACGCCGGCATTCAGCCGCTGGTCGACCGCTCGATCGTGGCGCTGCAACAGGCGGGCGCCATGCCGCAGGTGTTCGGTTTTCCGACCGTCACCGACGGCATCGGCATGGGCACCGAGGGCATGAAGTATTCGCTGGTGTCGCGCGAGGTGATCGCCGACGCCATCGAGGTCGCGGTCAACGGCCAGCGCATGGACGGCGTGCTCGCGGTCGGCGGCTGCGACAAGAACATGCCGGGTGCGATGATGGCGCTGGCGCGCATGAACGTACCGGGCATCTTCGTCTATGGCGGCACCATCAAGCCAGGCCTTTGGAAGGGCGAGAAGCTGACCATCGTCAGCGCCTTCGAGGCGGTCGGCGCCTATACCGCCGGCAAGATGGACAAGGCCGACTTCGACGGCATCGAGAAGCACGCTTGTCCGACCGTCGGCGCCTGCGGCGGGCAGTACACCGCCAACACCATGTCGTCGTCGTTCGAGGCGCTCGGCATGAGTCTCGTCGGTTCGTCGCAGATGGCGTCGCCCGATCCAGAGAAGGCGGATTCGGCGGCCGAGTCCGCGCGCGTCCTGGTCGAAGCGGTTCGCAAGGATCTCAAGCCTCGCGACATCATCACCCGCAAGTCGATCGAGAATGCCGTCGCCCTGGTGATGGCGACCGGCGGATCGACCAACGCGGTGCTGCACTATCTCGCGATCGCGAGCGCGGCCGGCGTGAAGTGGACCATCGACGACTTCGAGCGCGTGCGCCGCAAGGTGCCGGTGCTGTGCAACCTCAAGCCCTCCGGCGCCTATGTCGCGACCGATTTCCACGCCGCGGGCGGCGTGCCGCAAGTGCTCAAGATTCTGCTGGTCAATGGCGTGCTGCACGGCGGCTGCATGACCATCCACGGCAAGACCATGGCCGAGATGCTGCGCGACGTGCCCGCCGAGCCGCGCAAGGACCAGGACGTGATCCGGCCGTGGTCCAATCCCGTTTACAAGCAAGGCCACCTCGCGATCCTCAAGGGCAATCTCGCGCCGGAAGGCTGCGTCGCCAAGATCACCGGGCTGAAGCAGACCTCCATCACCGGGCCCGCGCGCGTCTTCGATTCCGAGCCCGAGTGCCTGCAGGCGATTATCCGCCGCAAGATCAAACCGGGCGACGTGATCGTGATCCGCTACGAGGGCCCGAAAGGCGGGCCAGGCATGCAGGAGATGCTGGCGCCGACCTCGGCGCTGATCGGGCAGGGGCTGGGCGACTCGGTCGGACTCCTGACCGACGGTCGGTTTTCCGGCGGCACCTGGGGCATGGTCGTCGGCCACGTCGCGCCGGAAGCCTACGAAGGCGGTGTGATCGCGCTGGTGAAAGAGGGCGATTCCGTTACCATCGACGCCAGGAAACGGCTGATCCAGCTCAACGTGCCGGCCAAGGAGATCGCGCGCCGCCGCAAGGCCTGGAAGGCGCCCAAGCCGCGCTACGCCAAGGGCGTGCTGGCGAAATACATGAAACTCGTGTCGAGCGCGAGCCGCGGCGCGATCACCGACGGCGGCTGACACGCACCGCAGCTACTTCTTCGCCGCGTTCGCCGCGGCGTTGCTCCAGCTTGCCAGCGCGGCCTCGATCGCCTTCGCGCCCGCGTTGCCCTTCTGGAACGACAGGATGGCGCGCTTGGCGTTGTTGTAGCGGATCGGCACGTCGAACCATGGACGCTGGCGCAGCATATCGACGTTGAGCCGCACGTTGTCGTCGGCCGCCGACAATCCGATCATGTAGAAATCGGGACTGACTTTGACGCTGACGCCGGACAGCGCGATGCTGCGCGCGTCCTCGTCGGTCTTCATCATGATGCCCGGCACCTCCTGGATGCCGCCGGTGGTGGAGTCGGCCGGCACCTCGATCTTGACGTCGACGATGTGGCTCGCCGGGAGATTGCGGTCCGCGTTGCGGCGGATCGCCACCGTCATCTTGAGCGGCCGGCCTGGCATGTCGATCTCGGCGCGCACTTCCGGCTCGGCCGGCTGGCCCTGAGCGGGCGGCGCCTGCACCGTGCGCCAGGTCACGGTGCCGGTGTAGCTTTTGCCGTTGGGGTCGGTTGCGTCCTCCTCGTAGAGGATCGCCTTCAACTCGGCCGGGCCCGATGCCGGCGCCGGTGCTGGCGGCGCCCCAGGCTGGGCCGGAGCGGCTGCGGCCGCCTGGCGCTGTGGCGGCGGCGCCGTTCCGAAGCGCGAGTCGGATGGCAGGAATACGCGTTCGAGCCGCCAGTCGGCGCTCCAGCGCATCAGCATCACCAGCGGCTGGCGGACGCTGTCGCTGTCCGGCCGGATATCGACGCGAAGCGCAAACGGCCCGCCGGAGAAGAATACGTATCTGATGCGAAACCACTGGAAGCCGCGTTCGGGCCGTCCCGAGGCGGCAGCGGACGCGGCTGTCTCCCAGCCGGTGTCGGTGAAGCGCGCGTTGCGGAGCAGATGCACCACGGACCGGGTGCCGGCCAGCGTGTCGACCGCGCGGTCGGACATCGCAGCGGCGCCGGGCGCCGCGCTTGTCGCGCGCAAGTCTTCGCGCAACCCGTCGCGGACCGCGACCCAGTCGATGCGGCGCGCCAGCGCCACGGCGTCCTCGCGGTCGAGCGCATTGGCAAGATCGTAAAGCGCATAGCCGGCCCAGCCGCACCACAACAGGGCGGCCGCGACGAGCCAGCCGATCGCGCGCAGGATTCTGCGCGGTTTCCCCACCTTCGGCTTGTCCATCGGCTCCGGTCGGGCCTTCAATTTGTCCGGCCGTGGTTCGAGCACGACCATCGGCGTCGGCATCGTTGCGCTCCCGGATGCGTGTCCGGGAAATGATGCATCAAGCGCCGGGCGAAGCCAATTCGCCCGGTATCACAAGGTTTACCGGTGGTTTAGGCGGCGGCGGCCCCTTACAGTTTCGTCACCCGCAGATGCACGACCGCCGCGCGGCCGACGCGCACCGCTTTGACCGCCCGCTCCAGCGCCGCCGGCACGTCGTCGGGATTGACGACCTTCTCGCCGTGCGCGCCGAACGCCTCGCCGATCTTGGTGAAGTCGGCGTCGGGCATCAGGCCGGCTTGGAACAGGCCCGCGGCCTTGGCTTCGCCCTCCGGGAACACGCGCAGGGTCGATTCCTTCACCGCCGACCAGCCGGTGTTGTCCAGAAGGATGGTGAGGATCGGCAGGCTGTACTGCTGCGCCACCGAAAACACCGACGCAGGGCCGCCGAAATAGAATCCGCCGTCGCCGACCACCTGCACCGCCATCTTGTCGGGCGCCGCGAGCTTGGCGCCGAGCGCCATGCCGCCGGACCAGCCAAGCCCGCCGCCGCCGGAGCGCACGCAGGTGTTGGGCAGCGGGCGGTCGAGCTGGAGGAGACACGCGCCGGCGTTGCGGACGCCTTCGTTGAACACCATGTCGTCCGGCTTCAAGAGCTTGTTGAGTTCGGCGAAAATGTAGTGCGGGTTGATTTCGCCGGGCTTGCCCTTGTTGGCCGCGAGCTTGGCCGCATTCTCGCGCCACGCCTTGCGCTCGGCGGTGTGCGCCTCGACGCGCTTCGCCGCCGCTTCCTTGAACTTCGGCGTGGCCTTCTTCTTCAGCTCCTCAAGAAGCTGTTCGAGAATGCGGCCCGAGTCGCCCTGCATACGCAGGTGGCCGGGGAAGGTCCACATCGGCGAGGCGGCCTTCAGCGTATCGAGATCGATGTGCGCCCAGTACGAGCGCGGGTTGTGCGACACGTCCGCCGGGAACCACGGCACATCGACGTCAACCAGGATGCCGACGTCGGCCTTAGGCAGGTGCTTGTTCGGCGAATAGCCGAGGAAGCAGGGGAACTCGTGCGAGATGTTGAAAGTCTGGTTGCCCTCGAACACCGCGATGCCGGCGAACATCGCCAGCTCCTCGATCAGCTTCGGCGCGGTCTTCGACTGGCCGGCGTAGCCGCAGATCAGGATCGGGCTCTCGGCCGCGAGCAGCTTGTCGGCAAGCTGCGCCACCATCGCGGGATCGGCGCCGCCGGCCTGCGGCCGCGAGAACTGGTCGGCCGCGTAGCTGCGGACCTGGTCGCTCGCCCACTTCTCGGTCAGCGTTTCGCGCTGCGCCATCAGGTACACCGGTCCGCGCGGATGGCTCTCCATGATGGTGTGGGCGCGGCGCAGCGCCTCCTTCACCACGACGCCCGAAGGCAGCGTCCATTCCCATTTCATGTAGGGCCGAACCAGCGCACCCTGGTCGATCGGCTCCTGCACGAAATGCACGTAGGTGTCGCGCGAGCCGACGAGTTCGTTGTTCGACGTGTACGGTGCCTTGCCCGCCATCAGCAGCACCGGAAGCCGCGAGCGGAACAGGTTGTGCATGCCGTTCGCGGTGTTGGCGGTGCCGACGTCGACGTGCACCAGCACGGCCTGGCCGCGGCCGGTGACGGCAGCATAGCCCATCGCCATGTGCGCCGCGGTGTTCTCGTGCGGGCACAGCATGACGTTCGGAACCTTCTCGCCGCGCTTGTGACGCTCGGCCATCGCCTCGATGGTCGGTGCGTGATCGGTGCCGAAGTTGCAGAACAGATGCTCGATGCCGAGGTCGTTCAGGCCCTCGATGAAGTAATAGGCGGTCGAGTGCTCGGGGGCGTTGCTGATCTGGTGCGCGGCGGCGGACTGGGACATGGGACTGACCGTTCTGTTGCGGGGATGGGGCGTTTCCGTGCGCCTAATGTGCGCCGGGGATAAGGGGGGATTCAAGCCTGGGGAATTGTAAGCGACATGCGGCCCGGAAGGTGCGCTCCCTCCCCCTAAAAGGGGGAGGGTCGGGGTGGGGGTCAAAGGTATTGCAGCAATGGATCCCCACCCGACGTGCTGCGCACGTCGACCTCCCCCTTTCAGGGGGAGGTAAAGAAAAAAGAAGAAGCCTACGCCGGCACCGCCTCCGCCGCCGGCACGCGCTTGACCTGATGCGCCTGGAGCCGCGGCAGCACCTCGCGGCCGAAGCGGCGGATTTGCTCCAGGAACACCGCGTGATCCATCGCGCCGACGTTCATGTTGAGCAGCAGGCTGTTTGCGCCCATTTGCTCGGCGCCTGCTATCAGGCCGTCCGCCACTTCCTTGGGCGAACCCCAGAACAACTCGCCATGATCGATGCGGCGCTCGATGTCGGCCGGCGTCGTCTTCTGCATCGCCTCGCGGTCGACGCCCGCGCCGGCGCGGTTCTCCGGCCGGATGTAGTCGTAGGACGACGACGACAGATAGCCCGTGCCTTTCGCCGACGACGCCTTTTCAAGCGAGCCGTGGTGCCAGAGCGTGTGCACGAAATAGAGATAGAACGGGCTGTACTCCTTGATCGCGGTGGCGCGGTCGGCGGCGACATAAGCATCGGTGAAGAAGCACAGGTGATCCGGCGTGATGCGCTTGCCGTTTGCGGCAAGCTGCTTTGAGAAATAGCCGACGATGTCCTGCGTCAGGCCCTTGTGATGGTTCGGGATCACCGCGCTGAAATTGTGCTTGCCTGCCCACTCGATGGTTTCCTTCGAGCCGGTGAACGGCACCCACACCGGCGGATGCGGCTGCGTGTAGGGCCTGGGCCAGATCGCGATGTCCTTGAACGACCAGAACTTGCCTTCGTAGGAGAACTTCGGCTCGGTCCAGGCCTTCATGATGATGTCGACGGCTTCCTCGAAGCGCGCCCGCGACTCGCCCATCGACACGCCATAGACGTTGTACTCGCGCGGCACCCCGCGCGCGAAGCCCGAGAGAATGCGTCCGCGCGACATCGTGTCGGCCATCGCCAGCTCCTCGGCGATGCGCAGCGGATTGTGCAGCGGCACGAGATTGCCGAGCAGCAGGAACTTCAGCTTCTTGGTGCGCTGCGCCGCGACCGCCGCCATCATGTTCGGCGAGTTCATCAGCCCGTGCGGCGTCGTGTGGTGCTCGTTCAGGCCCACGCCGTCGAAGCAGAGGCGGTCCATCTCGTCCCAGACCTGAAGGTGTTCCTCGAACGTGCGCGCGGCCACTTCGGGGTCGTAATGGTCCTTCGGCAGCGGGTAGGGGAGATACTTGCTCTCCTTGTACTGGTCGAAGTGCTTGCCGTAGGGGAGCAGGTCGAAGACGAAGACTTTCACGTGCGCGGTTTCCTGATTTCGGCGGCTGAGTTGATGGTGGCGTGGAGATTACGGGCATATTCGATCGCGCCCGCGACCGGCATGTCCGGGCCGCTGCGGACATATTCCTTGGCGGAGGTCAGCGAGATGCGCGGCGCTTTCAGCATTGCCGCGATCAGTTTGTCGACATGCGCGTCGAGCTTCGCCGCCGGTACCACGTCCGAGACGATACCGTAGGACAATGCGCGCTCGGGGCTGACCTCGAACATCGAATAGACCAGATAAGCCATCGCCTTCCTCGGCACGCGGTCGACGAACGACGACATCACCATGGTCGGCATGATCTGGTGCGCCATTTCCGGCACCGAGAACACCGCCTTGTCGCTCGCGATGGTGATGTCGCAGGCCGCCGCGATCGCGCAGCCGAAGCCGTGCGCGCCGCCCTGCACCACGCAGACGATCGGGATCGGGCATTGGCGCATCGCGCCATAGGCGTCGAACACCACGTCGGAGAAGTTGCGCCGCGCATACGCGGTGGGCTCCACCGGGGGCCGCGCGCCCATGCCGAAGCGACCGACGCAGAAATCCTTGCCCGCGCCGCGCAGCACCACGATGTCGGATTTCTTCGGCGCTTGGCGAATGAGCTTGGTCAATTCGCGCACCATGTCGTCGGTGACGGAGTTGCCGCGCTTGGGCTGGTTCAATATGATGCGCAGCACCGGCCCGTCCTGCTTCACCTTAATGTCGTTCTTTGCCATGAAGTCCTCTCGCGCCGCTCACGCGGCCTTGGCTTTGCCTGCCCGAATCGCGCGCCATACCTTTTCCGCCGTGACCGGCATTTCCATGTGGGTCACGCCATAGTCCGATAGCGCATCCACGATGGCGTTGACCACCACCGCAAGCGCGGGGGTCGTGCCGCCCTCGCCGCCGCCGCGCACGCCGAGCTTGTTGCCGGGCGCGGGCGTTTCGGAAATCTCGGTCGCGAACGAGGGCAGCATGGGCGCGCGCGGCATGGCGTAGTCCATGAACGAGCCCGCGAGCAACTGCCCGCTCTCCGGATCGTAGTGGGAATGCTCCCACAGCGCCTGGCCGACGCCCTGCACGATCGCGCCGTGGGTCTGGCCATGGAGAATGAGCGGGTTGACCGCGGTGCCCACATCGTCGACCGCGGTGTAGCGCACGATCTCGGTCTTGCCGGTGTCGGGATCGATCTCGACCTCGCAGACGTGGCTGCCGAACGGAAATGCCGGCAGCAGGATCAGCTCGTCGCAATCGGCGGCGAGCGGCCCGCGCAGGTCTTCGGGCAGGTCGTTGCGCTCGCGCGCGGCCTTCGCCACATCGAACAGCCCGATGGAGCGGTCGGTGCCCTTCACGGTGAAGCGGCCCTCGGCAAATGCAATGTCGGCTGCGTCCGCCTCCATGACGTGGCCTGCGATCCTGGTGGCCTTCAGGATCACCGCGTCCGACGCCTTGCCCATCACCACGCCGCCCATGCGCATGGAGCGCGCGGAGTGCGAGCCGCCGCCGGCCGGCACAATGTCGGTGTCGCCCTGGATCAGCCGCACGCTCTCGACGCCGACGCCGAGCCATTGCGCGATGCATTGCGCAAAGCTGGTTTCGTGGCCCTGGCCGCTCGACAGCGTCCCGACCGTTACTTCGACACGGCCTTCCGGCTGCACGTCGACCTTGGCGTATTCGCGCGGTGCGCCGCTGGTCGACTCGATGTAGTTTGCAAGCCCGATGCCGCGCAGCCTGCCGTTCTTCCTGCTCTCGCGCTTGCGCTTGTTGAAGCCTTTCCAGTCGGACATCGCCAGCACGCGGTCCATCGCCGCGGCGTAGTCGCCGGAGTCGTAGGTCATGCCGAGCGGATTCGGGTAGGGCTGCGCCGACGGCGGAATGAGATTGCGCCGGCGCAGATCGATGCGGTCGTAGCCGAATTGCCTGGCGGCAATGTCGATCACGCGCTCGATCGCGAACATCGCTTCGGGGCGGCCCGCGCTGCGATAGGGGCTTGTCGGCACCGTTGTGGTCAGCGCCGCGCGCGAACGAATGTGCGCGGTCGGTACGCGATAGACCGACGTGAGCAGTTCGCTGCATTTCATCAGCGGCACGTACATCACGCTGTGCGCGCCGGCGTTCTGGATCACCTCGCCGCGTGCGGCGAGAAAGCGCCCGCGCTCGTCGAGCGCGAGTTCCAGCACGATCCGCTGGTCGCGGCCCTGGTAGTCGCTGGCGAAGGCTTCCGTGCGGTCGCAGGTCCATTTCACCGGGCGGCCGAGGCGCTTGGCCGCCCACACCACCAGTCCGAATTCGGGATAGAAGCCGTTGCGCGTGCCGTAGTTGCCGCCGACGTCGCCGCATTCCACGCGCACGTCCTTGACCGGCACGCCGAGCACGCCGGCAAGCTCCGCCTTCTGCCGCACAACGCCGCCGGAGCCTGCGTGCAAGGTGTGCTTGCCGGTTGCGGGATCGTAGACGCCGATGGCGGCGCGCGCGTCGAGCGGCACGCCGGTGACGCGCTGCACCTGCGTTTCGATCCGCGCCACGCGCGCCGCGCGCGCGAACGCGGCCTTGGTCGCTTCGACGTCGCCCACGTCGGCGTCGACGCAGACGTTTGCGACATGGTCGTAAAGCTTCGGCGCGCTTGGCGCGACCGAATCCAGGCCCGCGACCAGCGGCGGCAGCACCTCATACTCCACCGTCACGCGCTCGGCGGCATCCTTTGCCTGCGCGAAGGTTTCGGCCACCACCATGGCGACCTGCTGGCCGACGTAGCGCGCGCGGTCCACGGCCAGAAGCGTCTGCGGCGCGTAGCCGTGGGGCGAGCCGTCGCGGTTGATCAGCAGAATGTCCGCCGGCGGCTTCGCCGGGATCGGCGTATGCGGGATGTCCTTGATGCCGTCGGCCATAAGCTCGGACCCGGTCAGCACCGCCAGCACGCCGGGCATGCCCCGCGCCGCGGACGTGCCAATCTTGACGATCCGGGCGTGCGCATGCGGCGAGCGCACGATCGCAGCGTAAGCCTGACCGGGCAGATTGACGTCGTCGCTGTAGCGCCCGTTGCCGGTGAGGAGGCGCGCGTCCTCCTTGCGCTTGAGCGGTTGTCCGATTGTCTTCGGCATGGCGCGGCAGCATATCGTCGGCGGCCGAGCCCGCGCCAGCGCGGTTTACGCGGCCGACGCATGCACATTCGCTTTCTGCGCGCGGCGTTGAAGCGCGTGCGGCCGGGCCCTATGCTGCAAAGTCACGCCGGACCGGCCGAATGAAACCCGCACCTTTCACCTACCACGCCCCGAAAACCGTCGACGAGGCGCTGACCATCCTGGCCGACGTCGCCGAGGACGACGGGCGCGTGCTGGCCGGCGGCCAGAGCCTGGTGCCGACCATGGCGTTCCGGCTGGCGCGGCCCAAGCACCTGGTCGACATCAACGGCATCAAGGAGTTGGATTTCCTCGAAATCCGCGACGGCAAGCTCTTGATCGGCGCCGGCACCCGCCACGCCGCGTTCGAAAAGCCGGTCGAGGACGGCCCGCTCGGGCGGCTGCTCGCTACGGTGGTCCGCGACATCGCGCATCGCCCGATCCGTTCCCGCGGCACGTTCTGCGGCAGCATCGCGCATGCCGATCCGGCATCGGAATGGTGCGCGGTGGCGGCCGCGCTCGATGCCGAGATGGTGCTGGAAAGCAAGCGCGGCGGCATGCGCGTCGTGCCCGCGCGCGACTTCTTCGAAGGCATCATGACCACCTCGATCAAGGAAGAAGAGCTGCTGACCGAAGTGAGGCTGCCGATCCTGTCCGAGGATACGCGCGTCGGCTTCGCCGAGTTCAGCCGCCGCGCCGGCGACTACGCCATCGCCATGGCGGTCGCGGTGTTCCGGTTGCGGGGCGGCATGATGACCGAGGTCAAGCTGGCGCTCGGCGGCGCTGAGGCTTCTCCGCGCCGCATGACCGACGCCGAGCGCAGCCTGATCGGCCGTCCGCCGAACCTCGGCGCCTTCCAGGCCGCGGCGCATGCGGCGGTGCGGTCGCTCGATCCGCTCGACGACGCGGCGGTGAGCGCCGATTACCGCAGCGGCATCGCCCGCGCCATGATTGTGCGCGCGCTGGAGCAGGCGAGCGGCGGCGGCGACAACGGGCAGGACGCTGCCTACGAGTCCGCCGAAGAGCCCTCGCCATCGGAAAACGAGTCCTGACCCGTGAACGACGCAACCGGACCCACAAAATGGATCGGCCAGGCGGTCGAGCGGCTCGAAGACCCGCCGCTGGTCACCGGCCGCGCACGCTTTGCCGGCGACATCAACATCGCGCGCCAGCTTCACATGCGGATCGTGCGCTCCAACCACGCGCACGCCAACATCGTGTCGATCTACACCGACGCCGCGCGCGCCGTGCCGGGCGTGGTCGCGGTCTGGACTGCGGAAGACATTCTCGACGTGCCGGCGGTCGACTTCCGCGAAGGTCCTATTGAGCGTTTAGCCCCCTATCGCCAGCCGGTGCTGGCGCGCGACAAGCTGCGCTACGTCGGCGAGCCAGTCGCGGCGGTGTTCGCCGAGGACCCGTACATTGGCGAGGACGCCGCCGATCTCGTGACGATGGACGTCGAGGAGCTGCCGCCGCTGCTGTCCGCCGAGGAAGACCCGGGCGAGTTCTCGTTCGGCCGCAACACCGAGGCCGCGGTGCTGCGTCAGGGCTATGGCGACGTCGAGGCGGTGTTCAAATCCGCGCCGCATGTCGTCGAGCTGAAGCTCACATCGGGGCGGCACTCCGGCGTGCCGCTGGAGACCCGCGGGGCGCTCGGCCGCTACGACGCTTCGCGTGACGTTCTGGAGCTGCACGGCGCGGCGAAGGTGCCGCACCGGAACAAGGAATTGCTGTCGCGGATGCTCAAGCGCCCGCCGTCGTCGGTGCAGGTCTACGAGTCGCACGTCGGCGGCGGCTTCGGCATCCGCGGCGAAATCTATCCCGAAGACGTGCTGGTGTGCGTCGCCGCGATGCGGCTCGACCGCCCGGTGAAGTGGATCGAGGACCGGCGCGAGCATTTGATCGCGGCCAATCATTCGCGCCACCAGCACCACCATATCAAGGCGGCGGTGACCGACGACGGCGAAATCCTCGCCATCGACGACGTCATCCATCACGATAACGGCGCTTACGTTCGCACCCACGCCACGCGCGTCGCCATGATGACCTGCGGCGTGCTGCCGGGGCCGTACCGCGTACCGGGCGCCTATCGCGCGGTGTGCCACTTCCGGCTCACCAACAAGACGCCGGCCGCGACCTACCGTGCGCCGGGGCGTTTCGAGACCACGTTCGTGCGCGAGCGGCTGATCGACGCCATCGCCAATCAATTGCGGCTCGATCCGATCTATGTGCGCCGCCGCAACGCCGTGACCGTGAACGAAATGCCGTTCAAGCGGCCGCTGGAGGCGCTGGGCGAGGAAATCCATTTCGACTCCGGCGACTACCACGCGCTGCTCGACCGGACGCTGGCCTATGTCGAATGGAAGAAGCTCAACGCCGAGCTCGCCGCGCGCCGGGAGAAGGGCGAGATGGTCGGCGTCGGGATCGCGATGTTCGTGGAGAAGGCAGGCCTCGGCCCCGCCGACGGCGTGCGCATCCAGGTCGACACCTCGGGCGAAATCGAAGTTATTACCGGCGGCGCGTCGATCGGCCAGGGCTTCGAGACCGTGATGGCGCAGGTCGCGGCCGAAATGCTCGGCACCGACTACAGGAAGATGCGCGTGATCCACGGCCAGACCGACCGCATCGAGCACGGCATCGGCGCGCACGCCTCGCGCGCCACGGTGATGACGGCCTCGGCGACGCGGGTCGCGGCGCTGAAGGTCCGCGAGAAGGCGCTGTCGGTCGCCTCCGAGATGCTGCAATCGCCCGCGGACACGCTCGACATCGTCGACGGTGCGGTGGTGGTGAAGGGTAGGAAGGGCGGTCCGTCGATGACGCTCGGCGAGATCGCGGCCGCGCTCGGCCCGACGTCGAAGGTGCGCGGCGACCGCGAGCCAGGCCTGTCGGCGGACGGCTGGTTCTATGCTGAGCACCAAGTCTATCCCTATGGCAATCACTTGGCGGTGGTGAAGGTCGACGCCGAGACCGGCGGCGTGAAGGTCGAGCGCTACGTGATCGGCTACGACGTCGGCCGCGCGCTCAACCCGGCGCTCGTGAAAGGCCAGATCTCCGGCGGCTTCGCGCAGGGGCTCGGCGGCGCGCTGATGGAGGAGTTCACCTACAACGAGCGCGGCGATCCGCTGGCGACGACCTTCGCGGATTATCTCCTGCCGACGGTGAAGGAGACGCCCGAGGTCGAGATCGTGCTGACCGAGGATTATCCCTCGCCGCTCAATCCGCTCGGCATCAAGGGCGCGGGCGAGAGCGGCGTGAACGGCGTCGGTGCGGCCATTGCCGCCGCCATCGACGACGCCATCGGCATTCCCGGCGCGGTGACGGAGCTGCCGGTGACGCCGCAGCGGCTGAAGGCGATTATTGACGGGAAGGAATGACCGACGACCTCACCTTCATGCGCCGCGCCATCGCGCTGTCGCTCGAATGCGTCGGCGGCGACGAGGGACCGTTCGGCGCGGTGGTCGTTCACAACGGCAAGATCGTCGGCGAGGGCGTCAACTGCGTGGTGCCGACGGGCGATCCGACCGCGCATGCGGAGATCGTCGCGATCCGCGAGGCCTGCCGCGCGCTCCGCACGCACGTGCTCGACGGCGCGACGATCTACACGAGCTGCGAGCCGTGCCCGATGTGCCTCGGTGCGATCTGGTGGGCGCGCATCGCGGAGATCGTCTATGCCAACGACCGCGCGGACGCCGCGGCAATAGGCTTCGACGACGATGCGATCTACGAGGAGGTCGCAGCCCCGCTCGACCGCCGCAAGCTGCCGATCCGCCGCATGAGCGCCGACGAGGCGCTGGAGGTTTTCAAGGCGTGGGCCGCGAAGCCGGACAAGGTGCCGTATTGAAGCAGCGTTGCTGCCAATGTCGATGGCGGTTGTTGTGCCTCTCCCCTTGAGGGAGAGGGCATCGCAGGCAATTCAACTTGCTCAGTTGGGTGAGGGGGCAAGGACTCGCGATAGTCTGTGACCCCTCACCCAATTGAGTGTGCGGATATTTCGGCGTCGCCCTCTCCCTCGAGGGGAGAGGGCACAGCGAAAACGGCCGCGGCTCGCGGGGGCATCCGACAAGGGCTATACTGCGTGGAGCATCTGAGAGAACGACAATGAACACCAACGTCGATCCGCGCGCCGCCGCAGCAATTTCCAACGCACCCAAACAGGACCTGCGCGCCTGGCTCGCCATGATGGAGGCCGCGGGCGAGGTGACGCATATCTCCGGCGCCGAGCGCGAGCGCGAGATCGGCGGCATCGTCGACATCTACCAGCGCAAGATCGGCAACCCGCTGGTGCTGTTCGACGACATTCCCGGCTATCCGAAGGGTCACCGCATCCTGGCGAACCTGCTCACGTCGATTCGCCGCATCAACATGACCATGGGCAATCCGGCGGACGGCTCGGAAATCGAACTGGTCAAGCACTGGCGCCGCTACATGAAGGAGGCCAGGACCATCCCGCCGGTGGAAGTGGCCTCGGGCGCGCTCCTGGAGAACGTCAAGACCGGCGACGACATCGACCTGTTCAAGATTCCCGTGCCGCGCTGGCACGAGCACGACGGCGGCTATTACATCGGCACCGGCGACATGGTGGTGATGAAGGACCCCGATTCAGGCTGGATCAACTATGGCGCCTATCGCGTGCAGGCGCACGACAAGAAACTCGCCACCGTGATGTGCTCCAAGGGCAAGCACGGCGACATGATCATCCGCAAGTACCACGAGCGCGGGCAGCCGTGCCCGGTCGCGGTGGTGTGCGGCATGCACCCGGCGCTGTTCATGATCGCGGGGCTGGAAATCCCGCACGGCAAGAACGAGTACGACGCGGCGGGGGGCCTGCTTGGCGAGCCGGTGCAGGTGATCAAGGGACCCAAGACCGGCCTGCCGATCCCCGCGCACGCCGAGATCGCGTTCGAAGGCTTCATCCATCCGAACGACCGCATCAAGGAAGGCCCGCTCGGCGAATGGACCGGCTACTACGCCGGCGGCGTCAAGCAGGAGCCCGCGATCCGCGTCGAGACCATGATGTATCGCGACGATCCTATTCTCCTGGGCGCGATCCCCGGCATTCCGCCGGACGACGACTCGTTCTATCGCGGCTCGTACCGCTCCGGCGCGGTGTGGAACCAGCTCGAAGCCGCGGGCGTGCCCGAGGTGAAGGGCGTGTGGTCGCACGCCGCCGGCGGCTCGCGGCTGTGGCTCACGGTTGCGATCAAGCAGATGTACGCCGGCCACGCCAAGCAGGCCGGCCTGATCGCCTCGCAGTGCCACGCCGGTGCCTATGTGAATCGTTTCGTCGTGGTGGTGGACGACGACATCGACCCGGCGGACATGGACAAGGTGATCTGGGCCATGTGCACGCGCTGCGATCCGCGCGAGGGCATGGAGATTTTGCGCGGCTGCTGGTCGTCGGCGCTCGATCCGATGGCGTATTCGGAGACCGATCCGCGCAACGCCCGCGTGGTCATCGACGCCTGCAAGCCGTTCGGCCGCCGCGACACGTTCCCGATCGTGGTCCGCGCGTCGAAGGAGGTCGAGGACCTGGTGCGAGGCAAGTTCGGCGCAAAGCTGCCCAAGTAATCGTGCGAAGCGATCGCGCGGATTCCAAATCGGTCCTGAGTGAGGGAGAACAACGATGACAAAAACACAAACGATTCTGCGCGTGCCGGGCCTGCTGACAGCGGCAGTGTTGCTGTCGCTGCCGGGTTCGCCCGCGCTGGCGCAGTCCGACTATCCCTCGAAAGCGGTCCGCATCGTCGTTCCGTCGGCGCCGGGCGGGGGCACCGACACGGTGACCCGCCTGCTGGCGCAACAGTTTTCGGAGAAGCTCGGCCAGCAGTTCTTCGTCGAGAACCGGCCCGGCGGCGGCACTGCCACCGGAACCGAAGCTGCCGCGCGCTCCGCGCCGGACGGCTACAACCTCGTCACGGTGGCCAGTACCCTCACCAGTCTGAACGTCGCGCGCGCGGTCAAGCGCTTCGACCCGGTGAAGGACTTCGCGCCGATCTCGCAGATCGTGTCGCTGCCCAACGTGCTGCTGGTGCATCCGTCGGTCCCGGCGAACAATTTCCAGGAATTGATCGCGCTCGCGAAGAAGGATCCGGGCAAGCTCGCCTTCGCATCGCCGGGCCTCGCGTCGAACGCGCATATGGGCATGGAAATGCTCAAGATGCGGACCGGCATCGACCTGCTGCATGTGCCGTACAACGGCGTCGCCCCCGCGCTCACCGACGTGCTGGCCGGCCGCATCCAGATCATGCTGATCAACGCCGCGTCGGCGAAGCAGCATCTGGACAAGGGCGCGCTGCGCGGGATTGCGGTGTCGAGCCTGAAGCGCGCGCCGGCGCTGCCGAACCTGCCCACCATCGCCGAACTGGGCCTCGCCGACTTCGAGGTGATCCAGTGGTTCGGGATGCTGGCGCCGGCCGGGACGCCGAAGCCGATCGTCGACCGGCTGCACCGGGAGATTGTCGAAGGCCTCAGGGCGCCGGCCGTCGCCAAGTGGATGCAGACGGAAGGCGCTGTGCCCGGCGGCAACACGCCCGAGCAGTTCGCCAGGCTCATCGCCGACGAGGTGAAGCGGTGGGAAGAGGTGGCGAAGGTCGCCAAGATCACGCCCAAATGACGCCACGGCCGGCGGTCCGGGGACCCGTCGCATTCATGCGGCGGGCGGGCTATCGTGCCGCGTTCGACGCCTGGAATTCGGCCGCCTCAGCATGACCGCAAAGCTCGATCTCACCCTCACCGTCAACGGCCGCGCGCACCGCGTCACGGTCGAGCCGCGCAAGACGCTCGCCGACGCGATCCGCGAGGACTGCGGGCTGACCGGCACTCACATCGGCTGCGAGCATGGCGTCTGCGGCGCCTGCACGGTGATTGTCGGCGGCGAGGCGGTGCGCTCGTGCCTCATGTTCGCGGTGCAGGCGCAGGGCAAGGAGGTCCGCACGGTCGAAGGGCTGGCGGCGAACGGCACGCTGCATCCGCTGCAGCGCGCGTTCATGGCGCACCACAGCCTGCAATGCGGCTTCTGCACGCCGGGCTTTCTGATGCTCGCCGCGGCAACGCTGGAGCGCGATCCCGGCGTCGGCGACGAGGAACTGATCGACGTGCTGTCGTCGAACCTCTGCCGCTGCACGGGCTACGCGAACATCGTCAAGGCCGTGCGCGCGGTGCGCGACGAGATGCGTCCGCCGGAGCCGGTGGTGATAGAGGCACCCAAGGCCGAAATCGATCCGGCGCAGGAGGCGCCGCCTTCGGCGGTTCCGCCGTCCGCCGCTTCGGCCTGGGGCGACATGCTGGAGCAGGCCGAGACGATCGAGAAATAGCGGCCGGTTGCCCTTTCGCGCGAGCCTTCCCTATACTTGTTCTAGTCGTCGCGTCAGGTTCCGCATCCGCAATGAAGCCGCCGCCCTTCCAATATCACGACCCGGCGACCGTCTCGGAGGCGGTGGCGCTGCTTGGCTCGCTCGACAACGCCAAACTGCTGGCCGGCGGGCAGTCGCTGATGCCGATGCTGAACATGCGGTTCGTGCTGCCGGACCATGTGATCGATCTCAACCGTGTGGCGGACCTGTCCTATATCCGCGAGGACGGCGGCGCGCTCCGCATCGGCGCGATGACGCGCCAGCGCGACCTGGAGTTCTCCGACCTCGTCAAAGCCAGGTGCCCGCTGATGCACGAGGCGATCATGCACATCGGCCACCGCCAAACGCGCAACCGCGGCACCATCGGCGGCTCGCTGTGCCATCTCGATCCGGCCGCCGAGCTGGTGTCGGTCGCGGCCGCGCACGACGCGGCAGTGACGGTCGTAGGCCCGGGCGGCAAACGCGAGATCGCGTTCGCCGACTTTCCGGCCGGCTACCTCACGCCCGCCATCGAGCTGAACGAGATCGTCACGGAGATTCGTATTCCACTCTGGCCCGCGGGCCACAAGGCGGCGTTCATCGAGTTCTCGCGCCGGCATGGCGACTTTGCCATCGTGTCGGCGGCGGCGCTCCTTCAAATCGACGGCGGAATAATCTCGCGCGCGTCGCTCACGTTGGGCGGCGTCGCGGTCGCGCCGGTGCGCGCGACCGAAGTGGAACAAGCCATCGTGGGTCAGGCACCGTCGCCGGACCTGTTCCGCAAGGCCTGCGAGTGGTGTCGCGGCATCGAGGCGCTGGCCGACATCCATGCGTCGGCCGACTACCGCCAGCACCTTGCCGTGGTGTTGTCGCGCCGCGCGCTGGAGAAGGCTGCGGGCCTTGCCGACAACGCGCCGTGGAACCGGAAGCATTGAGAATGTCAGAGACACGTACCATCGCGGTCACGGTCAACGGCACGCGCTACGAGCGCGAGGTGGCGGTGCGCATCACGCTTGCCGATTTCCTGCGCTACGAATTGAAGCTCACCGGCACGCATCTTGGCTGTGAGCATGGCGTCTGCGGCGCCTGCACCATCCTGCTCGACGGCCGCTCGGCGCGCTCCTGTCTGATGCTCGCGGTCCAGGCCGACGGCCACGACATCCTCACCGTCGAGGGCATCGCGCCGTCGCCCGACAAGCTGCATCCGTTGCAGGAGGCTTTCCGCGACAACCACGGGCTTCAGTGCGGCTTCTGCACGCCCGGGATGCTGACGACTCTGCTCGAATTCCTGCGCGACAACCCGGACCCGACCGAGCAGGAGGTCCGGATCGCGATCTCGGGGAACCTTTGCCGCTGCACCGGCTATCAGGGCATCGTGCTGGCCGCGCTGGACGCGGCGAAGCGGATGCGCGAAGCGCGCGACTGATCCACGCGCCGCTGCATGTGCCGGCGCGCATCATGCCGCAGCGGGGCCGGCACACATTCCCCGTCGCTTGTGCCATACTCTCAGCCGCAAGGCCGTACCGGCCCGAATATCTGCATCGACTGAGGCCGTGACGGCGGGTCGGGAATGCGCTTCGGGGGGAGGCTCGCCATGCCACGCATGCATTCGCTACTGCTCGCAATCGCAACGAGTGCGATCGCGCTCGCCGCGCCCGCGGCGGCGCAGGACTATCCCGACCGGCCGGTGCGGGTGATCGTCCCGTTCCCGCCGGGCGGCGTGAACGACATCGTCGGCCGCATGATCGCGACGCAGCTCAGCGAGCGGCTTGGCAAGCAATTCGTGGTCGAGAACCGCACCGGCGCCGCCAGCATCGTCGGGAGCGAGATTGCAGCCAACGCGCCCAAGGACGGCTACACGCTGCTGGTCGTCTCGATCGTCAACGCCGTCAATCCATGGCTGTACAAGCTGCCCTACGATCCCAAGACGGCCTTCGTGCCGATCGCGTTCCTGGCGCAGGCGCCTACGGTGCTGGTCGTCAATCCGACTCTGCCGGTCAATTCGATCAAGGAGTTGCTCGCGCTCGCCAAGGGCAAGCCGGGTGAGGTGCTTTATGCGTCGGCGGGCGTCGGCAGTTTCATGCATCTCGGCGGCGAGCTGTTCAAGCTGACCGCTGGCATCGACCTGATGCACGTGCCGTTCCGGGGCGGCGGCCCGGCCATGATCGACCTGGTCGCGGGCAACACCAAGGTCGGCTTTGCCACCACCATCACCACCTCGCCGTTCATCAAGTCTGGAAAGCTCAAGGGCCTCGGCGTCGGCGCGCTCAAGCGCAGCGCCGTGCTACCCGAGCTTCCGACCGTCGCCGAAGCCGGCGTGCCTGACTACGAGGTCGCCAATTGGATCGGGATGGTGGCGCCTGCGGGCACGCCGAAGGACATTATCGACAAGCTCAATAAGGAGATCGCCGCGATTCAGGCCTCGCCCGAGGGCCAGAAGTTGCTCGCCGCCCGCGGCGCCGAGGCTGTCAACATGAGCCCCGCCGAGTTCGGGGCGTTCATGACCAGGGAAATGGCGAAGTGGGAGCGGGTGGTGCGCGAAGGCAAGATCAAGCGCGAGTGACGGCGGTTCCTACGCCGGCACGGCTCCGGCACGCTGCGCCGGCGCGCGCGTTTCCGGTCCGACGAAGCTCACGCCGACCTCGTGGCCGAGCCGCCAGACCACATGGCACTCGCGCCGCGTGCCTTGCTCGCCGGTGATCCAGAGATGGAAGCGATCGGGCACGTCGAGGCCCTCGACGTGCAGCCGCGCGCCCTGTTGCGAAATGTCCGTGATCAGGCAGTCGCGCGGCAAGGCGCCCGACTCGACCTGCAGCTTGGCGAGGCGGTTGATGGTCTGGCGCTGATGGCGGCGTCGATCGATCAGCATGGCGATCCGGTCTGGCGGGGGCCAGCTCCCGGACGCTACGACGGCCCCCACAACAGGCTGCTAATCGCATCTCGGCGATTTGCATCGATTTGTCGGCATCCGTCCGAGGCCGACCGGCGGGTGGCGCCGGCTGCCCGGGGTGAGACATCCCGGCGGTTGAAAACCCCGCAAGGACACAGCATTCTCCGTCCACGCTTTCGCGTCATGGAGGAATAGATGTTACGAGTGCACTCATTGATTGCAGCGGTCGCCGGGGCGACGCTGGTCTTCGCCGCGCCGGCCGCGGCCCAGGACTACCCGGCCAAGCCGGTCCGGATCGTCATCCCGTTCGCGCCCGGCGGCCTGAACGACATCGCCGCGCGGGTGATGGCCACGCACCTCACCGAGAAGCTCGGCAAGCAGTTCATCCCCGAGAACCGCACCGGGGCCGGCGGTGTCGTCGGCACCGAGATGGTCGCGAACGCCGCGCCGGACGGCTACACGCTCGGCATCGTGTCGATCGCCAATCCCGTGCAGCCGGTGCTCTACAAGCTGAATTACGACGGGCGCAACGGCTTCATCCCGATCGCGCTGTTCATCACCAGCGCGAACATGCTCGCGGTCAATCCCGACCTGCCGGCCAAGACGGCCAAGGAGTTCGTCGCGCTCGCCAAGGCGAAGCCCGGCTCGATCTACTATGCCTCGGGAGGCACTGGCGGCGCGCTGCATCTCGGCATGGAGCTGTTCAAGCTGCTCACCAAGATCGACGTGGTGCACGTGCCGTTTCGCGGCGCGGGCCCCGGCACCATCGACGTGATCGCCGGCAACACCAAGGCCGTCATCGCATCGGCGTCGAGCCTGTCGTCGCACGTCAAGGGCGGCAAGCTGCGCGGTCTCGCCGTCGCGTCCGACAAGCGGCTGCCGGCGTTCCCAGACGTTCCGACGTTCGCCGAGGCCGGCTTTCCGGAGTACTCCGGCGGCAACTGGATCGGGCTTGCGGCGCCGAAGGGCACGCCCAAGGCCATTATCGATCTGCTGAACAAGGAGATCGCGGCGATCCAGGACAAGCCCGAGGTGCAGAAGCAGTTCGCCGATCGCGGCGCGCAGATCGTGAAGATGACCCAGCCGCAGTTCGAAAAATTCTACCACTCCGAATTCGAACTGTGGGGCAAGGTGGTCAAGGAAGCCGGCATCAAGGCGCAGTAGCGACGGCAGACCTCGACACTTCGTCTCTGGCGTTTGACGCCCCTCTCCCGAGACCCGGGAGAGGGGCGTTTCGCTTGTCGGGTGCCGCACGCCGCACTACGTTTTGCGGGACGGCGGCGGTCGCCGCAACGCGATGGAGCGGGCCATGATGTCCACGGTGATCGGGGGCGCGATGCTGCCGCACGCGCCGCAGTTTTTCACCATGCCTGAGACCGAGGACAAGGCGAACGTCGAGAAGGTGCGCGCGGTGGCGGCCGACATCGGCGCGCGGCTGAAGGCGCTCAAGCCGGACCTCTGGATCATCTTCTCCAATGACCACGCCGAGCAGTTCTTTCACAACGTCTGCCCGGCCTTCACCGTGCATGTCGGCGGCGAGGCGACGGGCGAGTTCGCGGGCCGCAAGTTCCACTGGAAGGTGCCGAGCGAGATCGGCTTCGAGGTCGTGCGGCAGCTCTATCGCCAGGGCTTCGATCCGGCCTTCACCTCGACGGCGAAGATCGACTATGCCATCGGCATTCCGCTGACGCATCTCGGGCTCACAGATCCGGTGCTGCCGATCTACGTGAATGCTTATCTTCCGCCGCAGCCGACCATGGAGCGCTGCTACGCCTTCGGCCAGGCCGTGGCGCGCACGGTGACACAGCTTGGCCTACGCACCGTGATTCTTTCGAGCGGCGGCATGTCGCATTTTCCAGGCACCGACCGCTACTCCAACCCGGAGCTCGACTGGGACAAGCGCGTGCTGGAGCAGCTCGCCGCGGGCAAGCTGAAGTCGCTGATCGGCTATGACGAAGCGGAACTCGACGACAAGGGCAACATCGAATTGCGCTGCTGGGCCGCGGCCGCGGGTGCCATCGGCGAGCGCAAGCCGGACGTGGTGTCGTTCGATCCGAGCTGGCACCATAACTACGCCTCGCTTGGCTGGATCGGCGGCGAGCCCAAGGACCACGCGGCGCACTACCCGTCGATCAAGCCCGAGCTGGTCGAATTGACCGCGGCGCTGCACGCGCTCGCCCACGATGCAGACGAACGCGCGCAGTACATGAAGGATGCGAAGGCCTACGCCGGCAAATTCGCGCTGCCGCCTGCCCAGCGCGAGGCGCTGATCGCGCTCGATCTGCCGTCGATCGTGAAGATGGGCGCGCACCCGCTGGTGCCGTTCCTGGCGCAGTTGCAGATCCAGCGCCTGCGGCCGGGGCGGTAGGCCGAGAGCACAGGCTCTCCGCTGTCATTCCGGGCCCGCCCCTTCGGGGAGTCCCGGAATGACGGAAGCAGCGCCTTTCGAACCTCCGGCTTTGTCTTGGCGACCAACAAGGATCGTCCCCACGCCATCCCGGTCCGTGCCATGCGCCGCTTTCTTCCCCGTTCGCTGCCCGCCGCGGGCCTTGCGCTCGGCCTCGCGCTGCTGCTCGGCGGCGCGTTCATGATGCCGATGACGCTCTATTTCCATTGGATCGACCGCGTGCCCGGCGTGTCGCAGGCGTTCTGCCCGGAATCGGGCCGGATCGCGCCGCGCCACTATCAGTCGCGGACGTCGCGCCCGCACCGGCCGGTCGTATGTCTGGACGTGGACGGCCGCCGGGTCGAGGGCTGGAGCACGCACAACGCGATCGTTCGCACTGTCTGGGCGTTCTGGACGCTGATGCTCGCGCCGCTGTTCTACTTCATGCTGCGGCCGCTGTTTGCGATGCCGTGGCGCGACACGCGGCGGCGCTAGCCTTTTCGCGCCTCGGCGAGATACTCGTCCTCGATATAGGCGCCGGGATCGTCGGCCGCCTCGGGCGGCAGCAGCCCCGCGAGCTTCAGCGTCTCGATCACCTTGGCGATGCCCTTGCGGTTGACGGACATGTCGCGGGTGAGCGCGTCCTTGCTCGTGAAATAGTCCCACGCGCGCCGGGCATGCTCCATCGATGCCGGTAGTTCGCGCGCGGCGATTGCCGAGGCCGCCTCACGGTTGGCGTAGAGCCATTCTGTGCCGCGCCGCATCGCGCGCAGGAAGCGCACCAGCACGTCGCGGTTGGCCCGCGCCCAGTCTCGATTGACGTTGATCGAGACGAACTGCCAGTCCGGCACGGTATCGATCGCGTCGCCGAGGTTGTTCATGCCCTCGTCCTCGGCGAGATAGTTCCACGGCACCGATTGCAGGCCGGCGTCGATCTCGCCCGCCAGCAGCGCCTTGTGGCGCGGCGGCACGCCGCCGGTGTGCTTGATCAGATAGTCGCCGGGATAGTTCAGCCCGTGCGCGGCGAGCATCGCGCGCACGTGGAAGAACGTGCCTTCCTTCTCGGTAAAGATGCCGACGGTGCGCCCGCGCAGATCTTCGAACCGCTTGAACGGCGCACGCGCAATCAACGAATGCACGAGCTTGCCGGCGTTGCCCGCCACGATCCGTAGCGGGCCGCCCGCGGCGGCGTTCTGGATCGCAAGCTCCGGCGAGCCGATGAACACTTGGAACGTGCCATCGAGCAGCGGCTCGACCTGCGAGGCGTTGCCGAAGATCGTGCCTTCGACCGCGAGACCCTCGTCTGCGAAGAAGCCATGCTCCTGCGACGCCCACAGCGGCATGTTGAAATAGGTGCGCGAGACAAGCCCCGCGGCGATCCGGTCCGGCATTCCGATCCTCGTTCTGACCAGCGGATCGGATATTTGCACCGCGCGTGCAAATTAGACAACATGCGTCTCCTTTCAGGGAGGACGCCATGCTTCGTCGATTCGGTCACCGGACTATCGCGCCACTCGTGGCGGCCGCAGGGCTGGCGATTGCCGGCGCGCCCGCCGCGGCGCAATCGCAGGTCACGATTGTGGTTTCGGTCGCCGCCGGCGGCAGCTCCGACATCGGCGTGCGCACCATCGCCGCCAAGGTCGAGCAGATGGGCGGACCCAAGTTCGTGATCGAGAACCGCCCCGGCGGCGGCGGCGTGGTCGCGACCGTCGGCCTCAAGGATGCGGCCCCGGACGGGCGCACCATCATGCTGTCGAGCTACGCCACCCACGTGATCAACCCGGCGATGCCCGCGGGCACGCCCTACGATCCGCTCGCCGACTTCAAGCACATCACGCCGCTGTTCTCGTTCCCTCTGATGCTGGCGGTGCCCTCTGCGGTCGAGGCCAAGTCGGTTGCGGAACTGGTGGCGCTGGCGAAGAAGAAGCAAGGCGGATTGTCGTACGCCTCACAAGGCGTAGGCACGGCGGGCCACCTGCTCGGCGAATTGTTCGGCAAAGCCACCGGCGCGCCGCTGGTGCATATCCCCTATCGTGGCGCCGCGCCCGCGGTGATCGATCTGGTCGCCGGGCGCGTCGACATGATGTTCGTCGGCGTGCTGCCGAGCAAAGGTCACATCGCCTCGGGCGCGCTGCGACCGCTCGCGGTGACGTCCCGGACGCGCATGACCGAAGTCCCGGATGTGCCGACCTTCGTCGAGGCCGGCCATGCGGACGTCAACTCGGAGTTCGTCTGGTTCGGCTTGACTGCGCCCGGCAAGACTCCGGACGCGGCGATCGCCAACCTGCACGCGATGTTCGCCAAGGCGGTCGCCGATCCCGATCTGCGACAGCGGCTCGCCGGGCAGGGCATCCACGTCGGTGCGACGTCGCCGGTGGAGTTCACCGCGCGCATCAAGGCCGATGCCGCCAAGTTCGGCCCGATCATCAAGGCCTCGGGGGCGAAGAAGTAGGGTGCAACGGCGGCGCGCTCACTGCGCGCCGCGCACCATCCGCACGATCTCCATCGGCCTTAACGGGAAGTGCTCGATCCGCGCGTTGAACGGCGACAGCGCATCCTCGACCGCCGAAATCAGTGCCGCCGCGGCCGGGATCGTGCCGGCCTCGCCGACTCCCTTGACGCCGAGCGGATTGAGCGGCGAGGGCGTCTGCTTGGCGAGCGTCACGACCATCGGCACCTCGGTCGCCGACGGCAGCAGGTAGTCGGCAAAGGTCGTGGTCACCGGCTGGCCCTGCTCGTCGTAGCCCATCCACTCGTAGAGCGCGTTGCCGATGCCGTGCGCGACGCCGCCGTGGATCTGGCCTTCGACCATCGTGGGATTGATCAGCACGCCGGAGTCCTGGATCGCGACATAGCGCAGGATCGTCACCGCGCCGGTCTCGGGATCGACCTCGACCTCGGCGGCGTGACAGCCGTTGGCGTAGCACAGCGCGTCGGTGCGGTGCATGACGTTGGCTTCGAGGCCCGGATCGACGCCGGGCGGGAAGCCGTAGCCCGGCGCGCCTTGCAGAATGCGCGCGATCTCGGACAGCTTCATCGCGAGCTGCGGCGCGCCCGCGACCCGCACCTCGCCGTCGGCAAGCTCCAAATCGCCTTCGTCGGCCTCCAGCACATGCGAGGCGACCTTCTTCGCCTTGTCGGCCACGGCCTTCGCCGCGAGCATCACCGAGGAACCCGCGGTGACGGTCTGCCGGCTGGCGAAGCCGCCGAGGCCGAGCGAAACGGTCGCGGTGTCGCCCGCGACCACGGAAATCTTGTCGGCGGAAATGCCCAACTGGCTCGCCGCAATCTGCGCCATCGCGGTCGCAAGACCCTGGCCCATGGCGGAGGCGCCGGTGAAGATCGTGACCTTGCCGGTTCTCGAAACGCGAACGAGCCCCGACTCGAACGGCCCACGGCCCGAGCCCTTGACACCGTGCGCCAGCCCCATACCGATGTAGCGGCCTTGCGCGCGCGCCTCCGCCTGGCGCTCCGGAAACTCCGCCCAGCCCGCGGCTTTGAGCACCTCGTCCTGGCACGCCGGATAGTCGCCGCTGTCGTATTGGATCGTCATGCCGGCGCGGGTTTTCAGCGGCTTCTCGTAGGGCATCTTCGACGCCGGGATGAGGTTGCGCCGCCGCACCTCGGCGCGGTCGAGCTTCAGCTCGTGCGCCACCAGATCGAGCAGCCGCTCCATTGCGAATGCGGCCTGCGGATAGCCTGCGCCGCGCACCGAGGACACCGGCGCGGTGTTGGTCATCGCGATCGTGACCTCCATCGCGAGATTGGCCACGGTGTAAGGCCCGCTCATGGTGGACGCGGAATTGTAAGGAATGTTCGGGTCCTGCAGCGTGTAGGCCCCGGTGTCGTGCAGCACTGTGCCGCGGACGCCGAGCACCTTGCCGTCGTTGTCGGCCGCGACCTCCAGCGTCCAGTACTGGTCGCGCTCATGCACCGCGTTGGTGAAATACTCGCGGCGGTCTTCCGCCCACTTGATCGAGCGGTTGAGCAATTTCGCCGCAGCGACCACCGCGACGTCCTCGGAATAGACGCAGAGCTTGGCCCCGAAGCCGCCGCCGATGTCGGGCGCCGCGACGCGCAATCCGGCGTCGAAATCCATCAGCGAGGTCAGCGTCTGCGCGAGATCGTGCGCCTTCTGGGTCGACGAATGCACCGTGATGCCGCCGTCGCTTGAGCGCACCTCGGCGATGGTACCGCGCGCCTCGATCGAATGCGCCGCGCCGCGGTGCTGCCAGAGCGGCGTCTTGAACACGTGGGCCGCGGCCTTGAACGCCGCGTCGGCGTCGCCGAAGCCGACCTTGTAGCTGGTGACGACGTTGGACTTCAGCTCGCGCCGCACTGGCGGGCCGTCTTTCGCCTTCCGCACGTCGGCCGTGAAGGGCAGGGGCTCGTAGTCGACCATGACCAGCGCCGCGGCGTCCTCGGCGAGATAGCGGTCGCCGGCGACCACCATCGCCACCGGCTCGCCGACGTAAGCCGTCTCGCCGTCGGCGAGCGCAAAGGCCCAGGCGCGGTCGAGCGGCATGCCCGAATTGGAGTGCCGCACCATGCGGCGCTGGACCATCACCTTGGCGAGATCGTCGAGGGTGAGCACCGCATGGACGCCTTGCAGCGCCAGAGCCGCGCTCTTGTCGATGCCCTTGATGAGCGCGTGCGGATGCGGGCTCCGCACGAACGCAACATGCAGCGCGTCCGGCAGCGCGATGTCGTCGACGAAGCGGCCCTTGCCGCGCAGCAGCGGCTCGTCTTCCAGGCGGGCGATGCGGGCGCCGATCAGGGGAGGCATGCGACGGTCTTACCAGTCATGACCGGGGCTGCGCCATCCGCACCGCCGCAGACCAGCGTTGTTGCAGTCCGGCCGTGGCGCGGTCCCGGTCCAGGGCTTCGGCGATTTCGCCGATGCCGCGTTCGGTGCGGCCGCCGCGCTCCCAGTACGCCGCGAGGAACGCGCGCATCGCTTCGAACGCCTCGCCTGGGCCGATCGTGACGCCGCCATCTTCGATCCGGCCCTTCAGGTCCGGCCGGACCGTCAGCACCGCGTCGATCCAGTCGCTCCATTGCGCGGGATCGGCCGGTGCGCCGTCCTGCGCAGTGCCGCGGTCCAGGCTTCCGAGCAGGATCGCCAAATCCTCGGACCGTCTCCCGCCGTCTTCCCATTGCGCGTGCAGGAACGCCCGCATCGCGTCAAAGCCGGCCGGCAGGCTGACGCCGCGATCCATCGGGCGCGGTCACTTCGTGATCGCCTCGCTCGCCTTCTTCACCACGTCCTTCGGCGTCGCGTAAAGTTCGGCCAGGAGCTTGTCGATGGCCGGACCGCTCACCGGGTTGACCTCGATCCGCGCCTTCTGCGCCTCGGCGAGATACTCCGGGTCCTTCATGGTCTTGTCGAACGCCGCGACCAGCGCGGCCTTGCGGTCTGCGGGGATGCCGGGCGGCGCCGCGAACGGCCGCGCCATCTCCTGCGCCGCGAGGATCAGCTTGAGGATCTGCAGCTTCTCCGCGTCCTTGGTCAGGTCCAGCACCAGCGGCACGTCGCCGAGGTCCGCGACCTTCTTGAACGACGACTGCACCAGCACGTTGATCCGCTTTTCGGCGAGCCACTTGGCGTGCCGCGTCTTGATCGTGCTCCACGACAGGCCGCACAGCCCGTCGACCTCGCCGCGCTCCATGGCGAGCGTGATCTCGTTGGTGCCGGGATAGCCCGCGACCAGCTTGATCGGCGCGCCGAACACGTTCTTGTAGAGCCGCGCGAAGATGTCCGGCTCCGACGACGGGCCCTGGCCGCCGAGCGTCACCGGCTTGGTGGTGAAGTCCTGCCAGGTCTTGATCGCCGTGGTGTGCCAGGTGATGCAGGTCGACACGTCGTCGGTGACGCTGCCGATCCAGGAGAACTTGGTGCCGTCGAAGGTCGCGCCGCTCTCCAGCAGCGGGTTGATGCCGGTGGTGCGCGCGAAGGTGCCGAACGCGGTGCCGTCCTTCGGCGCCGCCGAATAGAGGAAGTTCGCCGCGCGAAGCGAGCCTGCGCCGGCCATGTTCTGCGGCACGATCGTCGGATTGCCGGGGATGTGCTTGCCGATATGGCGGCCGAGGTGGCGCGCGTAGAGGTCGTAGCCGCCGCCGACCGAGAAGCCGATCACCAGATTGATCGACTTGCCCTTGTAGAAGTCCTCGACCGACTGCGCCTGCGCGGGCAGGGCCACGAGCAGCAGACACGCGGCGGCTGTCAGTGTTCGCATCGTCAATCTCCCATCCATGTGTTGACGCCCCTCAAGCCTTGGAACGGACCATCGCGCCGAGATGGGCGAGGTCTTGGTCGGTCTTGAACCCCGCCGCGCGGATGCCGTGCGCGACCAGCAGTTCGTCCTCGTCTTCGGTCGCGCCGGTGACGCCGACCGCGCCGAGGATGTTGCCCGCCTCGTCGCGGATCAGTTCGCCGCCGCCGACCATGAACATCTTCTGCTCGCCGACGAAGTTCTGCACCTGCGCCACGAACTCCGGCCCCTGCTTCTGGCGCTCGCGCACGAACGCCGAGGAGCGCCCCAGCGCCAGCGACGCCACCGCCTTGCCGAGCGCCATTTCCACGCGCGCCTGCGAGCAGCCGTCCTCGCGCTGCGCCGTCTTGATCCTGGCGCCGATGTCGGTGACCACGACGCACAGCGGGCGCAGCTTCATTTCGCGGCCCTTCTTGAGGATGGCTTCGGCGATGACGTTGGATTTCTGCAGGGTGAGCATTCGGGATTCCGCGTTGCTGGATGTGGCGGGCATTGTTGGAAATCCAGCCACGCCTTGCAAGGCGCGATGGGGCCGCAGCCTGTGCCCGTAGCCCGGGTGGAGCGAAGCGCAACCCGGGACAATCGAAGCGCTACCCCGGATTTCGCTGCGCTCCATCCGGGCTACTTGCTGCTGATAGAACGGACCCGAACGCCCGCCCGCGCGTTACAACGCCGGGGCGGAGGATGTAAGGTCGCCAGCCATTGGAGAACCAGCCATGCCCGGCACCGTCCGCCTGCACCGCGTCCTGACCGCCAAGCCCGAGAAGGTCTATCGCGCCTTCGTCGAGGCCGACGCCATGGCGAAGTGGCTGCCGCCGAACGGCTTCACCTGCACCGTGCACCATCTCGAAGCGAAGGTCGGCGGCACGTTCCGGATGTCGTTCCGCAACTTCACCAACGGCAAGAGCCATTCCTTCGGCGGCGAATACAAGGAGCTCGTGCCCGGCGAGCGGCTTCGCTACACCGACCGGTTCGACGATCCCAACCTGCCGGGCGAGATCGTGGTGACGGTCACGCTCAAGGCGGTGTTGTGCGGCACCGAGCTGAACGTGGTGCAGGAGGGTATCCCCGACGTCATCCCGCCGGAGATGTGTTATCTCGGCTGGCAGGATTCGCTGCGGAATTTGGCGGCGCTGGTGGAGCCGGAGATTGAGCAGTAGCGGGCTACGCTTGCCATTGTCCTGGCAGGGGATTTTATGGCCGACGCTGTAGATACATTCCGCCGCATTTCGTGGCTGATTTTCAAGTGGCTGCTATACGCGGCGCTGGCCATCACTGGACTCGTCGCTGCCGCGGTCGCTATCGGCTATTCCTACCAGCACTTCACGCATGATCGGCACGAAGCGAAATTGCAATTCACGGTCAATCCGAAACGTGACTCTGTATGCAAGGACGACAAGCACCCCATCTTCGTCGGCGTAGTAAACAACTCTGTGCGCACCGTGGACAGAGTCGAGTTCACGCTTAAGGCCAACAGGTCGGGGCGCAGCTCAAATATGGCGCGCTACCACTCCTACTCCGACGACAAGATAATCAAACCAACGGAAGGATTCGGCAATTGCTGGGCGGTGCCGGACCTCAACGAGACCATAGCCGATCCCCGCAGTCTGGAGTGGGGAATCCTCTACAAGACCATTCGCTTTCGCGATTGACCAGCAGCAAGTATGTAGCCCGGGTGAAGCGAATCGTAACCCGGGTACGATGGATAGGCTTGCCCCGACCCGAGAGGCCGCCCCGGATTTCGCTCCGCTCCATCCGGGCTACGAAGCCGCGCCACCACGCCCACCCCCACCCTTGACTCCTCCCCTCCAATTTGGCGCTTAACACCCCTGATTCATCGCCCACCCTCCGGTGGGCCTGGGAGGGACTTGATCGTGGCGAACTGGGACGTGGTGGTGGTCGGCGCCGGAAACGCAGCGTTCTGCGCGGCGCAGGCGGCGGCCGAGAAGGGCTCCAAGGTGCTGATGCTGGAGCGCGCGCCGAAGGAGCTGATGGGCGGCAATTCGCGCTTCACCGCGGGCGCGTTCCGCTGCGTGTACGACGGCGTCGACGACCTCAAGGCCATCATGCCGGACCTGACCGCGGCCGAGATCGACCGCTCCGACTTCGGCACCTACACCCAGGACCAGTTCTACGACGACATGTTCCGCATCACGCAGTACCGCACCGACGGCGACCTGTGCGACCGCCTGGTCGGCCGCTCGCGCGACGCGATGCGCTGGCTGCACGGCAAGGGCATGAAGTTCGATCCGATCTGGGGCCGGCAAGCGTACCTGATCGATGGCAAGTTCAAGTTCTGGGGCGGGCTCACGGTGGAATCCAAGGGCGGCGGCCCGGGCCTGATCGACCAGCATCTGAAGCTCGCGGCGAAAAACGGCATCGAGATCCGCTACGGCACCCGCGCCTTCGAGCTGCTCTACGACGGCAAGACCGTGCAGGGCGTGAAGGTGAAGGCCAACGGCGCGATCGAGGAGGTGCGGGCGAAATCGGTGGTGATTGCCTGCGGCGGCTTCGAGTCCTCCGCCGAGATGCGCACGCGCTACATGGGCGCGGGCTGGGAGCTCGCGAAGGTGCGCGGCACGCCCTACAACACCGGCGACGGCATCAACATGGCGCTCGCCATCGGCGCGTCGAGCTTCGGCAACTGGTCGGGCGGCCACGCGGTGCAGTGGGACTACAACGCCCCCGAATTCGGCGACCTCAGCGTGGGCGACAATTTCCAGAAGCACTCGTATCCGTGGGGCATTCTGGTGAACGCCACCGGCCGGCGCTTCGTCGACGAGGGCGCGGACTTCCGCAACTACACCTATGCGAAATACGGCGCCGTGGTGTTGCGCCAGCCGAACAACTTCGCCTGGCAGGTGTTCGACGGAAAAATTGTGCCGATGCTGCGCGACGAATACCGCATCAAGCGGGTGTCGAAGGTCAGCGCCAACACCATCGAGGAGTTCGCCCACAAGCTTGAGGGCGTCGATCCGCAGGGCTTCCTCGACGAGATCAAAAAGTACAACGCCGCGGTCAAGAAGGACGTCAAGTTCAATCCGAATATCAAGGACGGCCGCTGCACCGTGGGCCTCGACGTCAACAAGTCGAACTGGGCCAACACCATCGAGGAGCCGCCGTTCGAGGCCTATCAGGTCGGCTGCGGGCTGTCGTTCACCTTCGGCGGCGTGCGGATCGATCCGGACTCGGGCCAGGTGATCGACAGCGACATGAACCCGATCCCCGGCCTCTACGCCGCGGGCGAGCTCGTCGGCGGCATCTTCTACTTCAACTACCCCGGCGGCTCCGGCCTGATGTCCGGCGCCGTGTTCGGCCGCATCGCAGGCTCAGGCGCGGCCAGCGCGCGCAACGCCTGATCGGGGCCGGCGCGCGGTGTCAGCGCGTCGCCTCAGCGCGCTGTGGCCTGCCGCTGCCGTTCGAGCGCCGCTTCGAACGCGCGCCAGCTCGGCTCGGGGCGAAAGCTGTGTCCGCCCGGCTCGGTCACGCAGTCGATGAGATCGGCCGCGCCGAGCGCTGTGTAGATCGCGCGCGCCTCCGCGACCACACTTGCCGCGCCCGCGGCCGGCCAGATGTGGTCGCTGTCGCCCGCCACCGTCACGAACGGCCGCGGCGCGATCAGGCCCACCACGTCGGCGCTCTCCATGAACTTCAGCAGGCCGGGCACCGTGCCCTGGCCGGAATTGTCGCGCCGCCGGCCGATGGTGTCGCGCACGAAGCCGACGCAGCCGCAGGCCAGCACCGCCGCGATCCGCGGATCGAGCGCCGCAGCGTACATTGCGGTGGTGCCGCCGCTGGAATGGCCCATGACGTGGATGCGCCGCGGGTCGGCGCGCAGCCGCGCACGGTCCGCCGCGATCCAGTCGATCGCCGCCGACACGTCGGAGCAGCGCTCGCCGAGCAGCGAGCGGCCAAGCAGCAGGGCGTGCAGCGATGCGTCGATGCAGGGCTGCTCCGAGCGCGGCGCGATCCGCCGCTCGGCGCGCTCGCCGAAGCACGCCTGTTCGAGCGCCACCGCAAGATAGCCGCGCTCTGCCGCCTGCACCGCGATGTCGTAGCCGCGGCGCCGCTTGTCGGCATCGTCGGGAAACCGCACCTCGCCCCAGGACAGGTGTGCGCCGGTGTTGGTGCCCTGCAGGCAGATCATCACCGGCCGCGCGGCCTCGCCGGACGGGCGCTCGATCAGGTGCACCGGAATGTCGGTGCCGGGGCCGGCGGCGAGATAGACCCGCCGTCGCGTCAGCCCGCCGGTCAGCGCGAAGCTCTGCTCGTGGTGCGGGACCGGCGGCGCTGCGCCGCGCTCGTAGCCGCTCAGCCCGGCGAGCGTCTCGCGCGCGCTCCGCTGCCACTCGGCGGCGTCCGGCCAGCCGCCGCCCGCGTAGCGCAGCTTGAGCGGCGCGGTCTTGTAGGCGGCGAAATGGCGCTGGCTCGGGCTCAGCGAAAGCCCCTCCGGCACGTCGCCGAACGGGTCGCGCTCGCGCCCGAGCGCGCGCATGATCCGCCGGCCCACGGCCCGCGCCAGAACTGGAAAGCTCGGCAGCGCTCGCATGGCGGCATCATAGCAGCCCGCCGCTGTTCGGCGCTTGTCTGAGGCACGCATCGCGTGAAACATTATTGGGGCCGAAGAACCAAGGCACGCGCGCCATGAAACTGAAAAAACACAACCGCTATTCCTATTCCCCGATCGTGGAGCGCCAAAACTTCGACTGGCCCGGCGGCAAGCGCATCGCCTTCTACTGCGCGCTCAACGTCGAGCACTTCAGCTTCGGCGAGGGCCTGGGCCACACGCCGACCGCGCTCGGCCCTCAGCCCGACGTCCGCAACTACGGCTGGCGCGACTACGGCCTGCGCGTCGGCATCTGGCGCATCTTCGACATGTTCGACGAATTCAAGTGGCCGATGTGCCATCTGATCAACGCGTCGGTCTGCGAGGAGATGCCGCAGATTACCGCGCGCATCCGCCAGCGCGGCGACGAGCCGATCGGCCACGGCTACACCAACTCCGAGCGCCAGGTCGACATGGACGAGGCCACGGAAGCGGCGATGATCGCGCACGCGACGAAGACGCTGGCCGAGAGCTGCGGCCGGCGCCCCTTCGGCTGGATGGGCCCGTGGATTTCGGAGACGCCGGTCACGCCCGATCTCCTTCAGGAGAACGGCTACACCTTCGTGATGGACTGGCCCGCCGACGACCAGCCGTTCTGGATGACGACGCGCAAGGGCCGCATCCTGTCGGTGCCCTATCCGATCGAGCTCAACGACACGCCGACCATGCTTGCCCGCGCCCAGCCCGCGACCGACTTCCACCGCATGATCCTCGACCAGTTCGAGGAGATGCTGCGGCTGTCGGGCAAGCAGCCGCTGGTGTTCGGCATCTCGATGCACACGTTCTGCACCGGCCAGCCGTTCCGGCTCGCGCAGGTGCGGCAGGCGCTGGAGGCGCTGGCGAAGCATCCGGGGTTTGAGAAGGTGTGGGTGACGACGCCGGGCAAGATTGCGGAGTACGCGGCGGGGCTGGGGGAGGGGTGTGTGGTGTAACAATCGTAGCCCGGATGGAGCGCCAGCGAATTCCAAGACCAGCCATCACCGCAACCGGGTTTGCGCCCAACTCCATCCGGACTACCGGCATCGCCGACTCTCCGCTATCTTCCCGCCATGCCAACCGTCGAAGAAATCCAAGACGCCGTCGCCGACCTCAACGCCGAGGAGTTCGAACGCTTCTCCGTCTGGTACGCAAAACACCAGGCCACGCGTGGCGCGGCGCGACCCGCGGCCATCGCGCAGGACAACGCCGCCGAAGAGCCCTCTGCCGAGCCCGCGCAGGCCGGCGCGAACGTCAAATATCCGCACGTCACCGTGCGGCTGAAAGACCTCGGCAGCGAGCCCGGCCCAATCATTCGCCGCGTCAGCTACGCCTTGAGCGACGCCGGCATCGGCGACGACGAGATCGAGCAGTACAAGTCGCAGGCGCGGGCCGCGCCGAACCCGGTCGCGGTGACGAGGCGCTGGGTCGCGGTGCAGTAGCGCGGCGCTCAGCGCCGCCCCGACGGGCTTGCCGCCGCGGCTCCATTCGCCACGCCGACCGGCGCGACGCCCGAGCGCCCAAGCGCGCCGAACTCCTGCGTCAGGATCGACGGTGCAAATTTGTCGGCGGCTGGCGCGACTTTCTGCATCCGGGACGACGGTGCGACTTTCTGCACCTTTTGGACCTTCTGCATCCCGAACGACGGCGCAACCTTCTGCGCCCCGGCGCCGGCATTGATCGGGCCGACGTTGACGTGCGGCTTGCTGCGCACGAACTGCATCTTCTGCGCCAACGCCTCGGCGTTCAGCGCGACGAGGGCGGTCAGCGCCGCGAGCGCGACGGCCGCCTTGTGCGAAATGAAACGCATGACGTTTCTCCCATTCAAGTTACGGGCGGCGCCTGCCGCCGTTCGCCCGTTGGTCGCCGCATGCCGGGGCGCGTTCAATCGACAATGCCCGCTGGGGTGCAATTGCGCCGACGGCGCACGCTGCGTGCGCTGCCGTCCAAGCCGTACGGGAGAAAAAGGTCCGCGATACCGACGATACCAATTCGTGCTGCGGCAACATCGCGCCGATACGAGCCGCGCGTAGCGTGCTGTCATGGGCAAACGGCGGGCGGGGCCGATCCCAAAATGACGAGGAGGCGTCCATGCGCACGTTTGTGCTCACCGCCGTCACCGCCGGATTTGTCGGCCTGTCCGCCGGCGTGTGGCTGAAATCGACCGTGCTTGCGACCGCCGCGGCGGCGCCGCAGCCGTCCACGGTCACGATCTCGATCGACGACCTGATGCGCGGCGTCCCGGCCGATATGCCGATGGCCGGAACCGTCGACATGGTGTGATGCCCGGAATTCCCCCGGTCCGGCTTGCGTTGCCGGTCATGGCGCAGGATGCAGCGCGCGCCGGATTCCGGCGCGCCGCGCGCGAAGTCCAAGTACATTTCGTCGATGCGTGAAATGCCGCGTTAGCTATTTCGCGCAGAATGCAGGTGGAGAAGCCGCTGCAAGCGTTGCGTGGGGTAATACGCCGCTGCGCGCTCCCGTAGAATCGCCGTGCTGCGGCCGCCGGACCTGCGTTCAATAAACCCCATGATTTTCAGTGAAATTCGATTGCGGCCGGATGCCGGCCGAGTCCGCGCCAAATCGCATCAAATGCGAATCGACTACGCTGGAATACGATCCGGTGAATTTGATCGATCCATTTAATTCGCCGGTACTGCCCCACCGGTACGAGTTCCCGCGCGGCACGATCCACACGCCGTGGCTACATGGAGAAACTCCAATGACGCTCTTCAAGAAGTTCCTGCGGGACGAGAACGGCGCAACCGCGATCGAATACGGTCTGATCGCGGCGGGCATCTCGGTCGCCATCATCGCGGTGGTGCAGGGGTTGGGCTCCAAGCTCAACACGACGTTCACCAGCGTTCAGAACGCGCTTAACTGATTTCGCCCGCGGGGGGCGCGATCAAAGGGGCCCCGGTCGGGCCCCTTTCTGCTTTTGCGGGTTGCTTGGCGTAGCGGCGCGCGGTCCTTAAGTTTGTCGCGTCGGTTTAAGCTTTCAATCGGCATGCCATGACCGCCGCGCCCGGCAACATCCGCCACTGCCTGTTCGACACCGCCTTCGGCCCCTGCGGCGTGGCCTGGAGCGCGCGCGGGCTCGTCGCCTTGCAACTGCCGGAGCGCGACAGGACCGAGACCGAACGGCGGCTGGCCGCCAAGGCGTCGAGCAATGGCGCCGGCGACCCGCCGCCCGCAATCGCGGCATCGATCGCGCAGGTGCGGGATTACTTGTCCGGCACGCGCGCCGATTTCTCCCCCGCACCGGTCGATCTCGCCGGCATCGACGCGTTCCGCGGCAAGGTCTATGCGGCGCTGCGCGGCGTGGATTTCGGCCACACCGTCACCTACGGCGAATTGGCGCGGCAGGCCGGCGTATCCGACTGGGAGGGCGCGCGTGACGTCGGCGACGCCATGGCGCGCAATCCCTTGCCGGTCGTCATTCCCTGCCATCGTGTGCTGGCCGCGAACGGCAAGCTCGGCGGCTTCTCGGCCCACGGCGGCACGGCCACGAAGCTCAAGCTGCTCGCGCTCGAAGGCGTCCACTTCGACAGCGGCGCGCCGCGGCTGCCGGGGTTGTGACGATCGCTGATCGTCACTTCATCGTCAGCACGATCCGCCCGCGCACCTTGCGGTCGCGGATGTCGGCCAGCGCCTCGGCGAAGCGTTCCAGCGGATAGGTCTTGGTCGGCAGCGGTTTCAGCTTGCCGGCCGCGTGCAGCGCGTAGATCTCGGCGAACGCGGCCTGCATGTCCTGCGGCCTACGCTTTCTGTAGTCGCTGATCTGCATGCCGCTGATCTCGATGTTCTTGACCAGCACATAGTTCATCTTCAGCGACGGGATGCGGCCCGACGCGAAGCCGATCACCACCAGCCGCCCGTTCCAGGCCATGGCGCGGACCGCGGCATCGAACATGTCGCCGCCCAGCATGTCGACCACAATGTCGACGCCCTTCTTGTCGGTCAGTGCGAACACCTGCTCGCGCAGGCCCTCGCGCAGGTCGGGCACCGAGAGGTCGACGATTGCGTCCGCGCCGGCCTCGCGCACGATGTCCGCCTTGTCCTTGCTCGACACGCCGGCCAGAACCTTGCCGCCCCAGGCCTTCGCAAGCTGAATCGCCGCGAGCCCCACGCCGCCGGTCGCGCCGAGCACCAGCACGTTGTCGCCCGGCTGAATACGGCCGCGCTCCTTCAACGCGAAATGCGCGGTGTCGTAGACCAGCGCCATGGCCGCGGCCTCCGCGAACGGCAGGCCGTCGGGGATTTTCACGCACTGGGTTTCGGTCAACGCTGTGAATTCAGCGAAGCCCGCCGACTCCGCCATCATCAGCACGCGGTCGCCGGGCTTGAACCGCGTCACGCCCTCGCCGACCGCGGCGACCACGCCGACCGGCAGCTTGCCGGGCACGAACGGCAGCGGCGGCTTGAACTGGTAGGTGCCGCTCATCATCACCAGGTCGACGAAGTTCACGCTGACCGCGTGCACCTCGATCAGCACCTCGCCGGCCTTGGGCGCGGGCTTTGGCACCTCGCCGATCGCGGCCTTCTCGATGCCACCGAATTCGCGGACCAGGACCGCACGCATGCTGTGCTCCAGTATAAGAGATTGTTATGCACTCGCCCGCTTGGCCTCGAACCGGACCGGCTCCGGCGCGAGCTTGCCGTCCCTGATCTCGTCCACGATCGCGCGCTTGAGCATTTTGCCGTTCGGCGTCAGCGGAATCTCGTCGAGCCGCAGGAAGTATTCCGGCATGTCGAATTTCGACAGGCCGGCGGCGTCGAGATGCGCTAGCAATTCGTCGACTGTCGCCGCCTTGCCTTCGCGGAACACCACGACGAGGCAGACCTTCTCGCCGAGCCGATGGTCCTTCACCGGGACCGCGGCGGCGCGCTGCACGGCAGGATGCCGCGTCGCCAGTTCCTCGATCCGTGCCGGGTGAATGTTGTGGCCGCCGCGGATGATGATGTCTTTCGCCCGTCCGGAGATGCGCAAATAGCCGTTTGCGTCGAGCGTGCCGAGATCGCCGGTCATGAACCAGCCGCTCTTGTTGAACGCGTCCTCGGTCGCGGTCTGGTCGTCGAAATAGCCGAGCATCAGGCTCGCACCGCGGCCGCCGATCTGGCCGACTGCGCCGGGTGCGGCTTCCTTGTCGGGGTCGTCGGCGTCGAAAATCTTCAGCTCGTAGCCGGGGCAGGTCTTGCCGGAGGTCTCGATGATGAGCTTCGGATCGTCGCCGGGCAGCGTGTACTGGTGCGAGCAGTTCTCGGTCATGCCGTAGCCGCTCTGCGGCTGGATGCCCTGGCGGATCAGGCCCGCGACCACTTCGCTCGGCACCGCGGAACCGGAGATGCGGAAGCCGCGAAGGCGGCCGAGGCCGTTCAGTCCGCGCTTCTGCATCTCCGCCAGCAGGTCGATGGCGTTCGGCGGCACGCCGACCAGAAAGCTCGTGCCGGTTTCCACGACGCGGTCGGCGAGGCTTGCGCCCCGCGGCATGTCGTGAACGACGAGTTCCGCCCCGACCGCGAGCGCAATCACCTGCGCGCCGACGAAGCTGAGATTGTGGCTGAGCGGGCTCAGCGCGTAGATCGCCGCGTCGCTGCCGATGTTCCAATCCTTTGCGAGCTGGCGCGCGTTGGCGAGGATGGTGTTGTCGGAATGCATAACGCCTTTCGGCTTGCCGGTGGTTCCCGACGTGAACGCCAGATAGACGAGCGTGTTGGGGTCGGTCTTGGTCGGGCTGTCGCTTTCGCCGGCCGTTGCGAGATCGGCGAACGGGGCCGCATCGGATTCGGCGAGCGGCGGTAGCCGGTAGATCTTCTGCATCGACGGCACCGCCCTGAGCGCCTCGATGACGTCGCGCTTGCCGGCGTCGGCGCCGTAGCCGTCCTGCCAGACGAAGGCTGCGGCGCGCATACGCTGCATGAGTTCCATCACCTCGCCGACCGTGTGGTCGCGATGCAGCGACGGGCAGCAGACGGCGCCGGTCTTGGAACAGGCGAGCACGGCCACGACGCTGTCGAGGCGGCTCGGCAGCCAGACGCCGACGCGCTGGCCCGCGCGGACGCCCTGGCGCGTGAGATCGGCCGCGAGCGCGTCGGCCGCGGCGAGCAGTTGCCGGTAGGTGAGGCGGCGGAACCGGTCGCGGACTGCAAACGAATCCGGTGCGCGCACGGCGTGTCCGCGGACCAGTGCGTAGATCGTGTCCCGGCCCCAGAAGCCTTCGGCTTCGTACTTGCGGATCAGTTCGGCCGAGAGCCGCGTCAGGATCGTGTTCATGCCGGGCTTAAGATTCCCCGCGCCGGTCGCGAATTCAATGTGTTTCGGCGGTGCGGCCGACGGCGCGGTAGCGTTTGCAGACGCGCGCAATCAGCGGCGGCGGGGGGTCGTGTCGGAGGAATCGCTGCGGTCGAACACGTGGTTGGGAACGCCGTCGCGCTGGTCGATCTCGGCGGCCTTGGCGCGCAATTCGGCCGCCAGCAGCCGCATGCGCTCGGCGCTGGTGAGGTCGAAACAGCCGCGCGCGATGCGCTGGCAGGTGTCGGCTTGGCGGCGCAGGTACTCGGACATCGGCATGGCGGCGGAATGGCTGCCGTTGGGGGACTGACTTACGGGCTCAATGCGTAAAATCGTCTGCGGTTCCCGGCATTTGGGGTTAAAGCGTTAATAAGACGTGAGAATATGGCGGCGGCGGTTCCCTTGACAGCGCCCCGCGGATCGGGAATCTATTAGAACGAAACATGAACATGCAGGATATTTCCAAAGGACACCCCTATGGGCCCGGCCGAGCCTTCGCCCGCGCTGAACCGTCTCCGCCAGTCGCTGGCGGGCATCGATCCAAGCCTTGCGCCGCATTGGCCCGAGCACCAGCGGCTGATCGGCTTCGAGCCCTCCATCGACATCGCCCTCAGCGGCGGGCTCGCCTGCGCGGCGCTGCACGAACTCGCGCCCGCTGCGGCGAGCCATGCGGGCGCCGCAAGCGGCTTTGCAACCGCGCTTGCGGCGCGGGCAAGCGGCGCGCGCGGCGAGGCGCTCTGGGTCGCGACCGATTTCGCGTTCGCCGAGGGCGGCGGGCCTTACGGCCCCGGCCTCGACCTGTTCGGCATGCCGCCCGCGCGCCTTCTCGTCCTGCGCGTGCCGCGCGCGGCCGACGTGCTCTGGGCGATGGAGGAGGCGCTGCGCTGCCGCGCGCTTGCCTGTGTTGTCGCCGAACTGCCCGGCGGCGGCGCGGAGGCCGATCTCACGGCGACGCGGCGGCTTTCGCTTGCCGCGCGTGAGGGCGTTGCGGGCCTGGGTCTGCTCCTCCGGCATCGCGCGACGCCTGCGCCGAGCGCGGCGGCGACGCGCTGGACGGTCGCCGCGGCACCGGGCCGGCCCGACCGGTTCGGCGGCCTCGGCCGCGCGGCTTTCGACCTGTCTCTCCGCAAGAACCGGCGCGGACCCTGCGGCCGGTGGATCGTCGAATGGGATCATCATGAGCGTGCCTTCCGCCCGGCGGTACCTGTCGTTGTGGCTGAGACGGTTCTCGACCGATCGGATCGAGCGCCGTTTGTCCGCGCAGGCTGACGCGCCGCGCATCGTCGTCGCCACGGTCGAGCAAGCGCAGCGCGTCTGCGCGCTGAACGACGCCGCGGCTCGGCTGCGGCTCAAGATCGGCATGCCGCTTGCTGACGTGCGCGCGATGTATCCCGGCATTGCCGTGGCCGAGGCCGACGCGGAGGCCGACCGTAATCTGCTCGAAGCCGTCGCCGACTGGTGCGACCGCTACACGCCGCTGGTCGCGCTCGACGCGCTGGACGGGCTCGTGTTCGACGTCACCGGCTGCGCGCATCTGTTCGGCGGCGAGACGGAGCTTGCACGCGATCTCGTGATGCGGCTCGCACGGCAGGGTTTTCATGCGCGCGCCGCGGTGGCCGACACCGTGGGCTGCGCCTGGGCTGTGGCGCGGTACGGAGACTTCGCAGCGTCCGTTATTGCGTCCTCTCCCCTTGAGGGAGAGGGCAGCCGCAGCAGTTCAACATCAAGAATGGGTGAGGGATCACAGCCTGTCGATAGTTCGTTACCCCTTACCCATTCGAATTCGTTGACACGTCGGCGCAGCCCTCTCCCTCAAGGGGAGAGGGCACGAGACGCAGGTGCTGGATTTGCGACAAGCACATTTATCGTTCCTCCAGGCAAAACGGAATCCGCCATCCTGCCGCTGCCGCTTGCGGCGCTGCGCGTCGATGCCGATGTCGCCGCGGACCTCGCCACCATGGGATTGCACCAGGTCGGCGATCTCGCGTCGCGGCCGCGCGCGCCGTTCGCCGCGCGTTTCGGCAAGGAACTGCTGCTGCGTCTCGACCGGGCGCTCGGCCGCCTCGACGAGCCGATCGCGCCGCGTCTGCCGGTGCCGGCGGCGATGGCCGAGCAGCGCTTTCCCGATCCGATCGCGCGCGAGGACGACGTGCTCGGCGCCATCGAGCGGCTGGCGCGCCGGCTCGCCGCGGTGCTGGAGCGGCGCGGGGAGGGCGGACGGCTGTTCCAGGTGGCGCTGTTTCGCGCCGACGGCAAGGTGCATCGGCTGGAACTCGGCACCGGCGCGCCGCTGCGCGACCCGGTGCGCGTGCGAAAGCTGTTCGAGGAGCGTCTCGCGGCGCTGGGCGAGGCCTGCGATCCGGGCTTCGGCTACGACACGATGCGGCTCTCCGCGCTGGTCGTGGAGCGCAGCGATCCGGCGCAGACCGGGCTTGCCGCGCCCGACCGTGCCGAGGAACTGGCGCATCTGATCGACCGGCTCGGCGCGCGTTTCGGCCTGCGGCGCGTGAACCGGCTGGTGCCGCAGGACACGCACATTCCGGAATTTGCAGTCGCGGCGGTGCCGGCGCATGCGGTGCGCTGCGCGATGGGCGCTTCTTCTCCCTCTTCCCGCTCAGCGGGGAGAGGTGAAGAGAGCCCGGAGCAGGACCTCCTTTCTCCCACGCGCCCGATCCGCCTGTTCGAGCGGCCGGAACCGATCGAAGCCGTGGCCCAGGTGCCGGACGGCCCGCCGGTGCGGTTTTGCTGGCGGCGTGTGACGCATCGCGTCGTCGAGGCCGAGGGCCCGGAGCGTATCGCCATGGAATGGTGGCGCGACGGCCGCGGCAACAAGATGACACGCGATTATTTCTGCGCCGAGATCGAAGACGGCGCGCGGGTGTGGCTGTACCGGGAAGGGCTCTACGGCCGCGAGACGTCAAACCCGCGCTGGTACCTGCACGGCCTGTTCGCGTGAGCGCCGATCATGTCTGCCTATGCCGAATTGGCGGTCACTACGAATTTCTCGTTTCTTCGCGGTGCGTCCGATCCCGAAGAGTTCGTCGTCCGTGCGCGAGAGCTCGGCCTCACCGGCATCGGAATCGCGGACCGCAACAGCGTTGCGGGGGTCGTGCGTGCGTTCGCCCAGATCAGGACCTTTGCCGAAGAAGAGAAGGAGCGGCAGGACCATGCAATCACAAGAACTCTTCCGCAAAGGATCGGGCCCGCTCTCCCGATCAAGCTCGCCGTCGGCGCACGGCTGGTGTTTTCCGACGGCACGCCCGACATCCTGGCCTATCCACGCGACCGCGCGGCCTGGGGACGGCTCACGCGGCTGCTGTCCCTCGGCAAGCTCCGGGCCGGCAAAGGCGAATGCATCCTTGGGCTTCCGGATCTTCTGGATCATGTTGAGGGCCTCAATCTCATTGTCGTGCCGTCGGCGCGAATCCACGCCGGGCCGCTCGCGGCGCTTCTCGCCCGGCTGAAGACAGCGGCCCGGAAATCGGTCTGGCTTGCGGCCGGCATGCTTTATCGCGGCGACGATGCGCGCCGTCTTGCGCGCCTCGCCGATGTTGCGTCCGGCGCTTTCGTGCCTCTCATCGCCGTCAACGACGCGCTTTATCACGCGCCTGAGCGCCGCGCGCTGCAGGATGTCGTGACCTGCATCCGCGAGCACCTGACGCTCGATGCCGCGGGCCGGCGGCTGGAGGCGAATGCCGAACGGCATCTCAAGCCGCCGGAGGAAATGGCGCGCCTGTTCCGCGATGCGCCGCGGGCGATTCAAGAGACCCAGCGTTTCATCGAACGCTGCAATTTCTCGCTCGAAGAGCTGCGCAAGACCGAATACGCCGACGAGACGCGGCAGGGCTTTGCGACGCCGCAGGCGGCGCTGGTTTCGTTTGCACAGGCCGGACTGAAGCGCCGCTACGGCGACGCCGTTCCGGACAAGGTGCGGCACGCTCTGAACGAAGAACTGCGCCTCATCGGCGAACTCGGCTATGCGCCGTTTTTTCTCACCGTGGATGAGATCGTGAAGTTTGCGCGGTCGCGACCCGAGCCGATTCTCTGTCAGGGCCGCGGCTCGGCGGCCAATTCCGTGATCTGCTTTTGCCTCGGCATTACCGATGTCGAGCCGACCAGGATCGACCTTCTGTTCGAGCGTTTTGTCTCCGCCGAACGCCGCGAGCCGCCGGACATCGACGTCGATTTCGAGCACGAGCGACGCGAAGAGGTGATCCAGCACATCTACGAGAAATACGGCCGCGAGCGCGCCGGTCTCGCCGCGACGGTGATCTGCTATCGCGGCCGCAGCGCGATCCGAGAGGTGGGAAAGGTGTTCGGCCTGTCGGCCGATACGATTGCGGCCCTTGCCAGCACCCTGTGGGGCTGGTCGTCGAGCGGCGTCAACGAGAAGGAGGCGCACCGCGCCGGGCTCGACTCGGCCGATCCGCGGCTGAAGCGGGCCATGGCCATGGCGCAGGCGCTGATCGGCGCGCCGCGCCATCTGTCGCAACACGTCGGCGGTTTCGTCATCACTCGCAGCCGGCTCGACGAGGTGGTGCCGATCGAGAACGCGGCGATGGAGGACCGCACCGTCATCGAATGGGAAAAGGACGACCTCGAAACGCTCGGCCTGCTCAAGGTCGACGTGCTGGCGCTCGGCATGCTGTCGTGCCTGCGCCGCTCGTTCGCGTTCCTGCAGACGCACTACGGCGTTGCGCGCGACCTTTCGATCCAGGACGACGACGAGGCGACTTACAGAATGATCCAGCGCGCCGACACGATCGGCGTGTTCCAGATCGAGAGCCGCGCGCAGATGTCGATGCTGCCGCGACTGCGGCCGAAGGAATTCTACGACCTCGTCATCGAGGTGGCGATCGTCCGTCCCGGCCCGATCCAGGGCAACATGGTGCATCCCTATCTGCGCCGCCGCGAAGGGCTTGAGCCGGTGCGGTTTCCATCGGAAGAGATGCGCGGCATCCTCGGCAAGACGCTCGGCGTGCCGCTGTTCCAGGAGCAGGCGATGCGGATCGCCATCGTCGGCGCGGGCTTTCAACCGGGCGAGGCCGACCGGCTGCGCCGCGCCATGGCGACGTTCAAGCGCGTCGGCACCATCGACCGCTTTCGCGAGAAATTTCTCGGCGGCATGGCCGCGCGCGGCCACGACTTAAAGTTCGCTGCCGATTGCTGGAGCCAGATCGAGGGCTTCGGCAACTACGGATTCCCGGAGAGCCACGCCGCGAGCTTCGCCAACCTGGTCTACGCCTCGGCCTGGGTGAAGTGCCATTACCCGGACGTGTTCGCAGCCGCGATCCTCAACAGCCAACCGATGGGCTTCTACGCCACGGCGCAGCTTGTGCGCGACGCGCAGGAGCACGGTGTGGAGGTGCGGGCGGTGGACGTGAACGCGTCGGACTGGGACTGCACGCTGGAGCTACTGGGTTCGTGCCGTGCTGCATCTTTGAACCCCCGCCACGTCTCGCAGCGTGACGACATCCACACCACCCGCGCCATGCGCCTCGGCTTCCGCCAGATCGGCGGGTTCTCCGAAGAATGGGGCAGGACCGTCGAAGCCGCGCGCGGCGCAGGTTTCGACTCGGTGCGCGATCTGTGGCTGCGCACCGGCTTGCCGCCGCAGGCGCTGGAAAGGCTCGCGCATGCCGATGCGTTCGGTTCGCTCGGCCTCTCCCGCCGCGATGCGCTATGGGCGGTGAAGGCGCTGCGACGCTCCGGCGACAAGGACGACCTGCCGCTGTTCGCCAAGGCCGCGATGCCCGAGCTCGAGCCCGACGCCCATTTGCCGCCAATGCTGCCGGGCCAGCGCGTGATCGAGGACTACCGGCACCTGCGGCTGTCGCTCAACGCGCATCCGGTGTCGTTCCTGCGCGCCGATCTGAATGCGCGCGCCGCCGTCGCGTGCGGGCGGTTGCCCGAAGTGGCGCCGGGTCGGCGAATCACGGTGGCAGGCCTGGTGCTGGTGCGTCAGCGGCCGGGCATCGGCAACGTCATCTTCATGACCCTGGAAGACGAGACCGGCATCGCCAACACCATTGTCTGGACGCGCGTGTTCGAGCGCTTTCGCCCGACGGTGCTCGGCGCGCGGCTGATTGCGGTCGCGGGCGTCGTCCAGAACGAGAAGGGCGTGATCCACATCGTCGCCGAGCGTTTCGACAACCTGACGCCGCTGCTGCGCCGCCTGTCGGACGACGGCCCGCGTATCGACCCGTCGTCGCCGACCGACGAGGTCAAGCGGCCGGTGCAGGGGTCATGGCGGCGGCACCCGCGGGATGGCGACGCGCTGGTGACGATGCTGCGGCGGAAGCCCGCGGACACAGCGATTGCCGAGCAAACGGCGCAGGTGATGCCGAAGGGCCGGAATTTTCATTGAACGCGCGGCGACGTTTGCGTTTCATGCACCCGGCTTCAGCACATCCGCGGCCCAGTCCCACATGAAATTCACGCCCACCGTCACATTGTCGACCTGGCAATGGTGAAAGCCGCCTTCGTCGCGCGTGAACGCCTTGAGCGTCTTGTCCTTCGAGCCGGCCGCGGCGTGGAGCCTCTCCGCGACAGCGAGCGGAATCTGTTCGTCGCCCGCGCCGTGGGTAAGCAGGAACGGGCAGCGCATCTGCTGCACGATGCCGTCCAGGCGAAAGCCTTCGAGCTTCTTCATCGTGGCCTCGCGGCTGTTTACGCCGAAAATCCACATCAGGTGCTCGGGCGGCACCGACAGCGAGGGCACCGTGCCGCTGTCGAGCAATTCGAAACGCTTCCGCCAGGTTTCGTAGTAGTCCCACTGCGCACCCCAGGCGATGCAGCAGGCAAAGCGCGGTTCGAGCGAGGCCGCGCGCGGCGCGTAGTAGCCGCCGAGCGAGATCGCCATCACGCCGATGCGCTTCGGATCGACGTCCTTGCGCCCGGCGAGATACTCGTAGGCCGCACTTGCGTAGTTCTCCGTCTCCGCGATCAGCGGCAGGCCGCGGAAGCGGATGCTCTCGCCGTTGCCCGGGCCGTCCACGATCAGGCAGCCGATGCCGCGCGCGGCGAGGTCCGGAACGCCCTTGAAGTATTGAATCTCCTTGGTGATGTCGAAGCCGTCGAAGAACACCATCGCGGGCGCGGGTTTGGTGCCCGCCACCTCCGGCGCCGGATGCACGTAGAGCGCGGGCAACGTCTTGCCCTGGTAGGGCACTTCGACCGCCTCGATGCGCGGGCGCCTGAGCAGCGCTGCGCCTTCGGCGAACGCCTTCACCGCGCGTTTGTAAATCTCCGCCGAACGAGGGCCGTGCTGGTAGAACCGCTCGCCGATCTGCATGTAATGCGCGGCGCGCATCAGGCAGGTGGAGGCGGTCAGCACATGGCCCTTTTTCAGTTCGTCGCGGCCGCGCGCCTCGACGAACTCGCCCATGCGCGCCCACTCCTCGAACCAGGAGGCGTCGTCGCCCACCTTGCCGCGCAGCGCGCGGCCCACGCGGTTGACCTCATCGACCTCCGCGCCGCCCCACGGCGCGCCGGAGAGACAAAGCAGCAGGCCCATCGACCAGCGGTAGTTTTCGGGGAAGTAGATGAAGGCGGGATCGTTGGCTCGGTCGGTCACGTTTCCTCGCAAGGGTTCTTGTTGGCGTTGCGCCATTCTGCGCTATGGCGGTGCCCAACGCGAGGCGGTCGTTGCTGTCCCGATGCCGTGCTATCGTCATGGCCCGACGAGAGACCGCCATGCTCGACAAACCCAAATCCGGCCCGCGGCTCGATCTTCAGCAGCACCTCGCCGACCTCGAAGCGGCGGGTCTGCTCATCCGCATCGACCGGCCGATCGACAAGGACAGGGAGTTGATCCCGTTGGTGCGCTGGCAGTTCGTCGGCGGGTTACCGGAAAGCGAGCGCCGCGCGTTCCTGTTCACCAACGTCACCGACGGCAAGGGCCGCCGCTACGAGATGCCCGTCGTCGTCGGTGCGCTGGCCTCGTCGCCGGACATCTACGCGCTCGGCATGGGCCGCAAGGTGGAGGAGATCGGCGACGCCTGGATGGCGGCCATCGCCAATCCCATTGCGCCGATGCTGACCAACGATGCGCCGTGTCACGACGTGGTCGTCACCGGCGACGCGCTGAAGACCGAAGGGTTGAAAGCGCTGCCGGTGCCGGTGTCGACGCCGGGTTTCGACGCCGCGCCCTATCTCACCGCGACGCTCTGCGTGACGAAAGACCCCGACAGCGGCGTGCGCAACATGGGCACCTATCGCGTTGCGCTGAAGGCGGCCGACCGCGCCGTGGTGCGCATGGTGGCGCGCGAGGCGACCGGCGCGGGCGGCTATCTGCACTGGCTCAAATACCGCGAGCGCAAGGAGAAGATGCCGATCGCCGTCGTGGTCGGTGCGGCGCCTGTCGTCATGTTCACCGGGCCGCAGAAGCTTGCGGTCGACGTCGACGAACTCGCAATCGCCGGCGGGGCCGTGGGCCGGCCGATCCGCATGGCGCGCTGCCGCACGATCGACCTCGATGTGCCGGCGGATTCCGAGATCGTGGTCGAGGGCCTGATCGACCCCGACGTGCTGGAGCCGGAGGCGCCGTTCGGCGAGAGCAACGGCTATGTCGCTCTCGAAGCCTACAACATGCCGATGGAAATCACCGCGATCACACACCGCAGGAACGCCGTGTTCGCGCAGATCATCAGCCAGGTGACGCCGAGCGAATCGAGCGTCATCAAGAAGGTGGCCTACGAGCCGCTGTTCCTCGCGCATCTGAAGACGCAGATGGGCGTGAAGGGCATCCGCCGTGTGTTCATGCACGAGCGGCTGACCAACCTGCGTCCGGTGATCTTTCTGCAGTTCGCCGACGGCGCCGCGCGCACCGAGGTCTGGCGCGGCCTGCACGGCGCGGCGACGCTGCAAAGCAATTGCGGCAAGATCGTCATTGCCGTGAGCGAGGACATCGACCTCGAGAGCATGGACGCGGTGCTGTGGTCGCTCGCCTACCGCACCAACCCGGTGGACGACATGCACATTATGCCCAGCCGCGGTGGCGTGCAGGGTGCGCAGTATTCCGGCAACAAGACCGACTCAGGACTTCTGGTCGACGCCACGCGCAAGCGGCCGATGCCGCCGCTCGCGCTGCCGACAAAGCCCTACATGGAGCATGCCCGCGCGCTGTGGGAGGAACTCGGCCTGCCGCCGCTCAACGTGCAGGCGCCGTGGCACGGCTACACGCTCGGCGACTGGACCGAGCGGTGGGAGATCTTCGCGCGCCGCACGGCCGCAGGCGACTGGGAAACCACCGGCCGCGAGACGCTGGCGCAGCAGCGCAAGGGGCTCTTGCCCGAAGCGCCGGCGCGCTTTGCACAACAGGAAGATTAAGGATCAGGAATGGCGCGCGTCCCTTATCTCGATCCGTCCGATCTCGATCCCGCCGACCGCGACCTGCTGGCGCGGCCGATCGCGCTCTACCGCGCGATGGCGAACAGCCCGAACGCGCTGCGCGCGATCGACGGCATTGCCAAGTTCATCCGCTTCAAGAGCGGCCTCGATGCGCGGCTCCGCGAACTTGCGATACTGCAGGTCGGCTGGCTGACGCGTTCGCCCTACGAGTGGTCGCACCACGTCAAGATCGGCCAGGATTTCGGCGCGACCGAGGACGACATCCGGGCCATTCCCGAGGAAACCGCGGGCCGCGCGACCAAGCTCGAACCGCTCGCCCGGCTGGTGCTGCAGGGCGCGCGTGAGATGACCGTGGATATGGCAATGTCGGATGCGACCTATGCGGCGCTGGAGCGCGCGCTCGGCCGCGAGCACTTGATCGATCTCGTGACGACGATCGCGTTCTACAACGGCGTCGTGCGCCTGCTTGCGACGTTGCAGATCGACGTCGAGCCGGAATACGAACGATATCTTCGCGATCATCCGCTGCCGGCATGATGCGCCGGCTTTGTCGAGGAGGACGGCATGCAAGTGCTGACGCGAATGGCGGTGGCGGCCATGGGTCTTGCCGCGGCAGTCGCTGCTGCGCATGCGCAGTCCTACCCGGCGCGCCCGGTGACGATCGTGGTTCCGTTTGCGGCCGGCGGCGGATCGGACCTGCTGGCGCGGCTTGTGGCGCAGCACCTGGAGCGCCGGCTGGGACAGCCGTTCATCGTCGAGAACCGGCCGGGCGCCGGCACCACCATTGCGGCGATGGCCGTGGTGCGTGCCGCGCCCGACGGCCACACGCTGATGCAGGCGACCAGCACCACCATGGCGATCAACGTCACCATGCTGAAGTCGCTCGCCTACGAGCCGCTGAAGGACCTCGTCCCGGTCGCGGTGCTGACGTCGTCGCCGTTTTTCCTGGTGGTGGAGCCGTCGTTCCCGGCCAAGTCGGTCGCCGAGTTGATCGCGCTCGCCAAGACGAAGCCGAAGGAATTGAACTACGGATCGAGCGGGCCGGGCTCCATGCACCATCTCAGCACGGAGCTGCTGCAAAGCCTCACCGGCACCAGCATGACGCATGTCCCCTACAAGGCGACGCCGCCGGCGATGAACGACCTGCTGGCAGGGCACATTCAGGTGCTGTTCGGCGACTCGACGTCGACTTTGCCGATGATCCGCCAGGGCAAGGTCCGCGCGCTCGCTGTCACCACCACAAAGCGGGTCGAGGCCGCGCCGGATATCCCGACCGTGGCGGAAGCCGGCGTTCCCGGCTTCGAATCGGCGTCGTGGCAGATGCTGGTCGCTCCGGGCCAGACGCCGCCGCAGGTCGTGGCGCTGTTGAACCGCGAGGTCCAGTCGATCTTCAGCGATGCCACCGTGCGCGCGGAGCTCAACCGTCGGGGCATGGGGCCGCAGGTGACGGGGAGTCCGGAGGAATTGCAGACGTTCGTCAAAGCCGAGATCGAGCGCTGGAGCGCTATCGTTCGCCGCGCGGGCCTCGCGGCGAGCCAATAACCGCCTTTTCCGCACACCTTGGAGTTTTGTGAATGACGATGGAAGGTTTCACCCGCACCGAGATCGAGACCTCCGGCGCGCGTATCGTTGCGGCGCACGGCGGCAAAGGCCCGCCGGTGCTGCTGCTGCACGGCAATCCGTTCACGCATCTGTCGTGGCACAAGTTCGCGCCGCGGCTGGCGCAGGATTTCACCGTGGTCGCGACCGACCTGCGCGGCTACGGCGACTCGGAGAAGCCGCCCAGCACGCCGAACCACGAGAGCTATTCGTTCCGCGCCATGGCACAGGACCAGGTCGAGGTGATGGCTGCGCTCGGCTTCGGCAAATTCATGGTGGCGGGCCACGACCGCGGCGCGCGTGTGGTGCACCGCATGTGTCTCGATCATCCGGACAAGGTTGAGCGTGCGGCGATCCTCGACATCGTCCCGCAGCACCATCTGTTCAACAACATCACGCAGGCATGGGCGACCTACGCCTATCACTGGTTCTTCATGATCCAGCCCGCACCGATGCCGGAACGGCTGATGAGCGCCGATCCGGATTTCTTCATTACCAAGAAGCTCGCCAAGACCGAGAAGGGCCTGAGCTTTTTCGGGCGTGAGGCGCTGGAGGAGTACAAGCGCTGCTTCCGCAACCCCGAAACCGTGCGCGCCATGTGCGAGGACTACCGCGCAACGGCAAGCGTCGATCTACAGATGGACACCGCCGACTTCGCCGCCGGCAAGCGCATCGAATGTCCCGCGCTGATCCTGTGGGGCGCGACCGGTTCGGTCGGCAAGCACCAGCGGCCGGCGGAGGTTTGGCCGAAGTACGCGAGAAACATCGCCGGCATGAAGGCGCTTCCCTGCGGGCACTATCTGTCGGAAGAAGCGCCGGAGGAGACTTACGCCGAATTGCGCGCGTTTTTTTCGGCGCGAAACTGAGCGGCCGCGAGTGGCGGCCTGCGCGGCCGCTCCCTCTCTCTCAAGGGGAAAGGGCGCAACAACGACGGTCGCGATACACAGCGCTATGTGCGAATGCTTCGCCTACACCGCCGCCGGTGCGCCGATGAAGTTCTTCACCGCGTACCACAACAGGTGCCGGTTCTTGCTCCAGCCGAGGCTGTGCGCGGTGTTCGGCAGGATCACGAACTGGCGGTCGCCGTTCGGAAGCTGCCGGTAGAAGTCGAGCAGGTCCTCGTTGGTCGAGTTGCCGTCGCGCTCGCCGCGCAGCATCAGGACGGGCGACTTCACCTTCGTCGGATCGACCAGCGGCAGGTTGACCGCCATGTCGATGTAGGTGCCGCTCGGCACGCTGTCGCCGTGCTTCGTTTCGGCGGCGATGATCGCCTCGATCAGTGCGGGTTCGTAGCCTTCGGCGTGGCCGTCGCGGGTGAAGATCGAGCGGACCATGGTGGCGTCGCGCTTCCTGCGGTTGCTCGAGCGAAGCTGCTCGATGCGTTTGCGCCGCCGGTCCATCTCCACCGAGTCCTTGCCCTTGTAGGTGAAGGCGGCGAGCACCAGCCGGTCGACGCGGTCGGGCTCGGCCTGCGCATAGGCGCCGGCGCGGATCGCGCCCGACGACGGGCCGTACATGTGCACCTTGCTCCGGCCGGTCTCCTTCAGCACCACGGGAATCGCGGCCTTGAGGTCCTCGACGCCGCTGGCGATATCGGAGCTGTTGCCGGACGAGCCGGAGAAGCCGTAGCCGTCGTGGTCCATGGTCCAGACGTCGTAGCCTTCGCGCGCGAACAGGTTCATCGCCGAATAGTCGATGCTGCTGCCGGGCACTGGAAGGTCGAACGACGTGCGCGCGGAATTCGACGAGCCGTGCACCAGGAACAGCACCGGCCGCGGCATCTCGCCGGCCTTCGGCGCGCCGATGCGCTTGCGCCACAGGCTGAGCTTCACCGCGCCCTTCTGCGCCCAGTATTCCTTGCTCCAGATTTCGCCGCCGGCCGCCGCCGCGGGTGTTGCGGCCTGCGACAGGCCGCCGGCCAGTCCGGCGCCGATCCCCGCTCCCGCACTCATGAGGACAGCTCGCCGTGCAATGCCATGTTCGATGTCCATTGTGCTCTCCCCAGTGCAATGCCTGTCTTGCTTGGGCAGGCTGTTGGGCCGAATGTTAGCAGACCGCCGGTTGCGGCGGCAGGTGGGGGACGGGCCGTCCAACCGGCAAGAAGGAGTTTGAGCGGCCGCGGAGGGAACTCAATGCAGGACACCAGTCTGCTCTACGACTACGTTCCGATGCCGGATCGCAAGCCGCTGAAATGGCCGAACGGCAAGCGGCTCGCGCTGATGGTCACGCTCAACCTCGAATACTGGGAGCTGACCCAGGACCGCGACGGGCCGTACTTCCCCGGCGGCCCGTCGATCAACGAGCGGCTGCTGCCCGCGCGCATTCCCGACTTCAACAACCACTCATGGCGCGAGTACGGCCACCGCGCCGGTATCTGGCGGCTCTACGACATTTTCGATGACGCCAGGGTGCCCGCGAGCTGCACGGTCAACGGCATCCTGTGCGAACGCCTGCCGCAGATCGTGGTCGCCGCGGCGCAGCGCGGCTACGAGCTGATCGCGCACAACCACATCCAGACCGAGTTCATGATTGAGTACCGCGACGACCGCGCCAAGGAGCGCGCGGTGATCGAGGGCGTGCTCGACGCGATCGAGCGAACCGCGGGCCGCCGCCCGAAGGGCTGGCTGTCGTCGTCATTGCGCTGCACGGTCAACACCTCCGACATCTGCAAGGAATTGGGGCTGACCTATCACTGCGACTATATGAACGACGAGCAGCCGTATCTGATCAAGACCGCACACGGGCCGCTGGTGTCGATTCCCTACACCCAGGAAGTCAACGACATCGGCATGTTCCTGCGAAGGAACCTGACCGCCGACGAGGCTTTCGGCCTGTTCAAGGACGAGTTCGACGAGCTCTATCGCGCGGGCGAGAGAAGCGGGCGCATCATGAGCGTCGGCCTGCACCCGCACATCGTCGGCCGCGCGTTCCGCGCCCGCGCGCTGCGGCAGTTTCTCGACTACGCCAAGGGCTTCGATGGCGTGTGGTGGGCAACGCGGGAGGAGATCGCGGACTGGTACCTGCAAAATCATAAGAGCCATATCGGATAGAAACGCCCGTCCGTTCCGTTTCCGACGCAGGGCGGCGAACCGGTCAGTCTTTACCCCGGCCCTTGCGTTTCGCCACCCGATGCGCCTCCAGCGGCACGCGCGTCGATTCGTTGAATGCGCGCACGAACTTTTCCAGCATCTGCAGGAACAGTTTACGCTCGCGCGGCGCAAACGCAGCCAGTTGCCGCCCGATCACGCGGCTGGCCGGGGCCTTCAGCCGCGCCAGCATGTGCTCGCCGTCGCGCGTCAGTGCGAGCGTGCGCTTCCTGCGGTCGTGCATGCCGACGCTACGGCCGATCAGGCCGCGCGCCTCCAGGCTCTTGAGCACCATGCCGGTCGTCGAGCGGTCGAGGCCGAGAAGCTTGGCGACCGAAATCTGGTCGAGGCCGGGCTGGTGCTTCAGCAGGTGCAGAATGCCGAACTGCGTGGTGGTGACGCGCAGCGCGCCGGTCTCCTCCAGGAACAGCGCGACCGCGATCTGGTGCGCCCGCCGCAGCATGAAGCCCGGGCGGCGGTAAAGCGCGTCCAGCGGCAAATCCGGTGTGGCCTTGCGCGGCCTTTTCATTTGCACCCCCGCACCACGCATAAGAACGCCGCGGCCGAAAAGCAAACGGCGCCGGTTCGGGACCGGCGCCGCGCTCCGTCGGGCCAAGTTGCCGGCTACTGCCAGGCGCGGTTGTCGACCGTGTTCTCATAGGTCGCCCCCGGCGGCACCAGGCCCCAGCCGAGCGTCCAGTTGTAGTTGTCGTCGAAGCGTTCCCGGGTATAGGGCGTCGGCGGAGCGTTGAGGATGCGCGACAGCTTGAGATCTCTTAGCCCGATCATGCCGCCGGCCTCGTCCAGCAGATAGTGCGCGTACTTCTCCGGGTTCTTCTGGATCGCTTCCGCGGCGTGCGCCTCGGCGCGGAACATTTTGGCGAGCGTCGGCCCGTCCATCTCGTCGCCCGCGGCCTCGCTCCGGGTCGAGTGCGACTCGATCAGGACGCGCGCGCCCTTGGCCTCGGCGACGCTGATCCAGGGCTCTTGCAGGCTTGCGGCCTTCGCCTGGCCGTTCATCACCGCCTCCATGCGCTGGCGGTGCGTGCCGTGGTTGGCGATCTTGATCTCGTCGCGCTTGATGAAGCCTTCCATCATCTTGAGCATGGTGAAATGCGAACCGTTGTAGCGGCTCACCGAAATCGGAACGTTCTTGAGCTGCTCGGGCTCGTAAATACCGGAACGCGGATCGACGACGATGGCGAAGCTCGACATCGCCGAACCGATCGCGACGATCTTGGCCGGGCGCAGGTCCTTCTGCTGGATCGTTTCCACCGCCCGCTTCATGATGCCCCATTCGCACATCCGGAACTGGTCGCACTGGCCCTGATCGTAGGTCGCTTCCAGCCCGCGCTTGAAGATGTCGTCCTTCAGCGCGCGGTCGTCGGAGTTGTGCTGGCCCGAGCCGGGCGTGACCAGGATATCGACGTCGAGCCCTTCGTCGCGGAAGAAGCCCTCGTCGCGCGCGACCAGCAACGGCAGGTCGTGAATCGCGTTCATCATCGACGCTTTGACTTTCTTGAGTTCGGCCATGGCGTTCTCCATCCCTAGAGCCGCGTTGCAGGTGCCGTGCGATATGATTCTTGAAGTGTTCTTGGCCCGTGCGTCATGGGCGAATGGCGCCACTGCACGGCGTTGCCGGGGCGCAATGGCGCAATCCGGTCTGTGGAATCGTCTCAAATCGTCAGACGTCTGTCAATTCCGGGCGGCTGCGGCATTCACGCAGGCACGGTGAAGAGTTCCTCGACCGTAAACTTCCGCGGCACCATCCCCTGGTCCGCCGCAAACCGCGTAATCGCTTCCAGCGCCTTGCGATTTTGCTCGATGCCGAACGGGAAAGGATCGCCCACCACGGCCGCGTTCTGCGCCGCCGCCTTGTCCCAGGACGACAGGCCGGCCGCGCCCGCAATGTCCTTCAGGTAGATCGCCTTGGCCTGTTCGAACGCGGCCATCAGCTCGTCCGCGATCCAGGGCATTTCCTTCAGCAGCGTGTTCTTCACCACCACGCCGTGGTTGATCGGATAGATGCCGGTGCGGCGGAACCAGTCGAAGGCCGCATCGCGCGCGTTCGGGATCAGCGGCTGGATTTCCGGCGTGTCGAGCGCGAGCTCGCCGAGCGCGGCGTCGATCTCGCCTGCGAGCAGCAGATCCTTCATTGCCTTGCCGCGGTGGCGGTAGTCGACGTTGCCCGGCGCCTTGAACTCGGCCACGTGCTCGTCGTCGGTCGGGATCCAGGTCACCTTGTTCAGGTCCACGCCGTACTCGCTTTGCAATATGCCGCGCGCCCACAGCCCGGTGGTGACGGTGTAGCCGCGATTGACGCCGACCTTGCGGCCCTCCAGGTCCTTCGGCGTGCGGATTCCGGACTTGGTGTTGTAGAAGATCGCCCAGTGATGGAAGTTCCGCGTCACGAACACGGGGATCGCGGTGAACGGCAGGCCGTAGCCGCGGGCGCAGACATAGGTCGTGAACGCCATCTCGCAGATGTCGTATTCCAGGTTCCGGCACATGCGGCGCATGGCGGGAACGATCTGCTCGATCGGGGCATAGGACAGCGGCAAGCGGCCCGTCTTGACCAGCCCGTCCTTGAGCGGCTTGGTCAGTCCGTAGTTGCCGAGGGCGATGGTCAGGGCGTTCACGGGCGGCTCCGGTGTTCGGTCGAGGATGGGATCGGCGGGCGGGACCCTCACAAGCATAGCCCCGCCGCCGCTTTGGGCAATGTGGCGCCGGGCCCGTGCCCTCGCTTGCGCTGGGAAGTTCTGATACTAGGCGGCCAACAAAAGATGAGCACCGGCCTGGGGCAAAGAATGGATTGGCTGCGCGCCGCGGCGCGGACGTTCGATAGCAAGGTCGGTTGGCACCGGGTCGGTTTCCTGCTCAGCGTCACCATTATCGTCGTCGCCGCGTTCGTGCTGTACCGCAAGCTCCACGATATCGAGGTTGGCAAGGTCGCGGCCGCCGTTGTGACCATCTCGATTCAGGATGTCATGGTCGCCGCGCTGTTCGTCGCGGCCGGCTATTTCACGCTCACCTTCTACGACCTGTTCGCCCTGCGGACCATTGGCCGCGGCGACGTGCCCTACCACATCGCCTCGCTCGGCGGCTTCACCTCCTATTCGGTCGGGCATAACGTCGGCGCCAGCGCCTTCACCGGCGGCGCGGTGCGCTACCGGGTCTATTCGGCCTGGGGGCTCGATGCGGTGGAGGTGGCCAAGGTCTGCTTCATCGCGGGGCTGACGTTCTGGCTCGGCAACGTCACGGTGCTGGGGCTCGGCTTCATCATCCATCCGGAGGCAGCATCGGCGATCGACCAGTTGCCGGAATGGTTCAACCGCGGACTTGGGGTTACGGCGCTGGCGGTGCTCGCGGGCTACGTCGCCTGGGTCTGGGCCGCGCCGCGGGTGATCGGCCGGGACAACTGGCAGGTGCAACTCCCTGGCGGGCCGCTGACGCTGCTGCAGATTTTTATCGGCATCGTCGATCTGCTGTGCTGTTCGATGGCGATGTACATGCTGGTGCCGAACACCCCGCCGGTCGATTTTATCACCGTCGCAGTGGTGTTCGTCACCGCGACGCTGCTCGGGTTCGCCAGCCATTCGCCCGGCGGCCTCGGTGTGTTCGACGCCGCCATGCTGATCGCGCTGTGGCAATACGAGCGGGAAGAGCTGCTGGCGGGCTTGCTGATCTTCCGGCTGCTCTATTATTTATTTCCGTTCGCGCTGGCGCTGCTGACCCTCGGTCTGCGCGAACTGATGCTCGGCTTAGAAAGGCGGCGCGATGGCGGCGGCCGGTGACGCAGGCGCGGGACGGGGCGGTGGCTGGCTGCAGCGGTTCCTGGGAACCCGCGCCGAGGTAAGTGCTCCTGCGCCCGCGGCAGCGCCGGTGCAAGGCCCCGCGGACTATCCCCTGCTCGAAGCCGCGATTTCCGTCATGCCGGACCCGGTTGCAGTGCTGGACCGCGACGGCCGCGTCGTCGTCTTCAACACCGGTGCCGCGGCGCTGGCGCCCGCATTGCGGCGCGGCGAACCCGCCTCGCTCGCGCTGCGTATGCCCGAACTGGTGGAGGCGATCCGCAGCGCCGGCGCGACCGGCAAGCCGCAGCGCATCGAGTTTTCACTGCGCGTGCCGTCGGCGCGTTGGTTTGAGGCCTTCGTCGCGCCGGTGACGCCCTCGGGCCGCGACGGCATCGTGGTCATGACCGTGCACGATCTGACGCCAATCCACCGGGTCGAAGAGATGCGCGCCGACTTCGTCGCCAACGTCAGCCACGAATTGCGCACGCCGCTTGCCGCCATCACCGGATTCATCGACACGCTGCAAGGCCCGGCGCGCGACGACCCCGCCGCGCGCGAGCGCTTCCTCGGCATCATGCAGCAGCAGTCCTGGCGCATGGCGCGGTTGATCGACGACCTGCTGTCGCTGTCGCGCATCGAGCTGCGTGCGCACCAGCGCCCCGAAACCCCGATCGACGTGGCCGCAATCGTGCGGCAGGTGGTCGACGGCCTTCAGGTGCTGTCCCGCGACCGCGGCGTTGCCATCGAACTTGCCGCGCCGCCGGAGCCGCTGATCGTGCTCGGCGACCGCGACGAACTGATCCGCCTGTTCGAGAACCTGGTCGAGAACGCGCTTAAGTATGGCGCGAGCGGCAAGTGCGTCGACATCGCGCTTTCGCGCGTGCCGACGCCGGACGGCAAGGGCGAGGCGCAGGTGTCGGTCCGCGACTACGGCCCGGGCATCGCCGCGGAACATCTGCCGCGCCTGACGGAGCGCTTCTACCGCGTCGACGTCGGCGAAAGCCGCGCGCAGGGCGGCACGGGCCTCGGCCTCGCGCTGGTCAAGCACATCCTCAATCGCCATCAGGGGCGGCTCAACATCGAGTCCCGGCCGGGGCAGGGCGCAACCTTCATCGCGCGGCTGCCGCTGGTCTAGCGGGATTTCTATCTCCTCATTTCGATCAATGGGTTGGTCTGTCATCCAGCCGTCATCGAACCATCATAGAACGATGACATGCGGGATTTAGACACGGTGCTGGCTGCGGTTCGGAACGTCTCCGATCGGCAGGCCCAACTGCCACCGAGTTCCGCGTTGCAGCACCATCCCGTCTCAAGCGAACAGGGCCACCGGCCGGCGCCGCGGATGATTCATCCGCGCCGCATCGTCCGTTGGCGTCAAACAGGCAAAACAGGAGAGAACCCGTGAGAAACCTTACTCTCGCCAGCGCGCTTGCCCTCGTGGCGGCAGGCACGCTCGCCGCAGGCCAGGCCTCGGCGCGCGATCAGATCCGCGTCGTCGGATCGTCCACCGTCTATCCGTTCACCACCACGGTGGCCGAGCAGCTCGGCAAGACCGGCGGCATCAAGACTCCGGTCGTGGAATCGACCGGCACCGGCGGCGGCATGAAGCTGTTCTGCGCCGGCGTCGGCGTGAACCACCCCGACGCGACCAATGCATCTCGCCGCATGAAGAAGGGCGAGTTCGAGATGTGCCAGAAGAACGGCGTGAAGGACATCGTCGAGATCAATATCGGCTTCGACGGACTCACCGTCGCCCAATCGAAGCAGGGCACCCCGATCAAGCTCACGCTGGCGCAGCTCCTGCTCGCGGTTGCCAAAGAAGTCCCCGGACCGGGCGGCAAGCTGATCCCGAACCCGAACCGGAATTGGTCGGACATCGATAAGTCGCTGCCGAACATCAAGATCGAGGTTCTCGGTCCGCCGCCGACCTCCGGCACCCGCGACTCGTTCCACGAGCTGCTGCTGGAAAAGGGTGCCGAGCAGATTCCTGCGCTGGTTTCGCTCAAGAAGTCCGATCCCAAGGCGTTCGACCGGGTCTGGAAGACGCTGCGTGAAGACGGTGCCTATGTCGAAGCCGGCGAGAACGACAACGTGATCGTCGCCAAACTCGAAGCCAACCGCAACGCGTTCGGAGTGTTCGGCTTCTCGTTCCTCGAAGAGAACTCCAACAAGCTCCGCGGCGTGCCGCTCGACGGCGTCGTTCCGGAGTTCGACCAGATCACTTCGGGCAAGTATCCCGGAGCTCGCCGCATGTACGTCTACATCAAGAAGCAGCACGTGGGCGTGGTGCCCGGCATCGACAAGTTTGCGGCCGAGTACGTCTCGGCCAAGGCGCTGGGTGAGGATGGCTATCTCGCCAAGAAAGGCCTCGTCACGCTTCCGAAAAAGGAACTCGACGAGGTTCGCAAGAGCACGACCGGCTTGACGCCGATGACGGCTGGACCGTTGTCCTGATCGTAACCTTGGGCGCGGCTGTGCCGGACAGGCACAGCCGCGGTCGCAGCCGCTCCCCTTGCTTCCTCGCGTTTGATCGGTACGGGCGTCATGACGCTGGCTTATCTGGGTATTCTGGCTCTGCTGATCGCGATTGGTTTCGCGTTTGGGCGCGCGCGTGCGAAGGCCGCGGGGGCGGCCGGGCGTTCGCTGCATTCCCGTCCCGTCTATCACGGGCTTTTTGCGGTCCTCGCCATTCTGCTCCCCATGCTGGCCCTGTTCGTCATCGGTCTGCCGGTGGCGAACCGCATCGTGGAGGCGCAGGCGGTCGCACAGCTCGATCCCGCGACCGCCACCAACGAACTCCAGCGCGGCGCGGCGCTCCGTGAGATTCGCTCCATCGTTTCCGGCCGTCCGAGCGCGACGGCGACCGCCGACGTCCGGCGGGCGGCCGAAGTCTACGCCTCGGTCCGCGGCTATGCCGACATGTTGATTGTCGGTGCGGGGCTGGTCCTGGGGCTGCTCGGACTTGCCTTGGGAATGCGAGCCTTGACCGACCAGTTCCGGGCGCGCAATCACGTCGAGCGTGCGGTTAAATACGTGCTGTTTGCCTGCGCGACCGTTGCGGTTCTGACCACGGTCGGCATCGTGTTCTCGGTGCTGTTCGAAACCGTCCGGTTCTTCGACCGCGTGTCGCCGATCGATTTCCTGTTCGGAACGCAGTGGAGCCCGCAGACCGCAATCCGGGCCGACCAGGTCGGATCGTCCGGCGCCTTCGGCATCGTTCCGTTGGTCGTCGGCACGCTGTTGATCACAACGATCGCCATGCTGGTTGCGGGACCGATCGGACTGTTCGCCGCGATCTACATGGCGGAATACGCCACGCCCCGCTTCCGAAATTTTGCCAAGCCGATCCTCGAAGTCCTTGCCGGCATCCCGACCGTGGTCCTGGGCTTTTTCGCCGCGCTGACTGTCGCGCCTGCCATTCGTGGCGCGGGCGAGGCGCTCGGTCTCAGCGTCGCTTCCGAGAGCGCGCTCGCTGCGGGCCTCGTGATGGGGATGATGATTATCCCGTTCGTGTCGTCCCTGTCCGACGACGTGATCAACGCCGTCCCGCAATCGCTGCGCGACGGCTCCTACGCCATGGGAGCGACCAGGTCGGAGACCGTCAAGAAGGTGGTGCTGCCCGCGGCCTTCTCCGGAATTGTTTCGGCGTTCATGCTGGCGATTAGCCGCGCCGTCGGCGAGACCATGATCGTCGTCATGGCGGCGGGGCTTGCCGGCAATCTCACGTTCAATCCGCTCGAAGCGGTCACCACCTTCACGGTGCAGATCAAGACCATCCTGGTCGGCGACCAGGAGTTCGAAAGCGCGAAGACTCTGGCGGCGTTCGCGCTCGGATTTGTTCTGTTCTTCTTCACACTGACGCTCAACGTGATCGCGTTGCAGATCGTCAAGCGTTACCGAGAGCAATATGACTAACGCAGCGGTCCGAACCCTTCCGTCCCTCGATCTGGTCAGCGACCGTGCGCAGGCGCGCGTGCGTGCGCGCTACCGCGCCGAAACGCGCTTCAAGTTCTACGGCTTGTTCGCCATCGGGTTGACTGGATTGTTCATCCTTGTGGTTTTGACGGACATCGTCCGCAAGGGCCTGCCGGCGTTCACCCAGCACCAGTTCGTCCTGTCGGTCCGGCTCGATCCCGCCGAGATCGATCCGAACAACACCAAGGACCCCGCTGCGATCCGGCAGGGCGATTTCCAGGCCCTCGTGCGCAACGCGCTGCGATCCATCTTCCCGGACGTCAAGGACCGCATTGGCCGCCGCCAGCTCGACAACCTTCTTTCGAGCGGTGCGGCCGACCGGCTGCGTGCCGACGTCGTCGCAGATCCGGGCCTGATCGGACAGACCGTGAAGGTGCCGGTGCTGATCTCCGAGCGCGCCGACCTCTATTACAAGAATTTCAGCACGCGCGTCCTGCGCCAGGCCGGAGCCGGCACCGCGACGCCGAGCGGGACCTCAGGCGAGATCGAGATCGCGCTGTCGTCGGACAATTTTGCCGCGGTCAGACGAACGCGAGCCGAACTGACGCTCACCGAAAACGATCCGAGCCGGCTCATCGCGATCAACGGCGGTCTCGTGAAGCTCACGCAGATCGGCGACACCAAGACGGCCGGTACTGTGCTTCTGCCGCTGCAGTCGGACGCCACCGCGGCGCCCGGCGCCTGGCAGGTCGTCACGTTCCAGACTCCCGCAGCCAATCGCCGCGTCAACGACCGCGAGGTGGCTTGGTTCGAGCGGCTGCGCGAACTCGGCCATGTGGAGTCGAAGTTCAACTGGGCGTTCTTCACCTCCGGCGACAGCCGCGAACCGGAACTGGCCGGCATCCGGGGTGCGCTGGTCGGATCCGCGATCACGCTGTTCGTGACGCTGATCATCTGCCTGCCGCTCGGCGTCGCCGCCGCGATCTATCTCGAAGAGTTCGCACCCAAGAACCGGCTGACCGAAATCATCGAGGTGAACATCAACAATCTCGCGGCGGTGCCGTCGATCGTGTTCGGCCTTCTGGGCCTCGCCGTATTCCTCAATTTCATGGGCCTGCCGCGCTCTGCGCCGCTGGTCGGCGGGCTTGTGCTGGCGCTGCTCGTCCTGCCGACTATCATCATTGCCTCGCGCGCCGCGCTGAAGGCCGTACCGCCCTCGATCAAGGAAGCTGCGCTCGGCGTCGGCGCCTCGCACCAGCAGGCGATCTTTCACCACGTCCTGCCGCTCGCGATGCCCGGCATCATGACCGGCACGATCATCGGCATGGCGCATGCGCTCGGCGAGACTGCGCCACTGCTTCTGATCGGCATGGTGGCCTTCATCGTCGAAGTGCCGACGGGCATCTCCGATGCGGCGACGGTGCTGCCGGTTCAGATCTACCTGTGGTCGGATCTTCCGGAAATCTCGTTCCAGGCCAAGACCGCGGCTGCGATCATGGTGCTGCTGCTGTTTCTGTTCGTGATGAACGGTGCCGCAATCGCGGTCCGCAAGATGTTCGAGCGCCGGTGGTGAGACGCGCGCCGAGGAGTGGGTTATGAATGTGAACACGATGGTCCAGGTCGAGCACATCCTGGCGCAGGACGCCGCGGCGGACGCCAAGACCAAGGTCGTGGCGCGAAACGTCAACGTCTATTACGGCGAGAAGCACGCGCTGAAGGATGTCAGCCTCGACGTTCCGGAGCGCGCGGTGACCGCGCTGATCGGCCCCTCCGGCTGCGGCAAGTCGACGTTCCTGCGCTGCATCAACCGGATGAACGATACGATCCCGATCGCGCGCGTCACCGGAAAGATCGAGATCGAGGGCCAGGATATTTACGACCCTGCGCTTGACGTCGTGCAGCTGCGCGCCCGCGTCGGCATGGTGTTCCAGAAGCCCAATCCGTTCCCGAAATCGATTTACGAGAACATCGCCTACGGGCCGCGCATTCATGGATTTGCGCAGTCGAAACAGGATATAGACGAGATCGTCGTCACCAGCCTGAAGCGGGCCGGCCTGTTCGAAGAGGTCAAGGACCGGCTCAACGACTCCGGCACCAGTCTTTCCGGCGGCCAGCAGCAGCGGCTGTGCATCGCGCGCGCGATCGCGGTGAGCCCCGAAGTGATCCTGATGGACGAGCCGTGCTCCGCGCTCGACCCGATCGCGACCGCGCGGATCGAGGAGTTGATGGACGAATTGCGGTCGAACTTCACGATCATCATCGTCACCCACTCGATGCAGCAGGCGGCGCGCGTATCGCAGCGCACCGCGTTCTTCCACCTGGGCGTCCTCGTGGAGGAGGGCCCGACCGAAGTGATGTTTACGACGCCGAAGGACAAGCGGACGCAAGACTACATCACCGGCCGCTTCGGCTAAGGATTCGAACCATGACCGTCATGACCGAACACATCGCAAAGGCCTTCGACGCCGACTTGCAGGAATTGACCAGCAAAGTCGCCGAAATGGGCGGGCTCGCCGAGCGCGAGTTTTCCGACGCGATCCAGGCGCTGACCAGGCGCGACGCAGACCTCGCCAAGCGCGTGGTGGCGTCCGATCCGGCGATCGACGCTCTGCAGCGCGAGATCGAGGAGAAGGCGATCCTGACCATCGCGCGCCGCCAGCCGATGGCGGTGGACCTGCGCGAGGTGGTCGCGGCGCTGCGGGTCGCCAACGACCTGGAGCGGATCGGCGACCTGGCCAAGAATATCGGTAAGCGCGTCAGCGCGCTCTCGGGCGACTTTCATCCGCAGAAACTGATTCGCGGCGTCGAGCACATGGCATCGATGGTGCTGGACCAGCTCAAGCGGGTGCTGGACGCCTACGCCAGCCGCGATCTGCCGGCGGCCCTGTCGGTCTGGAAGGCCGACGAGCAGGTGGACGCGCTCTGCACCTCGCTGTTCCGCGAGCTCCTGACCTATATGATGGAGGATCCGCGCAATATCACGTTCTGTATTCACCTGATGTTCTGCGCCAAGAACATCGAGCGCATGGGCGATCACGCGACCAACATCGCGGAAACCGTGCACTACATGATCGAGGGCCGCCAGATCGCCGATCAGCGGCCGAAGGGCGACGACACCAAGGCGTTCGCCGGCGTGCCGGTGTCGTGAGGGGCCTCGGGGATACGGAACGATGAGCGCACGCATCCTGATCGTCGAGGACGAGGAGCCGCTGGCGCTGCTCCTGCGCTACAACCTCGAGGCCGAAGGCTACGAGGTGCAGACCGTCGACCGCGGCGACGACGCCGACACAAGGTTGCGCGAGGAGACCCCCGACCTCGTGGTGCTCGACTGGATGCTACCGGGCCTGTCCGGCATCGAATTGTGCCGGCGGCTGCGGACCCGGCCGGAAACCAAGACCCTGCCGATCATCATGCTGACCGCGCGCGGCGAGGAGAGCGAGCGCATCCGCGGGCTCGCCACCGGTGCCGACGACTACGTGGTCAAGCCATTCTCGGTGCCGGAACTGATCGCGCGCGTGCGCGCGCTGCTGCGGCGTTCCAGCCCCGGCCGCGTCGCCGACGTGTTGAGCTACGGCGATATCGAGCTCGACCGCGAGAAGAAACGCGTGTCGCGCGCGGGCCGCGAGGTGCCGCTCGGGCCGACCGAGTTCAAGCTGCTGGAGTTCCTGATGGAGCGGCCAGGCCGGGTGTTCTCGCGCGAGCAATTGCTCGACGGCGTGTGGGGCTCGGAGGTCTATATCGACGAGCGCACCGTGGACGTTCACGTCGGCCGGTTGCGCAAGGCGCTCAACCGCGGCCGCGAGATCGATCCGATCCGCACCGTGCGCGGCGCGGGTTACGCTCTCGACGATCGCTTCGGAAGAAGCGCGGCTTAGCCGCCGGTTGCCGTAACTTATCCCTGCCGGAACGGCGGGCCGGGCGGACGGCGGTCGCGTCGGCGCTGCTCGGCGGGCTGATAGGCGACGCGTGAGTGATAGTGGCAGTAGGGCAGGCTGGGGATCGGCTTGCCGCCGCAGAAGAAAAACTCCGGCGTTGCCGGATCGCCGATCGGCCAGCGGCAGGTATCCTCGTTGAGCTCCAGGAGCGTGCGGCGCTGCCCGATCGGGATGATGTTCTCGATCAGCTCCGGCTCAGGCTCGGGCTCGAATTCGTAGGCCAGCGCCAGCGCGGTGTTGCCGCGCATCGAGGGGCGGTTGACCCGCATGATGTGGGATCGCGGCTTGCGCGCCCGCGGCGCCGAGGACGACGGCGACTTGGCGCGGCCCGACAGGCCGAGGCGGTGCACCTTGCCGATCACCGCATTGCGCGTGATCCCGCCCAGCTCACCGGCGATCTGGCTGGCGGACAGGCCGTCCGCCCAAAGCTTCTTGAGAAGCTCAACCCGCTCGTCGGTCCACGTCATGAGCCTTCTCCCCTCCGCGGAAGCGCCGGGGGCCCCGGCAGAATCCGTCCCCGCAGCCCGGCCAAGGGGCCGGTCTGAGCATGCTCACGCAATCAACACAGGGAACTGTCCGCTACGACATGTCGTATTGGACGGCGATGACGCTACAATATGGCGAGACTCAGGCGCAAGAGTCGGGCCGACTCACGTCCACAGTTCTTGTTGCATTTTCACGACAATCGAGTCTCCTCAGCTGAGTCGGCCTCTGGCCGAGCTCGCCCGGACGGCTTCCGCCGTCAAGTTGACGCCCGAACGTCCGAAAAATAAGATATTCAAACGTGCCGCCCGGCGAGGCGGCACGATTCATTTCGGCACATTCGGCACCTTCAGCACCCGGTGGTCGCTCGTGACATCGCATCTCATGCCCGCCTATGCGCGCGTCGACCTCGCCTTCGAGCGGGGCGAGGGCTCTTGGCTCGTGTCCACGACCGGCGAGCGCTATCTCGATTTCGCCTCGGGCGTCGCGGTCAACGCGCTCGGCCACGCGCACCCGCACGTGGTCGAGGCAATCACCGAGCAGGCCAGGCGCGTCATCCACGTCTCCAACCTCTACCGCGTGCCGGAAGGCGAGCGGCTGGCTGACCGGCTGTGCAAGGCGAGTTTCGCCGACGTCGTGTTCTTCGCCAATTCCGGCGCGGAGGCGATGGAGGGCGTGATCAAGGTGGTGCGGAAGTACCAATCCGCGAACGGCCACCCCGAGCGCTGGCGCATCGTCACCTTCGAGGGCTCGTTCCACGGCCGCACCATGGCAACCCTCGCCGCAGCCAAGAACAAGAAGCACCTCGACGGCTTCGGCCCGGTGATGGACGGCTTCGATCAGGCGCCGTTCGGCGACATCGAGGCGACGAAGAAGGCGATCGGCAAGGAAACCGCGGGCATCCTGGTCGAGCCGGTGCAGGGTGAGGGTGGCGTTCGAAGTGCGCCGCCGGCGTTCTTCAAGGCGCTGCGCCAGATTTGCGACGAGAACGGCCTGCTGCTCGCCTTCGACGAGGTGCAGACCGGCATCGGCCGGCTCGGCGAAATGTTCGGCTACCAGCGGCTCGGCGTGACGCCGGACGTGATGGGCCTCGCCAAGGGACTCGGCGCGGGTTTTCCGATCGGCGCGGTGCTCGCAACCGCCGAGGCAGGCAAGGGCATGACCGCGGGCACCCACGGCTCCACCTTCGGCGGCAACCCGCTTGCCATGGCGGCGGGCAACGCTGTGCTCGACGTCGTGCTGGCGCCGGGCTTTCTCGACCGCGTCAAACATCTGGAGCGGCTGTTCAAGCAGCGGCTTGCCGAGATCAAGGACCGCCATCCCACGGTGATCGCCGAGGTGCGCGGCGAGGGCCTGCTGATCGGCCTGCGCGCGGCGGTGCCGAACGGCGACCTCACCGACGCGCTGCGCGCCGAGAAGCTGCTCGGCGTCGGTGCGGGCGACAATGTCGTGCGGCTGCTGCCGCCGCTGATCGTGACCGAGGCGGAGATCGCCGATGCGGTCGGACGCCTCGACCGCGCCTGCGCGGCGGTCGAGCGCTCGCTGCAGGGGGGGCGCAAGCAGGGGGCGGCCGGGTGAGCGGCAACGGCATCCGCCATTTCCTGGACCTGATCGACATTCCGTCGAGCGAATTGCGCGGGATGATCGCGGCAAGCCGCGCCATGAAGGGCGGAAAGGCCGCCGCGCGCCCGCTCGCCGGCAAGACCGTGGCGATGATCTTCGACAAGCCGTCGACCCGTACGCGCGTCTCCTTCGACGTCGGCGTGCGCCAGCTTGGCGGCGAGTCGATCACGCTCACCGGCCACGAGATGCAGCTCGGCCGCGGCGAGACCATCGCCGACACCGCGCGCGTCTTGTCGCGCTACGTCGACGCCATCGTGATCCGCACCCTCGACCACGCCCACGTGCTGGAACTGGCCGAGCACGCCGCCATTCCGGTGATCAACGGCCTGACGCGCCGCTCGCATCCCTGCCAGGTGATGGCGGACGTGATGACCTTCGAGGAGCATCGCGGCTCGATCAAGGGCCGCACCGTGGCCTGGACCGGCGACGGCAACAACGTGCTGGCCTCGTGGATGCACGCCGCCGAGCGGTTCGCGTTCCAGCTTCGGGTCGCAACGCCGCCCGAGTTGAAGCCCAAAAAGTGGCTGACCGACTGGGTCAGGTCTTCCGGCGCGGCGATCCGCGTCGGCACCGACCCGGAGGAGGCGGTGAAGGGCGCCGACTGCGTCGTCACCGACACCTGGGTGTCGATGGGCGACAAGGCGGCCGCGCGCCGCCACAACCTGCTCAAGCGCTACCAGGTCAACGCCCGCCTGATGGCGAAAGCCAAGCCCGACGCGCTGTTCATGCACTGCCTGCCGGCGCATCGCGGCGAGGAGGTTACCGACGAGGTGATGGACGGCCCGCAGTCGGTGGTGTTCGACGAGGCCGAGAACCGCCTGCATGCGCAAAAGGGCATTCTGGCGTGGTGCCTGGCGGGGCGGTGAGCCCGTAGCCCGGATGGAGCGAAGCGCAATCCGGGACAGTCTTGCCGCTTCGCGATCCGCTCCCGCATTTCGCTGCGCTCCATGCGGGCCACACTCTGAGAGAGCGTTGAGGCCGTAGCCCGGATGGAGCGAAGCGCAATCCGGGGCCGGTCTCTCCGGCCGTTGTGAAATTCCCGCATTCCGCTTCGCTCCATGCGGGCTACACTGCCAGCGCAAGAACTAAGGACACACCCGTGCTGGGAGGATTTCTCGCGCTGTTGTCGGCGGCGGTGTTCGCCTTCGAGACCGTCACCGCGCGGCGCGGCGTCATCACCGCCTCGGTGGTGCAGGCGCTGTCGATCACGGTGCCGGTCGGCGTGCCGCTGTTCGTTGTATTCGTCGTGGCTTTCGGGGCGCTCGGCGCGCTCGCGGGCTTCTCAGGACTGGCACTCGCTTATCTGGCGCTGGCCGGCATCCTGCATTTCGTCTGGGGCCGCTACTGCAATTACCGCGCCTCCAAGGCCATGGGCGCCAATCTCGTGGCGCCGATCCAGCAATGGAACCTGCTGATCACGCTGGTGCTTGCGATCGTCGTGCTCGGTGAGGAGCTGACGCCGCTGCGCCTGCTCGGCATCGGCCTCGTCGTGCTCGGGCCGATGCTGACCTACGAGCGGCGGCGCAAGACGCCGGAGGCCGCTCCCGCAAAGCCGCGCCTGTTCCAGCCCAACTACGCCGAGGGCTACACCTTCGCGCTGCTGTCCTCGACCGGCTACGGCGTCAGCCCGATCCTCATTCGTCTCGCCATCGAGAACGGCGGCTTGCAGGCGGGCATCGCCGGCGGCCTCGTGTCCTACGCCGCCGCGGCGCTGGTGTTCTCCGTGGTGCTGCTGCTGCCGGGCCAGTGGCGGCACGTGCGCGCGCAGGACCGCGAGGCCGCGAAGTGGTTCACGATCTCCGGCGTCGGAGTCTGCTTCGGGCAGTTGCTGCGCTACATGGCGCTGGCGCTCGCGCCGGTGTCGGTGGTGACGCCAATCCAGCGGCTGTCGATCGTGTTCCGCATCTATTTCAGCCGCGTCATCAACCCGGACCACGAGATGTTCGGCGGGCGGGTGATCGCGGCGACGGCCGTATCGCTCGCCGGCGCGATTGCGCTGTCGGTCAGCACCGAGCTGGTGCAGCAGGTGGTGCCGATGCCGGAGTGGGCGCGGGCGATGCTGGGATGGAGATGGCCGTGAGTGATGTGAAGTGACGGCGCGGCCACGAGCGCAAGCGCGACTCCCTCCCCATAGCCCGTCGAAGACGGGCGTGAACGCCCTTTTGAAGGGGGAGGGTTGGGGTGGGGGTCAAGCTGCGCTGCTATTCGTAATTCGCGAGCAAATCGCGGACCCCCACCCGCCGCGCCTTCGCTCGCTTCGCGAGCTACGGCGGGCGACCTCCCCCTTTCAGGGGGAGGTAACCGGCCCGTGGCACGGGTGAGTCAATTCGCCTTCGCAATCCGCCCCCGGTCGTGCGGCCTTGAATAATCCACCGCCGGCCCGATCGGCACGATGCCGTTCGATCCGACCGGCCCCGCCTTGCTGAACACGCCGCGCTTCATGCCCTCGATGTCGCACACGCCGGCGATCCCCGGCGTCTGGTACAGCTCGCGCAGATAGTTCGACAGGTTGCGATACTCGTCGAGCCTTCGCAGGTTGCACTTGTAGCCGACGTAGTAGCAGGGATCGAAGCGCACCAGGCTCGGGAACAGCCGCCAGTCGGTTTCGGTCTGCACGTTGCCGCAGATGTAGCGCTGCCGGTCGAGCCGCGCCTCCAATTCGTCGAGCGTGCCAAACAGCGCCTTGATCGAAAGGTCGTAGGCCTCCTGCGAGATCGAATAGCCGCAGCCGTTGACCGCGTTGTTGACGCCCTTGAGCACCAGCGCGTTGGTGGCGTCGATTTCGGAGCGCAGCGCCTCGGGATAGTAGTCGGGCGAAGGCTCCGCGATCCCGGCGAACGCGGTGTTGAACATGCGGATGATTTCGGAGGACTCGTTGTTGACGATGCGCCGCGTCTTGGCGTCCCACACCGTCGGCACGGTGACGCGCGTCGTGCAGCCGGGATCGGCGATGGTGTAGAGCTCGTGCAGGTAGCGCACGCGCTTATCTGTGCCGGGCACGACATGGCCCTTCTCGCCGAACGACCAGCCCTGGCCGCCTTCCTCCTGGAACGTATCGGTGAGCGTCACGAACGGCTCCAGCTTCTTCAGCGTCCGCATCAGCGTGGTGCGGTGCGCCCACGGGCAGGCGACTGAGCAATAGAGGTGATAGCGGCCGGGCTCGGCGGGGAACTCAGGCTCGCCGATGCGATGGCGAAACACCGAGTCCCGCTTGAAATACAGTCCCTTGGCGTCGTGCTGGACCAGGACGTTTTCATCGGTCCATTGGCCGTCGACGAGTTGCCCCATTCTTCTCTCCAGACACTTCCACGAAGTCGAACTGCGCGCTTGACAGAATTCCTATAGGAATATAAGGAAAACATCGCCTCGCGCATTTGAAGGCGTCTTCTATAGGGACGCAAGCACGGCGCGGGGCGCGGCGGTCCCATACTGCCGCCGCGGGTGGAGCGCCGGGAGGCGCCCAGGGCCCCTTCGCCAAGGGGCTCGTGCGTCGCGCCAGACGCACGGCCGGTCGCGCCAGACCGGTCGGGGGGCTCCCGTCAGTAGCTCCCCGGGCGCCTTCCCGGCGCTCCATCCTCGATTGAGGGAACAGGGACGAAGGGCATGCGGGCGCCCAGAAAATCCAAGACCCCGCCCTGCGGAGCGTTGGCTGTAGCGAGGAGGCTGCGAACGACAAAACCACGCGGTGGAACGAAGGCAAACCGGGGTCGCCATCGCGTTGCGCGCGCACTACATAGGACAACCATGACCGAACCCCGCATCGACATTCCCGTCCGCGCACCGGCGCAGACCTCCGCCGACGACACCGTGCTGCCGTTCGAGATCGCCGCGCTCGACCTGCGCGGCCGCGTGGTCCGGCTCGGGCCCGCGGTCGACGAAATCCTGGCGCGCCACGATTATCCGCAGCCGGTGGCGAAGCTGCTCGGCGAGGCGGTGGCGCTCACCGTGCTGCTCGGCACGGCGCTGAAGATCGAAGGCCGTTTCATCCTGCAGACCCAGACCGACGGGCCGGTCGGGATGCTGGTGGTCGATTTCCGCAGTCCGGGCACGGTCCGCGCCTGCGCGCGCTTCGACAAGGAGCGCGTCGCGGGCGCGATCGACGCCGGCGCGGTTTCCGCCGGGGCGCTGATGGGCCGCGGCCATCTCGCCATGACCATCGACCAGGGGCCGGACATGAGCCGCTACCAGGGCCTGGTGGCGCTCGAGGGCGGATCGCTGGAGGACGCCGCGCACGAATACTTTCACCGCTCCGAGCAGATCCCGACCCGGGTGCGGCTCGCGGTCGGCGAGGAACTGTCCGCGGGCGCCGGCCACCGCTGGCGCGCCGGCGGCATGCTGCTGCAGTTCCTGCCGAAGGCGCCGGAGCGAGCCCGCGTCGCCGATCTCGATCCGGGCGATGCGCCGGAGGGCACCGCGGCGCATGAGGTGGCCGAGGACGATGCCTGGGTCGAAGGCCGCTCGCTGATCGAGACGGTGGAGGACGTCGAGCTGATCGACCCGTCGCTGTCGAGCGAGCGGCTGGTGTACCGGCTGTTCCACGAGCGCGGCGTGCGGGTGTTCCGCGACAGTGCGATCGCGGCGCAATGCTCGTGCTCGCGCGACGGGGTGGCGGCGATGCTGAAGAGCTTTCCGCAGAACGACCGCGACGACATGGTCGAGGACGGCGCGATTTCGGTGACCTGCGAGTTCTGCAGCGCCAAGTATCGCTTCGCGCCCGACGAAATCCGGGACGAGCCCATGCCTGCCGCCGAAGCGCCCGAATCCCGGAGCGCCGGCCCATGAGGCGCGCGACGCGCATCGCCGCGGCGTTTGCGCTCGCCGCGATGGCCGCGCCACAGGCGCTGGCGCAAGGCGGCTGTCCCGCGCCGCTCGACGGCGTGCGGCGGCTGGTCATGGTCACCGCCGACGGGATGAATTCGGTCGCGGCCCGCATGCAGTTGTTCGAGCGGGCCGGTCCGCGATCGCCGTGGCGCGCGCTCGGCGCGGCAGAGCCGGCGCTGATCGGCCGTGCCGGCATGGGCTGGTCGCAGTTCTATCGCAACTTTTCGCGCCCCGGCGAGCCGATCAAGGTCGAGGGCGACAAGCGCGCGCCGGCCGGCGTCTATGCCATCGGGCACAGTTTCGGCACCGTGCCGTCGTCGCGGCCGGGACATATCCCGGTGACGAGCGACACGATCTGCGTGCATGACCTCTCGTCGCCGGCCTACAACACCATCACATCGCGCCGCCTGGTCGGACCCAAGGTCGACGCCGAGAACATGAGCAAGATTCTGCCGATGTACCGCCGCGGGCTGGTGGTGAACTATCCGACCGACGCGCGCTCGCGCGCCGGCTCCTGCATCTTCATCCACGTCTGGAAAGCGCCGAACGTCGGCACCGCGGGCTGCATCGCGCTGCCCGAAGCGCGCATGATCGCGTTGCAGGACTTCGCGGTGTCCGGAACTGCGCTCGCGCTCCTGCCGCGCGCCGCGCTCAACCGCCTGCGCGGGTGCCTGCCGGGTGTTTAAGGGCGAGCTTTGCGCGCCGCGCTAGTGGAGCGGATTTGACATTCGCTACCCGCTAGGCCGCGAACTCGCGAAGCGAATGTCAAATCCAAAGCTCCACTAGCACCATATACTTGCTAGGGTCCTTTAATTCTAACATTCGCAAACGCGCCTGCCGAAACGGGATGCGAATGTTAGAATTGGACCACTAGTTGATCGTGCGCTTGGCGTTCGAACTGTCGAGCGAGAAAGCCGGAATCTCGATGTCGAAGCCTTCGCCGGCGGCCGACACCATGCCGTAGGTGCCGGCCATGAAGCCCGAGGACGTCGGCAGCGGCACGCCGCTGGTGTACTCGAACGACTTGCCCGGTTCGAGCACCGGCGTCTCGCCGACCACGCCTTCGCCCCGGACCTCCTGCATGCGGCCGTTGGCGTCGGTGATCTTCCAGTGCCGCGTTTTCAGTTGAACCGTATCCGGGCTGCGGTTGGTGATCTCGATCGTGTAGGCCCAAAAATAATAGCCGTTCTCCGGCGACGAGCGCTCGTTCATGAAGCGCGGCGTGACCTTGACCTCGATGTTGCGGGTGACGGTGCTGTACATGGGGCGCTGGGCCGTTCGATTCCGTTCTCGTCCGACGGGCGCGATCAATAGCCCGCCTCCGAGAGGCAATTCAATCGGGCGGCGATTTCCCCCGGGAAACATGGCTGCAATGCAGTGCGGCCGGCACGTTTACGCGGTCCAATTCCATAACTGCATGGCCGACCACGTTTTTTGCCGCTCGACGGACGGCCGGGCAAAATGATATTTATTCATCTTAATAGGGCAGGACGTTTTGCGCCCGATCAAGACCGGTCCGGCGCAAGCGGTTAAGAAAATGCCCGGGGATCGCTTACGGGGACGTTTAGGAATCTTCGATAGGAACGCTGCACTGTCGGGGAATACGGATCCCGCAGCAAGGCACCTTTTGGCGGCTGGTCGATGACGGCACTTCCCAGGTTCGTTGGATCGTTGGCCTCGCTGGCGCTGATGGCGGCCGTGCTGCCTGCGGCGGCCCAGGGTGCGGCGCAAAACCACCCGTGCGTCGCTCCGGCCGAACTGACCCGGCTCGAGCAGCCGCTGAAGCGCACCAGCCAGCGGCTCGCCGCGGGACTGGCGATCACCATCGTCGCGATCGGTTCCTCGTCGACCGAAGGGGCCGGCGCCAGTTCGCCCGCGCGGTCTTATCCGTCGCGGCTCGAAGCCGAGTTCAAGGCGATCTACCCGCGCGCCCAGGTGCGGGTGGTCAATCGCGGTATCGGCGGCGAGACCATGCGCGACATGCTGGCGCGCTTCGACAGCGAGGTGTTCTCCGAGAAGCCCGATCTGGTGGTCTGGCAGGTCGGCAGCAACTCGGTCCTGCGCGGCCAGCCGGTCGGGCCTTCGATCGAAATGCTGATCGACGGGCTTAACCGCATCCGCTCCGCGGGCGTCGATCCGATCCTGATGAATCCGCAATACGCGCCGAAGGTGATCGACAAGCAGGACGCCAACCGGATGGTGGACATGATCGACGCCACCGCGCGGCAGGCGCGCGCCGGACTGTTCCAGCGCTTTGCCGTGATGCGCTACTGGCGGCTGACCGAAGATATTCCGTTCAGCACGTTCCTGTCGCCCGACGAATTGCACATGAACGACTGGAGCTACGGCTGCATCGGCAAGCTGCTCGCGGAAGCGGTCGCCGAGGCGGCGACGCGGCAGACCCTGACCGCCACGGTCCGCACTCGGCGGTAGCCGCGCTTTACGCCTTCGCCAACGCCTGCGTCAGATCGTCGATGATGTCGTCGGCGTGCTCCAGGCCGCACGACAGCCGCACCATGCCGTCGCTGATGCCCAGTTCGTCGCGCTGCTGCTGGGTGATGCGCTGGTGCGTCGTGGTCGCCGGATGGGTGATCAGGCTCTTGGCGTCGCCGAGGTTGTTGGAGATGCGAATAAGCTTCAGCGCGTCCTGGAACGCGAAGGCCGATTTCTTGCCGCCCTTGACCTCGAACGCCACCAGCGTCGAGCCGCCGCGCATCTGCTTCTTCACAATATGCGCCTGCGGATGGTCCGGCCTTCCGGGATAGATCAGCCGCGACACTTTGGGATGATGGGCGAGCGCTTCCGCGACCTTGCCGGCGCTGTCGCTCTGCTGGCGCACGCGCACCGGCAGAGTCTCCAGGCCTTTTAGCATCACCCAGGCGTTGAACGGCGACATCGACGGGCCGGTCTGGCGGATGAACTGGTGGCAGTTGTCCATGATGAACTTCTGCGAGCCGAGCACCACGCCGCCGAGGCAGCGGCCCTGGCCGTCGATGTGCTTGGTCGTGGAATAGACCACGCAGTCGGCGCCGAGTTCGAGCGGGCTCTGCCACAGCGGCGTCGAGAACACGTTGTCGACCACGAGCGTGGCGCCCGCGGCATGCGCGATCTTGGCGATCTCGGCGATGTCGAGCACCTCCAGGTTCGGATTGGTCGGGGTCTCCAGGAAGCAGGTCTTGGTGTTGGGACGCATCGCCGCGCGCCATGCGTCGAGGTTGTTGCCGTCGACGATGGTGGACGAAACGCCGAAGCGCGGCAGGTACTCCTCCATCACATAGAGGCAGGAGCCGAAGATCGCCTTCGAGGCGACGATATGATCGCCGGCGCGGACCTGGCCCATCATCGCCAGCGTCACCGCGGCCATGCCGGTGGACAGCGCCCGCGCCGCCTCCGCGCCTTCGAACTCGGCGATCCGCCGCTCGAACATGTGCACGGTCGGGTTGGCGAAGCGCGAGTACTGGTAGCCGGGGTCCTCGCCCTTGAAGCGCGCCTCGGCCTGCGCCGAGTTGTCGTAGACATAGCCTTGGGTCAGGAACAGCGCCTCTGAGGTCTCGCCGAACTGCGAGCGGAGGATGCCCGACTGCACCAAGCGGGTTTCGGGGCGGTACTTCGGCGTCGTCGACGCGGACATGCGGGGCCTCCTTTGGCCAAACAAAAACCCGGCCGGAAATTCCGGGCCGGGCACACGCGTCCCCGGCCTTTTAGCGATTTGTTTTACGTGGCTGCAAGCCGGCCGGCTCAAATGACCACGGGATAAATGGATTGTTACGGTCGCGGCGGCGTTCCGTCAAGCCGCATGGCGGGCTAGATCAATCGCGAAACCCGACCCGCGCTGCTGCAAGGGCGCCCGCCGATGGCCGCCAAAGGCATTCTTCCGGACTTCCAGATCGCCGAGCTGGCGGAGGCCGGCGGGATTCGGCCCGTCGCGCCGTTCGCGCCCGACCAGATCCAGCCTGCGAGTCTCGACCTGCGGCTCGGCAACACCGCGTTCCGGGTGCGGGCCAGCTTCCTGCCGGGGCCGCGCACCACCGTCGCCAAGCGCATCGAAGAATTGAAGCTGCACGCATTTCCGCTCGCGGGCGGCGCGGTGCTGGAAACCGGCTGCGTATATATCGTGCCGTTGCAGGAGAATCTCGCACTGCCGGACGATGTCTCCGCCGCCGCGAATCCGAAAAGCTCGACCGGCCGCATCGACGTGTTCACCCGTGTGATCGCCGACGAGACGCGCGGCTTCGACCGCATCCGGCCGGGCTATCGCGGGCCGCTGTATGCGGAAATCTCTCCGAAGACGTTTCCCGTGCTGGTGCGCGAAGGCACGCGGCTGTCGCAGATCCGCTTCCGCCGCGGCCAGGCGCTGCTCGACGCCGTGGCGCTGCGCGACCTGCACGCGCGCGAGCGGCTGACCGACGACGCCGAGGCCGACGTCGGCGAGGGGATCGCAGTCGGCGTCGATCTCGCAGGTCTCGGCCCTGACAACATCGTCGGCTATCGCGCCAAGCGCCACACCGGCCTGATCGACGTGGAGAAGCGCGACGGGCACGCGGTCGTGGATTACTGGGAGCCGATCCCGGCGCGCGCCGACAAGAGCCTGATCCTCGACCCGGACGAATTCTACATCCTGGCTTCGAAGGAGGCGGTGCAGGTGCCGCCCGACTACGCCGCCGAGATGGTGCCGTTCGATCCGCTGGTCGGCGAATTCCGCGTGCACTACGCGGGCTTCTTCGATCCCGGCTTCGGCTACGAGGGCGCAGGCGGGCGCGGTGCGCGCGCGGTGCTGGAGGTGCGCTCGCGCGAAGTGCCGTTCATTCTGGAGCACGGCCAGATCGTCGGGCGGCTGGTGTACGAGCGCATGGCCGAGCGTCCGCGAACGCTCTACGGCATGGGCATCGGCTCGAACTATCAGGCGCAAGGCCTCAAGCTCTCGAAGCACTTCAAGGCTTAGGCGGCTGAAGCCGGTTCTCTGCTGCAACAATCTCATTGAGTTCGACGACCAATAAGTCAAACCGGTCGCAGACTGAATTGAGAGCTCGTCGTCTTTCTTCGTTCATTTTTGTCCTCCCTCAACCCGCATCGTACCTGACGAACACGGTTTGGCGGATTGACTGGTCGCTCGCCCAAAGTCGTCCGGCTGTTGAATCTGAGCAAAAGGGGAGCCAAAATTTCCGGGCTGTGCTAGAAAGCCCAGCAATGCGGGCGTAGTTCAATGGTAGAACGGCAGCTTCCCAAGCTGCATACGAGGGTTCGATTCCCTTCGCCCGCTCCAGCGCCGGATCATTCTCCGACATCCGGTTGTGGAATGACGTGAATTCAATCCTTGATATACTTTGGTTGTTGTTTGGGGCTCGCCATTCTGATCCATGTTAATACTTCAGATTATTCAGATTTCCCAAGATATTAACGGGTCATTAACCATCAATTCCTAGTTATGGCCGTGAAATTTTAGGACTGCCGGGCCGCAGCTTTTGCCGCCGAACGTCCCTCCGGCTTGCGTCGCTACGCGCGCCCCGTTCGTCACAGTCCCGACCCAATTTTTGCAGCGCCCGATCGGCGCACGTTGTCTTGCCAAGTACGCCGCACGGCCGTCGACGAGTTCCAGCGCATGCGCACGGTCGGTGCAAACGCACCGTTCACCAAGGAGTTGGGAGGCATAGCCGGGCCGCAGTGGTTCGCAGCGGCGACGAGATACATCGATACCTTGAAAACGGTCGAAGACCGGCTGGCGGCCGACTTCCTGGCCGCCGTCCGCGCGGTCCTCAATGAGGCCTTCTCGGATTTCCTGGGCTTGGCCGGACTGTTCCTCGGACTTCTCGCCGTGACCGGCGTGCTGACCGTCATCATCGCGCTGTCGATCACGCGCCCGGTTGCGGCCCTGGTCTCGACCATGGGCGAACTGGCCGAGGGCAGGCACGACATGGAGGTTCCGGGCGTCGTCCGTGGCGATGAAATCGGGCACATGGCGCGGGCCGTGCTGGTGTTCCGTGACGCGGCGGTTGAAAAGACGCGGCTCGAGGCGCAGGCCGCGGAGCAACGCCGCGAGGCCGAGGAGCACCGCAAGCAGGCCGAGGAACAGAAGCGGCTGGCCGACGAGGAGCGGCGCGCGAACGCCGAGGCCCAGGCCAAGGCCGAGCGCGAGCAGGCCCGCGCATGGGCGCAGGCTGCCGAAGAGCAGGCGCTGGCCCAGGCCAAGACCGCTGCAGAGCAGGCGCAGATCGTCAAGAACCTAGCCGAGGGTCTCGGCAAGCTGTCGAGCGGCGACTTGGTGTACCGGCTGGACGGCGGCTTCACCGACGCCTACGCGCAAATCAAGGACGACTTCAACGCCACGATCGCGCAACTTCAGGAGACCATCAGCTCGATCCTGACGTCAACCCGCGAGGTCGCAAACACGGCGCGCGAAATCTCCACCAGCACGACCGACCTGTCACAGCGCACCGAGGAACAGGCCGCGAGCCTGGAGCAGACCTCGGCGTCGATGGAGGAAATCTCCGCGACGGTGAAGAAGAACGCCGAGAACGCCCAGCAGGCCGACAAGTTCGCCGTCGACACGCGAGAAATCGCGGGCCGGGGCGGGCAGGTGGTGACGCAGGCGATCGAGGCGATGGCGCGGATCGAAGAGTCGTCACGCCAGGTCGCCGACATCATCGGGGTGATCGACGAGATCGCACGCCAGACAAACCTTCTCGCGCTGAACGCCGCGGTGGAAGCAGCGCGGGCGGGCGAAGCGGGCCGCGGGTTCGCGGTGGTGGCCTCGGAAGTCCGTTCGCTGGCACAGCGCTCATCGCAGGCCGCCAACGACATCAAGAACCTGATCACCAACAGCTCGTCGCAGGTCCAGTCGGGCGTGCAACTCGTGAACCGGGCCGGAGACTCGCTCAAAGAGATCGTGGAATCGATCAAGCGTGTGGCCGGCATCGTCTCCGAGATCGCCAACGCCAGCGCGGAGCAGGCGGGCGGCATCGACCAGGTCAACAAGGCGCTGGCGCAGATGGATCAGGTGACCCAGCAGAACTCGGCGCTGGTGGAGCAGAACGCCGCCGCCGCCAAGTCCCTCGAACAGCAGTCGGAAGGCATGAACGAGCGGGTGAGATTTTTCCGGATCGACGGCGGCCATTCCCAGGATGCGTCGCGGACTGCGGCCGGCCGCCGCAGCCCGTCCGCCCGTCACAAAGGCGCCAACGGGCATGATCCCGTCGCGATAGCCTCGTGAACGCGGACGATCGAGCGACCCATCGCACAAACGCCGCCGGGCAACCGGCGGCGTTAATCAATAAGGCGTTAACCATTTATTAGTCATAAATTTCTAGCGTCCCTCAAACTTCCTGGTTCCGTGTCGGGCACCCGCGAGGCGGCCGCTTCCGGCCAAATCTCCGGCAAAGCTGACGAATGGAGGGGACACGCCGTGCAGTGCAGGCCGCGGACATTGGCTTCTGCGTTGGTCGCATGCGGCATCCCGAGGTTGCGGGACGTCCTTGCACGCGCAGTCGCAACTGCCGGCGGCGGCAAGGCCGGATCGGGAATTGCGAAACTCACCTGCCATCCCGTACGCGGTTTCACCGCCGCGGCGACCACTGGACTCTGGGGGACCGATGTTCAAGCTCCGGAATAAGCGCGACGCGAAATCTGCCAAGCCTGCGGCGAAGGCGAAGACGGACGGCGCCATTCGCTTCGGCGTCAAGGGCAAGCTGCAAACGGCCTTCGGCGCGGTGGCGCTGATGACCGTTGTCGCGGCCGGGGTCGCGATCGTGTCCTTCTCGGCCATCGAACGCGAATTCCGGCAGGTCGCCGGCTCGGATGTGCCGATGATGGCGGACGCGCTGCGGATGTCGGGCATGACCGGAGAGATCGCGGCCGCCGCCGCGCGCTTCGTCGGTGCGGCAACCGTCGAAGAGCAGCGCACGATCGCCAACACGATGTCGGAGCGGCGTCGCGGCCTGGCTGCGATCGTGGAGCGGCTGAAGACCAAGCAGGAAGGCAACGCCTCCTTCTCTGCGGTCGAGAATTCGGCGCGCCAGCTGGACCAGAATCTCCAGGCGATGGAGCGGGCGATCATCAATCGGACCGAGCTGCGCTCCAAGATCGCCGCGAAGCAGCACGAGCTGCACCAGGTGCACGGCAAGATATCCGAGAAGCTCGCGCCGATTGTGGACAAGTCGCATGCCGACGTGGCCTCGGCGGTCGAAGACGTCGCAAAGGTCGGCAACCGCGCCACGCGATCGTTCATCGACGGCGGATTGCAGCGGCTGCAAACGACGCTGAACGTCGTGTCCGAGATCAACCTCGTGTCCGGTCTGCTGGTGGCGGGCGCTGCGGCGTCGTCGCCGCAACTGCTCGGGGTTCTGGAGACGCGATATACCTCGACTGCGGAGCGCGTGCGTCAGCTCCTGGCCGACATGCCATCCGACCCCGACGTCGAGCAGCTCAGGAAGCAGGTCACGACGCTGATGTCGTTTGCCGACTTCAAGACCTCCGGCCGCCCCGAAACCGAAAGCGCCGAGCGGCTGAGCCACATCTTCCGCGCTCACGTGCTGCTGACGAGCGTGCTGAACAAGGTGGTCGACGACCTGAACCTCGCCATGATGATGGCGGGCGAAGAGGCCATCAAGCAGTCGGGCGCATTGCTTAAGACCCTTGCCGGCACGCAGATCGCCGCCTTGCGCAATTCGCTCGAGACCGCATCGCAGACCCATCTGCTGACCAGCCTGATCAGCGAAGGCGTGGTGGCGCGCGAAGCGAGCGGGCTCACACCGATCCGCGAGCGGTTCGTCGCCGCGGCGGACCTCCTGAGGAAGGTCTCCAAGTCGATCGGCGACAAGGAAGTCGGCGCGATGATCGACCAGCTGGTCGCATTTGGAACCGCCGCCGACGGCATCTTTGCGCTGCGCAACAGCGAACTGCAGGCCAATATGGCGGCGAACCGCGCCGTCACCGAGAACGCCACCATCCAGGGTGCGCTCGACAAGGCGGTGGGCGAACTCGTGACTGCGGCCGAGAGCAGCATGTCGAAGAGCGAGCAGCAGTTGCTGTCGAGCCTCGGCCACAATCGCAATCTTCTCCTGATTGTCGCGCTTGTGAGCATTCTGGCGGCTGGCGCGATCGGGATGTTCTACGTGCAGCGTCGGCTGGTGAAGCCGCTGACGGCGATCGACCAGAGCATGCGCCGGCTGACGTCGGGCGACACCGAACTGGCGCTGCCGGAAATCCGCACCAAGGACGAGGTCGCCTCGATGGCGCGCTCGGTGGTGGTGTTCCGCGATGCGGCGGTGGAGAAGAAGCGGCTGGAGGCGCAGGCGGAGGAGCAGCGCCGCGACGCCGAGGAGCACCGCAAGCAGGCCGAGGAACAGAAGCGGCTGGCCGACGAGGAGCGGCGGGCGAACGCCGACGCGCAGGCCAAGGCCGAGCAGGAGCAGGCGCGGGCCCGGGCGCAGGCCGCCGAGGAGCAGGCCCAGGCCCAGGCCAAGACCGCCGAAGAGCAGATGCGGATCGTGCAGAACCTGGCCGAGGGGCTTGGCAAGCTGTCGAGCGGGGACCTGGTGTATCGGCTGGACGGCGGGTTCACGGAGGCCTACGCCCAGATCAAGGACGACTTCAACGCCACGATTGCGCAGCTGCAGGAGACCATCAGCTCGATCCTGACCGCGACGCGGGAGGTGGCGAGCACCGCGAGCGAGATCTCGACCAGCACCACCGACCTGTCGCAGCGCACCGAGGAGCAGGCGGCGAGCCTGGAACAGACCTCGGCGTCGATGGAGGAGATCTCTGCGACGGTGAAGAAGAACGCCGAGAACGCCCAGCAGGCCAACAAGTTCGCGGTCGACACCCACGAGATCGCGGGCCGAGGGGGTCAGGTGGTGACGCAGGCGATCGAGGCGATGGCGCGGATCGAGGAGTCGTCGCGGCAGGTCTCCGACATCATCGGGGTGATCGACGAGATCGCGCGGCAGACCAACCTGCTGGCCTTGAATGCCGCCGTGGAGGCGGCGCGGGCGGGCGAAGCGGGGCGGGGGTTCGCGGTGGTGGCGTCGGAGGTGCGCAGCCTCGCGCAACGGTCGTCGCAGGCGGCCAACGACATCAAGAACCTGATCACCAACAGTTCGTCGCAGGTGCAGTCGGGGGTGCAGCTCGTCAACCGGGCCGGCGACTCGCTGAAGGAGATCGTGGAATCGATCAAGCGGGTTGCGGGCATCGTGTCCGAGATCGCCTACGCCAGCGCCGAGCAGGCCGGCGGCATCGATCAGGTCAACCGTGCGCTCACCCAGATGGACCACGTGACGCAGCAGAACTCGGCGCTGGTGGAGCAGAACGCCGCCGCCGCCAAGTCCCTGGAGCAGCAGTCGCAGGCGATGACCGAGCGGGTGAGCTTCTTCCGCATCGACGGCGGGCACGCCCAAGGTGCGTCGCGGCCCGCAGCCACACGCCGCAGCCCGTCCGCACGCACCAACGGCGCGGACCACTCTCCAACCGCGTTGGCGTCATAGGACGCCACGACCGTTGCACCCACGATCCGAGGCGCTGTCCCCTCCGGGCGGTGCCTCGATGCGTTTGGCGGTGCGGCCCAGGCGCGGGTTGCCGGCGCTCCGGATCGGTCTTATGTGAAGGTTTGCCGGCGCGGCCGGAGGCAAGCGTTGCCGGGGCCGCCCGTCGGGAGACCGTTCCATGTCCGAGGCCATAACGACGCGCTCCGCGGTACCGATCGTTCTGGCCGCGACTGTCGCGGGACTGATTCTGGCCGGGACGGTGGCGCTTTGGGCGCACTACGGCACGACGGTGTTCTTCGAAATGATCCGGGCGGGCTTCGTGGCCTGCTTCGGCTGAGGCCCCGGGACCATGGGACCCCGTACCGCACGCTTGTTGCTGCTCCTAGGCGCGTTCGTCGCAGGTCTGGTGCTGTTCTTTGCGGTGATCTTCATCGTCACCGGGCGCAGCCCCGCACCGGTGGTGCTTCAGTCGGCAGTCGGCGGCCCCTTCAAACTGACCGACCATAATTCCAGGCCGATCACCGATCAGGACCTCAAGGGCAATCCGTTCCTGGTGTTCTTCGGCTTCACCCATTGTCCGGACGTGTGTCCGACGACGTTGTTCGAGGTCTCCGAGGTGCTGCGCGAGCTCGGGCCGGATGCCAAGGGCGTGCGCGCGCTGTTCGTCACCGTCGATCCGGAGCGCGACACTCCGGACAAGCTCAAGGATTATCTGTCGAGCTTCGACCCTCGAGTCGTAGGGGCCACCGGAGACGCCGACGCGATCCGTTCCGTAGAGCGGGCTTACCGCGTCTATTCCAAGAAGGTTCCGCTCGACGGCGGCGGCTACACCATGGACCACACGACCATCGTGTACCTGATGAACAAGGAGGGCCGCTTCGTCGCGCCCTTCAGCCTCAAGCGGCGCCCGAAGGACGCCGCGGATGACCTGCGCCGTTACCTGTGACCGTCGGTTGTGGGCGCGTGATCCTGGCCAGCCGCGAATTTCGCGCCAACCCGTGCTCGGTTTTTTCCCAGCGATAGGGATCGCGGACGAGCTGATAGAGCGCGCGCCACGCGGCCGCCGACAGCAGCAGCCAGTAGAGCGGCATCAGCAGCAGTGCCCAGGCGCTACCGATAAGCCCGCGGCGCGCCAGGCCGATCAGACCCAGAATTGCCGCGATCAGGTAGCCTGCGAACAGCGATGTTGCGTAGATGGCGGTGAGCGCCTGCGTGAGGATAGCGCCTGCCGGCGCAGTCGCGATCTCCCAGGCAAGGTAGGCGGCGAACGGCGCGTGCACCAGCGCCGCGAGAACGGTCCCGCCCACCACAAGCTGGAAAACGGCGAAACCGGAGATCCCGAGTTCGCGCAGGAGGCGGACCGGCGTGCGGATGTGCACCAGCCAGGTCTGCATCCAGCCCTTGAACCAGCGTGTGCGTTGCCGGAGCCAAATACCGAATTGAGCCGGCGCTTCCTCATGGGTCGTCGACGGGATGACCGTCGTACGATATCCGAACCGCGCCAGCCGCATTCCGAGATCGGCGTCCTCGGTGACGTTGTACGGATCCCACGCGCCGATCGCGCGCAACGAGGCCGCCCGGAAATGGTTGGACGATCCGCCCAACGGCAGCGGCAGGCGCCACGCGGCGAGTCCCGGCAGGAAAACATCGAATAACCCGGCGTATTCCGCCGTAAACATCCGGGCCAACCACGAGTCTTCGGTGTTGTCGATCGTAAGCCGCGCCTGCACGCAGGCCAGCCGCCGGTCACTGGCTACGAAGGCTGCCAGCGCGCGGCGAAGCTGGTCCGGCTCCGGCCGGTCTTCGGCATCGTAGACGGCGACAAACGTGCCGCGCACAAACTGCAGCGCGGCGTTGAGCGCCTTCGGCTTGGTACGGGGTCCGCGCACCGGCGCGATCGCAATCTCAAACGGTGCGCCGAGCCGGAGCCGGACGATTGCGTCGCGGGTTTCCGTGTCGTCCGGCTCCAGTGCAAGGACGATCTGCAGTTTCTCCGCCGGGTAATCGAGCGCCTGCAGAGATGCGACGAGCTTCGGTACGATCGCGGCCTCGCGGTGCAGCGCCACGATCACCGAGTAGACCGGCAGGTCGGAGTCCGCGATGGCGTGCGGCCGCCAGCGCGCCATGCGCTCGCTCAACAGGCCGAACACTCGCAATCCCGTCCAGGCGAGAAACACCGCCGCCAACGCGACCTCTACGACAACCAGCGCGGTCGCCGGCGCGGTCAGCGCGAGCACCGCGCTGGCGGCCAGGGCCGACAGCGCGCGCCGCCGCGGGCGCGAGCTGTGCGCGGATAACGCGGGCCGGGCCGTCCGCAATGCATCGACCGAGCGGCGTTCGATCTCGCCGGCGCAGTGCCGGGCCACGAAGTGTCGCAACCGTCCGGCGCCGGTGATCCGCATCCGGGTGCGAAGGCCGTTGCTGGCCCGGACCGCGGCGATCAGCCGACGGCTGTCAACGAGGTGTGGCGCAACGACGATGATGAGTTCGCCGGCGGCGGCAACGTGGAGGAGGCCGGTGCATGCTGCCGCGATCAAGTGGCCGTCCGCAGCGGGGCATTGCCTGCGCGCGATCCTACCCAGAGGCTCGAACGCAATGCCGAGGTCGGCGGCGAGCGCCCTGGCGTAGGTCTCCTCGTCGACGATCCCCGCCGCGATTAGAACCTCGTCGGCGCCCACGCCCGCTTCCGCCGCGCGCAGTTCCGCGAATGCCAGAACACCCGGCGCGATGCTGCGGCGGAGGCAGTCGAGTTCGGGACAGCGGGGCAGGGCGGCGCGCGCGCGGCGTGCGCGTACGGGCCAATCCGGCTTTGCGAAATAGCCGGATGCGGCCGGCAGGACCGGCACAGCCGCGAAACGAACCCTCCGGCGGCTGCGGTCGACGACCGCGCCGTCCCCCTCCCGGTACGCCATCCCGGCCCCCCGACCGATTCCCGACGCTGCCCCGATCGAACGATTGAGCTATAAAAGGGCCGGGCGATTGGTCCCGGCCGTTCGATACAACCTGCGATGATAAATATGTTTTTGAAAGCGGGAATAAGAACGTTTGTTCTTCTTTTGGTTGTGGCTCATTCCGTGCTGCAGGTCGGGTCCTGGACGGCGGCTAACCCGGCTGCGGCGCAGTCGGGAGGTCCCGCGCCGGGCGCGGCCGTCACGCTGCCGGGGTTCTGGGATCCCAAGCGGCGGCCCGAGCGCCCCGACCTGACGCGCATCACCCTGATCCGGTTCCTCACCGAGATCGACTACCCGCCGTTCAACTACGCCGGGCCCGACGGCAATCCCGCCGGCTTCAACGTCGATCTGGCGCGCATGATCTGCGAAGAGCTGAAGGTGCCGTGCACGATCCAGATGCGGCGTTTCGACACCGTGCTGGACTCGCTGAACGACAATCGCGGCGACGCCGTGATGGCCTCGATCGCGGTCACCGCACAGACCCGGCAGCGCGCGGATTTCAGCGACGCCTATTACCGCACGCCGGCGCGGTTCGTGGCCCGCAAGGACGTGGTGCTGGACGACGTGCGGCCGGAGCAGCTCGAAGGCCGCGAAGTTGCAGTGGTGGCGGGCACCGCGCACGAAGCCTTCCTCAAAGCCTTGTTCACGGAAGCCGATCTGCGGACCTACGCCTCCGCCGAACTTGCGCGGGAGGCGCTGCGGCGCGGCGACGTCGATCTCCTGTTTGGCGACGGCATCTCGCTGGCGTTCTGGCTCAACGGCACCGACTCCCAAGGCTGCTGCGTCTTCAAGGGCGGCCCGTTCACCGAGAGCCGCTATTTCGGGGAGGGTGTCGGCATCGCCGTCAGGCGCGGGAACGACACGCTTCGGCTTGCGTTCAATTGGGCGTTGTTCCGGCTGTGGGAGCGTGGCCGCTTCAGCGACCTGTGGCTACGCTACTTCCCGATTGGTCCGTTCTGACGGCCGCGCCGGAAATCAAAAATCGTGGAACCTCGCGGTCGGCGCTATTCAAAGCCCGGCGCGGGTTCTAACCTTATCGGGGCCCGATCGATCTTGGACTTCGGATGAGCCGTCAAGCCAATCCCGTCGACTTTTGGCGCGGCCTCGCGCTGGTCGCGATCTTCATCAACCACATTCCAGGTATCTATTATTCGCGCTTCACGCACGCCAACTATTCGATTTCCGATTCCGCCGACCTGTTCGTGTTCCTCGCCGGTTGGGCCATGCGTTACATGGTCGGATCGCCCGGCAACCAGCCCACCGCCTGGTACATCGTATTGCGGGTCAGCGGCCGCGCTCTGACGCTCTACGCCGCCCAGGTGATGATCACCATGGTTGCGATCGCCATGCTGGCGGGCGTGGCGTTGTGGCGCGACAACCCGCTGCTGCTGGAATGGCACAATGCGGCGGCCATCTTTCAGGATCCGGTGCCGACGCATGTCGGACTTGCGCTACTCACCCACCAGCTCGGCTATTTCGACATCCTGCCACTGTACGTGGTCCTGATGATGGCGGCCCCGGTCATCGTTCTGATCGACCGCTACGCCCCGAACTGGCTGCTCCCGATCTCGCTGCTGGTCTACGCGGTCACGTTGACGTTCCGCATCTCGGTGCCAACTTGGCCGGTGGAGGGCGGCTGGTTTTTCAATCCGCTGGCCTGGCAGCTCGTGTTTGTGCTCGGATTCGTGCTGGCGCGGGAGGACGGCGTCGGCGGATTTGTGCGCCGCCACATATTCCCGATCCGGCTGATCGCGCTGCCGATCGTCGTCGCCGGCCTGTTCGTGGTGCTCTATAATTGGTGGCCCGATCCGACCAAATTCCCGCAGCCGCGCCTGTTTTTCCTGCTCAGCAAGACCTATGTCACGCCGCCCAGGATCATCCAATTCCTGGCGTTGATCGCGGTGATGTCGGTGACCTACCCATACATCCTGCGGTTTGCATCCCGCCTGGTCGAGGTCCTGTCGATGCTGGGGCGCAACTCGCTGTACGTATTTTGCATGGGCTCAATCTTGAGCTTGGCCGGGCAAATCATACGTTTCATTTTCCAAGGCAATATTGCGGTCGATACCGCTGTGGTAATCTTCGGCATCGCGATCCTGGTCTTTACCGCATGGCTTCCGGAATGGAGGGAGAGCTTCAAGGCACGCAGGGGAACAAGGGTGTCTTCGCTGGCGTCCTCGCCGGCGCCTGCATCCTGACCGCGCTGCTCCTCGCGCCGTCGGCGCAGGGGCAGAGTGCGGCCCCGCTGCAGGGCACGCCGCCCATGCCGGCGCCGTTTTCGCAGGATTGCCAGGTCGGCAATGCTGCGATTGCGGTCGAGTCGCCGTTGCCCAACGTCTCGGAAGCGCTCCGGCAGCACCAGAAGATCAAGATTCTGGCCATCGGCGCGTCGACGCTGGTGCGGCGCACCGCCAGGCGTGGCGGACACACCGACGAGGCAAGGGAGATCCTGCAGCACGCCATCAAGGGTCTCGACGTGGTGATGATCAACCGCGGAGTCTCCGGCGAATTGTCGGCGCAAGCCGCGGCGCGCATTCAGAACGAGGTCGCATTGACCGAGCCGGACCTGGTGCTCTGGCAGGTCGGCACCAACGATGCGCTGGCCTACGTGCCGCTCGACGAACTGGAGAACACGGTCGTCGAGACTCTGCGCTGGCTGCGCGATCACAAGGTCGACGTCGTGCTGGTCGGCCTGCAGTATGTCGACCGCATGGAGCAGGACACGAACTACAAGGCGGTCCGGGAATTGCTCCGGACGATCGCCACCCGGGAAAACGTCATGATCGTGCGGCGCTACGAGGCGCAGCGCCTGCTCAATCAGGCCAAGGGCAGCGGCGGCGGACTGATCCCGGACGAGTTTCAGCAGAGCGAGGCCGGCTATATCTGCCTGGCCCAGTATCTCGCTCGCGCCATCACGCTCGGCGTGTTCGGCGACGCCATGAAGCTGCGGTCGCATCCCGCACATCCCGACAGCCCGCTGTAGACCTGCACGTTTCAGGCCGGCGATTGACGCCCCTTCGGCCGGTTCCTATGAAGGGGCCGTCCCCGGAGCCCATGATGTCCGTTGCCGAAACCGCCGCCTCGCTGCGCGAGCTTGCCGAACAGTCGAACGCCTGGCCGTTCGAGGAGGCGCGCAAGATCGTCGCGCGGCTTAAGCGCAAGCCCAAAGACGAGGTGATCTTCGAGACCGGCTACGGGCCCTCGGGCCTGCCGCACATCGGCACCTTCGGCGAGGTCGCACGCACCACCATGGTGCGGCATGCCTTCCGCGTGCTGACCGACGACAAGGTCAAGACCCGGCTGATCGCGTTCTCCGACGACATGGACGGGCTGCGCAAGGTGCCCGACAACGTGCCGAACAAGGAGATGCTGACAGAGGACCTCGGCAAGCCGCTGACCAAGGTGCGCGATCCGTTCGGCACGCACCCGTCGTTCGGCGAGCACAACAACGCGCGGCTGCGCGCGTTCCTCGATCATTTCGGTTTCGAGTACGAGTTCCTGTCGTCGACGCAGTGCTACAAATCCGGCCGTTTCGACGCGACGCTGCTCAAGATGCTCGAAAACTTCGACGCGGTGATGAACATCATGCTGCCGTCGCTGCGCGAGGAGCGCGCGCAGACCTACTCGCCGTTCCTGCCGATCGATCCGCGCACCGGCGTCGTCCTGCAGGTGCCGGTGCTGGCGCACGACGCCAGGCACGGCACCATCACCTACGAGGAGCCCGGCACCGAGGAGCGTTTCACCGTTCCGGTCACCGGCGGGCGCTGCAAGCTGCAATGGAAGCCGGACTGGGCGATGCGCTGGGTCGCGCTGGGCGTCGACTACGAGATGGCCGGCAAGGACCTGATCGACTCGGTGAAGCTCTCGGGCGAGATCTGCCGCGCGCTCGGTGGCATGCCGCCGGAAGGCTTCAATTACGAACTGTTCCTCGACGAGAAGGGCCAGAAGATTTCCAAGTCGAAGGGCAACGGGCTCACCATCGACGAATGGCTGCGTTACGCCTCGCCCGAGAGCCTGTCGCTGTTCATGTACCGCGAGCCGAAGTCGGCGAAGCGGCTCTACTTCGACGTCATCCCGCGTCATGTCGACGAGTACGAGCAGTTCCTCGATGGCTACGAGCGACAGGACGCGCGGCAACGGCTTTCCAATCCGGTGTGGCACATTCATACGGGCGAGCCGCCCAAGCCCTCGATGCCGATTTCGTTCTCGATGCTTCTCACGCTGGTGTCGTCGTCGAACGCGGAGAATGCCGAGACGCTGTGGGGATTCATCGGGCGTTATCGTCCCGGCGTGACGCCGCAGACGCATCCCAAGCTCAACGCCGCGGTCGAATACGCCATCCATTATTTTCGCGACTTCGTGCTGCCGGAAAAGAAGTTCCGCGAACCGAGCCAGGACGAGCGCAAGGCGCTGCTCGACTTGCGCGACGCGCTTGGCGAACTGCCGGTCGACGCGCCGGCCGAGAAAATCCAGGACGTGGTCTACGAGATCGGCCGCCGGCCGCCGTTCCTCGACGAGAAGAAGAAGGCCAAGGACGGCAAGCCCGGCGTCTCGCTCGATTGGTTCAACATGCTCTACCAGGTGCTGCTCGGCCAGGAGAAAGGCCCGCGCTTCGGTTCGTTCGTGGCGGTGTACGGGCTGAAGAACACCGTCGACATGATCGACGGCGCGCTGGCGCGGTCGGCTTAAGCCCGCGCCGATGACCGCCGCAGCGCTCGCCATCATCGGCACCACCATCGTCGTCTCGTCGTTCATCTCCGGCGTGTTCGGCATGGCCGGCGGCATGGTGCTGCTCGGCGTGCTGCTCGTTTATTTCGACGTCGCCACCGCGATGGTGCTGTTCTCGATCATCCAGCTCGGCACCAACGGCTGGCGCGCCTTTCACTGGCGCAGCTTCGTGCGGTGGCCGATCTTCTGGGGCTATTTCGCCGGCGCGATCGTAGCCTTCGCGGTCATGCGGACCATCGCCTACGTGCCCGACAAGGCAGTGGTCTACATCCTGCTCGGCGCCATGCCGTTCTTTGTCGACGTGCTGCCCAAGTCGATGCGGCCGAGCATCGAGTGGCGCGGCGTCCCGGTGTTCACCGGCGTGGTGACCACGGTGATCCAGTTTCTGTCCGGCGTCGGCGGGCTGTTCCTCGATATCTTCTTTCAGAAGAGCCAACTCGACCGCAAGACCACCAACGCCACCAAGGCGGTGACGCAGACCTTCAGCCATGTGCTGCGGGGACTCTATTTCGGCTCGATCGCAGGCGTCGGCGAACTGAGCGCCACCATGTGGCTGCCGGCCATCGTGCTGGCGCTGATCGGCGCCATGGCCGCGCCCTATGTGGTCGAGCGCATGAGCGACCACGGCTTCCGGCAATGGACGCTCTGGATCATCTACGGACTTTCCGTCGTTTACCTCGCGCGCGGCGGATGGATGCTTTGGACGGGGCAGTAAGGGCCAACCGTTACGCGAACATCTGGATCCGGCCGTTGAGAGCCATCAGCCCGGTCTCGACCTTGAGTGCCGAATGGCGCGCGGCGACCTGCTTGCGGAATTCGGCAAGCGCGGCGCGGTGGGTCTCGGTCTCGATCTTCGGATTGGCGACCTTGTCCGCGCCATAGGCGATCTTGGCAGCGCCGCAGTCGCGGTGGTCGAGCGCGATCACGCGCTTGATCTTGTGAAGCTGGATCGAGGTCGCGAGATTGTCCCAGAACGCCTTGTGCCAGTCCTTGAAAGGTTCGGCGACGACGCCGATCGCGGCGCCCGCGATGACGAACTGGCTGTATTGGCCCGACAGCCCGCGCCGGACCATGGCGCGCCGCACCGGCGCCTGGACGCGCGGGTCGATGCAGGCCAGCACCATCGCTTCGTAATTTCCCTCAGCAGCGACCGCAAAGTACGGCGACAGCAACGCCGCCGCGCTTCCGGCGGCCGCGGTCTGGATGAAGCGGCGGCGGCTCAGCCGGCCACGCAGCATGTCCTCGCAGCAGGGGCATGCGTTCGGATGGATCGTTTGCAACGTCATGCGATGCCTCCGTTTCGCAGGAAGATCACTGGCTCGCCCAAACGATCCGCGCGATCCACAGCACGTCGTCGAGCGACAGCGAGCGGTCGGCGTGAGCGGCGTTGAGCGACTTTAACTCCACGAGCTTGGCGGTCTGGCGCTTGAGCTCCTTGACCAGCACCTCGCCCTTTTTCGTCTTGACCACGACGCGGTCGCCGCGCCGCACCGGTGCCGCCGGCGACACGATGATCACATCGCCGTCGCGGTAGGCCGGCATCATCGAGTCGCCGGAAATCTCCAGCGCGTAGGCGTGCTCGTCGTTGACCGCGGGAAACGCAATCTCGTCCCAGCCCTTGCCGACCGGGAAGCCGCCGTCGTCGAAATAGCCGCCGGCACCGGCTTCGGCGAAGCCGATCAGCGGTACCGCCTGCGCCGAGCCCTTGGAGTCGCCGATCAGCGACACGAAGATCTCGACGCTGACGCCGGTCGCGGCCAGGGCCTTCGCGACCGATTCGGTCGATGGCCAGCGCGGCCTTCCGTCCGGCGTGATGCGCTTGGACTTGTTGAAGGTGGTGGGGTCGAGGCCGGACCGCTTGGCAAGGCCCGACGGCGACAGTTTGGCGCGCGCTGCGAGCCGGTCGAGTGCGGTCCAGATCTGGTTGTGCGTCAGCGGGGCGCTCGGCATCGGTGCCTCTCGACTCGGGTGCTAAGACTTTGATCCAGTACTAGGAATTATAGCCTTGCAAGGCGTCTGTCCAGTGCCTTGCTTGATGAACACCGCTCAGGCCGATAGGGTCCGCGCGCCCTCGTGGAGCGGATTTGACATTCGCTACCCACCTTGTCGCGAACCCGCGAAGCGAATGTCAAATCCAAAGCTCCACGAGCACATATATTTGCTAGTGTCCCGAACCCGAAGTTCGCCCGATTGCGCGGCAAGCTCGATTGCGAACTTCGGGTTCAAAAGGGACACTAGAATCATAATGTTGCTAGTGTCGCTTTGATTCGGAAGTTCGCTACGGAATAAGCAGAGCATTCAGGCGAACTTCCGAATCGCGACACTAGTGGTCCTTTGATTCCAACATTCGCAAACACGCATGCCGAAACGGGATGCGAATGTTGGAATCGGGCCACTAGCCCGGAGCGCGCCGTGATTGGACTTTTCGCCCGGCTGGCCCGGCCTGTGCTGCGGGCGTTCGATCCGGAAACCGCCCATACGCTGGCCATTGCGGCCCTCAAGGTGGCGCCGCATGGCCGCCCCGCGCCGGACGATCCGCGGCTCTCGGTGCGCGCCTTCGGGCTGAATTTTCCGAATCCGGTCGGGCTGGCGGCGGGTTTCGACAAGCACGCCGAGGTGGCCGACGCGCTGCTGCGGCTCGGCTTCGGCTTCGTCGAAATCGGCACCGTGACGCCGCTGCCGCAGCCGGGCAATCCGCGGCCGCGTCTGTTTCGGCTTGAGCCCGACGAGGCGGTGATCAATCGGTTCGGTTTCAACAGCCATGGCGCCGACGTGGCGCTGCGGCGGCTCGCGGCCCGGGCCGGGCGAGGCGGCATCGTCGGGGTCAACGTCGGGGCGAACAAGGACTCGCTCGATCGCAGCGCGGACTATGTGCGGCTGCTCGAAGCCGTGGCGCCGGTCGCAAGCTACGTCACCGTCAACGTGTCCTCGCCCAACACACCCGGCCTGCGCGACCTGCAGCGCGCCGAGGCGTTGAACGACCTGCTCGGACGCATCGTTGAGGCGCGCGACCGCGTCGTGCCGCATGCGGGGCCGACGCCGGTGCTGCTCAAGATCGCGCCGGACCTCACGCTCACCGAGCTGGACGACATGGTCGGCGTGGCGCGCGCGCGCAGGATCGACGGCATGATCGTCGGCAACACGACCGTGGGCCGGCCCAAGGGCCTGCGCGACCGCGACACCGCCAGGCAGGGCGGCGGTCTGTCCGGCCGGCCGCTGTTTGCGCTGTCGACGAGGATGCTGGCGGAGACCTACGTGCGGGTCGAAGGCGCGTTCCCGCTGATCGGAGCCGGCGGCATCGATTCGGGTGCTGCTGCGATCGCCAAGATGCGCGCCGGCGCGGACCTGTTGCAGCTTTACAGCGCGCTCGTCTTCCGCGGGCTTGGCCTCGTCAACGAGATCAAGGCGGCGCTGGTTGCATTGCTCGACCGCGGCGAGGCGAAGGCCCTGTCCGACCTCGTCGGTGTCAATGCCGCGGCGGTAACGGCCGAGGATTGGCCGGCTTGATCAGGTCCGGAAAGTCGCGCGCAGCAATGCCGGATAGCGCGCGCCTTGCAGCGCGCCGCGCGCGACGAAGAACACCAGCAGCGACAGCCACAGCCCGGCATTGCCGAGCGGTGTGAGCAGCCACCACGCGGCGAGGAAGGCCGCGAGCGACAGCAGCATCAGATTGCGCATGTCTCGGGTCCAGGTGGCGCCCACGTAGATGCCGTCGAAGGCGAAAGCCAGAACGCCCGCGACAGGAGCCAGCGCCGCAAGTCCCATGAAGGTCCGTGCCACCTCCCGCACCTCAGGGCTCGCGGTCATCAGGTCGATCAGCAGGCCGCCGAAGGCGAAGAACGCCATGGTGGCCGCAACGCCGAACGCAAAGCCCCAGCCGACGATCAGCCGCACCGCGCGCGCAAACGCCGCGCGGTTTCGCGCGCCGAGCGAATGGCCGCAGAGCTGCTCGGCCGCGGTGGCGAAGCCGTCGAGGAAGAAGGCGCCGATCAGGGTGAAGTTGTGCAGCACGGCGTTGGCCGCGAGCAGGGTGTCGCCCTTGCGCGCGCCTTGTGCGGTGAAGAACAGGAACGCCGCGATCAGCGCCGCGGTCCGGATCATGATGTCGCGGTTGATGGCGAGCAGGCGGACGAGCTTGTTGCGGTCGAGCACCGCCGCGCGCTCGATTCGTCCGCCGCGCGACAGCAGCGCGACCACGGCGAGGCCGAGCGCCGTGCCCGCGGATTCGGCAATCAGCGCGCCCATGGCCGCACCCGCGACGCCCCAGTCGTAGGCCAGCACCAGCGTGGCGGTGATCGCCATATTGAGCACGTTGACGGCGATCTGGATGCCGAGCGCGGTGCCGGCGCGGGCGAGCCCGATCAGCCAGCCGAGGATCGTATAGTTCGCCAGCACGAACGGCGCCGACCAGATGCGGATGAAGAAATAGGCCTGCGCGGCCTCAGTCACCGCAGCACTGCCGCCCATCGCTGGATAGATCAGGGCGGCCAGCGGCACCTGCAGCGCGATCAGCGAAAGACCGATGACGCCCGCGATCAGGAACGCGCGCGCCAGCACCGTGCGTTGCTCGGCCGCGTCGCCTGCCCCCAGCGCCTGCGCGGTCAGCGCGACCGTGCTCAGCCGTAGAAACCCGAACAGCCAGAAGATGCAGTCGAACACCAGCGCCGAGAGCGCGACCGCGCCGAGCAGATGCGCCTCGCCGAGCCGCCCGATGACGGCCGTGCCGACCACGCCGAGCAGCGGCGTGGTGAGATTGGCGAGCATCGCCGGCGCCGCGATCGCGAATACCCGGCGATGGGTGACGGCCGTCGCGTCGATTGTCGCCTGCGCGGAAATTTCAGCGGCCCTTCGGCGTCCGGATCAGGCGCAGCACCAGCCAGATCGGGATCACCAGCACAGCGCCGAGAAGGAAATAGCGCCAGACGATATGGATCGCGTCGAAACCCATGTCCCAGATCGCCCGCACCAGGTTCTGGATGCTCTTGACGATGTTCCATGGGTCGAGGCCGAGCGCAGAGAGAACTACGCCGATCAGAATCGACAGCAGCACCAGCTTGAAAATCACTGCAAGCGGCGATCCACCGAGAAAATTATCGAGTCGTCCGGCCATTCGGACCTCCGTTGCGTCGGAGGCCAATCTAGCATGGAATGATCGCGGCGCTTTCAAGGTTGTGAACAGCCGTCCGATGTCCGTGCAGCCCGTGTTCGTCTCGTCCGGCGATCTGGTCGCCGACCGGCGTTATCGCTGGGCGCTGGACTATCTCGACCGCGGCGATGCGGCGGCCTCCGCCGATATCCTTCGGCAGGTTGTCGAGGATGCGCCGGGCTTCGCCGCGGCGTGGTTCGCATTGGCGACGATTCGCGAGCGGACGGGCGACCGCAATGGCGCTATCGCGGCGTTCGTGGCGGCGCGCGACGCCGACCCCGAGGATCGCCACGGCGCGCGGCTGCATCTTGCAAGGCTCGGCGTGGGTCGGGCGACGTCGGCCATGGCCGCGGATTTTGTGCGCCGGCTGTTCGACCAACATGCGCCGGAATTCGACGAGGCGCTGGTCGGGCGGCTCGGCTATCGCGGACCGGAGTTGCTTCTGGAGGCGGTGCAAGAACTCGCGCCGGCGTCGATGCGGTTCGAGGCGGTGCTCGATCTCGGCTGTGGCACGGGGCTCGCCGGTGTTGCGTTCAAGCCGTACTGCGTGCGGCTCACGGGCGTTGACGTTTCGCCCGGCATGATCGAGCAGGCGCTCGGCAAGAGCGTCTACGACCGTCTTGCCGCTGCCGAATTGATGGCGTTCCTCGCGGGCGAAGCGGCTGCAGACTACGATCTCGTCCTTGCCTCCGACGTGTTCGTTTATGTCGCTGACCTCGCGCCGGTTTGTGCCGCTGTGGCGAGCGTGCTGAAGCCCGGCGGGCTGTTCGCCTTCACGGTCGAGACCCATGACGATCCCGGCGTGCGGCTGCAAGAAACATTGCGCTACGCCCATGGCGCCGAACATGTGCGTGCTGCAATCGAAGGTGCGGGATTGCGCGTATTGAAAGCGCAATCCGTTTCGACCCGCACCGAGAAAGGCGTGCCGGTGCCAGGCCTGTTGGCCGTAGCGGGTTAACGCACGTCCGCGCCGACCGCGTCCGCGACCGACTTGAAGCCGTCGCGTTCCAAGAGCCGCGAGAGCCCGCGCGCGATGCGGCGCGCCAGCAGCGGCCCCTCATAGACCATCGCGGTGAAAATCTGCACCAGCGACGCGCCGCCGCGAATCTTGGCGTAGGCGCTCTCGGCCGAATCGACGCCGCCCGCCGCGAGCAGCACGTGGCGGCTGCGGTCCATGCGGCGGAAGCATTCGGCGGTGCAGAGTTCCGGCGGGCGGTAGAGCGACGGCAGGCCTGCGACCGTGCCCGGCAGATGCCGCCACAGCGCCTCCGGCGTGCGCATCCGCTCCGGTTTGCCGGGCGGCTGGTTGAACATGAAGCCTTTGACGAAGGCGTGCCGGTCGGCGGCGGCGAGCACGCGCTCGACCGCCTCGACGCCGCCGAGCGACGACACCTTCACGAAAACCGGCAGTTGGAGGCCGAGTTTACCCAGCGCCGCAAGGCAGGCGTCGATGTTGCGGCCGTCGAGAAAAAAGTCGCGGCCGTCCTCGGTGTTGGGGCAGCTCAGGTTGAGCATTAGGTAGTCGGCGTGCGGCGCAAGCAGCCGCGCGGCGCCAGCGTATTCGGCGATGATGCGCTCGGCGGAAAGCGGCGGCGCGCCCGGCCCGCGGTTGGTGACGGCGATGTTGACCCCGAGCGGCACCGGCAGTTTCTCGCCGGCAATGCGCGCGGCCACAGCCCGTGCTCCGTGATTCGGCAGGCCGTAGTGCACCAACAGGGCATGGTCCTGCGGCAGCCGCCAAAGCCTCGGCTTCGGATTGCCGTCGGAGGGGTCAATCGACACCGACCCGATCTCGAGGCTGCCGAAGCCGAGCGACGCCAGAAGCTCGATCGCCTGGGCGCTCTTGTCGAAGCCCGCCGCAAGCCCGATGGGATGCGGGAATTTCAGGCCCGCGACTTCGGTCGCGAGCCGCGGATCGTTGACTGACAGCAGCGGCCGGAGCGCCGGCGCGGCCCATGCCAACGCGCCGCCGAGCCGGAGCGCCGTGTCGTGCGCGCGCTCCGCCTCCAGATGGAAGGCCAGCGGTCGTACAATTGCCGAATAGAAGCCCATGGTAGGCTGCGATTGGAAATCAGGACCGCGCCGCTTGCAACCCGCCAGCGCCATCGCAGACCTCGCAATGCCGGCGGAAGCGCTCTTGCCCGAGCGCTTCGCACGCTGGTTTTCCGCCCGCGGCTGGACGCCCCGAGCCCATCAGCTCGAATTGCTGGCGCGGGCGCGCGACCGGCGCTCTGTGCTGCTGATCGCGCCGACCGGTGGCGGCAAGACGCTGGCGGGATTCCTGCCGACGCTGGTGGAATTGAGCGAGCAATTTTCCGCCATGGCGCGTGCACGCTCTGGGCGAAGGACCGGACTGCACACGCTCTACATCTCGCCGCTCAAGGCCCTTGCCGTCGACATCGCGCGCAACCTGGAGACGCCGGTCCGCGAGATGGGACTGCCCATCCGCATCGAGACCCGCACCGGCGACACGCCGGCCTCGAAGCGCCAGCGCCAGCGCCGCGATCCGCCGGACATTCTTCTGACCACGCCGGAGCAGTTGGCGCTGCTGCTGGCGAGCGCCGACGCGCCCTATTTATTCGGTGATCTCAAGCGCGTGGTGCTCGACGAATTGCACGCGCTGGTGACGTCGAAGCGCGGCGATCTGCTCTCGCTCGGTCTGGCGCGGCTGTTCCGGCTCGCTCCTGGGCTCACCGCCACGGGCCTGTCCGCGACCGTGGCCGAGCCGGATGACCTTTGCCGCTATCTCGTGCCGCAGACCGAAGGCGAGGCGCGCCGCGCCGATCTCGTCGTTGCGGACGGCGGGGCGGAGCCGCATGTCACCATGATGGCGCCGGGCGAATACCTGCCGTGGTCGGGCCACACCGCGGCGCATGCGTTTCCGCAGATCTACGAACTGATCAAGCGCCACAAGATGACGCTGGTGTTCGTCAACACCCGCAGTCAGGCCGAGATGATCTTCAACGCGCTCTGGAGCCTGAACGACGACACGCTGCCGATCGCGTTGCATCACGGCTCGCTCGACGTGGCGCAGCGCCGCAAGGTCGAAGACGCAATGACCGCCGGGCGCCTGCGAGCGGTGGTATGCACGTCGTCGCTCGACCTCGGCGTCGACTGGGGCGACATCGATCTCGTCGTCAACGTCGGCGCGCCGAAAGGCTCCTCGCGGCTCCTGCAGCGGATCGGGCGCGCCAACCACCGGCTCGACGAGCCCTCGCGCGGCATTCTCGTGCCCGCCAATCGCTTCGAGGTGCTGGAATGCAGTGCCGCGATCGCGGCGGTCGCAGAAAATGCACAGGACACACCGCCATTGCGGACCGGCGCGCTCGACGTGCTGGCGCAGCATGTATTGGGCTGCGCCTGCGGCGAGGCGTTCCTGGCCGACGATCTCTATCGCGAGGTGAAGGCCGCGGCGCCTTACGCCGGGCTCACCCGCGCCGATTTCGACGCCACGGTCGACTTCGTCGCAACCGGCGGCTACGCGCTCAAAGCCTACGAGCGTTTCGCCAAGGTCCGGCAGACGAAAGACGGCCGCTGGCGCATCGCCCATCCCATGGTAGCGCAGCGCTACCGCATGAACGTCGGCACCATCGTCGAGGCCGACATGCTGAAGGTGCGGCTCGTGCGCTCGCGTGCAAGCGGCGCCGGGTCGACCGGTCCGATCGCGCGCGGCGGCCGCCTGCTCGGCGAGGTCGAGGAGTATTTCGTCGAGATGATGGTGCCGGGCGATACCTTCGTGTTCGCAGGCGAAATCCTGAAGTTCGAGGCCATCGTCGAGGACGAGGTCTACGTCTCGCGCAGCACCGCCAAGGAGCCGAAGGTCCCGACCTACGAGGGCGGCAAGTTCCCGCTGTCGACTTATCTCGCTGCGCGCGTGCGCGGCATCCTGGCCGATCCGCGGCAGTGGCAGGCGCTGCCCGATCCGGTGCGCGAGTGGCTCAGCATCCAGCAATGGCGCTCGGTGGTTCCGGGCGTGAGCGACCTGCTGGTGGAGACCTTCCCGCGCGCCGACAAGCATTATCTCGTCTGCTATCCGTTCGAGGGCCGGCTCGCCCACCAGACGCTCGGCATGCTGCTGACGCGCAGGCTCGAGCGCGCGCGGCTGAAGCCGCTCGGCTTCGTCGCCAACGAGTATGCGCTGGCGGTCTGGGGCTTCGGTGACATCGCTCAGCGCATCCGCAACGGCGAGCTGTCGTTGTCCGCGCTGTTCGACGCCGACATGCTGGGCGACGACCTGGAGGCCTGGCTTGCCGAATCGTCCCTGATGAAACGCACGTTCCGGAACTGCGCCATCATTGCCGGCTTGATCGAGAAGCGTTTTCCCGGCGAGGAAAAGTCGCGGCGCCAGCTCACGATTTCGACCGACCTCGTGTACGACGTGCTGCGCAAGCACCAGGGCGACCATCTGCTGTTGCGCGCGGCGCGGGCGGACGCCGCGACCGGGCTGCTCGACATCCGGCGCTTGAGCGAAATGCTCTCGCGCATCGAGGGCCGAATCGTCCATAAATCGCTCGACCGGGTGTCTCCGCTCGCGGTGCCGGCGCTTCTGGAAATCGGCCGCGAACCGGTCTATGGCGAGGCGGCGGAGGACGTGATGGCCGAGGCGGCCGGCGATCTGATCAAGGAGGCGATGGAATGATGCGCATCGTCGCTTTGTTATTGGCCTGTTTCGCGATGGCGGTTCCAGCGGCCGCGCAGGATGCGCCGCGCGGGTTCCCGCTGGATACAGCCTACCGGGCGATCTCCATCAGCGGCTTCGACGTTCAAAAGTCCGGGATCACGTTGACGGTCACGCGCCGCGGCGACGAGTTGCGCGGGTCGGGCAACGCCGGATGCAACACCTGGAATGCCGGCGTCGTCATCCGCGAGGACCGGATCGATATCGTCAACATCGCGACCACGCGGAAGTCCTGCGGCGGTGCGCGCATGAAGACCGAGCAGGCCTTCCTCACTTCGTTGCGGTCGGCGCAGCGCTGGCGCGTCGACGGCCAGCGGCTGATCGTGGAAGGCGAGGCCGCGCGGCTTCTGTTCACCGCAGGCAAGGCCGCGGCCAAGCCCGACAAGAAGGCTGACAAGAAACCGGCCCGCCAGCAGGCCAAACCGAAAGCGCCGCAAAGGTAGGCCATCGTGCCGGCAAAGCCTGCTTCCGTTGCCGCGCCGGCCCGGCGCCCCGAAAGGCTCGATTCGCCTCTGTACTTGACCGGCGCGGAATTCGCGGCCGATCCGGCCGGTGCACTGTACTGGCCCGAGCATCGCCTGCTGGCGGTGTCCGACCTGCATCTGGAAAAGGGTTCGAGCTTCGCCGCACGTGGCATCCTGCTGCCGCCTTACGATACCGCGGCGACGCTGGCGCGGCTGTCGCGCCTCATCTCGCGCTATGCGCCGCGCGTGATGGTCGCGCTCGGCGACAATTTCCACGACGGCGGCGGCCCGGCACGGCTCGCCGACACCGACCGCGCCGCGCTCAAGGGCCTGCAACGCGGCCGCGACTGGGTCTGGATCGCGGGCAACCACGATCCGGAGCCTGCGGCGGGCATCGGCGGCCGCTTCGTCGCGGCGCTGCCGGTCGGTGCGGTGACGTTCCGGCATCTGCCGTCGCCGAAAGCCACTGGCGAGATCGCGGGCCACTTGCACCCGGTGGCGCGGGTGGCGCGGCGCGGCCGGTCGGTCAGCCGCCGCTGCTTCGCGGTCGACGGCTCGCGCGTCGTGATGCCGGCGTTCGGGGCCTATGCGGGCGGGCTCAATGTGCGGGATCGCGCGTTCGCAGAGCTGTTCACGACGCTCGCGTTCACGGCGCACATGCTCGGAGAGCGGCGCGTCTATGCGGTCGCAGGCAGGCACTGCCTGCCGGATTGAACGCGGCGATCAGAACTGGAAATAGATGAACTGGTGGATCGGGCGCAGGAACAGGACGATCAACGGCACTGCCACGGCCATTGCGATCCCTTGAAGCGCCAAATTCATACGCGGCCGGTCGCCCATTCGCGGCAAGACATATCGGTGCACGGCCCATGCCGCGACGATCAGAATCATGACGATCGCTGCCACGTAATACGAGTCGCGATGCAGGGCGAGCCGGATCGGCAGGCCACCCTGGGCTGACTTATGGAACCAGCCTTCCCAGACCAGGAGCCGCCCCCAGAGTTCCAGTGCATGATCGAGGCTCGTTGCGCGAAATGGAATCCAGCCGAGCATCACGAGCGGCAAGGTCGCAGCCCACGACAACGGCCCCGGAACGCTCCAAGGCAGGCGCGCCGCGAACAGACGGTGCAGCGAGACCAGCGCCGCGTGCCACAAGCCCCACAGCAGGAATGTCCAGTTCGCGCCGTGCCAGAAGCCCATCAGCGTCCAGGTAACCCAGAGCGCCATAGTGCGCCGCCGCCGCCCGGCGTCCGCGCCCGGCGCGACGTCAAGTCCGCCTTCGGAATGAGACCGGCCGCGAACGCGGCATAGCGGCAGGTAAAGATAGTCGCGTATCCAGCTTGAAAGCGAAATGTGCCAGCGCCGCCAGAAGTCCCGCGGGTTTGCGGCGAGATAGGGGAAATCGAAGTTGTTCGGGAAGCGAAGCCCCATGATGCGGGCCGATCCGATCGCGATCAGCGAATAGCCCGCGAAGTCGAAGTAGATTTGAAATCCGAACAGGAAGGAGATGACGATGACATCGACGGCGCCGAGGTCGCTTCCGTCGCGAGCGCCAAATCCGGAGTCGACCAGCGGCGCGATATTGTCGGCCAGGACGCATTTAAGGAACAGCCCGGCTATGACGCTCTGCAATCCGGCAGAGACGTGGCTCCAGGAGAACTCCGGCCGGCGGTCGAGCTGCCAGATCACTTCGCCCGCGCGCAGGATCGGCCCGGCCACCAGTTGCGGGAAATACAGCACATAGTCCGCAAACAGGATGAAATCGCGTGTCGGCGCGATTGCACGTCGCCACACGTCGATCGTGTAGCTCATCGACTGGAACGTATAGAAGCTGATGCCGAGCGGCAGGATGACGTGGAATGGCAGGGAAAATCCGATTCCCGGTTCAATCCCGAGCCATCGCGCAAGGCCCTCCGCTTGGCCGAGGACGAACACGAGATACTTGGAGACGAACAGGAAGCCCAGGTTGGCCGCGATCGCGGCGGTCAGGATCGCGTTGCGCTTCCGGCCGTCGGGCAAGGCGGCGATCCAAAGTGCCGCCACATAGTCCAGGACCACGGAGGCCATCAGCAGCGGCACGAAGCTGAAGCTCCAGAATCCGTAGAACGTGATCGACGCCAGAAAGATCATCCAAAGCCGCGGGCCGCGCGGCAGCATCCAGTACAGGACGGTCGCGACGAACAGGAACGCGATGTATGTCAGAGAATTGAAGATCATCGGCGGTCGCGACGCTCAACAATGTGGCGGCGGATGTGCGGAAGCAGCGCGTCGGCCATCTGCGCGTGCCCGTCGGCGGAGAAATGAAACGGATCGCGCGCATAAAAACCGAATGCGAGATCCGCCATGCCGAACTTGTCGTCAGGGAATACGGCATCCTCGATGTTTGCAAAACCGGCCTCGCGCTCCGCAGCCAGCGCAGCAAGGTCCTGTTTGAACGCCGCGTAGGCCGTCGGGTCGAACGGAAAAAAGTCGGTCGGCCGCGGCGCAATGTAAACCAGCGCCGGAATGTTCCGCATCCGGGCAATGTCCAGCATGTGTCGCCAGGCCTAGCGGTTGTTTGCATAGTGCCGCTCGACCATGCCGACCCGGTAACGGCTCAAGTCGCGCGTCAATCTGGCGCGCAGGCTCTCGATACCGCGCCTGGTGTCCTGCAGTCCAAGGAGGATCCAGGCCCGGCCGGTCTGCCGAAACGTCTCAAAGCCACAGCAGTCTTCGAGTGTGCGCGTCAGGTGGGCCTCGCTGCGCTCCGCCAAGCTGGCGCTTCGGTCCGGCTGCGCAACCGCCGGCTGGGACGCACCGAGAGGCGCCGTCGCAAGCGGCGAGCCGACGGCGCGCAAACCCTCGCGCGTCGGCGTGTCGTCAAGCAGGCCTGCGACGTTGGGTCGAACGCTGTTGTGACGCATGTCGCCGAATGCGGCGCCCACGATCAGACCGGAGATCTGAAATCTGCCGATCATGTACTGGAGAGAAATCAGGTGTTCTTGCGGCGATGCCTGCGGGAACGTCACCGCGATTACGGCCACGCCGTCCGGTATCAGCGCATCAAAGACGCGGTATGCGACCGTGCGTTCCGGCGGTTTGTATCCATTGATTCCGAAGACCTGCGAAGCACCCAGCCAGAGCACGATCCTTTGCGCCTTGAGTTGCCGGACGGTTTCGAGAACGTCTGGCTCGTCGGCGGCTGCGAAGTGAAACTTGCCCTTGCTGTGGCTGTCGAACACCGCATAGGTATCGATCCCGAAACCGGCTTCAGAGGCTTTGCGCGGCACCAGCGTCATCGCGGCCATCAGCGCGGCGATGCCGGCGATCGCACCGAGCGCAATTGCCGGTAACGAAGGGCGGTACCTCCGCTCCGTCATTGCGCGACCTAGTCCTTGCGGAACATCACGCTGGCGAGCCAGCCGGTGAAGATCGCCATGATCGCGGTGGCGATACCGTAGAGCAGGCCATAGTCGTGCGCGGCGCCTGCGATAAACTGCTCGAACCCGACCTTGACGACCTCGAACGCGGAATTCGCCTGTGCAAGCTGGTTGCCGTCGGCGAACACGCGGACCGTGACATCGTAGTTGCCGACCGGCGTTCCCGCCGGCAGCGGGATGCCGGCGCGGAACACCGTCGGAGTGAGGAACGTCACGCCGTTCGTCACTTCCATGTACAGGCCCTGCTGCCGCTTCAGCCGGATGAAATTGGCGCGGAACGGATCGTCGCGCGCCACGTCTCCCACATCGGCGCCGATCTGCTGCGGCAGAACGGTGTTGTCGAATCCGATCTGAAGGCGGCGCAGGAGATCGGCGCTGGCAATGTCGGGGATCGCCCGGTTGGCCAAAACCGCGAGATAGCTCGGAACGCCGACGAACGTGCGCGAGTCGGCATTCGTCCAAATTCCCAGCACGCGCTCCTTGCGGCGCGTTACGGTGGTCTGCTTGGGTCCGGACACGACGGCGACGAGATTGTAAGTCGCGGCGCGGCGGCGCGCGGTGGGCGTGTCAGGCTCGATCGTGCCGAACAGGACGATCGAGGTGCCGGTAAAGTTCGAACTCACCAGCACCTGGTGTCTCGAGATCGAGGTGATCAGCCGTTCGGCGGACGCCTGAAGCGTCCCGGCGGCGAGCGCCGCAGCCGCTGCGAGCGCGATGGCGAGCCGCCGCATCAGGCGCCTCCCAGCATGCGAATGGAATAGAGGTCCTCCGGCTGGATCACGAGCTGGTAGGCGAACCGCAGCCCGACCGCCAGGACCAGGAGCCCCAGCAGAAGCCGCAGGCGCTCGCCGCGCATGTTCTGGCCTGCGCGCGTGCCGAACTGCGCGCCGACCACACCGCCGATCATCAGGATCAGCGCCAGCACGGCGTCGACGAGCTGGTTGGTGGCGGCATGCATGACGGTCGCCGACGCCATGGTGATCAGCGTGAGCACCATCGAGGTTCCGATGACGGTCGCGGTCGGGACTCGCAGGAAATAGATCAGCATCGGGACCAGGAGGAAGCCGCCGCCAATGCCCATGATGGCGCCGACGAAGCCGATGACGAAACCGATCAGCCAGACCGGAATTGCGGACACGTAAATCTTCGAGCGCTTGAAGCGCATCTTCAGCGGCAGGCCGTGGACCCAGGTATGGGTGCCGCCGCGCCGCGGTGCGGCGACCAGGCCCTGTTGCTGGCGCACGATCGCGCGTACGCTCTCGTTGATCATCAGCGCGCCGACGGAGGTCAGCAGCACCACGTAGGAGACACCGATGGTGAGGTCGAGTTGCCCGAGCGCACGAAGCATCGTGAACAGCCAGACACCCACCGCGGTACCCAATATGCCGCCGGCCAGCAGCATGAGCGCAAGCGCAAGGTCGACGGCGTTTCTCCGCCAGTAGTTGAGCGCGCCAGAGCACGACGACGCCGCGATATGGCTCGCGACGCTTGCGACCGCGACCGCAGGCGCAATGCCGATGAAGATCAGCAGCGGCGTCATCAGGAAGCCGCCGCCGATGCCGAACATCCCGGAGATGAACCCGATCGCCAGGCCCATGGCGAGGACCAGGAAGATGTTGACGGGCAGTTCGGCGATCGGAAGGTAGATCTGCACGCGTGCGGTCCGGCCGGGATTGCAGGGTTCGCGCCTGTTGCGTCAGGTCGCCGCAGATCACGGCAACTCGCGCCCGGCTTTGTATAGGCGCGAATGCGTCAGTCTGCACCTAAATGTAACAGCGGGACGTAACGTCTTATTCAACGCGCCGCCGGCGCGGGCGGGCGGCGGTTTGCGCGGACCTGCGTCGCCGGCGCCCGATCCCAGCCGCCGGGCGGGACCTTCAGGTCCGTCGCCGCAGCGGGCTCGCGCTCGGGTGTGAAGGTCTGGGCCGCAAGCTTGGCTGCGGTCAGGACCTGCTGGCTCAACCGCGAGCCCACCTCGTCGCGCTTCTTGGCGGCGTCGGCGTCGCCCTTGGCAGCGGCCAAGGCGAACCACTTGTAGGATTCCGCGAGATTCGCCTCTACGCCGATGCCGCGGGCGTAGAGGATGGCCAGGTTGTACTGGCTGTCGGAGATGCCGTAGCCCGCGGCCTTGCGGAACCATTGCGACGCGGCCTTGTAGTCGGGCCTGCCGTCCACACCCTCGGCATAAAGCACGGCAAGGTTATGCATGGCCTTGGCGTGCCCTTTTTCGGCAGCCGCTAGGTACAGACGGCGGGCCGCCTGCACGTCCTTCTTGATGCCGTCGCCCTTTTCGTTCAGGCCCGCGAGCCGGAACTGGGCCGGTGCGAAGCCGGCATTGGCGGCGCGCTGCAGCCAGCGCACGCCCTCGGTCTGCGACGGGCTGACGCCGCGGCCCTCGGCGTAACGGGCGCCAAGCTCGTAGAACGCGGCCGGATCGTTGGCGAGGACCGCGGCCCGCAGCGCCGGCCCTACGGACGCCGGCAAAGCCAGTGTGTCGGTCTGGCCGCCCGGCGGCGGTGCGATGTCCGGCGTGGTGGCCGGGCTGGAGGTGCGCGGCGGTGCGGGCTGGACCGGCGCCGGTTGCGGCGGGATCGAGCCGGTCACGTCGACGAACGGCAGTTGCGCGACCGTCGAGGGTTGCAGCAGCGACGAGCGTCCGGCCGGCGCGACGGGTTCTGGCGCCGGGACGGACGGAGCCGCCGGGCCGCCGGGCGTGGGCATCGGACGGCCGGGCGACGGGCGCGTTTGCGGCGCCGGGGGCCGCGTCTGGGAGCGTTCCTGGGAACGCTCGACGGCTGGCGGCGGCGACGATGGCTGGCTGGGCAGCAGCAGTTCGAGCGCAGTCTGCACCGCTCCGATCACGATGATCGCGACGCTGATCGTGATCAGGATCGTCTTGAAATGCTTCATCGCGCGCTTGCGCGGGGGCAAAATTTCGTCGGCGTCGACAACGGGGCGCCGCGGCTCCGGAATTTTCACTGTCGGCAGTTCCGGCTCGGCCTGGCGCCGCCGCTTGAACCAGCCGCGACGCTTGCCGCCGTCGCTCTTCGGCGAACCTGGCGGATCGTCGAGGTAGGCGGACATGGCCGCGCTGCGCGCCGCGGCTATGGCGGCCGACTTGGCGCCGGAATCCGACGGCGAGGGCCGGGCCTGACCGAGCGCGGCTTCGGAAGCGGCGATGCGCGCGGCCGGCGAGCCCGGACGCAGGCGCGGCGCGCCGCCGCCCGGTTCGAGCGGCGTGTCGGGCGGCAGATCGGGATCGATCGGCTCCTGCCGGAATGCGCGGGGGGCCGGCCGCGGCGCCTGACGCGGGGCGGCGGCGTGAGGCGGCGGGGCGTAGACGACCGGCGTTTGCACGGGCGGAGGCGGCTCGTAGGCCGGCGCCTGAAGCTGGTATGGCGGAGCCTCGGGCTGCGGCAGCGGCGCGGCAGCATGGATCGGATCGGTCGCGCCATCCGCCGCGGCGGGCGCGGGCTGCGGCACGCCGCCGTTGCGCATGACTTCGAGGTGGACCAGCAGCTCAGCCATGCCGCGCTCCATGGCCGCGAGATTGCCGAACCGGGCGTCCGATGCGTCGAGCTTCTCCGACAGCTTGGCGATGCGGTCCTCGAGCGCTTCCAGCGCCAGCTGATCGCCCTTGTTCAGATTGAGCCGGTCGAGGCGCTCGCTGAGCGAGCGGATCGATCCTTCAAGCTCCGGCGGAACGGTGCGTCCGCTCTCCATCAGAGAGGCGATCCTGGATTCCAGCCGGCCCAGCGCCTCGCTGCTGCTTTCCGCGGCCGCGCGTTCGAAGCGGTCGGCGAGCCCATGCACCTCGGCGGACAATTGCGCCAGCGCGCCGTCCGACGCCACGTTGGCGACGATCCCGCGCAGCGACACCACGGCCTGTTCAAGCTGCTTGAACGCCAGCGGATCCTGCGGCGCCTGGGCCGACGCCGCGATCTGATCGATCTTGTGGGAGAGCGCGTGAACCGCGTCCTCGAAGCCGACCAGATTTTCGGCCGGGGTCAGCGTTCGCAGCGCATCGCGCACCTCGGCGAGGCCTTGCTCGACTCCGGCGAGTGCGTTGGCGTCGGCGCCGGCCTGCCGGCTGCGGTCGATGCGTTCGGCGAGCGCGCGCACTTGCGCTTCCAAGTCCTCAATCGCGCGCTTGGGCATGGCCTCGGTCAACAATCGGCCGATTTCGGCAAGGTCGTTGCGAAGGACGGTCAGGCCGTCTTCGTATGGCTGATGCAGCGTCGCGATCTGGCTGGTGATCTGGCGAAGCTGCTGCTCGACACCGGAAAGGTCCGGTCCGGCCGGCAGCGCGGTCCGGCGTCTCACGGGCGGTGTGTCTGCGTCCGGCTCGGGTTCATCGACGTCACCGTCGAGCGCGCGTTGCCGCGCCGAAATCTGCGCGGCCCAGCCGGCGGGCCCGGGCGGCGCCACAGGCGGCGGCACGACCTTCTGCCGGGGAGCCTGCTTGCGCCGGCGCGGCGGCACGGGTTCGCGCTCGTGAACGTCGTCGTCCTCGTCGATCTCGTCGAGCCTGCGGTCGAGCCGTGCCAGCGCTTCTGCGACGCGATCGGTCGAACGCGCGCCCGCGCCCGCACGCGGCTCCGTGCCAAGCTGCGCCATGCGCTCGAGCTGGCGCGTCAGGTCGTCAAGACGCTCGTTGACGGCGGCGAGGTTGTCGCTGATCGCGTCCTCGTCGTCGCTCTCGGGCTCTCGGTATGATCTGCGTTTATGCCGCACGCCGTCCTTCGGATCGCTGAAGCCTCGACGCAGGGACCTCGAAAGTCCCTTGGAGCCGGCGCGTGCAAACGAAAAGGTGGCGACAGGCGCGCCCAGATGTCCCCGAGCGATCTTTTGTTCACGATGGTAAACAAGTGGTTAACCGTTTGGTCCGGAACGGAGAATTAGCGCTCGATGTCGCTTTGAAGGCCGGGTGGCAGGGCCTCGCTTTCTGAGAACATGAGGAAAAAAATACTATCTGTAGTTGAATTAGCCTCTGGCCCGCCGGGCACCGGGGCTTTCCTGGCAGCGGGCTACGCCGTCTCGCTTTTCCCTGCATCGGCCCTTAACGGCACCTACATGCCCTTTTGGGATACTTGCCCGATCCAGAACCTGATCCAGCACCTGATCCAGAACCTGGGGAACGAGCCATGCCGACCTATAAGGCTCCCGTCGAAGACGTGATGTTCCTTTGGAACGACGTGTTCGGAATCGACCGCCACGCCAACCTGCCGGGCTTTTCGGACGCATCGCCCGACGTGGTGTCGGCGATTCTCGAAGAGTCGGCCAAGTATTGCGAGGAGGTGCTGACCCCGCTCAACCGGATCGGCGACAAGCAGGGCTGCGCGCGCGCGCCCGACGGCGCGGTGACCACGCCCGACGGCTTCAAGGAGGCCTTCAAGCAGTTCGTCGAGGGCGGTTGGATCGGCGTTTCCGCGCCGGCTGAGTTCGGCGGCCTGGGCCTGCCGATCGTCGTGACCCAGATCGTCAATGAGTTCCTGTGCTCGGCCAACATGTCGTTTGCGATGTATCCGGGCCTGACGCAGGGCGCGATCGCCGCCCTGATCGCGCACGGCACGCCCGAGCAGAAGGCGCTGTACCTGCCCAAGATGATCGCCGGCGAATGGACCGGCACGATGAATCTCACCGAGCCGCATTGCGGCACCGACCTGGGGCTCCTTCGCACCAAGGCCGCGAAGCAGCCGGACGGCAGCTATAAAATCACCGGCACCAAGATTTTCATCTCGGCCGGCGAGCACGATCTCGCGGAGAACATCGTGCATCTGGTGCTGGCGCGCATCGAGGGCGCGCCGGAGGGCACCAAGGGCATTTCGTTGTTTGTGGTCCCCAAGATGCTGCCGAACGCCGACGGCTCGCCCGGCGCGCGCAACGCGGTCGTGTGCGGTTCGCTCGAAGAGAAGATGGGCATCCACGGCAATTCGACCTGCGTGATGAACTACGACGGTGCGACCGGCTGGCTGCTCGGCGAGGAGAACCGCGGCCTGCCCGCGATGTTCACGATGATGAACGAGGCGCGGCTCGGCGTCGGTGTGCAGGGCCTTGCGTTGTCCGAGGTCGCCTACCAGAACGCCGCGGCCTACGCGAAGGAGCGCCTGCAGGGCCGCGCGCTTGGCGGTGCGAAGTTCAAGGACAAGCCGGCGGATCCGATCATCGTTCATCCGGACGTGCGGCGCACGCTGATGACCATCCGTTCGTTCAACGAGGCCGCGCGTGCGCTGGTGATGTGGACGGCGCTCGCGTCCGATCTCCATCATCGCTCCGAGGACGACAAGACCCGGCAGGCGGCGGACGACCACATGGGCCTACTGACGCCGGTCATCAAAGGCGTGTTCACCGACCTGGGCTTCGCCAACACTGTGATGGCGCAGCAGATGTTCGGCGGCCACGGCTACATCGCCGAGCACGGGATGGAGCAGTTTGTGCGCGACGCGCGCATCACCATGCTGTACGAGGGCGCGAACGGCATTCAGGCGCTCGACCTCGTGGGCCGCAAGCTGCCGAAGGACGGCGGCCGCGCCTTGCAGGCGTTCTTCGCCGAGGTGCAGGGCTTCATCAAGGACCAGGCTGCCGACGACGGCATGAAGGTCTATGTCGAGCCGCTCGGCAAGGCGATCGGCCATCTGCAGGCCGCGACCATGTGGTTCATGCAGAACGCGCTCGCCAAGCCCGAGAACGCCGGCGCGGGTTCGACCGACTACATGCACCTCTTCGGCCTGGTTGCGCTCGGCTACATGTGGGCCAAGATGGCGGCGGCGGCGCGCGCCAAGCTGAAGGCCGGCGCCAACGGATCGGCCGACAGGATGAACGCCAAGCTCGTCACCGGGCGCTTCTTCATGGAGCGCGTGCTGCCGGAGACGCAGGCGCAACTGGCGCGCATCCAGTCGGGCGCGGCGAGCACGATGGAGTTGAAGGCTGAGCAGTTCTGAGCGTGATCCGGAAAAGTGGGAACCGGTTTTCGGACCAGATCACGCTCAAAGTAAGCGGCGTCACTGCCGCTGGATGTTCGCCGCCTTCACGACCTTGCCCCACTTCTCCATCTCGCTCAGGAAGAAGCGTCCGGACTCGGCTGCGCTGAGCTGCATCGGCGTCGCGCCGTCCTTGGCGAATTGCGCCTTCATGTCGTCGGAGTTCTGCACCGCCGCGATCTCGCGGTGCAGGCGCTCGACGATGGCCGGCGGCGTTCCGGCCGCGATCGCCACGCCCCACCAGTTGGTCGCCTCGTAGCCCGGCACGCCGGCCTCGTCGACGGTCGGCAGGTCGGGCAGCAGCGGAGAGCGCTTGGTGTCGCTAATGCCCAACGCCTTGAGCCGGCCCGAGCGCACGTGCGGCAGCGCGGTCACGATGGAGTTGAGCAGAACCTGCGTGTGGCCGCCGATCACGTCGGTCATCGCCGGCCCCGTGCCCTTGAACGGCACATGCACGATGTCGATGCCGGCCATCATGGCGAACAGCGCGGACGAGACGTGCGTGTAGGTGCCCGAGCCGGCGTTCGCGAAATGCAATTCCTTCGGCTTGCTCCTGGCGAGCGCGACCAGCTCTTTGACCGAATTGGCGGGCACCGAAGGATGAATGCTCAGGAGGCTCACGCCCTTGGCGAGCATCGTGACCGGCACAAAGTCGCGGCGCGGGTTGTAGGGCAGCTTGTCGTACATCCACGGGCTGACCGCGTGCGTGAACGAGATCATCAGCAGCGTGTGGCCGTCGGCCGGAGCCTTCACCGCAATTTCCGTCGCGATGATGCCGCTCGCGCCCGACCGGTTGTCGACAATCACTTGTCTTCCGAGCCGCTCGCCGAGCCGCGTCGCAAGCGCGCGCGCGACGGTGTCGACGCTGCCGCCCGGCGTGAACGGCACCAGCAGGCGGATCGGCCTGGTCGGAAAGTCCTGCGCGGCGGCGGCAGTCGTGAGCGCGAGCAGGAGGCCCGCGGTCTTCAGCACTAGCGCCTTCACTTTCGGCATGGACGTCTCCCCGTAAACGGCGCGGCAACTCTAGGCCATATCGGTATCGCTTTCGACCGGAAGCTTGAGTCATAATCCGCACCGATGAACCGGCAATTGCACTGGACCATCGGCGCGACGACGCTTCACCGTGTCGTCGAACTCGATGACGCGGAGATGCCGCCGTTCGAGATTTTCGGCGATTGCACACAGGCCCACCTCGACGCCAACCGGGACTGGCTGGTGCCGCGCTTCCAGGACGGCGCGACCGGGCTGCTAAGACTTACGATCCAGAGCTTCCTGATCCGGCAGGGTGGATTGACCATCCTCGTCGACTCCTGCGGCGGCAACGACAAGCAGCGTGTACGCCCTCACTTCCACATGCAGAAGCGGCCATGGCTCGACACGCTACGCGCGGCAGGCGTCGGACCGGAGCAGATCGACGTCGTGCTATGCACGCATCTGCACGTCGATCATGTCGGCTGGAATACGCGGCTCGAGAACGGCCGCTGGGTGCCGACTTTTCCCAACGCGCGCTACCTGATCGCGCAGCGCGAGTGGGACTACTGGCGGAACGCAGGTCCGGCGGCCTTGCAGCGCACCGGCGACTTCATCACGGACAGCGTGCTGCCGATCGTCGAAAGCGGGCAGGCCGAGATGATCGGCGACACGCACGCGATCAAGAGCGACATTTCGGTCGAGCCCGCGCACGGCCACACGCCCGGCCAGAAGATGCTGCGGCTTACCGGCGGCGCGCGCGAGGCGCTCTTGATCGCCGACCTGATGCATCATCCGCTGCAGCTTCGCTACCCGGAATGGAGCACGCGGTTCTGCGTCGATCCGGACGAAGCGCGGCGCACGCGCATGAACTTTCTCGCCGCCAACGCCGGCAGCGGGCGGCTGATCTTTCCGACCCACTTCCCGAGCCCGACCGGCGGCACCATCGAACGCGACGGCAAGGCCTACCGCTTCGTGTTCGACGGCGAGGGCTGAAGCCTCACTCCGGCTGCAGGCCGATTTCCTTCACGAGCTTGCCCCAGGCGGCGTACTGCGTGGCGACATAGTCCTTGGTCTCTTGAATAGTGCCGCCGCCGCGGCTGCGGAAGCCGATGTTGCGCAGCTTCCCCACCAGTTCGGGCGCCTTGAGGATCGTGTCGAGCTCGCGATTGACCCGCTGCTGGATCGCGGCGGGGACGCCCGCGGGCGCGGCAAGAATCCACCAGCCGGCGAAGTCGAAGCCGGGGAAGGTCTCGGCGACGGCGGGCACGTTCGGATAGGCCTCCTGGCGTTTGCCCGAAGTCACCGCCAGCGGCACGAGTTTGCCGGCCGCGATGTGCCCGCGTGCGGCGGGGATCGCAAGGATGATGAGCTGCACGCGACCGGTCAGCACGTCCTGCACGCCCTGGGTCATCTGCACATAGGGAACGTAGCCAATGGACGTGCCCGCGAGCTTGTTGACCCAGGCCGCGATCAGGCCCGAGAAGCGGCGCGGGCCGTCGGTCGCGATCTGCAGCTTGTCGGGATTGGCCTTGGCGTATGCGATCAGTTCCGGCAGCGTCTTCGCCGGCACATCCGGGTGCGCCAGGATCATGAACGAGACTTCCGCGATGTTGGAGACCGGGTCGAAGGCCTTCATCGGGTCGTAGGGCAGGGTCTTGTAGGTGTGCGGGTCGGTGACGATGGCCGCCGCGCTTGCATAGAAGAACGTGTAGCCGTCGGGCGCCGAACGGGCCGCGGCCTGCGTGCCGATGACGTTGCCGCCGCCGGGACGGTTCTCGTAGACGATGGGCTGGCCGATCTTGGCGGAGAGCTGGTCGGCGACCATCCGGCCGATCATGTCCGTGCCGCCGCCGGCAGCCTGCGAGCTGATGAATTTCACCGGCCGGTCGGGCCAGGTCTGCGCGTTGGCGCCGAGGCCCATGCAGGCAACAAGCGCCGCCGCCAACAGCAGGCGAGATGTCGCAGCCATAAAATCCTCCCGTCGAAGAACGGATTCGTGGGTCCGTTTGGTATGGCAGCATACTGCCCCGGCCGGTCGCGCGATAGAGAGCGGCCTCGCGCTGCGGGTCGCGCGCGGCTATTCTGGCCCCGGACAGATTCGTTCCCGCGATCCGGCAGCCCATGAGCCCGCTCAATCTTCCCCGTCCGGCCTGGATGACCGAGGACCTCGTCCTGCTCGAGGATCAGGCCCGGCGCTACATCGCGTCGGAGTTCGGCCCGCATTTCGAGGCGTGGCACGAGGCGCACATGTATCCGCGCGAAGTCTGGACCAAGGCCGGGGAGGCCGGGCTCCTGTGCGCCTCGATTCCGGAGGAGTATGGCGGCGCGGGCGGAACCTTTGCGCACGAGGCCGTGATCAACCGCGAACTCAGCTACGCCGGCTTCGACACCTTCGGCGCGCCGCTGCATTCGGGAATCGTCGCGCCCTACATCCTGCATTACGGCACCGAGGACCAGAAGAAGCGCTGGCTGCCGAAGCTCGCCACCGGCGAACTGGTCGGCGCTATCGCGATGAGCGAGCCCGGCACCGGCTCCGATCTGCAGGGCGTACGCACGACAGCGGTGAAAAAGGGCAACCGCTACCTCCTCAACGGCTCCAAGACCTTCATCACCAACGGCCAGCACGCCAATCTGATTGTGGTGGTCGCCAAGACCGACCCCAAGGAACGCGCCAAGGGCATTTCGCTCATGGTCGTCGAAACCGGCGACGCGCAGGGCTTCCGCCGCGGCCGCAAGCTCAAGAAGCTCGGCATGGACTCCGCCGACACCTCGGAGCTGTTCTTCGAGGACGTGTCGCTTCCAGCCGAGAACCTGCTTGGCAACGAGGAAGGGCATGGGTTCGTGCAGCTCATGCAGGAGCTGCCGCAGGAGCGGCTGATCGTGGCCCTGCACGCCGTTGCCATGATGGAAAGGGCGGTGGCGCTGACGACCGACTACGTCAAGCAGCGCGAGGCTTTTGGCAGGAAGATCATCGAGTTCCAAAACACCCAGTTCGTGCTGTCCGAATGCAAGACCGAGGCGATCGTGGCCAGGGTGTTCGTGGACCATTGCATCGAGCGCCACATCCATGGCGAGCTCGACACCGAAACCGCATCGATGGCGAAATACTGGACCACCGACCTGCTGTGCAGCGTCGCCGACCGCTGCCTGCAATTGTTCGGCGGTTACGGCTATATGGACGAATACCCGATCTCGCGCCTCTACCGCGACGCCCGCGTGATGCGCATTTATGCGGGGACGAACGAGATCATGAAGCTGTTGATCGCGAGAAGTTTGTAAGCACAGGCTTGGCCAACCACTCGGCGTCATTCCGGATAGCCGCTTCGTTCGGCCGGAATGACGGAGAGGCAGGAGACACCGCCCAATGCCCGACGCCTTCATCTACGACGCCATCCGCACGCCGCGCGGCCGCGGCAAGTCCGACGGCGCTCTGCACGAGGTCACCGCACTCAATCTCGCGAGCCAGGCGCTCGGCGCGATCAAGGACCGCAACAAGCTCGCCCCGAAGCTGGTCGACGACGTGGTGCTCGGCTGCGTCGATCCGGTCGGCGAGGCGGGCGGCGATATCGCGCGCGTCGCCGCGATCATGGCGGGCTACGGCGACGAAGTGCCGGGCGTGCAGATCAACCGCTTCTGCGCCTCGGGGCTCGATGCGGTCAATTTTGCAGCGGCCCAAATCATGTCCGGCCAGCACGACATGACCATCGGCGGCGGCGTCGAGTCCATGAGCCGCGTCGGCATCGGCGCGGCCGGCGGCGCCTGGCCGCTGGACCCGTCGATCGCGCTGAAATCCTACTTCGTGCCGCAAGGCATTTCCGCCGACCTGATCGCGACCAAGTACGGCTTCTCGCGCGACGACGTCGACCAGTATGCGGTCGAGAGCCAGCAGCGCGCGGGGCAGGCCTGGGACGATGGCCGGTTCAATAATTCGGTGGTGCCGGTGAAAGACGTCAACGGGCTGACGCTGCTCGCCAAGGACGAGCACATGCGTCCGACGACGACCATGCAGACGCTGGCGCAGCTCAATCCGTCGTTCGTGCAGATGGGCGAGATGGCGGGCTTCGACGCGGTCGCGATCCAGCGCTATCCGGAGATTGAGGCGCTGAACCATGTTCACACCCCGGGCAACTCGTCGGGCATCGTCGACGGCGCCGCGGCGGTTCTGATCGGCAGCAAGGAGGCGGGCAAAGCCGCGGGCCTGAAACCGCGCGCACGCATCCGGCAATTCGCCAACATCGGTTCGGAGCCGTCGATCATGCTGACCGGCCCGGTACCGGTCACCGAGAAGGTGCTGAAGAAGGCCGGCATGACCACGGCCGACATCGACCTGTGGGAGCTGAACGAAGCGTTCGCTTCCGTGGTACTGCGTTACATGCAAGCCTTCGACATCCCGCGCGACAAGATCAACGTCAACGGCGGCGCCATCGCCATGGGCCATCCGCTCGGCGCCACCGGCGCGATGATCATCGGCACGGTGCTGGACGAATTGGAGCGGCGCAATCTCAGCACCGCGCTGGTGACGCTCTGCATCGGCATCGGCATGGGGACGGCGACGATCGTCGAACGCGTTTAATCTCAGCGGCCAGGATTGGAAATGCCCAAGATCGACGTCAAGAATCTGCCGGTCGAGACCGTCACTCTCTATCCCGATCCGTTCCACAAGCCGCTCGCGGGCCGCTCGCGCCAGCGGTTGGGCAACGCGGTCGCGATCTCGCAGTTCGGCGTCAATCTCACGACGCTCAAGCCCGGTTCCTGGTCGTCGCAACGCCATTGGCACGCGACCGAGGACGAATTCATCTACGTGCTCGAAGGCGAACTGGTGCTGAAAGAGAACCACGGCGAGACCGTCTTGAAAGCCGGCGATTGCGCGGGCTGGAAGGCCGGCGGCGGCGACGGTCATTGCCTGATCAATCGCACTGACAAGGACGCGGTCTATATCGAGGTGGGAACCCGCAAGCCCAGCGACACGGTGGTCTATTCCGACATCGACATGCGGCTCGAACGCGACAAGCACGGCCCGCGTTACCTGCACAAGAACGGCGAGCCGTATCCGCCGCGGAAACCCTGACCCATGCCGAAGATCGATCGCAGCACGATTCCCTGGACCAACTTCGCGTCCTATCCGAAGGAATTCGCGCCCGTCATCGCCGGCCGCGAGAAGCAGAAAGTCGGCGACGCCGCGGGGCTGACGCAGTTCGGCGTCAACATCGCGCGCATCAAGGCGCATTCGAAGTCGGCGCTGCGCCACTGGCACGAGAATGAGGACGAATTCATTTTCATGCTCGAAGGCGAGCTTGTGCTGCACGAGAACGACGGCGAGACCGTGCTCAGGCCGGGCGATGCGGCGGGCTGGAAAGCCAACGGCGGCGTCGGCCATTGCCTGATCAACCGCACCGGCCGCGACGCGCTCTATCTCGAAGTCGGCACGCGGCTGCCGGCCGACCGGGTGCATTACCTCGACGTCGATTTCCGCATCGAGCGCGATCCGTCCGGACGCCGCTGGATGCGCAAGGACGGTACGCCGATCAAGGAATGAGCATCTTTGACCCTCCCCAATTGCCGGGAGGGAAGGGGAGACAACGATGGCCTACGAAAACTTCAAGCTCGACGTGGACGCCGACGGCATCGCGCTCGTCACCTGGGACATGGCCGGGCGGTCGGCCAACCTGATCAATCTCTCGACGATTGACGAACTGTCGAAGATCGTCGAGCAGGTCGCAAACGACGCCGCGATCAAGGGCGCGGTCATCGCCTCCGGAAAGGACATGTTCTGCGCCGGCGCGGACCTGACCCTGCTCGAGTCGCTGAACAAAGCCTTCCGCGACATGGCGAAGAGCCAGGGCGAGGAGTCGGCGGCGAAGCTGCTGTTCGACGAGAGCCGCAAGCTGTCGCAGGTCTACCGGCGGATCGAGACCAGCGGCAAGCCATGGGTCGCCGCGATCGGCGGCACCGCGCTCGGCGGCGGCTTCGAGCTTTGTCTCGCCTGCCATCAGCGTATTGCCGCGGACAACGACAAGACCCGCGTCGGCCTGCCCGAAGTCAAGATCGGGCTGTTCCCCGGCGCAGGCGGCACGCAGCGCGTCGCGCGCATGGTCGCGCCGGCCGATGCCCTGCAATTCCTCCTCAAGGGCGACCAGCTTCGGCTCAACCGCGCCAAGACGATGAAGCTCGTCGATGCGGTCGTGCCCGCGGGCGATCTGATCAAAGCCGCGAAGGAATGGGCCAAGGCCAATCCGAAGGCCAAGGCGCCATGGGACGCCGAAGGATTCCGGCTGCCCGGCGGCATGGTCTATTCGAAGGCGGGAATGATGACGTTCCCAGCGGCGAATGCGATCTACCGCCGCGAGACCTACGACAATTATCCCGCCGCGCGCGCCATCCTGCAGGTGGTGTACGAGGGCCTGCTGCTGCCGTTCGACCGCGCGCTGACCGTCGAGTCGCGCTACTTCGCCAAGGTGCTGCGCTCGCCGGAAGCCGCGGCCATGATTCGCTCGCTGTTCGTGTCGATGCAGGACCTGAACAAGGGCGCGAGGCGTCCTGCCAATGTCGCGCCCACGCAACTCAGGAAGGTCGGCATCATCGGCGCGGGCTTCATGGGCGCGGGCATCGCTTCGGTCAGCGCGCAGGCCGGCATCGACGTGGTGCTGATCGACCGCGACCAGGAGAGCGCCGACAAGGGCAAGGCCGGTATCCAGAAGAGCCTGACCGACCAGGTCAACAAGGGCCGCGCCACCGCCGCGCAACGCGACGCGGTGCTTTCGAAGATCGCGGCCACCGCCGACTACGGCGCGCTGAAAGGCTGCGACCTGATCGTCGAGGCGGTGTTCGAGGACCGCAAGGTGAAGGCCGAGGCGACGGCGAAGGTGCAGGCGGTCGTGCCCGACGTCGTGTTCGGATCGAACACCTCGACCTTGCCGATCACCTCGCTCGCCGAGACGGCGAAGGACCCGGCCAGGTTCATCGGCATTCATTTCTTTTCGCCGGTCGAGCGCATGATGCTGGTCGAGATCATCGTCGGCAAGAAGACCGGCGACCTCGCGCTTGCCACCGCGCTCGATTTCGTGCGCGCGATCCGCAAGACGCCGATCGTGGTCAACGACACGCGCGGCTTCTACGCCAACCGCTGCGTGCTGAACTACATCCAGGAAGGCCACCTGATGCTGCTGGAAGGCATTCCCGCGGCGATGATCGAGAACACCGCGCGCATGGCCGGCATGCCGGTCGGCCCGCTGTCGCTCAACGACGAGACCGCGCTGGACCTGGGCCTCCGGATCGTGCGGGCGGCCGAAGCCGATCTCGGGGCGGGCGCGATCGATCCAGGGCAGAAGAAGCTCCTGGAGGACATGGTCGAAAAGCACGGCCGGCTCGGCCGCAAGAACGGCAAGGGCTTCTACGACTACACGCCCGGCCAGCCCAAGCGGTTGTGGCCGGGGATTGCAGAACTCCAGCCGAAGCGGCTCACCCGCGAGCAGGTCGAGGCGCTCGACGTCGAGGAGCTGAAGCAGCGTTTTCTGGTGGTGCAGGCGCTGGAGGCGGCGCGAACCTTCGAGGAGGGCGTGGTCACCGACGTGCGCGAGGCCGACGTCGGCTCGATCCTCGGATTCGGATTTGCGCCGTACTCGGGCGGCACCTTGTCCTACATCGACATGATGGGCACGGCGCGTTTCGTCGAATTGTGCCGGAGGCTTGAGGCCAAGCACGGCCCGCGCTTTGCGCCCGCGAAGCTGCTCCTTGAGATGGCCAAGGACGGCGACAGCTTCTATCGCCGCTTCGCCCCGGGCCGAAAGGCGGCCTAGGTGTCCGGCAACGCGCCGAAGGCCGGCGCGTCGTTCTTGCGCTGGCGCGAGATTCCGCCGGGCGTATGGGCGCTCGGGTTTGTCTCGCTGCTGATGGATCTCTCATCCGAGATGATCCATGCGCTTCTACCGCTCTACCTCGTCACCGTCATGGGCGCCTCGATGCTGACGGTGGGGATCGTGGAGGGCATCGCGGAAGCCACAGCGTCGATCGTGCGGATTTTCTCCGGCGCGCTCAGCGACTTTCTGGGCAAACGGAAGTTTCTGGTCGCGCTCGGCTACGGCATGGCCGCGCTGACCAAGCCGGTCTTTCCGCTGGCGCCGACGATTTCCTGGCTGGTTGCCGCGCGCTTCGTCGACCGGGTCGGCAAGGGCATCCGCGGCGCCCCACGCGACGCGCTGGTGGCGGACCTGAGCCCGCCGGAGGTTCGCGGCGCGAGCTTCGGCCTGCGTCAGTCGCTCGACACGGTTGGCGCGCTGCTGGGGCCGCTCGTGGTCGTAGGCCTAATGCTGCTGTTCGCTAACGACTTCACCCTCATATTCTGGATCGCGGTCATTCCCGCAGTCCTTTCGTTTGCGGTGGTGATCTTCGCTGTGCGCGAACCGCAGCGTGCTGCCAGCGCCAAGCCCGCGCGGTTTCCGCTGACGCGAAGCGCGTTGCGGCATCTGGATCGCGCGTTCTGGGTCGTCGTCGCCCTGGCCGCCGTGTTCACGCTGGCGCGATTCAGCGAGGCCTTCCTGTTGTTGCGCGCGCAGTCGGTGGGGCTTGCGCTCGCGCTGGTGCCGGCGGTCATGGTCCTGATGAATGTCGTCTATGCGGTCGCGGCATGGCCGGCCGGCGCGCTGTCCGACAGCCTTGGCCGTTACGGCATGCTGGCGGCAGGTCTCGCGGTTCTGGTGCTGGCGGACTTGATTCTGGCCTATGGGACCAGTGTCGCGGCGATCGGCATCGGCGTCGCGCTATGGGGCCTGCACATGGGGCTGACGCAAGGTCTGTTTGCTGCGCTGATCGCGGATACCGCCCCGGAACATCTGCGCGGCACGGCGTTCGGCGTATTTCATCTGGTGACGGGCCTGGCGATGCTGGCAGCAAGCGTCATCGCCGGATTGCTTTGGGACGCCGCCGGCCCGCAGGCCACGTTCCTTGCCGGCGCGGTTATTACCGCGGTTGCGCTGTGCGCCCTGCCGCTGGTGCGACGGCTGGCCTGATTCGGCCATGCGTTCCCCACGCATCCCGGATTGCCCAATCGCCGCCGCCGTGGTTATGGTCGCGGCCCTTTTGCGCCGGAACCCTGCATGGCCCGTGACCAGATCGACATGACGCCGATCGATACGCGCGACGAACTGGTCGCGTGGTTCGAGGCGGGCTGCAAGCCGAAGGCGCAATTCCGCGTCGGTACCGAGCACGAGAAATTTCCGTTCGCAAACGGCAGCCACGCGCCCGTGCCCTACGGCGGGCCGCGCGGCATTCGCGCATTGCTCGACGGCATGGAGCACCTGCTCGGCTGGAAGCCGATCATGGAGGGCGAGAACATCATCGGGCTTGCCGACGTCACCGGCGGCGGCGCGATCTCGCTCGAACCGGGCGGTCAGTTCGAACTGTCCGGCGCGCCGGTCGAGAACGTGCACCAAACCGCGGCGGAGCTGTTCGCGCATCTGGCGCAGTTGCGGGAGGTCGCAAGGCCGCTCGGCATTGGATTTCTTGGGCTCGGCATGACGCCGAACTGGACGCGCGCCGACATGCCGGCGATGCCCAAGGGCCGCTACAAGATCATGACCGCGTACATGCCGAAGGTCGGCACGCTCGGTCTCGACATGATGTACCGGACCTGCACGGTGCAGACCAACCACGACTTCTCGTCCGAGGCCGACATGGTCTTGAAGATGCGGGTGGCGCTGGCGCTGCAGCCGGTCGCTACCGCTCTGTTCGCCAACTCGCCGTTCACCGAGGGCAAACCGAACGGCTTTCTGTCGTTCCGTTCCGAGATCTGGCGGGATACCGACAACGCGCGCTCCGGCATGCTGCCGTTCGCGTTCGAGGACGGCTTCGGCTTCGAGCGCTACGTGGACTATGCGCTCGACGTGCCGATGTACTTCGTCAAGCGCGGCGACAGCTACATCGACGTCTCGGGCAAGTCGTTCCACGATCATCTGGCCGGCAAGCTTCTGCCCGGAGAGCGCGCGACAATTTCGGATTGGGCCAACCACGTCTCCACGATCTTTCCGGAAGTGCGGCTCAAGCGCTACATCGAGATGCGCGGCTCCGACGGCGGTCCGTGGCGGCGACTGCCGTCGCTGCCGGCGTTCTGGGTCGGGCTGATCTACGACGATGCCAACCTCGACGCCTGCTGGCAGATCGTGAAGGACTGGACTGCGGCCGAGCGTCAGAAGTTGCGCGACGAGGTGCCGAGGCTCGGCTTCAAGGCCACGATCCGAGGCCGCACGCTGCTGGACATCACGCGGGAGACTCTGGCTCTCGCCGAGCAGGGTCTGGTCCGCCGCAAGCGCCTCGACCGCAACGGCCGCGACGAGACGCGCTATCTTCGTCCCTTGCAGGAAATCGCCGAGCGCGGCGTCACGCCCGCCGAGGAATTGCTGGAGAAGTACCGCGGTGCTTGGAGCGGTTCGGTCGAACCGGTGTTCGACGAATACGCCTATTGAGGTCTGTCACTCCGCCGCCTGCGCGGCTTCCGACAGGTTGTCGAGCGAAGACACGATATGCTCGGCGAGCGCGTCGGCCAGCGCCGAACTCTCGTGCGGATTGCGGATCAGTCCGACGCGGCAGGCGGGCAGTTCGGGGAAGCCGTCGCCCGGGCTGAGCACGCGCATTCCGGGCCGCAGCGCCGATTCCGGAAACACCGAGACGGCAAGACCCGACAGCACCGCCGCCGACACCGCCCCGACATTGGCGCTGGTGTAGAGGATGCGATGCGGCCGCCCCATCGTCTCGAGGCACTCGATCGCCGCGCGCCGCCACCCGCAACTGGTGCGCCCGAGCGCCAGCGGCAGCGGCTCCTCCAGATGCGGCGAATGCCGGTTCGAAGTCACCCACAACAGCCGCTCGCGCCGAAACGTCTCCGAGGCGCGCGCGGTTCCGCAGTCGGTCACGATGGCGAGATCGAGTTCGTTGGCGTCGATCAGGTCGACCAGTTCGACCGACGGCTCGCACATCACGGTCAGCTCGACGCCGGGATAGGCGCGCGAGAACCGCGCCATGATCTCCGGCAAGTAGCGGTCGGCGTAATCGTCGGGCAGGCCGAGCCGCACGCGGCCGGTGAGCTTGGCGTCGTCGAAGGCCGCGAGCGCCTCGATGTTGAGCTTCACGATCCGGCGCGCATAGTCGAGCAATCTCTCGCCGTCCTCGGTGAGCTTCGAGGCACGGCCGTCACGGGCGAACACCGGGCGGCCGACGCGTTCTTCCAGCCGCTTCATCTGCATCGACACCGCGGACTGCGTCTTGTGAACGATTTCCGCCGCTTTGGTGAAGCTGCCGGTCTCGACAATGGCGATGAAGGTGCGCAGTTGGTCGATGTCGATCAGCGCGCTCATGGCGGCGACTCCCGGACCGGCTGGAGGGGAGGCGGCCGCTCCCACAATCATCATATTTGATGATTGGTCAGATTAAAAACATTCGTCTCACTTATCAATCGGAATTTGCGACGGTGCGGCGTTCAGAGACACGGAGAGGCATCCGGTCGGCGCCGCAGCAATGCAGCCGTGCGGCGGAGCATCTCCGGTTTCGAACGGACGAACGGAGACTGCCGTGCCTGCGATCGCCGCGATTGCCGCTTCAACCGCCCTCAAGGCCGGCCGTTCGGTGGCCTGTGCCGTCGCGTGGCTGGTGCGCCGATTCCGTAATCGGCGGATGGCGGGTCAGTTGTCTGGCCTCGACGACCGCATGCTGGCCGATATCGGCCTGACCCGCAGCGACCTGCGCGACGCCTATGCCGAGCCGCTCTGGCACGACCCGACGGATGTTCTGGCCAGGCGGGCCGCAGAGCGGCGCACGAGCCGCGGTTCGCGCAGCAAGCCGGCGCGTTCGGCCGCGGAATCGAGTCCGGAATGGTGCCGGCCGCCGACCGATCGGCCGGCGCGCTACCTGATGTGACGGATTTTCGGCTTGGCCGGTTCTCCCGCCGGCCATGGTTCGGAGACCAGCGATATCCCCTCTCGCCCTCCGGATGTTGCGCCCGCCGCCCCCCGGCGGGCGCAATCTTTTCTGGACGTCAGGCGATCCGCAGTGCCGACCGCGTTCGGTCGCGTGATTTGTCGCTCGGCGCGAATTGCACGCGAGGATCATGCGTTGCAGCGTCGATCCGCCGCACAATGCCGGAGCCCTCGCTTCGCGAACCTGGCTTAGCTAGACTGAAACCAGGGGCCTCGTTGAAATGGCGGTCGCCTTGTCGCGATTCTCCGTCACCATATCCGCGTTGTGCTGGCTTGCGGCGGCGATTGTGTCTGCGGCGGCCCAGACCGGAACCGATCGCCCCGGTGGCGACTACACGCGCTTTGTGGTGCCGTCCGGCGACCCCAAGGTCTGCGCCGCGCGCTGCGACCGCGATCCGCGCTGCCGCGCCTGGACGTTCTCCTATCCCGGCACGGTGTCGATCCGCGGCAATTCCAGCGCGATGTGCTGGCTGAAGAGCGAGGTCACGCCGCGCGTCGAGAATGCGTGCTGCGTGTCCGGTGTCAAAGGGGCCGGTCTTGTCGAATTGCGGCCCGGTCCGATCGAGAATGCGATCGACCGCACCGGCGGCGACTACCGCAATTTTGTGCCGGCCAAGCCCGATCCGCAAATGTGCAAGCAGGCCTGCGAGGACGAGAACCGCTGCCGCGCCTGGACCTATGTGCGGCCGGGCTATCTCGGCTCGAACCCGCGCTGCTATCTCAAGGACCGGGTTACGCGCCCGCGGCGCAAGCCGTGCTGCATGTCGGGTGTGGTGCGTTAAGACGCGGCGCGACCGCGTCTGAAGTGAAAGCTCCTTCAGCCTGTCCCGCCGACCGTGATCCGGTCCATGCGCAGCGTCGGCTGGCCGACGCCGACCGGCACGCCCTGGCCGTTCTTGCCACAGGTTCCGATGCCGGTGTCGAGTTGCAGATCGTTGCCGACCATCGAGACCCGGTGCAGGTCGGTCGGGCCGTTGCCGATCAGCATCGCGCCCTTCAGCGGCGCGCCGAGCTTGCCGTTCTCGATCTTGTAGGCCTCGGTGACCTGGAACACGTACTTGCCCGACGTGATGTCGACCTGGCCGCCGCCGAAATTGACGGCGTAGATGCCGTTCTTCACCGATGCGAGAATTTCCTGCGGGTCGCGGCCGCCGGCCAACATGTAGGTGTTGGTCATGCGCGGCATCGGCACGTGGGCGTGGCTCTCGCGCCGGCCGTTGCCGGTCGGCCTCATGTTCATCAGCCGCGCGTTCTGGCGGTCCTGCATGTAGCCGACGAGAATGCCATCCTCGATCAGCACGGTGCGGCCGGTCGGCGTGCCCTCGTCGTCGATTGAGAGCGATCCGCGGCGGCTCTGCATTGTGCCGTCGTCCACGACGGTGACGCCCTTGGCCGCAACCTGCTGGCCCAAGAGTCCCGCGAAGGCCGAGGTCTGCTTGCGGTTGAAGTCGCCTTCAAGCCCGTGGCCGACAGCCTCGTGCAGCATCACGCCGGGCCAGCCCGGGCCGAGCACCACATCCATCTCGCCGGCCGGAGCGGGGATCGATTCGAGGTTGATCAGCGCCTGCCGCACCGCTTCGTCCACGGCGTGGTGCCACGTTCCGGCCTCGATGAAGCGCTGATAACCCTCGCGCCCGCCGTAACCGTAGGAGCCGGTCTCCTGGCGTTCGCCTGAACCCGCCACCACGGATACGTTGACCCGTACCAGCGGGCGAACGTCGCGATAGGTTTCGCCGTCCGGCCGCACGATTTCCACCACCTGCCACGATGCGGCAATGCTCGCCGTCACCTGCCGCACGCGCTCGTCCTTGGAGCGGGCGTAGGCGTCGATGGTTTCGAGCAGCTTGACCTTGGCATCGAAGCCAGGCGCTTCGAGCGGATTGTCGTCGGCATAGAGCTTGCGGTTGGTGCGGGCCGGGGCCTCGGCGAAGTGGCCGGAGTGGCCGCCCTTGACCGCGCGCACGGCATCTGCGGCGCGGGCAATGGCGGCTTCGGAGACGTCAGAGGCGTGCGCATAGCCTACCGCTTCGTCCTTCACCGCCCGCAGGCCGAAGCCCTGGTTGGTGTCGTAGGTCGCCTGTTTGAGCCGCCCGTTGTCGAACAGCAGCATCTCGGACTGCTTGTACTCCAGGAACAGTTCGCCATCGTCGGCGCCTTCGAGCCCGCGCTCGATCAGATTGCCGACGCGGATGCGGTTGAGGCCGGCGCGGTCGAGGAGGGACGTGGTCGAGTTCATGAGCGGCTCCCTGGCGAACCGCCTCAATATAGGGATCGGATACGGGCCGCGACAGATTTCAACCCGTCGGTTCCCGCTAAAACATCGCTTCGGAGGCGAGTCTTGCGCCGTCGCGCAGCGACTTGAACTTGGCCCAGGCCACGTCCGGCGCCACCCGGCCCATCCCGGCCGAGGTGTCGAAGCCGCAGTCGGTTCCCGCCAGCACGCGGCTTGGATCGCCGACGGCTTCGGCGATGCGGATCAGCCGGTCGGCGACGACCTCCGGATGCTCGACGAAATTCGTCAGCACGTCGATGACGCCTGCCACCAGAATCTGGTCGGGTGCGAGCGGCGTCGTCCGGAGGCATTTGAATTCATGGGCGTGACGCGGGTTCGCAAACGGCAGCACCAGCCCGCCGACGTTGGCGCGCAGCAGGATCGGCAGGATCTCGTTCAGCGGCACGTCGCGGTCGTGCGGGCCTTCGTAGTTGCCCCAGCAGACGTGCAGCCGCACCCGGTCGCGCGGAACGTTGCGCAGCGCGCGGTTGATGGCTGCGACGACAAGCTCTACGAACTCGAGAAACTGCGATAGCGGCTTGGCCTTGAACGACACGTGCCGTTCGAGCGCGAGGTCGGGGCAGTCGAGCTGCAACAGGTGGCCCCGCTCGACGATCCGCTCGTATTCGACCCGAAGCGCGTCCGCCACCGCTGCGACATAGGCTTCGGTCGTCTCGTAGTGCTCGTTCCGGACGATGGCCGCCAGGATTCCGGGCGAGGGCGCGGTCATGAAGGTTTCGGAAAATCCCGCGCCTTCCGATTCGAGTGCGTGCGCGAAGGTTTCGCACTCATCGTCGAGCGCCCCATGCCCGGTATAGGCGATCGGCCCGACGGCCTTGGGCAGGCGGGCGAAATTGCTGACGGCCGGCCTGGACGAGAGCAGCGCACTGCGCGCCTTCTGGAATTCCGGATAGGACTCGACGTCGGCGACTCCCGTCCGGTCGCCTTCGCCGGCCAATCCGCTGAGCCTGTGGCGAAGATAGAGGACGAAGGATTCCCGCTGCTGCTCGCCGTTGCCCGCCACGTCGATCCCGCATTCGCGCTGGTGCGCCAGCGCCGCGGCGACGGCCGAACGGCCCTCGGCCTTGAGGCGCTCCTCGTCGACCGCCGCGCCGGATGCGCGCGCGGTAAAAAGTTCGGTGAGGCTGCCGGGACGCGGGAGGCTGCCCGTGTGGGTGGTCAGGATGCGGGTGTCGCTCCGCTTCATGCCCCGCCTGAGAATCGTACCGAAATGGAGCCGACCGGTTCCAAGGTATAGCTCACGCCGGTCTCGCCCGGCTGCAGGAACATCGGCGGCGTGATCGAGCCGCAGATGATGACCTGTCCGGCGCGCAGGCCTTCGCCCAGCGCCGCCGCGATGTCGGCGACATGGGCGACGGTTTCGTGCACCCGGCCGGTGTTGGTTTCGAGATCGGCCGGCGCGACGATTTCCTTGCCGCTCTGAAACACGCGAGCCTTCAGGCCGTCGAGCCGCGCCCCGCTGCGCATGATGTCGCGCCGGCCGAGGATGACATGGCGCTGGAAGATGTCCCCGGCCAGGATGGCCGGCACGTCGTCCATGGGGCCGTCGACGTCGATCAGCTCGATCGCCGGTCCGATCGCAACGATGGCACGGCGCACGGTCTCTCGGTCGGCGTTGGCCGGCAGGTCGCGGCCGATGTAGGCCGCGATCTCGGCCTCGGCGATGGGCTTCCGCCAGCCTTCGAGCGAAACCGTGGCGCCGGTGTCGATGAGCGCACTGTCCACCAGAAAGCCGACCAGCGGCATCCGGATGCGAAGGCTCTGCCGGGCGGCCGGAGCGCCGAACCCGGCCTTCCAGCCGACCATCAGCGCCCCGTCGGCAAACCGGGTGCGGCGCAGCTCCATCTGCGCACGCATGCCGGCGGCGATGCGCTCATCGTCAAACGGACCGCTCATCGATGACCCTCGGCCGGCACCTCGTAGCCGGAATCCGCGATCGAGCCCGCGCCCATCCAGCCCCAGACCAGCACAACATCCTCGGTCGATGTGTTGTTGAAGCCGTGCCAGCAGCCGCGCGGCGAATAGACCACGTCGCCTTCGCCCGACGGCTCCAGGCCATTGTCGGTGATGATGTGGCCCTTGCCCTTCAGCACGATGAAGAACTCGTCGCAGTTGCGATGCCGGTGACACTCGTGGCTCGCGCCGGGCTTGAGCACCGTCCAGCCGACGACGTGATCGGCGCCCGCCGACTTTTTGTCGATCAGGAACTGCACCTGCATGTCGATCCAGCCGTCGTCGCGCTTGAGGCCTTCGACTTTCGGCACATCCTTGATGTTGGTTCGGTACATCTTGGCGCCCAAGGTGGCGGATGTGATGCCGGTCGCCGCTTTCACCGCCTTGGCCAGGGCGGCTCCGATCTTTTCACCTCTGTTCGTCAAGACCGTCCTCCCGAATCCTGCCCGCCGAGCCTGCGATAGACCCGATGCGCCACCACGAAATCGTTGGCGTCGATGCCCAGCCCGCGGCAGGCGTTCATCAGTTCGTTGGCGGCTGCGGCAAGCGGCACCGGACTGCCGAGCTGGCGGCCAAGGTTGAGCGCAAGAATCATGTCCTTCTGTTGCAGCGTCACGTCGGCGAGCGGCACCGCGGGCATCTTGCCTTCGAGGATGAATGGCCCACGGTAGCCCAGCACCGGGGAGGCCGCGACACTCTTGAGGATGGCGTCGACCGCGACGTCGCGGGCCACGCCGCCCTTCTCGGCCAGCGCGACTGCCTCGCCGAAGCAGATCACCTCGACCATCAGCAGCAGGTTGACGGCGATCTTCATCTGGCAGGCCAAGCCGTTGCCGCCGATCCGCGTGACCTTCGGCCCGATGGCGAGCAGGACCGGCTTCACGCGCTCGAACGCCGCCTCGTCGCCGCCGATCATGATCGAAGCCTGTCCGGCCTTCACGGTCACGGGGCTGCCGGAGAGCGGGCCGTCCAGCATGATCGATCCGGCCTTGGCGAACTCGGCGGCGACCGCGCGGCTCGCGTCCGGTTCGATGGTGCTCATGTCGATGAAGATGCCGCCCTTGCGCAGCCCCGCGATGACGCCGTCCGTGCCGAGCGCGATCGCCTTCACCGCCGCCGAGTCGGTGACGATGGAGAACACGATTTCGGCTTCCTCGGCCACCTGCCGCGGCGTCGGGGCAAAGCGCATGCCGGCTGCGATCAGCGGCTTGGCCTTGTCGTGTGTTCTGTTCCAGCCGGTGACGCGGTGCCCGGCCTCCATCAGGCGCGGCACGATCAACTCGCCCATGGCGCCAAGGCCGACAAATCCAATGTTCAAGACGGTCTCTCCACATCGACGCGCACGGGACCGTTCCCGGCGCCAGCATTTCGTTTGCCTGGAAAGACTAAAGGTGCGGACGGACGGCACAAGCCCGGCCGTCTGCTCCCGTTCCGATGGGACGCAGCCCGCTGGGGTTATGGCAGCTTGTCGAAGCCTTCGCCGAAGCCTCTCAGGCTGATCGGAAACCCGATGCCCTCTTCCGGCGTCTGGAAAATGATGAAGGTCGCCGCCTTGCCGGTCCGGAGCCGTCCCACCAGTTGATCGTCCATGATAACCTCGGCGATGCATCCGTTCGGAACGCAACGCACGAATCCGGCGCGGCCGATCTCGGCGTTGTCGATCTTCAGGCCGAGGCCGGACGGCAGGAGGACTCCCGGCGGCGCGATCACCCGCATCAGGCGGGACTTCTTGTCGGCGGTCTTCAGGACGATGACCGTCAGGCCGATATTGGGCCGGTCATCGGCTGTGACGCTCTGGATCAGCGCACATTGCTCGGACTGCGCGCCCGGGGGATTGTCGCAACGAATCTGCCAGTCGTTGTGGACGGAGCGGACCGTTCCCTGGGCCAGGGCGCCGGTGTGGCCCACGGCGCCGGTCAGCACCGCTGCGGCGAATAGCCAGGAAACCGGGCCCCGGACGGCAAAAGTAATACGAATGCGGTCAAATCTGCCCATCATGCCGTTCCTGCATGGCCGGAAACCCGGCGATGGCCCGCGAATCGGCGCTGCGCGGGCGCCCATGAAGCGTCCGCTTCACCTACATGGCGGGCCTGCCATGTCAAGAATGCAAGCGGTCTCCAGAGCGGCCGTCTCACCCTTCGGCTGCGGCATTCCGGGGACGGGCCGGGGAAATGTTCGAAATGTGGAGAATGTCGCATTGGAGCGGGGGCTATGCGCATTGCGACTGCGCCGGAATTATGGTTTGAGAGGCCCGGGAAATTCCCTCCCGCCGCCCCGCCCGCCGACGCGCGCGACCCCCGATCGGGACGCCCATCGGCAGCCGGTCTTGACCCGCAATCACGCAGGCCAGTGCGGCATGGACGCGACATGACCGATTTCGTCGAAGGAGCGAAAACGACGATGCTGATGCGCAAGCGGTGGGCCGCCGTGGCGGCTGCGATGCCGGCCCTGATCGCCGGGAGCGGGACGGCTCAAGCCAGCATGGGTCAGCCGACCAATTGGCAGCTCGGATTTCAGCAGTCCGCGACCCAGGTGATGGACAATATCACTTGGTTCCATGACTTCCTGCTCTGGATCATCGCCATCATCTCTCTGTTCGTGCTTGCGCTGCTGCTGATCGTCTTCGTCCGGTTCAATTCGCGCGCCAATCCGACGCCGTCCAAGACCACGCACAACACCCTGCTCGAAGTGGCCTGGACGCTGGTCCCGGTGATCATCCTCGTGGCGATCGCGGTTCCGTCTTTCAAGCTCCTGTTCCTGCAGCTCAACATTCCGGAGGCCGACGTCACGGTGAAGGCCACCGGCAAGCAGTGGTACTGGAGCTACTCGTATCCCGACAGTAAGTTCGAGTTCGACTCGCTGATGCTGAAGGACAACGAGCGCAAGCCCGACCAGCCGCGCCTGCTCGCCGTCGACAACGACATGGTGGTGCCGGTCAACAAAGTGATCCGGGTCCAGGTCATCGGCGCCGACGTGATTCACGCCTTCGCGGTGCCGTCGTTCGGCATCAAGATCGACGCGGTTCCCGGCCGTCTGAACGAAACCTGGTTCAAGGCGACGCGCGAAGGCATCTACTACGGCCAGTGCTCCGAGCTCTGCGGCAAGGATCACGCCTTCATGCCGATCGCCGTCCGGGTGGTCAGCGAGAAGGAATACGCCACCTGGCTCGAAGCGTCGAAGAAGAAATACGCGGCCAACGACGCCCCGCAGGCGACGACGCTCGCCTCGGCCGGGCTGACCGTCCGCGACTCGCAGTAAGCGGCTGGCGACAACGATAAAAGGTCGAAGGAACGAACATGGCTACCACGGCTCACGGCTCGCACGACCATCACGCGGCCCATGACGAGCACCACACCCCGACGGGTTGGCGCCGCTTTGTTTACTCGACCAACCACAAGGACATCGGGACCATGTACCTGGTGTTCGCCATGGTGGCCGGCATCATAGGCGCGCTGATGTCGGTGGCGATGCGCATGGAACTGCAGGCCCCGGGCATGCAGATTTTCCCCGACGCGCACATGTTCAACGTGTTCACCACCGCCCACGGCCTGATCATGATCTTCTTCATGGTCATGCCGGCGCTGATCGGCGGCTTCGGCAACTGGATCGTGCCGCTGATGATCGGGGCGCCGGACATGGCGTTCCCGCGCATGAACAACATCTCGTTCTGGCTGCTGCCGGCGGCGTTCGCGCTGCTGCTGACGTCCGCCTTCGTCGAGGGCGAGCCGGGCGCGCCGGGCGTGGGCGCGGGCTGGACGATCTATGCCCCGCTGTCGACCTCGGGCCATCCGGGCCCGGCGGTCGATTTCGCGATCCTGTCGCTGCACCTTGCCGGTGCGTCGTCGATCCTCGGCGCGATCAACTTCATCACCACGATCTTCAACATGCGCGCGCCGGGCATGTCCCTGCACAAGATGCCGCTGTTCGTGTGGTCGATCCTGGTGACGGTGTGGCTGCTGCTGCTGTCGCTGCCGGTGCTTGCCGGCGCGATCACCATGCTGCTGACCGACCGCAACTTCGGCACCACGTTCTTCAATCCGGCCGGCGGCGGCGACCCGATCCTGTTTCAGCACCTGTTCTGGTTCTTCGGGCACCCCGAGGTCTACATTCTGATTCTCCCCGGCTTCGGCATCGTCAGCCAGATCGTCGCGACCTTCTCGCGCAAGCCGGTGTTCGGCTATCTCGGCATGGCCTACGCCATGGTCGCGATCGGCGGCATCGGCTTCGTGGTGTGGGCGCACCACATGTACACGGTCGGCATGTCAACCGGCGCGCAGGCCTATTTCGTCGCCGCCACGATGGTGATCGCGGTGCCGACCGGCGTGAAGATCTTCTCCTGGATCGCCACCATGTGGGGCGGTTCGATCGAGTTCCGAACGCCGATGCTGTGGGCGGTGGGGCTGATCTTCCTGTTCACGGTGGGTGGCGTGACGGGCGTAGTGCTGGCCAACGCCGGCGTCGATCGAGCGCTGCACGACACTTATTACGTGGTGGCGCATTTCCACTACGTGCTGTCGCTCGGCGCGGTGTTTGCGGTGTTCGCGGGCTGGTACTACTGGTTCCCGAAGATCAGCGGCTACACCTACTCCGAGGCGATCGGAAAGCTGCACTTCTGGCTGACCTTCATCGGCGTCAACATCGTCTTCTTCCCGCAGCACTTCCTCGGCCTCGCCGGCATGCCGCGCCGCATCGCCGACTATCCGGACGCCTACGCCGGCTGGAACTACGTGTCGTCGATGGGCGCCTATGTCTCGCTCCTGGGCATGTTCGTGTTTTTCATCGGCCTGTTCCATGCGCTGATGCGCAAGGAGAAGGCAGCCGATAACCCGTGGGGCGAGGGCGCCACCACGCTTGAGTGGACGCTGCCGTCGCCGCCGCCCTTCCACCAGTTCAACGAGTTGCCGCGGATCAAGTGATGACGTTCGCGAGCGAGCACGCCAGTCTCGATCCCGCCATCCCGGCCGGCGCCGCGCGCGCCGAACCGAGCATGGCGGGCGTCGGCGACTATCTGGCGCTGCTCAAGCCTCGCGTGATGTCGCTGGTCGTCTTCACGGCGCTCGCCGGCCTGATGCTCGCGCCGGGGCAGCTGCATCCGGTGCTCGGCTTCTTTGCACTGCTTTGCATCGCCGTGGGCGCCGGCGCCGCCGGCGCGCTGAACATGTGGTACGACGCCGACATCGACGCAAAGATGTCACGCACGGTCGGGCGGCCGATTCCGGCGGGCCGCGTCCAGCCGGGCGAGGCGCTGGCGTTCGGGGTGACGCTCGCCGTCGGCTCGGTTGTGATGCTCGGCCTCATGGTCGACGTGCTGGCCGCGGGGCTGCTGGCCTTCACCATTTTCTTCTATGCCGTCGTCTACACGATGTGGCTCAAGCGCTGGACGCCCCAGAACATCGTGATCGGCGGGGCCGCCGGCGCATTTCCGCCGATGATCGCCTGGGCCGCCGCGACCGGCGGTCTCGGCATCGAGCCGATCCTGCTGTTCCTCATCATCTTCTTCTGGACGCCGCCGCACTTCTGGGCGCTCGGTTTGCTGCGTGCCGACGAATACGCGCGCGCCGGCGTGCCGATGCTGCCGGTGGTCGCGGGCGTGGCCGAAACGCGGCGGCAGATCCTGATCTACTCTCTCGTGCTGGCGCCGGTCGGGGCGTCGCCGTGGCTCTTGGGCTACGCCACCTGGGCCTACGGGCTGGTGGCGGCCTTGGCCGGCGCACTCGTGATCGCGTCGGCCTGGCGGCTCTATCGCGCGCCCGCGGGCGACGTTGCCGACGGTGCCGCCAAGCGCCTGTTCGGCCTCTCGATCCTCTATCTCTTCGTGCTGTTCGCTACGCTGCTGGTCGAGCGCGGCGCGGCCGCCTTCGTCGGCCGGGTTTTCGCATGAGCATGGCCATGAGCGAGCAGCAGCCGACCGAGCCGGGCATCGTGCTCACCGAAGAACAGAAGCGCCGCCGCCGCGCGCGCTCGATCGCGCTTGCGCTGACGCTCGGCGTGCTGGTTCTACTCGTTTACATCGTCACCGTGGTCAAGCTCGGACCCGGCGTCATGAACCGCCCATTGTGATCCGCGCCATGGCCGCTTCGCCCGAAACCGTCGTCCGCCGCCGCGACCTCGCCGTCGCCGCGGCCTGCGGTGCGTGCGTGGCCATGATGGTCGGCGCGGCCTATGCCGCGGTTCCGCTGTACGACTGGTTTTGCCGCGTGACCGGTTTTAACGGCCGGACCCAGGTGGCGACCTCGCTGCCGGGCTACACGGTCGACCGCAAGATCACGGTGCGCTTCGACGCCAACACCGGCCCCGGACTGCCGTGGCGCTTCGAGCCGGAGGTCAATTCGATCGAGGTCCGCCTCGGCGAAGTCGTGACGGTCAACTACCGGGTGATCAATCAGGCCGCGCGCGAGATCACGGCCGCCGCCGGTTACAACGTCGCGCCGCTGAACCTCGGCGTGTTCTTCCAAAAGATCAATTGCTTCTGCTTCACGGACCAGACGCTCAAGGCAGGCGAGAAGCGCGACATGCCGGTGGTGTTCTACATCGATCCGGCGCTGGTCAAGGACGCCGACGGCGTGGGCGCGAGCTCGATCACATTGTCCTACACCTTCTATCCGCAGCGCGAGCCGGCACGGCCGGTCGCGGCCGCCGCGCGGCCGGGAGCGATCTGAATCCGCGGATGGACCGACACGAAACCGAATACGGCGCACGACCGAGACAAGGATTGAACGGAGAACGAAATGGCTGACGCGCACGCCAAGCCGAAACACGATTACCACCTGGTCGATCCGAGCCCGTGGCCGGCGGTCGGTTCCGTCTCGGCTTTCATCATGGCGGTCGGGCTGATTGCCTGGATGCACAAGATGTTCCCGGCGGCGTCGCTGGTGTTCGGTATCGGCGTGATCGGCGTGCTCTACACCATGTTCGCGTGGTGGCGCGACGTCGTGAAAGAGGCCGAGCACGGCGGCTTCCATACGCGCGTGGTGCAGATTTCCCACCGCTACGGGATGATCCTGTTCATCGCCTCCGAGGTGATGTTCTTCGTCGCGTGGTTCTGGGCCTATTTCAACACCGCGCTGTTTCCGGCCGATGCGAACCAGTTCTTGCGCGCCGAGCTGCTCGGCAATGTCTGGCCGCCGGTCCCGAGCGAGCACTTCAAGGGCACGTTCGATCCGTGGCACCTGCCGCTGCTCAACACGCTGATCCTGCTCACCTCGGGAACCACGGTGACCTGGGCGCACCACGCGCTGCTGCACGGCGACCGCAAGGGCCTGATCAACGGCCTGTGGCTCACCATCATTCTTGGCGCCCTGTTCACCTGCGTGCAGGCCTACGAGTACGCGCACGCGGCTTTCACCTACGGTGGGCACATCTACGGCGCGACGTTCTTCATGGCGACCGGGTTCCACGGCGCGCACGTTCTGATCGGGACCGCGTTCCTGATCGTGTGCCTGGTCCGCGCCTACAAGGGGCACTTCACGCCGACGCATCATCTCGGCTTCGAATTCGCCGCCTGGTACTGGCATTTCGTCGACGTGGTCTGGCTGTTTCTGTTCGCATGCATCTACGTGTGGGCGGCGGGGACGCCGCTGGCGCACTAAGCTTGCCGTGGTTTGCGGCGACCGGGGGGGGGCGGCGCAAGCCGCCCCTTTGCGTTGAGAGGACCGGATGACCGAGATGCCTGAGCTGTCGCCGTTTTGCACCGGGCTTACCTGCCGCTGCCCGCGCTGCGGCCAGGGCCGCCTGTTCCAGGGCTTCCTGGAGCTCCGTCCGCGTTGTGAGCATTGCGGGCTGGATTTGGCCTTTGCGGATTCCGGAGACGGGCCGGCCGTGTTCGTGATCCTGCTGGCGGGACTGGTGGTGGTCGGCGCGGCGCTGATCGTGGAGTTCAAATACGAGCCGCCGTTTTGGGTGCATGCCCTGTTGTGGGGTCCGTCGATCCTGGCCGTCACGCTCTTGCCGCTGCGGCCGATGAAAGGCCTGATGATTGCGTTGCAGTACCGGCACAAGGCCGCCGAGGGCCGCGGACAGTGATCGTCTCGCGCCAGTCCAACGCGGCAATCGTTCCCGCGGTTATGACGCTCGCAGGGCTGGCTGTGCTGGTCGGGCTCGGCCTTTGGCAACTTGAGCGCAAGGCCTGGAAGGAGGCGCTGATCGCGCAACTCGATCGGCGTCTGTCGGCCGCGCCAATCGCATTGCCGCCGCCGGCCGAGTGGCCGCGGCTGCGAGTGGGCGATTCCGAGTTCCTGCGTGTGCGCCTGACGGTGCAGTTTGCGAACGCCGACGATGCGCTGTTGTACACGGGCGGCTCTCCCTTGCGCGACGACATCAAGTCGCCAGGCTACTTCGTGCTCGCGCCCGGACGCCTGCCGTCCGGCGAGCAGGTGGTGGTCAACCGTGGCTTTGCCGCGGACCGGACCTATCCGCGGCCGTCCGGCTCGCTCGACATTGTGGGCGTGCTACGCTGGCCGGAGGCGCCGAGCTGGTTCGTCGCGGATCATGACTCCGGCGGTTCGATCTGGTTTGTGCGCGATCCGGGGAAGATGGCGCAGGTCCGGAACTGGGGTCCGGTGGCGCCGTTCTATATCGAGCAAGAGTCGCCGGTTCCCGAAGGCGGGTCGCCGCGTCCCGCCGCGCTGAAGGTCCGCCTGCGCAACGACCATCTGCAATACGCGCTGACTTGGTTCAGCCTTGCGGGCGTTCTCGCCGCCGTTTTTGCGGTCTGGTGGAGCAGTCGCCGGCGGGCGAACGAGCCGGCCGGATAGCACCGCTACGGTTGCACATCCCAAGGCCATGCAACCGGCGGACCGATCCGGACTGAAGCCGGTTTCCTTCATAAATTCATGGTGTTAATGGATTTCTTGTGAAACCGGATCGGGCCGCCTAAGGTCCGGCGATCAGACTCAGGGATCGTTCGTGCACTACGTCTCCACCCGCGGCGAGGCCTCGCCGCTCGGCTTCATTGACGTCATGCTCGCGGGACTTGCCCGCGATGGCGGGCTTTATGTGCCGGACTATTGGCCAAGGCTGTCGCCGGAGGCGATCGCTGCGTTGGCCGGGCGGCCCTATGCCGAAGTCGCCATCGAAGTGATGAGGCCGTTCGTCGGCGACGGTCTGACCGAGCCCGATCTCGCGCGCTTGGCCCGCGAGGCTTACGGAACCTTCCGTCATCCAGCTGTGGTCCCCGTCAGCCAGGTCGGGACCAACACCTTCCTGCTGGAGCTGTTTCATGGCCCGACGTTGGCGTTCAAGGACGTCGCCATGCAGTTCCTGGCGCGGCTGATGGATCATGCGCTGGCGGCGCGCGGCGAACGCACCACCATCGTCGTTGCGACCTCGGGCGACACCGGCGGCGCTGCGGTCGAAGCCTTCCGCGGCCGCGCCCGCGCCGACCTGTTCGTGCTGTTTCCGCACGGCCGAATTTCCGACGTGCAGCGCCTGATGATGACGACGGCGCCCGACGACAACGTGCACGCCATCGCGGTCGAAGGCACGTTCGACGACTGTCAGGCGCTGGTGAAGGGCCTGTTCAACCATCATGCCTTCCGCGATCGGGTCCGCTTGTCCGGCGTCAACTCGATCAACTGGGCGCGCCTGCTCGCGCAAGTCGTCTATTACTTTACCGCTGCTGCCACGCTCGGCGCGCCGCATCGCAAGGTTGCGTTCACGGTGCCGACCGGCAACTTCGGCGATGTGTTCGCGGGCTATGTGGCGGCCCGCATGGGCCTGCCGGTCGAGCGGCTGACGGTCGCCACCAACGTCAACGACATCCTGGCGCGGACGCTTGCGACCGGGACCTACGAGGTGCGCGATGTGGTTCCGACGTCGTCGCCATCGATGGACATCCAGGTCTCGTCGAATTTCGAACGGCTGCTGTTCGAGGCGAACGGCCGCGACGCCGGCGCCGTGCGGGGCCTGATGGCCTCGCTTGCGCAGTCGCGGCGGTTTTCTATGTCGGATGCGGCCTTGTCCGAGATCCGGGCGTTGTTCTCGGCCGGACGCGCCGACGAGAACGAGACCGCGTCCGCGATCCGCACCACGCTGCGCGAGACCTCGCGCCTCGTCGATCCGCACACCGCGGTCGGGCTCGCGGTCGCCGAGAAGGAACAGCGCAATCCGGCAACACCCATGATCGTGCTCGGAACCGCCCATCCCGCAAAGTTTCCGGATGCGGTCGAGGCGGCGTGCGGTGTGCGGCCGGCGCTGCCGGATTGGCTCGCCGACCTGCCGTCGCGCCGCGAGCGCGTGTCGGCGATGCCCGCCGATCAAGCAATTCTTGAACGAACCGTACTGGCGGCCAGCCGTGCCGCGCGCGAAGGAGCAGCGGCATGAGCGTAGAAGTCACGCGCCTCCCCTCGGGCCTGACCGTGATCACGGACGACATGCCGCATCTGCAGACCGCGACGCTGGGCTGCTGGGTCGGTTCCGGAAGCCGCGACGAACAGAGCAACGAGCACGGCATCTCGCACCTTTTGGAGCACATGGCCTTCAAAGGCACCAAGCGGCGCAGCGCGCGCCGGATTGCCGAGGAAATCGAGGCGGTCGGCGGCGACATCAACGCGGCGACCAGCTTCGAGACCACGGCCTATTATGCGAGCGTGCTCAAGGCCGACATTCCGCTCGCGCTCGACGTGATCGCGGACATTCTCGCCAATCCGGCGTTCGATCCGGCGGAGCTCAAGCGCGAGCAGAATGTGATCGTCCAGGAGATCGGTGCGACCGAGGACAATCCCGACGATCTGGTGTTCGACTATCTGCAATCGATCGCATACCCGAACCAGCCGATGGGGCGGCCGATTCTGGGTACGCCGGAGAGCGTGTCCTCGTTCGGGGCCCAGAACCTGCAGACTTATCTGGCGCGGAACTATCGCGGGCCGGACATGGTCGTGGCGGCGACCGGCGCGGTCGAACACGCTGCGGTCGTTGCGGAGGTCGGGAAGAACTTCGCGGCGTTCAACGGGCCGGCGGCGCCGGTGCCGCAATCGGCCAAGTTCGGCGGCGGCGCCAAGCTCGAAGCCCGCGATCTGGAGCAGGTTCATATCGCGCTCGCGCTGGAGGGCCTGCCGCAGCGCGATTCCGACCTCTACAGCCTTCAGGTTTTTTCCATCGTGCTCGGCGGCGGAATGTCCTCGCGCCTGTTCCAGGAGGTGCGCGAGAATCGCGGCCTTTGCTACACGGTTTCCGCGTTTCACGCGCCGTATGTCGACACCGGAATGTTCGGCATCTACGCGGGCACCGATGCCGCCGACGTGAAGGAACTCATGAGCGTGGTGGTGGACCAGACCGCCGCCTGCAGCGTCGATCTCACCGAGGCTGAGGTCGCCCGCGCCAAGTCGCAGCTCAAGGTCGGCCTGCTGATGGCGCTGGAAAGCTCGGGCGCGCGGGCGCGCCAGCTTGCCAACCAGATCCTGATCCACGGCCGCCCGCTGCCGATCGAAGAACTGGTCGCCCGGGTCGACGCCGTCACGGTGGATAGCGCGCGCGCCGCGGGCAAAGCCCTGATCGCGCGGGCGCGTCCCGCCGTGGCCGCGCTGGGGCCGGCCAAGGGCCTTGAGGGCGCCGAGGCAATCGTGGACAGTTTGAAGCGCCGGGCCGCTTGATGACGCACCATGGCGCTGTTTCTCACGCTCAGTTCTCCTGAACCTCTGCCGCCGATCGTCGGCGACGGCGTTATCCTGCGTTTGCCGCAGATGACGGACTATCCGGCCTGGTCGGAGCTGCGCGAGGTCAGCCGCAAGTTTCTCACCCCGTGGGAGCCGATCTGGCCGGCCGACGACCTGACCCGCGGGGCGTTTCGGCAACGCATCCGGCGATACTCTGAAGATATGCGGACCGATCAGGCCTATCCGTTCTTTGTGTTCCGCAAGGACGACAACGTGCTGGTCGGAGGCGTGACGCTTGCCAACGTGCGCCGGGGCGTCGCCCAGTCCGGAAGCCTCGGATACTGGTGTGGCTTGCCGCATATCCGGCGCGGCCATATGAGTGCTGCGGTGCGGGCGCTGGCGCCAGCCGCATTCGAAATGTTGCGGCTGCACCGGCTGGAGGCGGCCTGTATCCCGACCAATCTGGCTTCGATGCGGCTTCTGGAAAAGACCGGCTTCCGGCGCGAGGGATATGCGCGCGGATACCTCTGCATCAACGGCATCTGGCAGGATCATCTGCTCTATGCCCGCCTGCAGGACGATCCTGCGCCATAATGCGCCGCGGCGCGCCTTGGGGCTGCCACGGTCGGCTTGCTATAAAGCCCGCGGATTTACCGGGATTTAGCCTTTCCGGGCCAATACGGGGCGTAAGGGTAGGGTGGGGTATGCGTGAGGATGGACACCGGGGCACCGGGCTGTCGTTTGCACTGGTCCTGACGGGACTGGCGCTGGCGGGCTGCGCGTCGACGCCGTCGCTGCCGTCCGCGCCCTCGTTTGCGTCGGTGTTCGGCACGGGTTCCGGCACGAGTTCCGGCTCGGAGGCGGCCGGCAGCAACGCACTGGCCGGCGTGCAGACACCGGCCGACTTCGAGTGTCCCGGCGTTTCGATCCGCCAGGGCGCATCGACGTTGACCTCGACGTCGGACGGCGCCGAGCAGAACGCGATGAACATGCGATACCAGGTCGGCTTCGGTCAGACTGCGCGCGAATGCCGGGTGGCGAACAACATCGTCTCCATCAAGGTCGGCGTGCAGGGCCGGCTGATCGTCGGACCGGCCGGTGCGCCGGCGCAGGTCGACGTGCCGATCCGCTTCGCCGTGGTGCACGAAGGCGTCGACCCCAAGCCCATCGTGACCAAGCTCGAACGGCTTTCCGTCGCCATCGCCCCGGGCAATACCAATGTGCTGTTCACGCACGTCGAGGAAAATCTGTCGTTCCCGATGCCCAAAGGCGCCGACATCGACTCCTACGTGATCTATGTCGGGTTCGACCCTCTCGGCGCACGCGATTTGGACCGCCGGCGCGCGCCGCAGCGCCAGGCGCCTCAGCGATCGCCGCGGCCTCGTCAGCAATCCTGAAGTGAACGGGGCATGATCCCGAAAAATGGGAACCGGTTTTCGGAAAAGATCATGCCCAAAGAAGAAACCAAAGACTGATTCAACGCAGTTGATTCAGTCTCCAGGGATTCACCAGCCGCGCAGAGCGACCACAGTGCTCTTGAGCGCGCGCATGTCGGCGATCACCGCGCGCGCACCGGCTCCGGTCAGGTGCGCGCCGAGGCTCGGATTGTAGTGGCTGCCGCCAACGAACCCGATGGCGAGCATGCCCGCCGCCGTCGCCGCGGCCACGCCCGCAGGCGAATCCTCGACCACGATGCAATCGGCCGGCCGGACCCGCATCTTCGCGGCCGCGTAGAGGAACAGGTCCGGCGCGGGCTTGCCGCGTGGCACGTCGCTGGCCGAAAACAGATAAGGATCGAAGAACCGCAGCAGCCCAGTGCTCTCCAGGCTCAGCCGGACCCGGTCGATCGGCGAGGACGAAGCCACGCATTTTGGGCCGCGCAGCCAGGTCAGCGCGTGCTCGACATGGGCCGTGGCGCGCAGTTCCGCGCGCAGCCGGCGCAGCGTCGCCGCAGCAAGCACAGTGGCGAAATTCGCCGGCAGCTTGCGCTGGGTCGCGGCTTCGATGTCGGCCAGCATGTCGTTCGGCCGCCGGCCGGCGAAAAACCGCGCGACGATGTCGGGCGAGACGGCAAATCCGGCGCGAGTGAGTTCGTGCGACGCAACCGTGGCGGCGATCGCTTCACTGTCGACCAGAACGCCGTTGCAGTCGAAGATGAACACGGGAGGCCCCCGATCCGGCCGCCGCATTGGCGAATGCTGAGCGCGGTGTCTAGAGCCTTTCCGGCTTTGATGGAATCAAAGCCGAGGCTCCAGCTTTTTGTTTTGACGCGTTTTCATTACGCGAACCGGTTTCCACTTCGCTCGAAAACGCTTTAGAGCGGTTCACCGTTTTTCTGAATCGATAGGGATTCCGTTGGGCTACGGATTGTGATTCAAGCTGCTGGCTGGGTTGGAGGCCAGCAGCTCATGACCCGACCTCTTTCCACCGATTTGCGCGAGC